>NZ_MAEH01000002.1 GCF_009933135.1 Candidatus Enterococcus leclercqii
TTCCTTAATTTTCGCTCAAGAATCTACATCATCCAAGGGCTGATTTTTGTTTAAGAAAGAGCGAAAAATAAAAAAGCGCTCAGGCAAGAATTTTTTCCTGCCTGAGCTCATTCACTCATTCAATTTGAACTCACCAACACTATTTGACGAAGAGCCGGTTTTTTGCGTGTGACTGAAGAAATCTCGGCCTGAGAGTAAATGCAAGTTTTAAAATGTGTGAATTATTATAAAATAGTGAGTTTAAAAATAGGTATTGTTCATTTTATCTGTTAAACTATGCTTGAGAAGCTGTGGAGGTGACGGAAAATGAAGGGCAAATGGCGTTGGCAGACTGGAGGGAGGATAGCTGTATTTTTTACAGTCATTTTCTCATTATTAGTCCTGCCTTATATCAGTCAGCTGATGGATGCACCAACAGCTGTGGAGCATAAAATCGAAGGGACTCGGGCCCAGATTATGGTGACTAATGAAGCTTTGGCAGTTTTGCAATCTGACGGGGCTCCTGAATATGTCACAGAACGCTTAGAAAACGAGAAGCAACTATTGGAAAATCTGAAAAAGCAGCTGGAACATGGCTGGCATCGCTCAGCTGTGATGGAGGAAGCAGCCCTAGCTCAAAGTCATCTAATTGGACTGCGGACCACAAATCCTCACTCGCCAATGATTCAACAACAAGAGCTAAAAGTTGCGGAATTGGAGTATTTCGTTGAACACACAGGGACAAAGCGGATTGATATTACCTATGCAGATCGCTTGCCGCTGTTGAATTATTTAGCTAATATTTTCAATAAAATTCCTGGTGGCGTGTTCTTCTTAAGCTGTGGCTTGTTTATGGCCAACTGCTTTACCAAGGGACAGTTTAACGGGCAGTGGCGCCAATGGGAAAAACGGCAATTGTCACAGTGGGAGGGGAGTCTTCAGCGACGCCGCTTTAAAATGATCTTGATTTTGTGTTTGACGGTGATCGCCGCCGCATTTATGGCAGTCAGTTTGTTTGTTGTCATCAATGACGGTTTGGGGGCTTGGCAGTATCCACTGTTTTACCGAGACCATCAAGAAAAGATTCAGCAAATGAGTGTGTCAGCCTATCTGGGGCGATCAGGATTGTCGATTGTGATGGGGATTTTCTTTTTAGGGGCAGTTTCCAGTGTGTTGGTGCGCTTTACCCGTAACTTTCTGCTTCAGAGCGTGATCCTTTGTGGGCTTTTGCTACCGTCACTATTTCCGGAACTTCATGGGCTTTTAGATGTTCGCTTTGCACAATTTCTGCCCATGAGCTACCTTGATTTGCCAAAGCTGATCCTGATGGAAAATCCGTGGAATAGCTCACTTGTCAGTTGGGAAAAAGGATTGTTGGTATTTTTTGTATTGCTGGTTTTATTGCTGTTGTTGGCTAATTTTAAAGATCGGCAGGAACAGCTTGTCTTTGCTCCTGTAAAAGAAAAGTTTAATCGTAAAACACTGCAATGAAAATAGCGTAAAAGACCTTTAGCGGTAAAAAATCAGTTTTGAGCAAGTTTAGAGAAATTTTACCCTGTGAAAAGGTTTTCGAAAAAAATGCTGCTGATGTGTTATGATAAGAACAGGAAAATTCAGAATGACCAAAGCAGCCGAAAACTTTATTGAAGACAGCTGTTTGGGTACGTCTACAGGAGGTCATATCGTTGTCAGAATTAGCAGAAGCTATCGCGAATTTGCACCAATCACAGGAAATTTTGAACCGTCTTGCTCGAGGCTTGGAAAAGGACCCGGTCTACGGACAGCTGGAATATCAAGAAAAGATAAATGATCTGCGGGATTATTCCAATGGGTTGTCCGTATGTACTTACTTGGAAGAACCTACGAATATAACGATTTTTGGTGATATCAGTTCGGCAGCGTTATTGCGAGAACAAGTGGGCTTAATTGGCGCTGTGATTGCCCAGCTGAGTTCTGACGAAGGAAAAAAGACCGCTGCTGAAGCATATGGCTTAAACAATGCCGATATTCGGCGCATCACCATGAGCCTCCAGGGAATGATTGAGTTAAATAACTTATTGCGCCAAGAAGAAGATCTGGTGTTGGATGCTTCCAAAGTGACTGAAGCGCAAACAGCGCCAACGACAGCACCTACCGAAGAGAAAAAAGGCTTTTTCAAAAAGTTGTTTGGTCGTTAAAACGAATAGAAAAGACCCCTCTGCAATGAGCCCTTACGCTCAAATTACTGAGGGGTCTTTTTTTATTCAGACTAGCTGTTTAAGTATGAAAATGTCCTTAGCGAAGACTGTACTTGCGGATGTCGATGTTGCGGTTGTGGCACCACTGCAATAGATTGCCAGAAAAAGTCACAGGAACATGCCGCAAGTCTTTGAGGTCTTTTTGGCCAGTGAGAGTCATTAACAGACGCAACTGTGCTTTCCACGCTTCGACTTGCTGAATACCCGCTTCAACGCCTTTTTTGCTGACAGTATGGAGAATCGTACCGGAGACTCCGCAAGCTCGGGCACCCAGAACCAGTGACTTATAAATATCATAGGCGTTGCGAATACCACCAGAAGCCAACAAATCGAAAATCTGGGGGACTTCTAAGGCTTCTACCAAAGATTCTGGCGTAGATTGGCCAAAGTCAGTCAGATAATCCAATTCATGTTTGTGGCGACGGGCATTTTCGATGCGAGTGAAGCTGGTGCCGCCACGACCGCTGACGTCAATGGCTGTGACGCCAATATTCACCAACTGTTGGATTGTCTCCCGGGTCATTCCAAAGCCGACTTCTTTCACGATTACCGGGACTTCGATGTGATTGACAATATCCTCTATATTGGTGAGCCAGCCACGAAAGTCCCGATCTCCTTCTGGCATTACCAACTCTTGAGGCACGTTGACGTGGACTTGCAGCGCATTCGCATCAAAGAGAGCCACGGCCCGCTGTGCATCGGGAACGCTGACACCGGCACCGATATTTGCCAGTAGATAGCCATCAGGGTGAGTTTCGCGCACAATCGTGAAGCTGTCGGCAGTGGTGGGGTCCTTTAAAGCAGCGCTGACAGAACCGGTAGCCATCATCAGGTCACAGGCTTTGGCAACTTCGGCCAGCTTACGGTTCAACTCGCGGGTTTTTTCGCTGCCACCGGTCATCGCATTAATGTAAAAAGGGGTGCTCAAGGTAGTATCCAAGACGTCGACGGTCAGATCGGTCTCTGCCACCGCCATTTCTGGAAAGCCGGTGTGTAATAGGCGGATCAAATCAAAGTCGTTGGGGCCGTCTTGGTAAAAGGCATTGGCCAAAGCGGCGTGTTGATCTTTGCGGTTCATAAGGCGGGACCTCCAGTCAGAATATTGTCTCACAAGTGAGACAGTGGGCGGATTAAACAAAAGAAGCCGTCCGTCTCAGTGCCGGTATTGATTTGGGAGCAGTCCTGCTTTGAAACAAGTGCCAACAAATCAAAACTGAGCGGCTTTTTAATTCGACGGTGTGGTTGTGGTAGCCTGGAATTTTAGTATTGTGGATAGCTGTATACGTGAAGTGGCAGCGGTGTAATTTCAGACGTCTCCCATGCGCTCATCAGAGGGAGAATCCCTGTTTTCTGGTCGACAATCACAATGCCGCAATCGCCGCCACCAGCACCAGAGGATTTGGCAGCTCCTTGGTAATGCTCTGCTAAGTCACACATGGTTTTCAGAGCAGGTGTCTCAATTACAACACCGGTGATCTTTGTCAGTTGGTTCAAAAGCGCCCGATTTTCAGTAATCTTTTCTTTGATCAAGGGCACCTTTTCTTCTTGAAAAGCGCGAATCAAGTCTTCAACACAGGTTCGACTGTCTGTTAGAAACTGCTGATAACGCTCAGCGCGGTGTTCTTTGGACTCATGAACACGATCCACCAAATCGCTGGTGGAAGCCGGGCTGCCGGTCCAACCGATTAAAAGCCGCAGATTTTTGGGAACGGTCAAAGGTTTGATCATCAATGCTGGCCAATCCGCTTCCAAGAGGGCCGTCATGGTGAGATGGTCTTGGGCGGTTTTGACCCAGTTGGGATCAAAGGTGGAAAAGGCAATCCAACCACCGTAACAGCTGGCGGCGATATCTCCGCAAGAACCATTGCCCTGGACTTCCAGGTGAGCCAAAGCGGAGAGTTTAAAAATAGTCATGCGGTCCATCTCCAACTGATAAAAAGCATTCAGTGCTTTAACAGTGGCGACAGTCACTGCCCCGCTGGAACCCAGACCGTACTTGCGGCCATTGGAGTTATCCAGTTCGCTAGTGACTTTCAAATCATAAAATGACAGGGAACGGCCCTGTTCTTGAGCATATTTTTCGGTTAAATGAATGGCAGCTAAAATGTAGTGGAACGGGTTTTCCCGCACATCCAGCACCAACTGATCATGACGACGCGTCCATTTGATAGGCAGCTCGCTGTATTGTTGGGATTGGATACTGCCACTGCCCGTCGCAGCTTTGACAGTGACTGTGATGAATTGATCCACCGCGACAATCACGGCTGGATGGCCGGGTTCAACGACGGCGTATTCACCGGCAATGAATAATTTTCCCGGTACTGAGATCTCAATCATGAAAAGAACTCCTTAGTTGTGAATTTGGCTGAAGTGAAGAAACCACGAACTGTTCCCAAATTGCGCGGGTTTAATCGAGCGCCCTTTTGATAAATGAAGTGGCAGCAAAGAGTAAACAGCATTGGTTTTAATCGTCGCCTACATAAGTGCTAGGGGACTAGCGCAGGCGTAATTTTAAAAATATTGGATGCCAGGACCAGCGTGGGCCAAAATCAGTCGCTCTGGTGTAAAGATTTCGGCAAAAGCCGCTTTGATGAAAGCCTCGTCTTGGCGGCGACATAAAACTTTAACATTGGGACCGGCATC
This sequence comes from Candidatus Enterococcus leclercqii, assembly GCF_009933135.1. Lineage (GTDB taxonomy): Bacteria > Bacillota > Bacilli > Lactobacillales > Enterococcaceae > Enterococcus_C > Enterococcus_C leclercqii. Next base: position 4,860 of record NZ_MAEH01000002.1, read on the forward strand.
CATCGTGAAATAGCATTCGCTGCCGCGAGCCCGCAAACTGCGCACTAGATCCATAGCTACCAGACTTTGTGGTGACCAGTAAGTAAATGGTGGAACAGCTGCTAAAGTAGTAGCGTGCATCTTTAGGCCGTTAGCTTCAGTCGTCTCACCCAGAGTAGTGAAATCTTTTTGGGCGATGGCTGCTTTTAAAGTTGCCAAATCTTGGGGCGTACTTTGCAGCCAACCGGGATAAAAAGCGGAGGTCGCTACTGTTCGACGCATCCCGTCGCGGCTGGAGACATCTTTTTGCTTGTCATTAATCAAGACAAAAAGCATAGCCAAGTCGTCTTCGAAATAATCAGAAGCGACAGGGTGCGCCAAGCTGGTTTGGTCATCTTCCCCTTGTTCCCACTCTACAAAGCCGCCGAAAATACTGCGGCAAGCTGAGCCGGAGCCCCGTCGAGCTAGGCGTGAGAGATCGCTGTCAGAAAGTTCTAAGCCTAGTGCTGCGTTAGTGGCAGCTGCAAGTGCGGCCATACCACTAGCCGAAGAAGCTAGACCAGCTGCAGTGGGGACAAAATTGGTGCTTTTTACGGTTGCTCGCAGTTGTGTCCCCGCAGCTTCACGGGCGAGGTCTAGAAAGCGGCTGACTTTGGCAGTCGCCGCAGATTCTTGCAATTTGCCATCCAACACAAAAGTGTCAGCTTGCAGCTGGCTGCTGAAGCTGACGGAAGTTTCGGTGTAAAAGGCATCTAGTGTCAATGAGAGACTGTTGTTCATGGGTAAAATCAATTCTTCATTTTTCTTGCCCCAGTATTTGATCAGAGCAATATTGGTGTAAGCTCTGGCTTGTCCTTCGTGCATGGGTTTTGACTCCTCGTAAAATAATGTGGTAGCGGTACTTTAAAGAGAGACAGGAACCGCTGGTGTGTAACCAAGACGCTGAATCCAGGTGGCAGCTGCCCCGGCATTTTCCAGTTGATTGGCAATGATGGCGGCATTGTGGGCATCTGTGGCTAAGGCAATCATACAACCGCCGCGGCCGCCGCCAGTCAGTTTGGCACCCAAGGCGTTGTTGCGGCGCGCCACCTGCACCAGTTGATCCAGCGTAGGATCACTGACAGAGAGACTTTGCAACAGAGTATGGGCTTCGTTCATCAATAGACCCAAATAACGGGCTTGGTTGGCTGAGATAGCTTCTTTGGCTTGGCGAGTGAGGTCACCCAATTGCTGAATCGCACGTTGCGCTTGCTGGGGATTTGTTGTCATCAAACTAGCAACATCTCGTACGGTATCGCGAGTCTTGCCTTTAACACCAGTATCGGCGACAATTAGACAGCCGTCCAGCTTTAATGGAAATGCATGGAAGGGTTTATCCCTTTCAAAGAGAATTGGCTCAGTACCGCTGGTAGCCGCCGCATCAATGCCGCTGGGGTTGCCGTGGGCGATTTTTTCAGATTGGTTCACGTAATGCAGCAGTCCCGCCGGCGTTTCTTCTACTTGTTGCCAGGCCAAAAAGGCTCGTGTCACCGCTACTGCCACAGCAGCGCTAGAGCCCATGCCTCGTTCGGCAGGGATTGTGCTGGTGATGGTACACAAAAGCGGTGGAGCAGCAAAGTCCTGTCGCAGCATATAAATTAGTTCTTTTAAATTATTCAGGCTCTGGGGGACTTGTGTCAAAGGCCCAGTGAAATAGGCAGAGTCCAAAAAATCCTCCTGTGAACGGCGGATTACTGCGGTTACCTGAGTAGCTGAAAAGGGCATTGCAATCGCCGGTTCTCCGTAAACGACCGCATGCTCTCCCATCAATATGATCTTGCCGCTTGCTTGACCAGTAGCGATCTCCTTCACGTTGGGCACCTCAATCATGATTATTTGCGGGAGGGTGACTCCCCAAGTCTGCTCGTCTTTTTGGAAACATGACAAAACTGTCATTTTCCTCGCTTCCCCATTCTACTAAATATTCCCTGATTCGTTAATAGTTTCAGAAAAAATGCTGAGATTTCCATTGTTTTCTTAAACAATTTTTGGGAAAGAGTGTTGCTTTTTGCTGATTTTGCCCCTTTAAAATGGATTATTTAGAGAGAATCTGTTACGAAAAAGCAGCCTATTCTTTGAGTTGACCATAAAAGCTTTTCTGCGTTATAGTGGTCCAAGTGACTTTTGCAAAGGGCACAATAAACAAAAGAATGAGAGTTGGAGGACGATGGCTGTGATCGTATTAGCAGGGACGATAGGTGCAGGCAAATCAAGTTTGACAGAGATGATCGCCAATCATCTGGACAGTGAAGCATTTTACGAATCGGTAGACAACAATGAGGTGCTGCCGCTATTTTATGCGGATCCCAACAAATATGCTTTTTTGCTGCAGATCTATTTTTTAAATAAACGTTTTGACAGTATTAAACAAGCCCTACAAAATGAAGACAACGTGTTGGATCGCTCAATTTATGAAGACTCTTTGTTGTTTCATCTGAATGCTGATTTGGGACGAGCAACTGAAACTGAGGTCAAAGTTTACGACGAGTTGTTGAGTAATATGTTGGAAGAGCTGCCTTATGCGGCTCATAAAAAGCACCCGGATCTTTTGGTGCACATCAAAGTTTCTTTTGAAACGATGCTTGCTCGTATTCAAAAGCGCAATCGGCCGTATGAGCAGCTGGATTATGATCCAACGTTGTACGATTACTATAAAGAATTGAACAGCCGTTATGATAACTGGTATCAAGCTTACGATCAGAGCCCGAAGATCCAGATTGACGGTGACAAGCTGAATTTCGTAGAAGATCCGGCTGCTGCCAAAGCGGTCCTGCAATTGATTGATGACAAGCTGGCAGAAGTGCGTAACTTGCATCCGGTGGGATAAAAAGTTGACCATTGTCTGAAAAAGGCAGTGGTCTTTTTTTGGTAGTAAAACTCAGGACTGTTATAATAAAATGAGATGCAGCAAAAGACCGCTTCTGTGGCTGGCTGCGATGTTTGCAGGAGGGGCAAGGAATGGAAAAAATCCGCAGTTTCAATGATGGAATTTCTAGTTGGGTGCAAGTAGACGGCCATGATGTCGCTTCAATTCGCCTGGTACAAGAACGCTATCAGATCTCTGATGAGATGCTGACTTACTCATTAGATAAAAACGAACGGGCTCGTGTGGAGTACGATACCGAGACAAAGGCATTTTTATTGATCTTCAATGTGCCTCATCGGGAGAAAGTTGAAAATCATTACGAAGCCAGTCCCATGACCTTCATCATCAAAGAAGGTCGGCTGTTCACATTTACGACGGCTCGGACGCAATATGTCCATGAGTTGATGGAAAGTCTGCTCCACAAAAATTCTCGCCAAAGTGAGTACAGCTTGTTGTTTCATACTTTATTTGTAATTAGTGATGCCTTCTTCCCACTGATTGAAGAGGTGAATAGCCAACGCAGCCGTTTAAATCAACGCCTGCGGGAGAAAACCACCAATAAAAATCTGATTGCCATGAGTGACTTGGAAATCGGGCTGGTCTATCTGGTGTCGGCTACTAAGCAAAATGCCGTTTTATTGCATCAGATCCAAGCGCAAAGTATTTATCATCGGCTGCAGGAAAATGAAAAAGAACAGTTGGAGGATGCCCTGATTGAAGCCAAACAAGCAGTGGAGATGACACAACTGGCTTCTCAAGTGTTGGAACAGCTTTCCGGTGCCTACAACAATCTGTTGAACAACAACCTAAACGACACTATGAAATTTTTGACAGTCTGGTCATTATTATTAACCGTACCGACTATCGTCACCGGCTTTTTCGGGATGAATGTCCCACTTCCTTTTTCCAACTCAGTCTTTGGCTGGGCAATCGCCATGTTGATCAGCCTCATTTTAGCAGTGTGGATGCTAGTCGCAATGTGGCGGCGGATACGATGAACGATAAAAAAACAGTAGTTGACGCAAAGTTAGCTGCTGTTTTTTTGAATGCAGATAAAAGGCTGTTCTGTTGGTAACAAGAGTCTTTTTGTTGGCAACAAAACCTGCTGGGTAGTTGTGATGGCTACTAGTGTATTGTTCTGCTGGCAAGCGGTCCTGGCCTGCGATGGTTAGTCTATAATCAATCCCAGCCCGGCGGCGATGATCAGTGCTTGTGTGGGCTCTACCGTCAAGCCGCGCAACTGATCGGCGGAAATACCGATTCGTTCAAAACGATTACTAACAAAGCTTAGCCCCTTGAGCTGTGTTCGCAGCCAACCGGTATCATGAAGGTCGTTTTCTGTCAGTTGCAGATTTTGCCAATCAATATCGTAAAATTCGGCGAAGCGCAGCCGATTGTTGGTAAATGCGACACTTTTCAGGTTGGTAGTTGCAAAAGATGCATAGTCCAAAAGACAATCGTCAAAGCGGACATCCCGCAGCCAGCTTTCAGAAAAGTTGGTACCGATGAGGCGGCATTGACGAAACTCCGCCTGATGGATGCTGGCGCCGAGGAGTTCGCTGTTGGAAAGATCACATTTTTCGAAAATAACGTTGGCTGCTTCAAAGCGCTCCAGGCGACTATTGGTCATTGTAATCTTCTCTAGACTAGATTGGCGGATAATCAGATTCTTAACGATGGATCGGCTTCGATTAGTCTCGAGAAATTTAAGATTTTCAAAAGTTTCTTCGTCTTGGGGCTGAAAATCTGCAAGTTCTGTTTCTTGAATTTGTGGTGGCAGAATCCGGGAGTTTTTCTTCATTTTAGACTGCTCCTTACCGTGAAATTTGTGAAAATACCTGTTGGAACCAGTCTATCATGAAAAGTCGCAAAGAGCCGAAGAAGTCCGTCGACTCCTGATAAAAAAGGTGTCTTTGTGTATTGGTTGAGTGGTGGGGCTGTATCAGTCTGGTTGTTCGTTTTTTCACTACCAAGAAAACAAGAATCACGTACCGGTGACATTTTGTCTTGTGAAAGTAAATGGATGCCGGCCTTTCAAGGTTGTTGATAAATCCTGTAAGAATAGTGGTTTATAAAGAAACGCCGTTTATTTGATTTCTCGTCAGATTCACAAGCAAATTTGTCGCCTTTTGCACAATTCCTCGTTAGAATGAGAGCGAATTCAAATCTAAGGAGATGTATTACAATGACTAAAACTGTTATTATCGGTGCCAACCATGCTGGGATTGCGGCAGCCAATACCTTGTTAGACAATTTCAAAGATCAAGAAGTGGTGCTGATTGATCGCAACACCAACCTCAGCTATTTAGGCTGTGGCACAGCGCTGTGGGTTGGCCGCCAAATCGATGGGTACGAAGGCCTGTTTTATACGAATAAAGAAGCTTTTGAAGCAAAAGGCGCTAAGATTTTGATGGAAACTTCTGTGGATCGAGTGGACTTTGAAGGTAAAAAAGTTTATGGCGTTACCAAAGATGGTGAAAAAGTCGAAGAATCTTACGACAAGCTGGTTTTGGCGACTGGTTCTCGACCAATTTCCCCAAATGTCCCTGGACGTGATTTGGAAGGCATTCACTTTTTGAAACTTTTCCAAGAAGGCCAAGCCGTTGACCGTGAAATCTCAAAAGACAGTGTCAAAACGGTGGCAGTTATCGGTGCCGGATATATCGGTGTGGAAATCGCTGAAGCGGCAAAACGCCGCGGCAAAAACGTCTTGTTGTTTGATGCAGCTGGCCGCTCGCTGCCAAGCTACTACGATACCTGGTTTACCGACGACATGGACAAGAATTTGGCAGATCATGGAATCGACCTGCATTTCGGTGAATTGGTTCGTGAATACAAAGGAACTAATCGTGTAGAAGCGGTTGTTTCAGATGCCGGTGAGTATCCAGTAGACATGGTAATCAATGCTATCGGTTTTGGTCCAAATGCTGAACTGGGCAAAGACCACCTGGAGTTGTTTGCTAATGGTGCTTATCTGGTGGATCGGCACCAGCAAACCAGCGATCCAGCTGTCTACGCAGTAGGTGATTGTGCCACAATTTACTCCAACGCACTGCAAAAAACGACCTATATCGCTTTGGCTTCCAATGCTGTTCGTACTGGGATCGTCGCTGGCTACAACATCGGTGGCACACCAGTCGAATCAGAAGGTGTCCAAGGCTCAAATGGGATTTCAATCTTTGGCTTGAATTTGGTATCTACTGGTTTGTCAGTGGAAGCTGCCGAAAAAAATGGCCTAAAAGTGAAGTACACGGATCATGAAGCACTGCAACGCCCAGCCTTTATGGAAGACAATGCCAAAGTGAAGATTCGAATCGTCTATGAAGAAGACAGCCGCCGGATTGTAGGTGCGCAATTGTCCTCTACTGAAGACATTTCAATGGGGATTCACATGTTCTCATTGGCTATTGCTAAAGGGGTAACTATCGACGAATTGAAACTGTTGGATCTGTTCTTCTTACCGCATTTCAACGAACCTTACAACTACATTACAATGGCTGCTTTGAAGGCAGAATAACCAGTTTGAAACATATTTCAAGACAACGAGAATAAAACGAAGAGGAGACAAAATCTCTTCTAAATACTAAAAGGATTTCACACAGCATTCATTAGGAGGGGTGTGTGAAATCCTTTTTTGCCTTCAGGGAAAAGTGTCCCGTTCTTTTTTGATGTTGAAAACTGCTTTACTTGGGTTTAATTTAGGGGGAAATAAAGGTGTCTTTTGAAGGTATATCGTTGTGCGAGTGTCTTATACAAATTGTCCAGGACCAAAGAGCGGCTTGAATTCGCATTTTTCAATGGGAAGAGATTCGTTTCAGTAGTGGGTTAGCCATTGTTGTACAGAGCCGGTTTTTGTGAAATTGGCGAAATGAAAGATGTGCACAGTTTTTCGTAGTTTGCTGTTTTTAATGAAGCGGGGATTTTCAACAGAAGAAATTTAAAAAAGCGAAAACCCCGGTTGGTAAAACAGCAAGAACGCTTTTGGAACCCTTACCTCCCTAAACATGGGCAAAAAAATGACAAATACATTCCAATCAAAGTATTTTTTGTGGAATATTCAGAAAATTTAGAGAAAAGTGTTGACATTGCTTCCTGAGTCCGGTATTTTTGAACTATTAACTGACATAGGTGATGAAAAATGACAACATTCAAACAAACATTCGAATTGTTATTATTATAGCTGCGGACTCTTTCTGGTATAATTTTAGAAGAGTCCTATTCGCATTGCATAAAGGAGTAAACCTTTGTGGAGTGCTTTTTTTATACTTTTTTTCATCTAAATTCATAAATGATAAGTTAAACGCTCATCTAAAATGAAATCTGTTGCGGGCTGTCGAAACTTTAGTCTTTTTAAGACAAGGCGTCCATAACAATCAATCGCTAGGATCCATACAACAAGTTTTCAAATCGTTTTTCTTTGAAAACAGACAATGCCAACCACCACCGTAATCACCGAAAAAATATAAGACTATTTTTGAGGCAAGGCGTCTGCAACAATCAATCGCTAGGATCCATACAACAAAGTTTCAAATCGTTTTTCTTTGAAACTAGACAATGCCAACCACCACTGTAATCACCGAAAAAATAGAAGATTATTTTTGAGGCAAGGCGTCTACAACAATCAATCGCCATGATCCATAAAACAAAGTTTCAAAGCGCATTTCTTTGAAACTAGACAATGCCAACCACCACTGTAATCACCGAAAAAATATAAGGAGGATTCACACATGCGCAAAATTCAATTTTTTGATACGACGTTGCGAGACGGGGAACAGACTCCGGGTGTCAATTTCAATACGAAAGAAAAGGTTCAAATCGCTTTACAATTGGAAAAATGGGGGATTGATACCATTGAAGCCGGCTTTCCTATTTCATCAGAAGGAGATTTCGAGGCTGTCCAAGCAATTGCCGGAGCTACCAGTCGTATGACTGTTGCAGGGTTGGCACGTTGTCAGAAAAAAGACATTGATCGAGCATATGAAGCTTTGAAAGAGGCGAAATTTCCTCAGATTCATGTATTTTTGGCAACGAGTGATGTGCACATGGAGTACAAGCTGAAAATGACCCCAGAAGAGGTATTGACCTCTATTAAAGAACACGTAACCTATGCTCGCGAACGTTTTGAAAAAGTCCAGTTTTCACCAGAAGATGCGACTCGAACCCGCAAAGATTTTTTGCTGAAAGCAGTGCAAACCGCGATTGATGCCGGTGCGACGATTATCAATATTCCTGACACGGTGGGCTATACCAACCCTACTGAATACGGACAACTATTTGCCTATCTTATCGAAAATATCAAAACAGAACAGGAAATTACCTTCTCTTCTCATTGTCATGATGACCTGGGAATGGCAACTGCCAATGCTTTGGCGGCTATCGAAAATGGCGCCAATCGCGTGGAAGGAACGGTCAATGGCATCGGCGAGCGAGCCGGGAATACAGCGCTGGAGGAAGTCGCAGTGGCACTGCATATTCGCCAAGATTACTATCAGGCAACCTCAGGGATATCTTTGAACGAGACAAAGCGAACTTCTGATATCGTTGCACGTCTATCCGGTGTGGCAGTTCCCCGCAACAAAGCGGTCATCGGGGCCAATGCTTTTGCACATGAATCGGGTATTCATCAAGACGGAGTTCTGAAAAATCCGGAAACTTATGAGATTATCACGCCACAGTTGGTGGGCGTCAAAAATAATTCACTGCCCTTGGGGAAACTTTCCGGACGCCACGCTTTTGTTACCAAGCTGGAAGAATTGGGGTATCAGCTTTCAGAAGAAGAAATCAAACCTGCTTTCAAACGCTTTAAAGATTTGGCGGATAAGAAAAAACAGATTACTGATCAGGATTTGATTGCATTGATAGCCGATGAGACTCGGGCAGAAGCTGATACTGCGCGCTTGACTGGTTTACAGGTGCAGTATGTATCCGGCGGAAGGCAAGGAGCTATTGTATCCGTTGAGCAGCAAGGAGAATCCGGCGTCGCTTCGGCAATTGGTTCCGGCTCGATTCAAGCCATCTATAATTCCATCGACCAGATTTTTGAACAACAGCCAAAATTGGTGAACTACGAGATTATGGCTTTGACAGCTGGCGAAGATGCTCAGGCAGAAGTTCACGTTTCCGTTGAGTGCCCCCAGACCCACAAACGGATCAATGGTATCGGGGTGGACTTTGATGTGTTAGAAGCTTCAGCAAAAGCTTATGTACAGGCGAGTTCGATTTTGAAAAAGGAGACTGAGGGATAAATGAAAAAGAAAATCACAGTATTGGCCGGTGACGGGATCGGCCCGGAGATTATGGCCGCGGGGATTGCTGTTTTACAAGCTGCAGCTGAAAACAGCGAAACAGCGTTTGAATTTGTTGAAAAGCCATTTGGTGGCGCTGGAATTGAAGCCGCCGGGGTTGGTTTGCCGGAAGATACGCTGGCTGCTTGCCGCAACGCAGATGCAATCCTTTTGGGGGCAATCGGCGGACCGGCGGGATCTCCTTGGGAAAAAGCCAAGCAAACGCCAGAACAGGGCTTATTAGCGCTGCGGAAAGAATTAAATCTGTTTGCCAATATCCGCCCCATTGCTGTGCCGGATGCTTTGTTGCCCTTGTCGCCGGTCAAAGAGAGCATCGTGAAAGGAACAGACTTCATTGTTGTCCGAGAGTTGACCAGCGGGATTTATTTCGGAAAGCCGCGGGAATTACTGGCAACCGAAGCATACGATACCTGTCGTTACACGGAACCAGAGATTGAGCGAATTGCTCGTAAAGCGTTTGATATTGCCATGACTCGCCGCAAACAAGTGACATCTGTGGACAAAGCCAATGTCTTAGCTTCCAGCAAGCTGTGGCGTAAAACTGTGGAAAAAGTTGCTCTTGATTATCCGGAGGTTCAGCTGACCCATCAGTTAGTGGATTCTTGTGCAATGCGAATCGTGCAGCAGCCGACTGAATTTGATGTGATTGTAACGGAAAATCTTTTTGGGGATATTTTGAGTGATGAGGCTTCGGTTTTGCCGGGAACGTTAGGTGTTTTGCCCAGTGCTAGTCATTCAGAAGGCGGCGTTTCCTTGTATGAACCGATTCATGGATCAGCACCGGACATTGCCGGAAAAGATATTGCCAATCCGGCATCTATGATTTTGTCGGTGGTACTGATGCTGCGCCAAAGCTTTGGACTGGAGGAAATGGCTGATCGCATCGAAGCAGCAGTTTTTGACGTGATGAATGAAGGGATCGTGACCAGTGATTTAGGTGGAACAGCCACTACGACAGCCTTTACAGCAGCAGTGGTTGCCAAATTGAAATAGCAAAACAATCGCAAATACCGACACTGCAACATGAAAACCGACGAATAACTTAAAAAAAGGACCAGAATACGGGGGGATAAATGATGGGGAAGACGCTTTTTGATAAAGTCTGGGATCGCCATGTGATTAAGGGGAAAGAAGGAGATGCTCAGCTGCTTTATATCGATTTGATGCTGATTCATGAAGTGACCTCACCACAGGCTTTTGAAGGCTTGCGACAAGCAGGGCGCAAAGTTCGCCAGCCAGAAAAAATCTTTGGCACGATGGATCACAATGTACCAACTGTCGATATCCACAATATTTCAGATGTCATCGCTAAAAAACAAATCGACACGTTGCGAACCAACTGTGAAGAATTTGGCATCGAATTGTGTGATAACGGCTCAGAAGGGCAGGGAATCGTTCATATGGTGGGGCCGGAGATGGGTCTCAGCCAACCGGGTAAAACCATTGTTTGTGGCGATTCTCATACGGCGACACACGGAGCATTTGGTGCCTTGGCTTTTGGTATAGGAACAAGTGAGGTGGAACACGTTTTTGCCACGCAAACCATCTGGCAACGCAAACCAAAACGCATGGGCATCCAGATTAGTGGCGCTTTGCAACCGGGAGTTTATGCCAAAGATGTCATCTTGGCATTGATTGCTAATTATGGAACTGATTTTGGTGTCGGCTACGGTGTAGAATTTTTCGGCGATACCATCAGTGGCATGTCTATGGATGAGCGCATGACGATCTGTAATATGGCTATTGAAGGAGGAGCCAAGATGGGGATGATTGCTCCGGATGAGAAGACTTTTGCCTATGTCACAGGCCGGCGTTTTGCTCCAACTGATATGGCAGCTGCAATGGCTGATTGGCGTACACTTTATACCGATGAAGATGCCGAATTTGACAAAGTTTTGACATTGGATGCCTCTAGTCTGGCACCTTTTGTGACCTGGGGGACAAATCCCGAGATGGGTGTTTCAGTTGAAGAAGGCTTCCCGGAGATTCAAGATCATAACGATGCGCTGGCTTATGAATACATGGACCTAAAACCAGGACAAAAACCAACGGAAATCCCAGTAGAATATGTATTCATCGGCTCTTGTACCAATGGTCGTCTTTCCGATTTGGAAGAAGCGGCGAAAATCATCGCCGGTAAACAAATTAAAGCGGGTGTGACAGGAATCGTCGTGCCAGGCTCACGACCGGTAAAGCGGGCAGCCGAAGCAAAAGGATTGGATGCTATCTTCAAAGCAGCTGGTTTTGAATGGCGGGAGCCGGGATGTTCCATGTGTCTCGGAATGAATCCTGATCGAGTACCGGAATACGTTCACTGTGCCTCGACTTCCAATCGGAACTTTGTGGGTCGCCAAGGGAAAAATGCTCGGACACACCTGTGTTCACCGGCTATGGCCGCCGCCGCAGCCCTGAATGGCACTTTTGTGGATGTTCGTAAAATCGTAAAGGAGGGGGTGTGATTATGGAGGCATTTACAGTTTACACTGGGACTACGGTGCCCTTTATGAATGATAATGTAGATACTGATCAGATTATCCCTAAAAGTTATCTGAAACGAGTGGATAAAAAAGGCTTTGGGGAATTTCTCTTCGATGATTGGCGCTACTTGGATGATCGCAGACCTAATCCAGAATTTGTCCTGAATTTTCCACAATATGAACAGGCGACCATCCTGATCTCTGGGGACAACTTTGGTTCAGGCTCATCTCGGGAACACGCAGCCTGGGCGCTGATGGATTACGGATTTAAAGCAGTTATCGCAGGCAGTTTCAGTGATATTTTCTATATGAATGCAACTAAAAACGGCTTGTTGCCAATTCAATTGCCGCAAGACGCTCGTAAGCAGCTGGCAGCGTTGCCGGCGGATGCAACGATTACCATCGATTTGCCAGCCCAAGAAGTACGTGCAGGGGCAACAACGTGGCCATTTGCTATTGATGCCAACTGGAAAAACAAATTGGTAAACGGCTTGGACGAAATTGGAATCACTTTGCAAGACCAAGCGCTGATTGCAGCCTATGAAGAAAAACAAGTACCGACATACTGGCGCTAAAGAATAATCAAAAAAACGGGCCTAAGGTGATGTACTTCGAAAAAATCTCATTTTTTTGGAGGCTTGCCTAAGCCTGTTTTTTTGCGCAGACTGAAATATTGGCGGGATTTTGTCAGCGGCAAAAATTACGGCTTGTAAAATCAAGGGCATTTAAAAGGGCAGGTGTAGCTGTTTATTCTGATAGCAGACGTGATAAAATGGGGGAAATGTAAAGGAGGCTGAAGTGATGGAAATCCGTTTATTGACAGTCAAAGATGGCGCAGCAGCAAAGATACCCAATGAAGCTTTTGAATTATTCGGTCGGTTGATAGTGAGTCGCACAAACGACACTTGGACTCATCGAGAAGTGGTGTTTGACGAAACGACCCAGCAGACTTTTCCCGAAGAAAATTATCAAATTGAAGAATTATTGAGTAAAGGCTTTGTGGTGGGGGCTTTTGACGAAACGAGTTGTGTCGGCGTAGCTATTTTTGAAGACGATTGGCTAAAGTATGCGTATCTGTCTGATTTGAAAGTAGCGGCCAGTTATCGAGGCAAAGGCATTGCTGGGCAGTTAATTGATTTTGGCTTGCAGGAAGCAAAGAAAAAAGGCTATCAGGGCATCTGGACCATCGGACAAGACAACAATCTGGGGGCATGCCGCTTCTATCTGAAAAGCGGGTTTGTCATCGGCGGACTGGATACTCAAATTTACAAGCATACAGCGCAAGAAGGCAAGGCGAATATTCATTTCTATTTGGAATAAGAAATGAGTCTGTGACGGGAACCTTAGTCCTCTGTTCCAAGGTTAGTCAGCATGTGAGAATTAACAACTAAAAAACAAGCTGCTTCCCTTTTTAGTGAAAGCTGCTTGTTTTTTTTAACGCTTCGTATTTGTGGTAGGGTCAGCTTTGGTGGAGAGTGACACGACGATGGCGACCCGCCTGCTTTGCGGACATCCAGATACAGGCAGTTGAATTCGTAAGACTTACAGAAGGTGTTTTTCTAGCCAGTCGGCGACGCCTTCTTGATCATTTGAAAGTGTCACCTGATCTGCTGCAGCTAAAGCAGCAGGGATTGCGTTGGCAACAGCAACCCCGGTGCCGGCCCATTCCAGTAAAGCCACATCATTTTGATCGTCGCCAAAAAAGACGATGTCAGCAGGCGTGATTACCAACATTTGTAGCAAACGAGTCATTCCGTGAAATTTGGAGGCATTGGCCGACAGAATACTAATGAAGTCCTCCCCAAAATAAGTAAAAACCCGTAGCCGTTTATCAGTCGCAAAGTGTGCCTGGTAGCCGGCAGGATCAGAGGTACGCAGCGTAAGCGTCAGAACAGGCGCGTTTAGATGTTCTTTCCAGCTGGCGGGCAACGGATCGTTTTTCAATTCACTCCAAAGATAATCCTTAATGCCACCGATGGAGCGAAGATGCAGCTCTTTTTGTAGCTGAGTTTCAGCCAATATTTCAAGTGTCAGCTGCAAAGGGAGGGCCTCGGTCCATAGAACATTGCGAGTGCTGCCTTCAAAAATTCCCGCACCATTACTACAAAGCAGATAATCCGCTGGCAAATCTTTCAAAAAAGGAGCAACATTCAAATAATGACGAGCTGAAGCAAAAACAATGGGGATTCCCTGCTTTTGGACAGCTTGCAATGTGCGAATTGTTCTGGGGCTCAGCTCTTTGCGACTATTTAGCAGCGTACGATCCAAATCGGCAACTACCAGTTTGATGGCCATAGGTTTTCCTCCGAGAATTATTTTCTTCATCATAGCAAAGGAGAGGAGGCTTCACAATGAAAGACAGCTTGATGCGTGAAGGTAACTTTGCTTGGCTAGGAAGCGATATCGTTTTGGAGAGAGGAAAACTAGCACTTTGTTAGTCTCTGTAAATTTCCATGAAAAAAGCTTGACTTCTCTTTGCAAACCCCGTATACTGTAAAAGTTGAGAAATGAAGCAGAAGCACCCGCTTCTCGCCTGAGTGAGAACTCTCGCTGGGCAGATAGTTTCAGACTGACCTATTGTGGTTTAGTGTGACAGGGGTGCGGGTTCGATTTTCGAACTCGTCTTTTTTTGTTTCAGAGCTCACGAATATACCTGGAGGTGAATGACCATAGCAAAGGATATGATGGTAAACGACGGCATTCGTGCACGTGAGTTGCGTTTGATCGACCAAAACGGTGAACAGCTAGGAGTAAAATCGAAAGCTGAAGCATTGGCAATCGCAGAACGTTCCAATTTGGATGTAGTTCTGGTAGCTCCTAATGCAAAACCACCTGTTGCGCGGATCATGGATTACGGGAAATACCGCTTCGAACAACAAAAGAAAGACCGGGAAGCCCGCAAAAAGCAAAAAGTCATCAACATCAAGGAAGTCCGCTTGAGCCCAACGATCGATGTCAATGATTTCAATACGAAATTGAAGAATGCACGTAAATTCCTTGAAAAAGGCGATAAAGTCAAAGCTTCTATCCGCTTCAAGGGTCGTGCCATTACCCATAAAGAGATTGGTCAGAAAGTTCTCGATCGCTTGGCAGAAGAAACTGCGGACCTGGCGACAGTCGAACAAAAACCGAAAATGGACGGCCGGAGCATGTTCTTGGTATTGGCACCTAAAGCTGATAGCAAATAACATCTGAAGCTGTACTTGCTGCACTTATATTTTGAGGATGCTGGCTCTGAGCAGGCAACTGCACAGACTGTATACGTGTTGAATGTAACGAAAACGAGTAATCGTCTTCGAAAGATTCGGCGCACTAACCAATAGTAGGAGGAAATCACAATGCCAAAACAAAAAACACACCGCGGTTTAGCAAAACGCGTAAAACGTACCGGTAAAGGCGGTTTGAAACGCTTCCGTGCGTTTACAAGTCACCGTTTCCACGGCAAGACCAAAAAACAACGTCGTCAACTGCGTAAAGCAAGCATGGTGTCAAAAGGCGATTACAAACGTATCCGTCAACAATTGTCACAAATGCGTTAAAATCGCATAACCCGTTAATACTAAATAATCGAACTATTCTAGGAGGAATACATCATGGCACGTGTCAAAGGTGGAACTGTAACTCGTAAACGTCGTAAAAAAGTCCTGAAACTGGCTAAAGGCTACTACGGTTCTAAACATACATTATTCAAAACAGCTAAAGAACAAGTAATGAATTCATACAACTACGCATACCGCGATCGTCGTCAGAAAAAACGCGACTTCCGCAAATTGTGGATTGCTCGTATCAACGCAGCAGCTCGTATGAATGGCTTGAGCTACTCAAAATTGATGCACGGCTTGAAATTGGCTGAAATCGACATCAACCGCAAAATGTTAGCTGACTTGGCAGTAAACGATGCTGCAGCATTTACTACATTGGCTGACCAAGCTAAAGATGCTTTGGCTAAATAAGCTTTGATTGATCAAAAACGTCTTGACTCATCACTGAGTTGAGACGTTTTTTTTATTTTTACATTTGAAAAACACCTGAAAAGCGGCGTAGCTGAATAAACCTGCAAATTCTCAATAAAATTTTTTAATCCTCTAAAAAAATACGCTATACTAGACTTATTAAGTGAAAAAATAGTGGGGTGTTGGGATGAAAGAGTATCATTACGTGTTATCGCTGTATCAAAAACATGAAAGGCAAAAATTCCACTTGGCAGGGATTGGACTTTTACTGCTGGTGGCGGCGGCTTTCTTGACATCATTGGATCTGGTAAGAATCAGTCCCATGATCTATTTTCTAGTGGCGCTGGGAGTCATGCTGGTTTATATCCGGCGTCATCGAATCGTCAGCAGTGATTATGAGCAGCTCCAGCAGTTTTTGACTCGGGAGCGGCCACAGCTTGCTAAAGACCCGGTCATGGTCTTTTTTATCGATTATCAGTTGAAAACATACTTTGAGACGGAGTCAGAAAATCTGTTGAGACGCCTGAGAAACAAAAACAAGGCTGATGATCAGCAGGCAGAAGAAGACTTGTTGCGGGTTATTGACGAAGTGGTTGCATATCGTGAGTATTTAACTGCCCATGATGACCTGGCAGAAGATTTGGAGTTGTCGCTGTCATGGTATCGAGCAACTGTTGAAAAACGCAAACAAGATCTGATTTAGGGGGAAGAATGTGAAGGGGAAAATGAATAAGAAACTATTAGGAATTGTCTTGACCTTTGTCACCGCGGGGCTGGTTGCAACCGGGATGGACAGCAATGCTTACGATGAGGTTTACGCTCAGCAGGATCGACAAGAAACTGCCGTTCAAAAACTGCTAAAATCAGAGTTTGTGTCTGCAACCGATCAAAAGGAATTACAGCAGGCAGTCAAAGCAGTCAATCAAGCCGAAAAAAGCGCGAACCGTCGGACATTGCAAAAAAAGATTACGGCTGAACAAAACCTGCTGAAACAAGTGAAGACCAATGCGCAAAAAGCTGAGCAAAAAGCGGCTTCAAAAGAGTGGCAGCAGTTGGCTAAAAGCCTAGGAACTATTGAAAAAAAGGGCACCAATCCTTTTACAGAACAAGCAGACATTGTTTCGTTGGATCAACTGCAGTCACAGCTGCAGACTCTTCAATCTTCTACTAAAGTTGCTCCAATTCGCAAGCTGTCAAAAAAAGCGGAACAACTTGCTTCGACGATGGCGGACAATCAGCAGCAAATGAAGATGCTGGCAGATGACCTTACCCAGACAAATGAAACGATTCAAAGCTTGTTGAAAAAGAAATACCTGCTGGCCGCAGATAAATCAGCATTAACATCAGAAGCACAGGCTAATCAGGAGTCATTGAAAAAAACCAATGATCTGCAGCTGCTTAGGGATCGTAAAACACAGAGCTTGGAGATGACAGCTTCAGTTTCTAAGCGAATTTCTGCTAGTGAGGCTGATTTCAAGGATCACCAAGGGGCAGCGAATAAATTATTGGCGGCTGTGTCGAAGTTATTGTCTGACGAACAGCTGGAAAAAGCTGAAAAGACCGAGCTTGTGGAAAAAGAGCAGCAATTGTCGGGCTTTTTGCAACTGAAAAGCTATCAGCCGGGGGATCTCAAAACAGGTCACCAGCAATTACAGGAGGAATACGATACAATCCTCAAAGCTGTAAACAAGCGTAAAGCCGCAGCGGCCAAAGCAGCAGAAGAAAAGGCGGCAGCGGAAAAAGCAGCAGCAGAAAAAGCGGCCAAAGAAGCAGCTGCAGCCGAACAAAAAGCTCGTGAACAAGCTGCTGCGCAAGAAGCTGCGGCTCAGCAAGCGGAAGCAGGAAGTACATCCACGCCGACCCCAAGTGTTTCCGGAGGCTGGTACCAAGCGCCGGCTGGGTTCAAATATTTGAAAGTAGAAAGCGGCAAAACCTATGGGCAGGTCAAAAATCCTGATAATTTTGTGTTAATCACGGCAGCAGAAGCCGCAAATTACACTCCCGGGCATGGCAACGGATCAGCAAAACAATAAAGTAGGAACTGTGACAAACTGCTACAATGCAAAAGCCGGTTATCTTCCACTAAAAGACTTGGAGGATAACCGCTTTTTATTTCTACTAATTTCACAGGAGTTAACTTGGTTTTATCAAGTAAAGAAAGTGCTGCTACTGTTCACTTTCGAAATGATTTGCAAGGGTGTTTTCTTCTCCTTTGAAAGTTTCTCGTGGCACAGTGCAGCTTATCTTCTTGCAATGTAGGTGCTTTTTAAAGAATAGGCTGCGAAAAAGCCGGTGGACTGTGAAAAGAAAAATCAGCGGAAAGAATGCAGGAAAACAACTTGTGCCCCTCGGAGATTTCCGCTATCATTTACATATCTGTAAAATGGTCCAGTCACAAAAAAGAATGATCAAATCCTTGATTCATAAACTGTTGTTGCTGGCTTCTAATTGATTAAAAGCAGGTGGTTTCAGAGCTGGTCTGCATAGGAAAATAGAAAAAGAATGGAAGACGATAATGGTTATCAAAAAGATAGATAAGACGTGGTGGATTCGGATTGGTCAGCTGGCGATGGTGGCAGTGATTGTGATTTGTGGAATCATCAGCATGCAGCCGGTAAAAGACGAAAAAAATACGACGGTTACTTTGGATCAGGGCAGGTTGAAATACACTGGGGATCTGGTCGAACGGCGTTTTAGTGGGCAGGGGATTTTGACTTTCCAGGATGGCAGTGTGTATACCGGCAGCTTCAAAGACGGCTATTTCAACGGCAAAGGAGATTTTAAAGCCAAAGACGGCTGGCATTATGTTGGGGATTTTAAGAAGGGAAAAGCCGAGGGTCAGGGAACTTTGACGTTGGAGACGGGTTTGATTTATAAAGGGAAATTTGAAGATGGGGAGTATCAAGGAAAATGAGAATCAAGTGGTTTAGCGGTATTCGAGTAGCAGGTTTGATTATGGTGTTGCTGTATCATTTTTACATCACTCAGTTTTCCGGCGGTTTTGTAGGGGTTGATGTATTTTTCACATTTTCCGGCTTTTTAATCACGTCATTATTCATTGATGAATTGCAAAAAAAGGGCAGTTTAGATCTCATCGGGTTTTACAGTCGCCGTCTGGTGCGCATCTTTCCGCCACTTTTGCTGGCAGTATTGGTGACAATCCCGTTTACGTTTTTGGTGAGCTCTGACTACGTTGCTGATATTGGGCGCCAAATCGCAGCTGCCCTGGGATTTACAACTAATTATTTTGAGATTGCCAATGGCGGCAGTTACGAGACCTCCTTTTTCCCCCATCTGTTTTTGCATACCTGGTCGTTGGCTGTGGAGATGCATTTTTATCTGATTTGGGGTGCGTTGGTCTGGCTCATGAGCCGCAGCATTAGCCGCTCAAAAATTGATGAGCGACTGAAGGTGGTCCGCTTTAGGGCACTGATTTCTATGCTGTCGTTGGTGTTCTTTTTGATTAGCTTTTTGACGATGGCACTGCGCTCGCTAGGAATGACTGAATTTTCACCGATTTATTTTTCTAGTGTTTCCCACAGTTTTCCTTTTTTCATTGGGGCTTTTTTAGCGACAGTGAGTGGTGTCAAAACGGTGCCGAAAAAATTCACGAATACTGTGTCTGCATGGTCTTTAAGAAAAACACTGATGGTCTTTTTCGGAGCGTTAGCCGTTTTACTCTTGTTGGGTCGCTTCTTGGATTTTAGTCAACGGATCACGTATCTGGTGGGCTTTTTGACAGCTAGCTTGGTAACGGCGGTGATGATTTATGCCGCTCGTATTTTGCATGAGCAGACACCAAATATTGAGGAGCCGAAAGTTCTGACTTTTTTTGCCGATATCAGTTATGGCATTTATCTGTTTCACTGGCCGCTGTATACGATTTTCAACAATCGGATGGGCAACCACCTGGCCGTTTTGCTGACTGTGATTTGTTCAACTTTCTTTGCGGCAATTTCTTATTACATTTTTGAACCGCTGGTGGTAGGAAAGACACCGAAGTTTTTCCAACGAGAGATCAAGATCAACTGGCATCTGGCAGCTGTTCCGTTGGCGGCACTTTCCCTTTTGTTGGTAGGTTTGACGACAACGGTCGCAGCAACTGCTCCTCAGATGACGTCGTTGGAGAAAAATCTGTGGGCCAGCCACTTGCAACAAGATGAAGATGCCTTGCGAGATATGCGGGAGATGGTAGATCAGCAGGAAGCCACTGAATATCAGGTGAAAAAAGGGGTCAGCGTCATCGGAGATTCCGTTACCTTGGGGGTTCGTCAGGCAATCTTGGATCAGATCGGTGACAGTCGTGTCGATGCAGAAGGCGGACGGCGGATGGAGCAGGCCAATGAGGTCATGAAAAAACAGCAGCAGAAAAAACTGCTGCGAGAATACGTGATTATTGCCTGTGGAACCAACACCTTTGATGATTATGAAAAACGAACAGAAGAGCTGATTGCCGCACTGGAGCCCGGTCATAAATTGATCTTTGTCACGCCGTATGACGGACGAGCCGACGAGACCTGGGACTCTCAAAAGCTGGCAGAATACGAGCGAACATTGCCGGAAAAATATCCTTTTGTGATGATTGCCGACTGGAATAAACTAGCGCCACAGCACAAAGAAATTTTTGCTGAGTCAGATACCACCCATTTTGCCGGTAATCCTGAGGGAGAAAAAATCTATCTGGAGATGTTGCAAAAAGCCTTGACAGAAGCCAAGAATAAGCCGGCTAAAACGAATAAGGAATGAAAAAAACCTCTAGCGGAGTGTGAGCTGCTAGAGGCTTTTTTAAAGGAAGAAAACAGTTGGCGACAGTTGTTTAGCGGGCTGGAGCCGGAATTTTTAACAGTATCACTAATTGAAAAGCCCTCCAACGTCAAAGCGCTGAAGGGCGAGAATCGGGAAGACCGGATTTGAACCGACGACCCCTTACTCCCGAAGCAAGTGCTCTACCAAGCTGAGCTACTTCCCGAGGTCAATCACATTAGTAATATAGGACTAACTTTATTTTTTTTCAACTAAAAAGTTTCGGAAAATTTTCCTTTGAGCAATCTACTTTGGCGTCAGCTGCAAATCCACTAAAATGAAGGCAGATGACCTGTCCTGTGCAGGTTTGACTATACCAGGGCTCACAGAAAGGAACGTGGATGCCATGACCATTCATTTCACTGGCAGTATTGACGAAGACAAGACGGTTATCCAATTAGAAGAAAATCAAGGGCAGCTAACTTTACTGAAACCGGCGGCCGCCGCTCGAGAACAGCCGGCACGCACATCGATTTATCTCTATTTGAAGGAACGTCAGCCGCAACTTGCAGCATTGGCACCTCTCAATAGCAAGACGATCAATGAAAATAAGGTTGACCAGACGTTGATTGTGACGCCCCCTTGGGAAATTGAAGGAGAAACGCTGTTGGCGGCTATGCTTGCAGCCTGGGCTGAAAATGGGCTGAAAGTTGCGACGATTACTGAGACTCCAGGCAAAGTACCTGCCAACCAACAAAATGTAGTCAATGATTTTCAGGGAAACGTCTTTCAATTGTTGGAAAATTTTGGTTATCCGATGGGAAAAGTCAAAAAGAAACCCGCTAAGGCACAACACCGCTGGAATAAACAAGTCTCCGAAATTCCCTTTTACATTAATTACAGTGATGCTACCGGGGAAGCAATCTGGCAAAAGCGCAATGAATTACTCCTAAAAAAAGGGGCGAAGCTCAAGATGGAAGTTCCTTTGAACAAAGATGGGTCCGTGGGCTATTCTGCACGATTTACCGAAAAGCTGCGAGATGATTATGCCGATAAAATCAATGGTGATACGACGACGGAAGATATTATCTTCAAGAGTGTCAACGAGTTAGGAATCTTTTTGTATTATGCTGGAACCAATGGCTGGCTAGTACTCAAAGACCAAAATGGCAAGACCATCGACGAATACACTGTGGTAAAATGAAAAGGATCACTTGTTGCAGGTTTTCATTAACCAATAAGAAAAGGATGATTCGATGGATTTTGCCAAACAAGATTTTGATTATTATGAGCGGACTGTGGGAAATATGTACCGCAGTTATTATACGAAGCGGCTGGCGTTTGCGGCAGTCGCACTGGCAATCATCGCCGGCTACAGTTGGCTTTCCCAAGACAATCTGCTATTAAATGGCATATTGGCGGCAGTTTTGATTGTTCTGATTGTTTATTTGCTAATGCAGCGGCAAAAATTTTCCGAAGTCTATCAGCAATGGCTAGAAAACAATCTGCCTCAAGCAGTCATCGTTGATGTGCAAGAAGATGAATATAGCTACAATATTTATCGCGAGGGTGAAAAAATCGCCCGAATCAATAAAAAGGCTGTGCGAAATTTACCCTCTGCCAATAAGCAGTACACGTTACTGGCAGGCTTTGATAAGAAATTTTTCTCGGCACAGCCGCTGGAGCTGTATTACTACGATATGCTGGAGCTGACCTATGAAGAAAAATTTCGGTTAAGCCGCGGGGGTTATAGCTCGATGCCGCGATTTTTGCGGCGCTTCACTTGGAGCAACCTGAAGGCTACCGGGGGCAATGCTTTGAGTTTCGTCTTAGGAAATCTCTTCTTCTTGTTTATTTTGTTCCGCTTGATTCGTTATGTCATCGCGCTGATTCGAATGGTGTTTTAAGCTGTCTATGTGAAAAAAGCAGCGACAGCAATCATTGCTAAGTGCTGGTAGTGAATAATTCAATAGACAGGGACAAAAAGAGCCCTATCAGAAAACAGCTTTGGCAATTGTCATTGCAATTCCTTGTTGAATCAAGGGTAGCCAGTGTTTGCATTTTTAACAACAAAAAACAAGCAGCTTCCACTATTTTTAATGGAAGCTGCTTGTTTTGTCATGTCGTTGCCTCAGAATTTAGATGCAAGCAGCTTGCTAAAGCTTTTTTCATAGAACGAAAAGCTATTTTCCAGTCGCATATTTTGCCGATTGTTCACCTGCTTGGCGACCGAAAATGATGATGTCGGCTACGGCATTTCCGCCGATACGGTTGTTTCCGTGAATCCCACCGGTGACTTCACCAGCAGCATACAAGGCCTTGATTGCTTTGTCGTCTTTACCGATGACTTGGGTTTCAGTATTGATTTTGACACCGCCCATTGTGTGGTGGATTCCAGGGGCAATAGCGATAGCGTAGTAAGGGGCTTTAGATAGATCGTGATCCATGGCAGTTGTCCGACCGAACTCAGCATCTTTCTTGTCGGCGACGGCTTTGTTCCAAGTGTCCAACGTTGCTTTTAAATCAGCTTCCGGCATGTCGATTTCTTTTGCCAATGCTTCGATGGTATCTGCAGATTTCACCAAGCCTTGTTTTTCATAGAAATCAATGGCCTTGACCCGTTCTTTGACACCAGCATCAAAGACCAGCCAAGCGGATTTTTCAGGGAGGGCAATGATTGCTGCAGAGACTTTATCACGAGTTTCCATTTCATTGAAGAAGCGTTTGCCTTGTTGGTCCACCAAAATGGCACCTTCACCTCGGACTGCTTCTGTGATCAACAGGGATTTTGATTGGTCGACGGTTGGGTGAATTTGGATTTGGTCCATATCCACTGTTTGTCCGCCTAATGCTTCGATCATTTTGATCCCATCGCCGGTAGAGCCTTCTTGGTTGGTAGTGACATACCCTTTTAGTTCAGGTTTGTATTGCTCTACCATCGCCATGTTGGCGCCAAATCCGCCAGTGGTGACAACTACTGCTTTGGCACTGATTGTTTTTTCTTTACCGTCGACTTTGACTTGAACGCCGTTGACAGCACCATCTTTTTCATTAATCTTCACGACGTCAGAGTTGACAAACAATGGGATTTCTTTTTCGTGAATGTTTCGTAGCAGACCGTCTACCAAATATTCACCGACAGCCGAACCATCAGTTGGGCGGTGGGTCCGTTTTTCGCTCATGCCGCCGGTAGTCGTCAAGTTATCTAACGTAATGCCCATAGAATCCAACCAGTCGATTGCTGCAGCAGAATGATCTACCAAATAGTGAAGCAGTGCCGGATCGTTGGTTCCGCCGCCGCCTTTTAAAGTTTCTTCATAGAATTTGTCGTTTGTGTCTTCGATTCCTTGATCTTTTTGGAACTTGGTTTCTGACGCGTTCATACCGGCAGAAGATTTTAAGGTGTTTCCGCCAGCAATCGGCATTTTTTCCAAAATTACCGGATTCGCGCCAGCTTCTTTAGCGGATAAAGCCGCTGCCATGCCTGCACCACCGGCACCGACGATCACGATGTCGTAGGTATCTTTCATTTCTGACGGATCGGTGTATTCCTGGGCAGAGGCACCTGATGTGGCATCAGTCGCTGCTGTAGAAGAATTTGCCGTCTGTTCTGTTTTAGCAGAAGAATCTTTGGCAGAGCTTGAAGCCGCGGAATCTTTTGACTGATCGGCACCACAGCCCGCCATCAGCAATAGGGCTGACAACATGATGATTTTACCAAAAACTTTTTTCATTTTTTTCCCTCCAATTGTTTTGTGTGGAAACTCACAAGTGCATTATAACAAAGGAGAGTTTGCTGTACCACCACAGCTGGGCGACAAAAAGGCAAAGCTGGACAGCGAAACTTTACACCATCAGTTGGTTAAAGGCTTTCAGAAAAATCAACAAAAATTTGATGGAAGGCAGGATGGGTTTTCTTTAAAGAAAGCAGCCGACCACTGTCTTTAGACAAAAAGCAGTGTTTACTGGCGCCGGTAGTCATCAGCTGATCGGTGGCAATATCACGAATCTCATAGGAAAAGTCTAGTCGTGTCCCCGTGTATTGAGTGATGCTTACTAATATTTTCACTTGATCCCCGTAGCGAATCATATTTTTGTACTGGCAATCGACAGCCAGTACGGGAATGATGATGCCGGCATTTTCGATGGCGTGGTAGGAAAGACCGAGATGTTCCAAAACATCGACGCGGGCTTCTTCAAACCAACGAATATAGTTGGAATGGTGGATGATACCCATCTGGTCTGTTTCATAATAGTGAGGCTTGCGAAGATAGCCAGGGTAAGTAGTTGTCATAGTTGGATTCCTCCTGTAAGAACTGATTAAGATTTTTTTCAGCTTATCATGAGCCGCCGCTCCCAGCAAACAAGGAGAAGGCTGCAAAATAGTTTCTAACTAAAAAAGCTGCCTGGTACCAAAATTTCGATACCAGGCAGCATGGATTTTATCATTTGAACCAGGCGTTAGAAACGAAACAGCTCATCGATGAGTTGATAGTCTTCATTAGATAAGTGGACATCCACAGCTTTGGCGTTATTTTCCACTTGTTCAGGACGTTTTGCCCCAGGAATCACAGCGGTTACGGACGGATTTTTCAGATACCAGGCCAAAACCAGTTGAGGAACTGTTGTGTCGTTTCGATGAGCGATCACTTTTAGTTCATTAACTGTGGCTACGATTTTCTTGAAACGTTCCCCTTGAAAATCAGGATTGCTTGAACGGATATCCCCTTTGGCAAAAACAGTCTCTTCCGAATATTTACCAGTGAGTAAGCCGGAAGCTAATGGGAAATAAGGAACGAAGCTGATGTGATGTTTTTTTAGATAAGAGAAGAGCTCTTGTTCCGCCTCACGATGCAACAGGCTGTATTGATCTTCAACGATATCTACATAGCCTTCTGCATTGGCTTCTTTAATCTGGGCCAACGAAAAATTCGAGACACCAACGGCACGGATTTTTCCCGCTTCCTTCAATTCGTGAAGTGCAGCCACGGCTT
Organism: Candidatus Enterococcus leclercqii; assembly: GCF_009933135.1. Classification (GTDB taxonomy): domain Bacteria; phylum Bacillota; class Bacilli; order Lactobacillales; family Enterococcaceae; genus Enterococcus_C; species Enterococcus_C leclercqii. The sequence continues at coordinate 30,216 of NZ_MAEH01000002.1, forward strand.
CATTTTTTGGTGTTTGTTGATCGGGAAAATGAATATAAAAAATATCGATATAGTCCGTTTGCAGGCGCTGTAAAGCATCTTCTACAGCATTTCTCAAAAATTCCGGGGAGTTGTCTTTTTGTCCTTCGTTACCTGGAACATGAGCGGCTTTGGTGGCGATGATGACGCGGGCCCGATCAAATTCTGCTTCCTGCAGCACTTCGCCAATCAATTCTTCAGAACGTCCCAACCCATAAGCATAGGCAGTATCCAAAAGAGTAATCCCGTTGCGCAAGGCTGTCCGAATGATTTCCTTGCCGACCTCATCGTCTAAGCCGGTAAACAAGTTGTGGCCACCCACAGCGTTGGTTCCCAGACCTAAAGCAGAAGCATAGACTTGCGATTTTCCGATACGTACATCAGACATGATTGATTCCTCCGTTTCTTGATCACGCTTACTTGACAGCATTTGTCGAAGCCTTTGCGTGTAAGACCTAGCTGTCACTGCCAGTGACGGCAGCAAAGAATTTATTTGTTATTCTCTAGGAAATATCTGAGAATTTCAGTGAGCGTCAGATTACGAACTTTTGTCAGAAACACAGAAAACATCATCGCTTACTTCATCGTCTACTTGATGGAGAAGTGCGCGTTCCAGCGTTGATTCCGGTGAAAAGAACGAATGCAGCTCTCAGCAGTTTCTCCAGAGACTTCCTAACTTCAAGTCTATTACAAAAGAGCAAAATCCGAAAATCATTCGCTTTATTTTTTGCCGCAGCTTTGTGAAAACGGCTTGACTTTTTTCATGTCTTCTAGTAGATTTGTTGTAATATTAACAATCTGTGATGGAAAGAGTAGACAGTTGTCCACTGTTCAGAGAGAGGGATCATGGCTGAGAGTCCCTTAGGTGCGGCTGTTGAAAGACATTCCGGAGATGAGCGCGTGCAAAGCCGCTCCGTCTTGAGTACGTTACACTCCAGAGGAAGATCTGCCTGTCTAAACTGACGGCCGGCCAAAAGCCGAAATGATCCTCGAAAACCAGGTGGTACCGCGTATGACTAGTCATCCGCCCTTGCGTCGCAAAGCGACACAAGGGCGGTTTTTTGCTGTGAAACAAACGATTGGCCTGCGAAGGCAAGACAGAGTTGCTGTTGAACAGCAGCAGCCGAAAATTGACTATAATTAAGTCGTCAATATTTTAAACAAGCTGCAGCTTACTCTATAATTAAATTATTAAGATAAAACCATCAAAAGGAGTTTTGCGCTATGAATTACCAACGTCCAAAAGGCACCAATGATATTCTGCCGGGTGAATCCGAAAAATGGCAGTTTATTGAAGAAACTGCCCGCTTATTATTTCGGGACTATCAATACCAGGAAATCCGCACGCCAATTTTTGAACACTACGAAGTGATTTCCCGCAGTGTCGGGGATACGACGGATATCGTATCCAAAGAGATGTATGACTTTTACGACAAAGGGGACCGCCATGTGACACTGCGTCCGGAGGGAACAGCGCCAATCGTGCGGGCCTATGTGGAAAACAAACTCTTTGGTCCAGAGTTTCCAAAGCCTTACAAAATGTTTTACACAGGACCGATGTTTCGCTATGAACGTCCGCAAAAAGGCCGTTTGCGTCAGTTCCATCAAATTGGCGTAGAAGCTTTTGGCTCTGCCAATCCAGCCACAGATGTGGAATCGATGGCAATGGCGCTGGACTTTTTCAAACAGCTGGGAATCCGGCAAGTTCGTTTGGTAATCAACTCATTGGGAGACAAAGAAACTCGGGCAGCTTATCGTCAAGCGCTGATCGATTATCTGGAACCTCATACAGCAGAGCTCAGTGAAGATTCTCAACGCCGGCTCCATGAAAATCCATTGCGGGTTTTGGATTCAAAAGACAAACGGGACAAACAGTTTGTCGCTGATGCACCATCGATTTTGGATTACCTTAGTGAAACTGCCCGCACTCATTTTGATGCTGTGCAAACGATGCTGGATGCGCTGGGGATTCCTTATGAAGTCGACAGCAACATGGTTCGAGGACTGGATTATTACACCCACACCATTTTTGAAATCATGAGCGAAGCACCGGGTATGGGAGCACAAGCGACAATCTGTGCCGGTGGACGTTACGATCATCTGGTGGAAGAATTAGGTGGCGAGGCGACGCCGGCTTTCGGATTTGCCATGGGAATTGAACGCGTACTGCTGACTTTGGAATCAGAAGAAGTGCTGCTGCCAGCGTTGAATGAGTTGGATGCGTACGTAGTCAGCTTAGGCGATGAAACTAATGTGGAAGCGCTGAAAGTCGTACAAGCCATCCGCAACTTTGGTTTTTCGGCTGATCGGGATGTAATGGGACGCAAAGCCAAAGCGCAGTTCAAGTCTGCGGATAAAGCCGGTGCTAAGCTGGTATTGACCATTGGCGGCAACGAGTTGGAACAAGGAATCATCAATGTCAAAGGAATGGCCAATCGTCAGGAAAAAGCTTTTTCTTTGGCTGATATCTATGAACGCTTTGATGAAGTCTATGACGAAATGACTACAGTAATGTTCGAAGATTGAGTAGAACATTCTGGTTAACTACGGCAGGCCAGCAATCTGGCTGGTCTGCTTAAAACTGAAAAATGGGGGAGAAAAAAATGGCAAAACGTACTGTATATTGTGGTCTGGTATCTGAAGCACAACTGGATCAGACGGTTACATTGAAAGGTTGGGTTCAAAAACGCCGCGACTTGGGGGGCGTAATCTTTATCGACTTGCGAGACCGGGAAGGAATCGTTCAAGTGGTTTTCAATCCGGAACGAGACAAAGCCGCTTGGGAGATTGCAGATAAATGCCGTAGCGAATTTGTGATTGAAGTGACCGGAACTGTAGAACATCGCGCACCAGAAGCGATTAACCCGAAAATGACCACTGGTGCGTTTGAAGTAATGGCGACAGACATCACAATCTTGAACCGCTCAAAGACACCGCCGTTTGCCATTGAAGACGATCAAACCATCAGTGATGAAGTTCGTTTGAAATACCGGGCATTGGATTTGCGGCGGCCAAAAATGACCCAAAATCTGATTACTCGCCACAAAACAACGCATGCCATTCGGGAATATTTGGACGGCTTGGGCTTCTTGGATATTGAGACACCTTATTTAGGCAAGTCCACACCTGAAGGAGCACGGGATTATCTGGTTCCTTCCCGAGTACACGCGGGGCATTTCTACGCATTGCCACAATCGCCACAGCTCTTTAAGCAGTTGTTGATGACAGCAGGGTTTGACCGCTATTACCAAGTGGCTCGTTGCTTCCGTGATGAAGACTTGCGGGGAGACCGACAGCCGGAATTCACCCAGATTGACATGGAAATGGCCTTTTTAGATATGGACGAGATCCAAGAAATCACAGAAGGCATGATTGCTAAGGTTATGAAGGATGTCAAAGGGCTGGAAGTAACGCTGCCTTTTCCACGCATGACTTATGACGATGCGATGGCGCGGTATGGTTCTGATAAACCGGATACTCGTTTTGATATGGAATTGATTGATATTTCAGAAGTCGTCAAAGATGTGGATTTCAAAGTCTTCCAAATGGCACTGGATCACGGTGGTGTCGTCAAAGCGCTAAATGCCAAGGGTGCTGCGGACAAGTATTCTCGTAAAGACATGGACAACTTGGGCAAATACGTCAGCCAATTTGGCGCCAAAGGACTGGCTTGGCTGAAAGTGGAAGCAGATGGTCTGAAAGGGCCAATCGCTAAATTCTTCGGTGAAAAAGAGGCTGAAATCATTGCTGCTACCAATGCAGAAGTCGGTGACTTGCTGATGTTTGGTGCAGACAACTATGGCGTAGTCTCTGCTGCGTTGGGAGCTATTCGCTCTCGTTTAGGCAAGGAATTGGGCTTGATCGACGAAAGCAAGTTCAACTTCTTGTGGATCACAGACTGGCCACAATTTGAATACAGCGAAGAAGAAGGACGCTATGTTTCTGCTCACCATCCTTTCACTATGCCGAAAGCCGAAGATGTGGAGTTGTTGGCAACTGCACCGGAAAAAGTATATGCAGACGCTTATGACATTGTCTTGAATGGGTATGAGTTAGGTGGCGGCTCCTTGCGTATTTACACGCGTGAACTGCAAGAGCAGATGTTCCGCACCTTAGGCTTTTCCGATGAAGCCATGGTTGAACAATTCGGCTTCTTGCTGGATGCGTTAGACTACGGTTTCCCACCATTGGGAGGAATTGCTCTTGGTCTTGATCGCTTCGTGATGCTTTTAGCCGGCGAAGACAATATCCGAGAAGTAATTGCCTTTCCTAAAAACGGGAAAGCCGCAGATCCAATGACGGAAGCACCAAGCACCGTATCACCATTGCAGTTGTTTGAACTGAATCTCAATGTGACGAATGTCGAAGAATAATCGCAAAGTCAGGATCTGTGACAATAGTTGAGTCACCGTCCTGCGAACCGAACAATACCAAACGTGAGCCCCCAAAAGCCGACGATCTTCCAATGATTTTAATGGAAGATCGTCGGCTTTTCATTGCTAAAAATTTCAAGGGCTAACTAACCTTGATTTCATCAAGCTAAGTCAGTCTCACTCATTTCTCTTAACACGTATGGTCATGTTCTCTCTTCGGACTAAGACATAAAGGTGCTCACAAATTTTCCTCGTCCGTATACTGTTTATTAATTGTGGTTAAACATCTGCTATTTAGCACTTGGAAATTACTTGTGCCACATTCCTGTTTTTATCAGGAAATGTGAAGACTTTCAAACAACAGCTTCACATAAATTTTTAGGTAGGCTGTCGGGCTTGGCAACGCGTCTTTTCAGACTGGAAAGCAGGATTGGTTTATAATCAGAAAAAGGAATATTTACAAGGCCAGCTGTGGTGAAGCTTCTTTTTTCTTACCTTTTATAAAGAATCCAGCTTCTTCTTTTGTTTTTTTACCTTTCCCCGTATAATGTAACTGACTCTGCGCTGGAAGATCGTCCGAAAAAGCGAGCGGGCTGTTTTTTTGCATGGATGCAAATGTACTTGAAATGAGGAATCCATCTATTATGGAGAAGCTGTTCAAATTGATGCCCCACCCGGATTATGCCCAGAAATTTTCTTTTTCGGTGGTTTACGCATTGCTGGCATCTATCGGCGTGAATTTTTTCTATCAACCGGGGCAAATTTATTCTTCGGGGATTACTGGTATCGCCCAGATTCTGACCACGTTATCGAAGGATCTGATCGGTGTTTATGTACCAGTATCAGCCACGCTATTGTTGTTAAATTTACCATTGTTTTTATTGGGCTGGTTCAAAATCGGCCATAAATTTACGATTTTTACCGGAATCACGGTTGTGCTGACGTCTGTTTTCATGCAGATTATTCCGGACGAAACCTTGACTACCGATCCGATTATCTGTGCGATTTTCGGCGGTGCCATCATGGGAGCGGGGATTGGCTACGCATTAAAAAACGGCCTGTCTTCTGGTGGCTTGGATTTTGTCAGCATCGCCATCCGTAAAAAAACCGGCAATACTATCGGGTCCATCTCTATCACCTTTAACCTCTTTATCATGCTGGCGGCAGGCTTATTGTTTGGCTGGCAGTATGCTTTATACAGTGCCATCGCCATTTTTGTTTCCGGAAAGGTGACGGATGCCGTCTATACGAAGCAAAAGAAGATGCAGGTGACTATTATCACCCGGCACCCGGAGAAAGTTATCCACACGATTCAGAAAAAAATGCGCCGCGGCATCACCATTATCAATGAGGCTGAAGGTGCTTATAAACACGATAAGCAAACGGTTCTGCTGACTGTAGTGACCCGCTATGAACTGCCGCTTTTAAGAGCAGCGATGGGTGAAGCGGACAAAAAAGCTTTTGTTAGTATCGCCGACAATGTCCAGATCTTGGGGCATTTTTACGAAGAAGAATTCTAAGCTGCCAAAAGAGAACCAGCCACAAACAGTTAGATTTTGCGTCATGACAAGCATTGACAAATCAGGCAATCGACGAGGGGGGGACATTACAACTGCCCTATCTCTTAGCCGGCGTTCTTTTGAACGACTAATCAAAACAGAAAAGTTGGAATACGACCATGGAAACGAAACGATTGAAAAAAAGCCGCTACATTTCCGGTTTGGACGGGGTCCGCACACTAGCGGTTCTCGGAGTTATTTTTTATCATCTGCTACCTGATAAAATGCGGGGTGGCTATTTGGGGGTGCCGGTATTTTTCGCCATCTCCGGCTATCTGATTAGCGATCATTTACGATTGGAGTGGGAAGAAAAGGGGAAGATTTCACTGAAGGCGTTCTTTGGAAGGCGTCTGAAGCGATTGTATCCGCCGATGCTGTTCTTCTTAGTAGTGACGACTGCCTATATCACCTTGTTCCAGCGGAATCTTTTGAACAATTTGAAAGGTGTCGTGACCTCGGCACTGTTGTATGTCAATAACTGGTGGCAGATCAACCAGGGAATGAGTTATTTTGAACGCTTCACCAACGAATCGCCCTTCACTCATATCTGGTATCTCTCGGTGGAATTCCAAAACTATCTGATCTGGCCAATCCTATTTGTTCTCCTGATGACCTTTGTCAAAAATCGCAAGAAGATTTTTCTGGTGGTCTTTGCCGGCGCGTTGCTTTCAGCTGTTTTGATGGCAGTGGACTTTGTGCCGGGGGCTGATCCGACACGGGTTTATTATGGCACCGATACCCGAATCTTTTCCATCTGGTTGGGAAGTGCGATGGCTTTCTTGTGGCCAAGCACGCACCTGCGGCCTAAGATTCCGCAACAGGCCAAGCGGGTGTTGAATACGGTGGGGCTTGTATCGCTGGCGTTGTTGCTTGTCTCCTTTTTTATAGTTGATGCTCATTATACCTTCGTCTATCGTGGTGGCATGTTTCTCATCAGCTTAATTGCAGTCTTTTTGATTATGATTGTGGTTCATCCCGGCGCCAGCTTGAACAAGTGGCTGACTAATCCGGTATTCACTTATATCGGTAAGCGCAGCTATGGAATCTATCTGTACCAATATCCAGTCATGATCTTCTATGAAGCAAAAGTGAAAAACATCGCCGATCATCTCTGGCTGCATACACTAATCGAGATTATTCTGATTTTAGTCTGTGCGGAGATCTCCTATCGTTTGATTGATCGACCACTGCGGAATTTTGATTACTCGAAAACTTGGTCCACAGTCAAAGGCTGGTTTAAAAAACCAATTCTCTCTCGGCAAAAACCGTTTTTGATTCCAGGACTGTTATTAGTGTTAGTAGCTTTGACCGGCTTTGTCATCGCCCCTTCCAATCATGTAACTGCGGAACAAAAGCAAATGCAAGAACAAATTTTGAAGAATCGCGAAGTTTCTGAAGCAACGAAAAAAGAAGCGCAAAAAGCCAAAGAAACAGCAGACAGCGGCACTTCCGGGACTGCTGAAACAACTGATTCCAGCAGTGAAGAACTCGATCCACAACTGCAAGCGCAGCGAAAAGAGATGGAGAGCACTTACGGGTTATCAGAAGAACAAGTAGCAGCTGCTTATAAGCTGAAATTCACCGCATTTGGAGATTCCGTCATGCTGGGAGCAGCGCAAAATATGAAAGATCTCTTTCCTAAAGCTGTCGTTGATGCCAACGTCAATCGCCAAGTCTACAGCAGTGTGGACTTGGTAAAACAACTGGATACGCAGGGGCTTTTGAATGATCCGGTCATCGTTGGCCTGGGAACCAATGGTGATTTCAATGACTCTCAGTTTGCTGACTTTATGGCTGCGTTAGGAGATCGTAAAGTTTACTGGGTCAATGTTCATGCGCCATCTGTACGAACCCAAAATGTCGTCAACAGTTCGCTGACAAATTTGGCGAAGAAATATGACAATTTGACGATTATCGATTGGCATACCTATGCTTCTAATGGCAATGCCAGCTGGTTTTATGATGATGGTGTCCATTTGACTCCAGAAGGAAGAATCGCGTATACCAAGTTATTGTTTGAAACGCTGACGAAATAATTACTGACAAAAAAACACCCTCTGCTGCCAAAAGACAGTCAAAAACTGTTTCTTGGTGCAAAAGGTGTTTTTTTGATTTATTAAAAGAAAGCATACTATGCTGTACCCCTCTTTGTACTCCAAAAATTACAAATTTTTGATTAAGAGCAGGTCGGTTTGAAGATCCGCACCCAGCTGAAACGTATGGCTACCGACTTGTCGAAATCCCAATTTGCGATAAAAGGCACGGGCATTTTGATTATGTTCCCAAACTCCAAGCCATAAGTGCTTCTTGCCACTTTGGCGGGCAGTATCTAGAGCAAACTCCAGAAGGTATCGGCCCAACCCCTGCTTTTGAAAGCCTTGGCGAATGTAGATGCGTTCTACTTCCAAGGCATCGTCAGCCAGGACTTCGGTTTGGGCATTTCCCGCATTTAGCTTGAGGTAGCCGGCAGGTGTCCCTGCTTCTGTCAATAAGAGGTAGAAGGTGACGCCGGGTGTGATCAGTTCTGTTTGTAATTTCTGGGGAGCATAGGCGACAGCTAGATACGCGGCCATATTTTCTGGTGTATTTTGCGGGGCGAAGGTATCGGTAAAAGTTTCGATGCCGATACTTCGGAGAATCTCCAGATCGGCTTCGGTGCATTTGCGAATGAGTGCATCAGACAATGTTTTTCCTCCTGTGAATAGTAAAGTTGACCAGCGTTAGCTTGTTTCAGAAGCAAAGCGGGCCATGTAACGAGGCAAGGCTGCGCTGATTGCTGTCGGCAGCACGACGTATTGCTTTTGTGCAAAATCATCGGCAATCAGGCTGTGGAGGGCAACGGCCGCAGCCACTGTGGTACCATTGCGAGGAAATTGCGCCAAAAATCCGGTAATCATCCCTGCCAACGTATCTCCACTGCCGCCGGTGGCCATTGCCGGCGAACCATAGGGATTTTTAAAGGACAGGCCGTCAGCCGTATAGATTTGAGTACGGTGACTTTTGATGACGACGGTTGCTGCTAATTTTGCGGCTGCTGCCCGATTTGAAGCTTCGTTCTGATCGGCAATCAAAATCTCGGACAAACGCTGCCATTCCATTTGATGAGGTGTAAAGACCACCGTTTCTGGCGAGTGGAGCTTGTAAGAAAGAGTCGTCAGAGTATAGCTTTCTGCCAAAAGTGTGATAGCCGAGCCGTCGATGACCAACCACTGATCTGGGCGCCGTTTTTCCAAGAAAAAATCTAAGAGCTTACGGGCTTTTTCGGAAGTACCTAAACCCGGTCCTACCAACAGCACATCGGCGGTTTCTATCGCAGCTTCAGTTGTGGCAAAATCCTGCCAATCGACTGCCATCGCTTCGGGACGCCGAGCCAGCAGTGGACTGTGATTTTCTTTGGCGGTGATGACAGTGGTGAGCCCGGCGCCTGCACAAATACAAGCCTCGGCAGCCATCAAAATGGCCCCTGCATAACGAGGCTCACCTCCAGCCAAAACGGCTCGACCAAAAGTACCTTTATACGAGTCGTTGGGACGCTTACGAATAACCTCTCGCAGCAATTCTTCCGTGATTTCCTGTAACATGAACAGCCACCTTCGATCCAGTTTTTTTAAGTATACCACGTAAACCAGGTTGTAAGAAAATGCTGCCCCAAAGTAAAGTAAAGAGCAGCACAGCCCTAGCAGTGACACATCATCTTTGCGAAGAGAAAGAAAGCTTGTCAAAAGGGGTATGTTTTTATTTCTCTCTATGTAATGATACGGTTCGGTGTCATTTTATGAAAAACAATGGTATCATAAAAGGCGGAAAAACACTGATCATCGTTGGTTTGACCGGCTCAGTAGCATAAAAAATTGCAAGAGAGGATCAGGCTGAACGAATTATTGGAGGGAACTTCATGACAACTATCGATTGGAAAAAAGAAGTAGCATCACGCAAAGACGATCTGCTAAATGACTTGGTAGAATTGTTAAAGGTTAAAAGTGAACGAGAAGATGACAAAGCCACAGCCGATGCACCTTTTGGCCCTGGTCCTAAAAATGCGCTGATTCACATGCTGGGTTACGGTGAACGGGACGGCTTTACTGTCAAAAATGTCGACAACTATGCCGGTCACATTGAATACGGAGAAGGCGACGAAACTCTGGGGATTTTCTGCCATATGGACGTGGTACCTGCCGGCGACGGTTGGGACACAGATCCTTATCAACCGGTAATCAAAGACAACAAGATTTATGCTCGTGGTTCCTCTGATGACAAAGGACCAAGTGTCGCTGCTTATTACGGTTTGAAAATCATCAAAGAATTGGGCCTGCCTTTGTCTAAAAAGATCCGCTTTGTTGTCGGTTCTGATGAAGAGTCTGGTTGGGGAGACATGGATTATTACTTCCAACATGAAGAAAAACCAGATTTCGGTTTCTCGCCAGATGCGGAGTTTCCCATCATCAATGGTGAAAAAGGCAATGTGACTGTCACTTTACACTTTGAAAATACTAATGATGGCGATTTTGAATTGCAAAGCTTTGACGCCGGCTTGCGAGTGAACATGGTGCCGGGAAATGCCACAGCAGTTTTCAAAGCTGCCGGTGACATCAGCTTAGAAGAGTTGGCAACTGCGTATACTGATTTTCTAAATGAAAATGGTCTGGCCGGTGAACTTGAAGCAGAAGGGGACCTGGTTAAAGTTGACCTGATTGGTAAGAGTGCCCACGGGGCCAGCCCTCAAAGCGGAGTCAATGCGGGTACTTTCTTGGCATTGTTCCTGGATCGCTATCCTTTTGGTGGCGGCGCAAAGAGCTTTTTGCACACAGCGGCGACTTACGTTCATGTGGATCATTACGGTGAAAAACTCGGCGTGGCTCACACTGATCCGCGCATGGGACAATTGACCATGAACGCTGGCTTGCTGAAATTCGGCGAAGATTTCGAGGACAATTATATTACCTTGAACTTCCGCTATCCGACTGGTGTAACAGCTGACGGCTTGGTGGAAAAAATCACTGAAACCGTCGGAGCAGACGGTGCCAAAGTGGATCGGGAAGAGCGGGATTCTGCTCCTCACTACGTACCGATGGAAGACCCATTGGTAGAAACTTTATTGGCAGTTTACGAAGACCACACCGGCGAAAAAGGTTATGAACAAGTAATCGGTGGCGGAACTTTTGGCCGCTTGTTGGAACGTGGCGTAGCCTATGGGGCAATGTTCCCAGGTTATACCGACACCATGCACCAAGCCAATGAATTCATGAGCTTGGACGATCTGTTCAATGCCGCCGTAATTTATGCGGATGCTATCTACCGCTTGGCAAAATAACAAACAGCAAATCATAAGACCCGTTTGCCACCGTTTATTCGGGGCAGACAGGTCTTTTTTGTTCAGATTGATGCAAACCTTGATTTACCGGCAATCGCTGCCAGTCATGCTACAATCAAAGCAGAAAAATTCAAAAAGGAGGAAGGACTGTGAAAAATCGGAAAATCATCGGTATGGCTGTTGTGGGTATTTTAGCGATAGTATTGCTGGCCATTTTGAGTGTTCGTCAACTGCGGACCAAAGCCTTTGAAAAGATTGCCGAAAGCCGACAGCTGGTAACAACGGTGGCAACGAAAAAGGATATTTCACAGCAATTGTCAGTCCTTGAAGATTATCCTGAAGTGGCTGTTGCTGTAGCTGCTTTACCAGAAGCTACCGATTACGATATGTTTGCGATTCCCGGCTTGTATCAGGCGGTTTCGTTGAACACTGAAACCGGGAAACTGGCTCGTTGCCATGAGATGACGCCGCAGGGAGTGACTGTCAATGATGATTACCTGTTCATCTCAGCCTATTGCCATGACCATCAGCACAATTCTGTGATCTACCAGTTGGACCGCAAAACCAAAATGTTACTCAAGACGATACCTGTTGAAGGGCAGCCGCATCTGGGGGGCGTTTGGTATGATAAGGCAGATCAACAGCTATTTTTAGCTACCGAAGAAGATCGGCGGGCGGCTGCGTCAACTCTTTCGCTGGCAACTATCCAGGATTACGAACTATATTCAGACCCCACCCCAGATCCGATAAAGTATACAGCCACGACTCAGCTGCAAAATGTGCGACGGACCTCCTTTTTGACCGGCTTGCCACCATTTTTGGTGGTTGGCTATTTTGATCGCGGACATCGGGGAACTCTTGCGATGTACCCCATTGATGACCAAGGACAGATCAGTTCATTGAAGGAGACCGCTGGCGGGACCTATGAGATAAGTGACGAAAAAACGGCGCAATCCAAGTCCGCCACTCAAGGGACTGCCACTCAAGAAGCGACTACTCAGGAAACGACTACCCAAGAGAGCCATTTTCAAGAAGCGGGGGCTACTAGCGATTTTCGAAAGGATTTTGACCCTCAAGAAGCAGAAACGATTGACACTAGCGGAGTGGTTAAAAAAGTTCAGGGGGTCGCCTATTATCAGGAGTACATGCTCCTGTCACAGTCCTTTGGTCATCACGATTCATCGCTGTTGCTATTTGATTTACAGGATACTGTCGGCGGGTTCACCGGAAAATCGGCAAAAATGAAGATTACCTTTCCGCCATATTTGGAACAGATTGCAGTCGACGGTGACCGATTGTTGGCAGTGTTTGAAAGTGGTGCCGCGGCTTATCGTCATAAAACCTCACGGCAGATGGAATATGTATTACAACTCGACCTGAAAACCCTCTTAAAATCCGTGAAACAGTCAAAATAAACAGGAACAGGCTGTGACAATAGTTGAGTCACCGTCCTGTGAGGCAAACAATACCAAACGTGAGCCACAAGCAAAAGAGAAGTCACCTCCATTAAAAATAGTGGAAGTGACTTCTCTTTTCATTGCTAAAATTTTCAAACGCTGACTAACAGGCGTTTTCTTACTTAGATGATGAAACCTGCGCCAATTACTTCTTAAAATGAGTTCTGTCACAGTCCATCTGTTTTTAGTCTTTCAAGCGTTGGATATCCAAAACGGTACCAGTGTTGGCATCAGCCAAAAATTCGTAACTCACCAGTTTGCCGTCTTCCAATCGGGTAATTCCGCCGGTGTAGCCTTCGGAATGGACCGCAAATTTTCGCAAAGGTTGTTTTTCAAAATTAATCCAAGAACCTTCAATCGGACCTTCTTTCAAAAATGCGTCTTTGACTACATTCAATACCGCATCAGCACCCAGACGCTGCCGCTTTTTCACCCATAAGGCAGATGCGACACCACCGGCGAGACCGACACTCAGTCCCAATGCTAGTCCGCCTTTGAACAGACTTAATTGATTGTCGTTTTCCATCAGTGTCTCCTCCTTTAGGGAATCCTTCTTTTGCCGACTGATTCATTCTACTCAGCCATGCCACTATTCTACTGATAATTTTACCATAGTTTCGGAAAAATCGAACATCTTAAATACTCATTATCCTGTTAGTGGGGTATAATGGTACACGTAAATTCGGAAAAGACAGGTTTGTCTGTTTTTTCCATAAAGAAGGAGCTTTACCCATGGAAGAAAAAACGTACCAACGAATCAAAACCCTGACAGAAATGCAGGCGACTTCCGGATTTGAAGGACCAATCCGGGAATTTATGCGAAACGAACTGACTCCCTTAGTGGATGATGTTCAACAAGACGGCTTAGGCGGAATCTTTGGCATCCGTAACCACGAAGATGCAGATGCCCCCCGTGTCATGGTAGCAGCTCACATGGATGAAGTCGGCTTTATGCTGACTGAAATCACTCCTCGTGGCTTGTTCAAAGTTGTTCCTTTAGGCGGTTGGAATCCGTATGTTGTTTCAGCCCAACGCTTCACATTAATCACAGCTTCTGGTAAAAATTATCCAGTGATTTCTTCTTCAGTGCCACCACATCTGTTGCGTGGAACTGGCGGCGGACAAACCAATGTCACCGTGGACAGCATTCTCTTTGATGCCGGCTTTGAATCTCAGGCAGAAGCCTTGGAATATGGCGTGCGCCCAGGAGATACAATTGTGCCACAGGTCGAAACTGTTAAAACTGCCAATGGCAAAAATATCATCTCTAAAGCTTGGGATAACCGCTACGGCTGTACAGTGGTTTTAGAAGCATTGGAAGCACTGAAAAATGAAAAACTGGGACATACTCTGATTGCCGGTGCCAATGTTCAAGAAGAAGTCGGCCTGCGGGGTTCAAAAGCCTCAACGACTAAATTCAAACCAGACCTTTTCTTTGCTGTGGATTGCTCGGCAGCAGATGATTTGACTACCACCACCGGTACGTTTGGACATCTCGGTGAAGGAACCTTGATGCGGATTTATGATCCAGGTCTGATCATGCTTCCTCGTTTGCGGGAATACTTGTTGGATACGGCTGAAAGCAACAACATTCCGTATCAATACTTTGTTTCCAAAGGTGGCACAGACGCTGGCGCAGCCCACACATCAAATGAAGGTATCCCTAGTACTGTCATCGGTGTTTGCGGACGCTACATCCACACGCACCAAACTATGTTTAATATTGCTGACTTTGATGCTGCTCGGGAAATGTTGATCCAAACACTGAAAGGTTTGGATAAATCAACAGTGGCCACTATCGTCAACGGTTGATTTTGTAACTTTTCCGGCTGCGGCCTCCCCGTCGCAGCCGGTTTCTTTTTAGAAAAGGAGTGATCCCCATCGAACAGAAAAAACAAAAAGAACTGTTGCGCCTAATCGAAGAAAACTGTCGCTTGACCCCCACTGAATTGGCGGTCTTGATTGATGAACCAGAGGCAGTCATCCAAGAAACTATCCGCTTTTTGGAGCAAGAAAAAATCATCTGCGGCTATCGTGGCCTCATCAACTGGGAAAAATTCGAAGACGACTGGGTGGAAGCCATCGTTGAGATCCGCGTCACAGCCCAAGGCACAGCCGGGTATCAATCCGTCGCCGAAGAAATCAAGCGGTTTCCGCAAGTGGAGACCGTCTATTTTCTCAGTGGACCCTATGATTTTCTGGTTATGCTGCGAGGCAAAAATATCAAAGAAATCTCCAATTTCATCTCCAATCATCTGGCACCTATTGATGTCGTGCAAAGTACCCGCACCCACTTTACTCTGAAGAAATACAAAGACTGGGGCCTGGTGTTGGACGACCATGACCAGGACGAACGAATTAAGGTGAGCCCATGACTAGCGGTACAGAGCGATTCTTAGCTGACAATATCCAGTCGCTGGCTCCCAGCGGAATCCGTAAATTTTTTGATATCGTTTCAGAGCGGCCGGATGCGATTTCCCTTGGTGTGGGGGAACCGGATTTTGATACTCCTTGGAAAATGACCACAGAAGGGATCCGTTCTTTGCGAGAAGGGCGCACCTTTTATACCGCCAATGCTGGATTGATTGAACTGCGACAAGCTATCAGTGCTTATTTGACTGAGCGAGTGGGAAACACCTACGACCCTAAAAATGAAATTATCGTGACTGTTGGTGGCAGCGAAGCCATTGATTTAGCCTTTCGCGTTCTGTTGAATCCTGGTGATGAAGTAATTATTCCTCAACCGGCTTTTGTCAGCTACGAGCCTTGTACCATCATGGCCGGTGGTGTTCCAGTCACAGTTGACTTGAAAGCAGACAACGGCTTTGTCTTGACTCCAGAGCTGTTAGAAGCGGCAATCACTCCCAAAACCAAAGTCTTGCTTTTGTCTTACCCTAATAATCCTACCGGTGCGACACTGACCTTTGAAGAAGCCGCCACTATCGCCAAAGTGGTAGTTAAGCATGACTTGGTGGTGGTTTCAGATGAGATTTACACAGAGCTTTTATATGAAGGAGAACACGTTTCCATTGCGTCATTGCCAGAGATGGCAGAGCGGACGATTTTGATCAACGGATTTTCCAAAACCTTTGCTATGACCGGGTGGCGCATCGGTTATCTGGCTGCTCCACGGGTATTGACCGAGCAGATGCTGAAGCTGCACCAATACATTATCATGACCGCCCCCACTGTCAGCCAATATGCTGCGCTGGAAGGTCTGACAGGTAACTGGCGGGAAATCGTTGAACCAATGCGGGAATCCTATCAGCAGCGGCGCAACTACCTTCATCATGCATTGACAAAAATGGGCATCCCCTGTTACAAAGCCAAAGGGGCCTTTTACCTCTTCCCTGACATTTCTCAGTTCGGTATGACGTCAGAAGAATTCGCTTTGAAACTTTTGGAAGAAGAAAACCTGGCCTGCGTCCCCGGCTCGGCCTTTGGTGCCGCTGGAGAAGGATATCTGCGCTTATCCTACGCCTATTCATTGGAAGAATTGAAAGAAGCAGTGGAGCGACTGGAACGATTTGTTGCGAGACTGGCTGCTGAAACTGAATAACTGAACGAATGTTGTCGAAGACCTTGATGATCAGATGATCATCAAGGCCTTTTTTGAACTGCTCACTTTTCTCAAAGGTATATTTCAAACTATGAAAGTATTCTCAAAAGATTGAAATGATAGCGTTTTTTGTTTTGGGATGATATCTGTTTGTACCTCTTATTAATGAAAAAATGCGAAAAAGAAAATAAAGTTAATTTTTTTGAAAAAGCTCGTTTAATCTTTTTAGTAACTTGAAATTATGTATTTTGAGTTAAGGTCGTTTTTTTTTGTGAAATTGAATAACGAACTCAGAAAATTAAATAACCCGTATAATATATATGGCGTGCTTATCTTGAGATGATGACAACAATCGGAATATGTTCAAATAATATTATTATTTGAATTTTAATATTCATTTTAAATAAATGATTAATTTTTGATTAGTTATATACGAGAGAATATTTGATTCCACTCATTTTTGGTGGTACAATTTTTATATAAGAAACACATTGAAAAAGATATGACTTTGTAATGTATTACTTAAAATAACAGGAAGTTGTGAGGGGGCGTCGAAAATATAGATAGTTGAATAAGAGAAAAGAACAGGAACAAAAGGGGGAAAAGAGATGAAAAAGATTTTAAAAGTATTTGCAATTGTTGCATTGATAGTCAGTAGTTTTGGTGGAATGGCAGCGGTATTTGCGGATGACAACACAGGTGACAACACAGATGAGTATTCAGCAATTCGACCAGAAAAAGGAAATTTAACGATTCATAAGTATTTAGTCGATGATGTTTCAGAGATTGGCTCTGAAGGCGACGGTACTGAAAAAGTGCCTAATGGTAAGCCAATAGCAGGGGTGGCCTTTAATGTCTATTCATTAGAGTGCGATGAGGGTGCACCAGAAATTCCACCGTCAGAAAAAGATGGTGCAGTGTATAACAAAATTAAAATAAACGAAGAAGATGTTGAAAAGTTACAAATAAAAATTGGTAATGCAACATATACTTATACAATGAGTAAAATTACTGCTACTGCGCCTTCTGATAGATTAACTGCTGCTGATGGGACTTTATTCTACGAAGGTCTAGCTGCTGGTTACTACTATGTAGAAGAAGACCTTGAAAATTCAACTGAGGCTGCAAAAGCGTTAATTGATTTTGCCTCTCGTCCATTTATCGTGGCCGTGCCAATGACAAATCCAGAGGGTGATGGTTGGAACGCGGATGTTCATGTTTATCCAAAGAACCAAGGTGCAGATACTCAAAAAACTGCTGATGGAGAAGTTGAAAACTCAGTAAATGTTGGGGATGTGATTAATTTTGAAATCTCTGCAGCATTACCGGTTAATATTGGCGAATATGAATGGTTTGCCTTCAGAGATGCTCTGGATACAGCTTTAACTTATAAACCGATTGATGATTCTGAAGATAATCCGATAGAAATAAAGGTATTTGTGGGAAACAAAGATTCTAGTGGAAATATTACAGATAAAAAGTACCTTTCAAATACGGATTCAACCTTATACAAATTCACAATTTCAGAATCGGATGGAACCGGAACCTTACGGGTTGATTTTACAGAGGAAGGTATCGCATATTTAGCAACACTCATCAGTCCTAAAGATGTGAGGGATTCTCGTACTCATGTAGGGTTTGAATTTGAAGCAATAGTTAATGAAAATGTTTTGAGTAAGAATAACCTTGTTGTGAAAAACCAAGCTTATGTTGAGTGGAATGAAGATCCACTTGTTGAAGGGGATACTCCAAAAGAGACTCCGACTCCAGAAACGCAAACCCCAGTTGGGGAAATTGAAGTTGATAAGCAAAATCCTGAAGGGAACAAGTTGGAAGGAACGCTTTTCCAATTGGCAGATACTGAAGAAAACGCAAAACTGGGTAAATTCATCAAAGTGATTGTTGATTCAATGGGAAACATTACTGATTTGGTCTATCCTTCAGAAGATAGTGAAGCTGAGGATTACATCTATGATAAGGCAAAAAATTGGGTCATTATGCCGCATGCCAGTTCAGATGAAATCAAAGATGCTAACAAAGAAGAAAATATTTTTTATGCTAGTACGTTCCAAGGCTTGAAAGTTTATAAAACTGAACGTGGCACAGATAAAGATAAAAAGCTATGGATTTCTTACTGGCTCGTGGAAACCTTTACTCCAGAGCCTTATAATTTATTAGGAAAACCAGTCCAAGTAACATTTAAAGAGGCTGGAAGAGTAACGGATGAAGAGACTGAGGGTGGGGAAATTGGAGACTACAAAAAATATATCCAATCGCCAGCTGTTATCAATACTCGAGGCTTCACCTTGCCACGTACTGGTGGTCCTGGTCTGATCATCCTAACAATTTTCGGTATCGTCTTGGTAGGTTTGGGAATCATGGTAGCTTTGCCAAAAAAACGTAAAAATGCATAATTTAGTAGCGAATATTGTCGGGTAATACCTTGATATCATATTATCTAAAACTTGCGGGGAGCATTCCCCGCATACATAGATTTGGTTACTATACAGACTGAAAGAGAACAGGAGGGAGGACATGTTCAAAAAGAGGGCGAAGTTTGTCGCAAGTATACTACTTGTCGTCTTGGCACTTATAGGGGGGCTGTCCGTCACAGCGGCAGAGCAACCAGACTCCGGAAATCTTCATATTCACAAGTATTTCGGTACCGTGATTGCTACGCACGATGGAACCGAACTGCTTTTTGGCGAGATACCAGAAATGCCACCGGTTAAAGGCGTACGGTTTGATGTCTATGCTATCGAGAATGCTGATGTGTTTCCTGATACTCAGGGATGGACTTTAGCACGTATTGGAACCGAGCTAACGCTAACCAAAGGGACAGAACAATTAACTTATCGACTTTCTAAAGTGCCATTAACCGGTCTTACCAATGAAAAAGGCGTGCTGAGCTTTTTTAATTTGGAAGACCGCTATTACTATGTGGAAGAAAATCTTGGAGCAAGCCAGCCGCAGATTCCTGATGATAATAGTTGGAAGACAGTCACAATTTATGAAGGGACAGCTGCCTTTCTTGCGGAGGTACCCATGACTGATCCAGGTAGCGGCAGTAGTTGGTTGACGGATATCCATGTTTATCCGAAAAACCATACTGTGGATCCGGGAAAAAAGGTAGCACAACCGTCTGTCGATTATGGGAATGGGGTTACCTGGCGAATCTATGCAGATATTCCTAATGCTATCGACACCTACACCGCTTATCGAATCGTTGATCAATTGGATCTGCGGTTACAATTTGACCAACAATCCTTGTCGGTGATTCTCACCAAAACAGGAATAAAGCTGAGTGAAGGTCACGATTATACCGTTTCCTGCCAGAACAATCGCTTGATCATAGAGACAACAGCGGTTGGACGTAAAAAAATGGCCCAGACCGGTGGCGAGATTGAATTTTTATTTCAGACGACAGTGAAACCGGCATTCATTGTTGTAGGAGAAAACCTGATCAAGAATGAAGCCACAATCGAGTTCAATAATGCCTTCTATCCAGATCCGGATAATCCTGGTCGTCACCTACTAGATGGAGGAGATCCCAGTGATCCCAAGTACCCGTTGGTGAATGTCGGCGATTTGATCATCGAAAAGGTAAACCGAAAGGGCAGGTCACTGGCAGGTTCTGAATTTCAACTGATGCAAGAAGGACAGTCAAATTTTATCGGGCTTGTGGTAGATCCAGCTGGAGTGCAAGTTAAACGAGTAACGCCCAATCAACAACTGACTAAAGAGGAACACTCAGCGGGCTATCAAATCTGGCAATGGATTGTACGTCCAAGTGGAGAGCAAATCACCTTTGATAACAGCACCCAGACAGTCTATACGGCCTTTTTTGACGGGCTGCAAACCCATAAGGTGCAGGCCAGCAGCAAAAAGCCGGTAAATTACCAATTATATGAAACTAAAGCGCCAACTGGCTACCTCAAGTTGAGCGAGCCGGTAGAGTTCGCTTTTTCAGAAGAGAGCGATGGCAGGTTAGAAAACGCCAATGCTTACGTTGTCAAAAAGGAAATCATCAATCAATCCAGAGACACTCTACCCAAAACTGGGGCAATCCTCACCACCAGTATTTCAGGCCTGTTGCTGATTTTGATAGCAATCTATGGCTTAACAAGAACCAAAAGGAATCAACGAAAAGCAACATAAAAAACCATTCAAACGAAATCGCTGCGGTAAAAACTATTGTAAAGGGGTGACTGCCATTGAGGCGAGTGATCCTGAGTATACTGATTCTAATTGCCGGTCTGGGCGTATTGGCCTATCCATTTATCAGTGATTACCTGCAACAAAAAAATGGTAGCTATATTTCTGACAAATACGACCAAGAGTCAGCCGCATTAGAGAAGACCAAACGAGAACAAATGTTAGGTGATGCCAAAGTATACAATGCCAAGATTGGTGGTTCAGTTTTTCCTGATCCTTTTTCTGATAACTCTGCAACTGAAGCCTCGAAAGAATATCGTGAGTTGCTGCGGGTCAATGGAATGATGGGAATCGTGGAAGTTCCCAAAATAGCAGTAAAACTTCCTATTTATCACGGAGCCTCAGAAGCCGCCTTACAAAAAGGAATTGGGCATTTGGAAGGATCAGCACTGCCGATTGGTGGACAGGGTAATCATACGGTGGTAACTGGTCATACCGGACTTACGAATGAAAAAATGTTTACGAACCTGACCTCATTAAAAGTGGGGGATGAGTTCTATTTCACCGTGCTAGGAGAAACCCTGGCGTATCAAGTTGATCAGATCAAAGTTGTTGAGCCGGGAAATACTACCGATTTGCAAAAAATTCAGGGTGAGGATTTGGCAACGTTACTCACTTGTACCCCATATGGAGTCAACAGTCATCGCTTATTGGTACGGGGACATCGTGTACCTTATGATCCCGACAAGAAAGCAAATACGAAGAAGGTCAATACACTGACGGCTGAACAACTGCTGCTGATCAAGATTGGCGGTATCACGGCTGCCATTATGTTGGTTCTGATTCTGATCAAAGTGTGGTTGAATCAACGACAAAAATAATCAAGCTGCAAAAAGGAGGGGAAGCAATGCGGCGGATACTTATCGGCGCATTGGCGCTTCTCGTGGGAATCGCTATTCTGGCTTATCCTCATGTCAGTAGTTACTTTAATGAAAAAAATAGTTCCTATGTTGCGGAAGGCTATCAAGAAAAAGTTCAACAGTTGACAGAGGAAAAAAGAGTGGCGGCTTTGAAGGAAGCTCAGGTCTATAACGAGAATTTGACTGGGAGGCCCGTCCATGATCCATTTGTACCGGGATCTGGGGTAGCAATGCCGGATAATTATTATAAAGTTTTGAATGTTGACGGGATGATGGGCGTTTTGGAAATTCCCAAAATCAATGTAAAATTGACGATTCTTCACGGAACCTCTGAACAAGTTCTGAAGAAAACTGCAGGACATATGGAAGGGTCTACGTTACCTGTCGGTGGCGAGTCTAGTCATGCAGTGATTACAGGCCACACAGGCTTATCTCACGCCAAAATTTTTACGAATCTGATAGATCTGGAGCTGAGGGATATGTTCTACCTTCAAGTTTTAGGAGAGACTATGGCCTATCAAATCGATCAGATCAAAGTGATTGAACCCAAGTATACCGAGGACCTGAAAGTGATCCCCGGCGAAGATCATGTGACTTTGCTTACTTGTACCCCGTATAGTGTCAACAGCCACCGTTTGTTGGTGCGAGGAATCAGGGTACCATACAGTCCAAAAGAAAAAGAAGCTATCCAATCCCAAAAATCCCTAACAGCCGAAGAAATTCTGCTGCTGAAAATTGCTGCTGCCACAGCCGGAGTTATGTTGTTGTTGATTTTATGGAGGATTAGGCAGAATCGTAGTATAGGGAGGGGTTCAAATGAAACTAAAAAAAGTAGTGCGTAAGCAAAAAAATTATAAATGCTTACGAATCTTTTTGGTGCTTTCTTTGATCTTGCCACTGCTGGCATCGGGAGTGCTATCTAGTCAAAACGTGAGTGCGGACACACAGGAAATTACCACAAGG
This sequence comes from Candidatus Enterococcus leclercqii, assembly GCF_009933135.1. Lineage (GTDB taxonomy): Bacteria > Bacillota > Bacilli > Lactobacillales > Enterococcaceae > Enterococcus_C > Enterococcus_C leclercqii. Next base: position 52,531 of record NZ_MAEH01000002.1, read on the forward strand.
AGCACACCAGATTTATCAGGTGATCTTGCACTGACTACCGATGAGAGGCATTTGGAAAAAGCACAGATGGAACCTGCTTCTGAACTGATGAAAGAAGCAAGCAAAGTCGATGAGTATGAACCACAAAAAAGCGATACTTTTTCAACAAATGGCGAGACCGACAAGCGTAACGATCTTCAAACTCTTGACGACAGCGCGGAAGTAATAAGCAGCAAAACGGAAGATAGCATGAATTCATTTTTTAAAGATATGAAGAAAGATAACCAAGTATTAGCTGATGCTTCTTCAAAGGTAGTCAATTGGGGTCTTAGGGAATATGTAAATGTTTTAGACTGGCTGATTTATGAAGAGAGTCCAGACCGCCCTTTGTCAGCAACCAATGCGGCAAAAATTGATACCTCCTATTATTTTCGTTTTACATGGAATCTTTCATTGCCTCAAAGCGGGGAAGATGAAAATTTCCTTACAGGCGGGGATTCTTTTCTGATTTCATTGCCCGAAAATACTGAATGGGGCTTTTGGTCAGCTGTTCCCAGTCAAGACTCTAATCCACTTACTTACCACGAAAAAGATGAAAATGGCCCAAGTATTGGCGACTCAATTGAGATTGGGGAATGGAAAGTTGTGTGGATTGATGATGGTTCTCCAAGAGGCAGATATGGCATTTCAGTGGAATTTGCTGAGGGTATCGAAGAGTATAACATCAGGGAGTTGACCGGTGTGGACTTTACCTTGCCTTCCAATGGACTTAAAAATCAAACCTTGAAAGGGGGAATCCAAGATGTTGAATTTGGCAGTATAGTTCAGCGAATCAAGTTCGATCAACTAAGTAACATTGTAAACCTTGGAGATGATTATAAATATGTCCCTAGTTCGGGGAAGTCTAACATTATTTTTGATATTGGGGTAGGTCGCAGCTCACCTATAGAATTGGCTGGTGATGTTGCCGACTATGTAGCGAATCCAGAGTATGCTTTTTATCTTGATGGCGAGGAGCACGGATACAAGTGGGGGGAAAACTTTACTGATGTCCCAGGAACTTATGTAGAGGACGAACTGGAAGCTGGTGTTGTATTGGAGTATTTAACGATTTCCGCTATGACCCATATTCCTATTGGATTAACACAAGAAAATTTGATGAGTCAATCGGGGGGACTTGTTCATCGAAATCGGGCATTTGAGGCCTTTTTACTTAAAGATTATGGGACGGGACCAATCTACCATGTTTCAGGTGGAAACGAAGAAATATTGAATCCGTCGATGGAAACATCATTTCGCTTGATAGAACAAACTGCTGAGGAGTCTAAAGAATCTTTTAGAGAACGAATCAAAGCTGATCCTTATCAATATGGTATTTATGTTGAAAAAGATTCAAAAACGAATTGGGATCAGCGAACTGTAATGATCAATTTTGGTGATATTGGTGAAGATAAGGGAGACGGAACAAGAAGAATCAAATACTCAGATTTAACCATTGACGAGCCAAGTAAGGCATGGGCTATTGCACGAGAAGGAGGTGCAATATTAGAAGAAACTGAAGTGAAAGTTTCTCAATTTGCGATAGATAGTGCGGATTACTGTATCCAAAATGGGTTTTACGGCGAGGAAGACCGGAAGTTATTGGAAGATTATTTTACCTTAACGTATGGTGACAGTAATGTGATTGGTGGTCAGGTGGTGTCTTTCAACATATCCATGAATCTACGCTATCGACCAGATCAAGACCTTTCGCAGCCAAAATCCAATACCGCATTCTTTTATTTTGAAAATGCTAAGCAGCAGTTGGAATCGACCAATCCGCCATACCAACATAAGGCTGAAGGATCAATGTCAGATGCTTATGGAAAAATCGAAGTTGAGCCAAACAGTATCATGTTGATAAAATTTGATGGTGAAACCAACAAAGAGATGGATGGCGTCAAATTTTACTTACAAGAGCTGCCTGCTGATGGAAAATGGAAAAATTACAAAAGCGATACTGGGGAACTCTATACAACCGGAAAAGTCAATGTGTTGGGACAAGAGTATAGTGGGGCTATTTATGTGTCAGGCTTGCCAGCAGGAACGTACCGGTTTGTGGAATATCAAGAAGAAGTGGCTTCTGGAGAGGACCGCTACCTTTATCCACCGGGATACGATCAGCGCAAGTCGACTTATTTTGATGAAGAAAACAAGTTAGTGGTGACAATTCCTTATGAAATTGATTTAGTCTCAAAAGGAAAGCCATTATTTGTGGATAATTATCCTGTACCGACCGCGCCTTATGTGATTGAACATTATTTGCTGAAGGAAAATAGACCGGATTCTAGCACAAATCCGAATGATTACGAATTGCATTCTGTTGTGGATAATCTAGATGGCAGGCTTCGACTACCGATTGGTGAGACTATCACAGCAACACCAAGAGAAGGCATGGTGGGCTATCGTTATGTATCGATTCCGTCTCTTGAAAAGGTTGAGGGAGAAATTACCCCTATAACTGATAAAAATAAGCCATACAATGAAAACGGCCAACTTGTTTTAAAACTCTATTACACAAGGGATGCAGAAGCAATTCCATTTACTGTTACGAAAGTGGACACAGCTGGCCAGCCGATGCCGTCTGTGGATAAGAATGGTGTTCCTTTAGGAGAAGGTCAAGAAGTTAGTTTCCAAGTCTATCTATATACTGGAATTTGGGGGAAAGATCCTAGTCCAACTGACAAAGGCCCGAAAGAAGTTGGGGGAGAGTCTATCTGGAAGTTAGTGGAGGAAGATATATATGGTGCGTCTTTGAATCCTATAAAGACAGATTCAAAAGGTCGCTTGAGAATAAATCTACCTCTTTCAGAGCGAATTGAGCCGCATGATTATTCGCTTGTTTATGCACTCGTAGAAACAGCGACTTATGATGGGTTTGAGCTCCCGAGCAATGGTTGGTGGGTGATCTGGTCTGGGAATGGAAATAATGGGGCAGAGATTGGTGAACTCGGTTCTGTTGAAGGGGTTGGAGGAGCTAAGGGGTTAGATGATGGGCAGGATAAGCTGTGGAATAAACCTAACGAAAGCGCTATCGATATTTATAAAGTAAATGAAGATGGCGATATCATGGCTTCAGATCCAAATAATCCCAATCAGCAAGTGGAGTTTGATATTTATAAATTTATTTATGAAGATGGCTATGATTTTTGTAATGCAAATTTTAATGACAGTGAGAGATGGGAACTCGAAAGCAGCTCTATCACGGAGGAAGATGGTCGAATTCCCATTGAGGCTCTGACCCAACGAGAAACGTATGCTTTGATAGAAACCAAGTCTTATCCAGGCTATCAATTTGATCCAGAAGATTTCTGGCTTGTATTCACTGGTATTGATGCGAATGGTTATATGATTAATAGTATTTTTTACTATTACTGGGATGTGGGCACTTCTAAGTATATTCAATGCAATCCAGAATCGGATAAGTACCCTGGACTCTTAGCACCAGACGATCCTTTAAATAAGACGGGAAGCTACGCTATTGTTAATCAACAAAGTCCAGAAAAACGCTTTGATTTCTCTTTCATTAAAGAAGGGCAAGACAAAGAAAAACTGGGGGAAGTTGAGTTTGCACTATATGAAGGAAAATTTGGTAAACAATTAGTGATGGAGGGACCAGGTGCCAACTATCGTCTGGATTCACCTGATCGTTATTGGAAAGAGCAGCCAGTTAAAATGTTGATCAGCGAGGCGGCGGGTATCGATAAAGGCTTGATAACGACAGAGCTGCAACACGGCAATTACTTACTGGTCGAAACTAAGACTGCTCCTGGTTACCAGCTACCGGATGGCTACTGGATACTACAGGTGGATTTGACAGTCGAAGCAGGAGAAAACCCATTGACAATTACGGCTGTTGATTCACCACCTGCCTTTGGAATTGAGGAAGCTGGACAGCAGCATCAATACTATCTTCCGAATTTTCGTAGTTATGATTTGCCAAGATCAGGTGCCGGAATAGCGCGGATTTTGATCACTATCTTCGGAATTGGTGCGTTAGGCGTTGGTTTCTTACTACTGCTTCCAAAGAAAAGGCGCCCGTTTGACAGTTGAGTTTAAAGGAGGATGCGTCCTCTTACTGCAATTCCTTCACCATATACAATACCAGCTCGTCATCGTTGCAGCACTCGCTGTAAGGGATGGCGGGCTGGTTTTGATACCATACGCCACTACCATCAGGAATGAAGCCGCGTTTGACATACATTCGCTGGGCAGGGCCGTAACCGGCGTGAAGGCCAACACCTAATGAAAGCTTATCTGCTGCTAAGGCAGTGACTGCCAAAGTTTCCACCGCATCAAAAAGTGCGCTACCAATGCCGTGTTCTTGATAGGCTTCCAGTACGTTGAAGTCCACTACTTCTGGCAAGACAGCGCGAAAAGGGCCTTCTGCAGCTAAAGGAACTAAGGTTACATAGCCGCAAGGGACGCCATTTACTTCGGCTACACGGACGTAGCGGGTCTTTTCTGTTTGTTCCTGCAAATATTTTTCAAAGAGCTCGGATGGCTTTGTCCAGCCCTGTTCTGCAAATAACTTTGGAAATAAAGTACAATCTGCTTCATTGATAGGGCGAATCTGTAGGTTCTTTTCTCGATAGGTCATGAGTATTGCCTCCGCTGTTTTTTTATTTTATTGGTGATTACATGATGCCCAACGTTCTGAGTATATCATGCCGGTCTTTTGTCTCCCAGAAAAAAAGGTGTATAATCGAGTTAGAATACAGGAGAAAGTAGGAAAATATATGATTATACCGAATAGTTTGGAAGAGTTGGCAGGCTATGTGAATAAAGGCCGGAATGTCTTTTTCTTCACTGCAGGATGGTGTGGGGACTGTCATTTTATCAAACCATTTATGCCAGAGATTGCAGCTGATTTCCCCGAATTTACGTTTATCGAAGTCGATCGTGACAAGTATATCGACGTGGCAGCTGAATGGAGCATTTTTGGTATTCCCAGCTTTGTCGTTACCGAGGATGGCAAAGAATTGGGGCGTCTGGTGAACAAAGACCGTAAAACAAAAGAAGAAATTGAAGCATTTTTGAAAAGTTTGCCGGCAAATGCCTAGACTGGGACATCCGACAGTTCGTTATAGAAAGGAGCAGGTACAATGGAGTCACAGCAATATCGTAATATTTTAGTGGGAATTGACGGGTCAGAACAGGGACAGCAGGCTTTCGAAAAAGCTGTAGAAGTGGCTCGGCGAAATGCGGGGAAAGTCTATGTCGCCAACGTCATTGATCAGCAGATTACAGCTATCATGGGCTACAGTGGACTTAACCAAAATATCATTGATCAAGAAACCGAAAGTGCCAAAAAGTTAATCGAAGAATGTAAAAAATACGGTCGTGACCATGATTTTTCCGATATTGAGGGGGTTATTGCCTATGGTTCAGCCAAAGAAGCAATGGCGCACCAGCTACCGAAGAAGTATGGCATTGATCTAGTCATGGTTGGACAATCAGGCTTGAATGCTGTCGAGCGATTTATGACCGGCAGTGTCGCTAGCTATGTGATTCGACAAGCGCCTTGCGATGTACTAGTAGTGACTTATCAACAAAAATAAGTGTTGGGACAATCGTTAATCCCCATTAGTTCGCAGCCAAAGTGCCCGCAGGATTCTCGCTTTTTAAAGAAATCTTGCGGGTTGTTTTTTTGAGATGAACTTGCCAGCTTTTTCTGATATGATACAAGTTGTGTGATTTTCAATAACATAAGAGGCCAGTGAAAAAGCTGCCTCGTGAAAGAATAATTCAGGAGGGTCATCATCATGATCTATTCATACAATCCCAAACACGTAGGTGATACGCTAATCGTTGTCACTGCTGATGATCAAGGATTGGATCAAACCGTTGAACGTAAATTCAATATCGCAGAAATTAAAAATAGTAAAGGAACAGTTGTGGGATATAATTTCTTTCATCTTTCAGAGTACTTAACGATTACTGATGAGGGACAAATTTATCCAACTCCAGAACAAATTGAAGTTCTTAATCAACAATTGCACTTATCTGGTTTTCACGAAGCTGTGCTACCAACAAATGAATCTTCAAAATTTGTTGTCGGGTATGTGAAAACTTGTGTGGAGCATCCTGACAGTGATCATCTTCATGTGACGGAGACGGAAGTAGATAATGGCGAAGTGCTGCAGATCGTCTGTGGTGCACCGAACATTGCGGCTGGGCAAAAAGTCGTTGTCGCAAAGCCAGGGGCAATGATGCCTGATGGAATGCTGATTTGGCCGGGAGTTTTACGAGGTGTGGAAAGTTATGGCATGATTTGTTCAGCACGCGAGCTGCATTTGCCAAATGCACCTGAGAAAAAAGGAATCTTGGTATTGCCGCAAGAAGCGACAGTAGGGGAAGCTTTTGCGGTAGGAAAATAGAAAATGAGGCTTCTCTGGAATTTAATATATTGATTCTAGAGGAGTTTTTTGTGCAACTGAAGGAGTGACACAGGAGTTAAGACAAAAGCTGGCAGTCAGATCCGTTGAAGATAGTGGAGATATATTGTACCAATGTCAATTCCGTGCAAGATAGCAAAAAGTACCACTCATTGTCAAGATCCAGACAGTGAGCGGTACTTTTTTATAGTTGGAGTAGTATTCAATTACCAAATAAGTTTTAGCTAACGGTTACTATTTGAGTTTTGTTGTTGCAAGACAGTGCTGTCGATTGTCAATTCAACTTTGGCGGTTTCTTCTTTGTCCCCGCGGTAGTAAGTCACAGTGATGCTGTCACCGACATTCTTGGTGTACAAGACAGACTGCAAATCAGTCGTGCTGGTGATTTCTTTGTCGTCGACTTTTGTGATGACATCGTATTGTTTCAAACCAGCTTTTTCAGCAGGTGTTGCAGTTACAACATTAGTAATCACAACGCCGCTCTTAACAGTAGCAGGAACACCCAAAATCTGTTCTTGTTGTTGGGAAGTCACTGAGCTCAAGTCCACCATGTTGATGCCCAATGCCGGACGTGTTACTTTGCCGTCTTTTTCCAGTTGGTTGATGATTTTTACGACATCGTTACTAGGAATCGCAAAACCCATCCCTTCAACCGAGATATTAGAGCTTTCAGTCTGAGTTGTTGCAATCTTGCTGGAGTTGATTCCGACGACTTGACCAGATACGTTTACCAATGGCCCGCCAGAGTTCCCTGGATTGATAGCCGCATCTGTTTGAATGGCGCTGATATTTACGCCGGTGCTGCTATCGGCAATTGGCCGGTTGACTGAGGAAATGATCCCAGAGGTGACGGAGTTTGCATATTGAGAGCCTAAAGGAGAACCAATCGCAATCGCAGGTTCGCCAACTTTCAAGGCATTGGAATCACCAAAAGTTGCCACATCTTTAACATCGTCAGAAGAGATTTTGATAACAGCCAAGTCAGTCACTGAGTCAGTTCCAACCAATTCGCCTTTGACTTTAGTGCCGTCTTTCATGACAACTTCCAAGCCATTGGAGCCTTCAACTACGTGATTGTTAGTGACAACATAGGCATCTTTACCATCTTTTTTGTAGATGACACCAGAGCCTTCACTTGCTTCTACCAAGTCGCTGTCTTCAGAATCACTAGATCCCTGCGTATTTTCATCTTGAGACTGTCCAAACATATCCCCCCAAGGATTGCTGCTGGACTGTTGTTGCCGTTGCAAATTAATAACAGAAACCACCGCTCCTTGAACTTTTTCTACAGCCTTGGTGATATCGGAATCGACGTCGACTTTGACATTTGAAACTTGCGTTGTTTTTGTATCCGATGTGTTGCTGCTAGAATTGGCGTTGTTGCTGGTTGCCGGAGCTAAGCCGGAACCATTGGCCAGATAGAAGCCACCAATTACCAGAAAGCCGCCAACGACCCCACCCAGCAGACCAGTTAAAAACTTTTTAGCGGTCCCGCCGCCGTTATTTTTGTTTCGTTGTTCCATTATGATTTCCTCCTCAGATATTCGCCCTCTTTTATGATCGATAGACCAACAAAAAAGGGGGAACTTCATTATTCTTCAAGACTTTATTCAGGAATGATTGCTATGATATAAGTATAGTCTCAAATCCTGCTTTTAGTCTAACGAGAGACTTTGAAAAAAATATGAACGAACCGTGGCTAAAATCATAGTGAATCGTGAAAAATTGCCCGGCGCTTCCATAAATTTGATAAGAGAATGTCTGTTTTTCTTACTGTAGGAGATTTATCAATCAGAGATTGTTGGTTGCAGCCGCTAATTCGAGAGAATAAGAGCATTGGAAAATAGATTTGCACAGCTCAGCTAATTTAATTCTATTACTTTCTACTACTATAGAAGCTAAATGTTTTCCGCAGCAAAAGATCCGGCAAATTTATTGGAAAACAGCACTTCACGAGCAGGTATTTCTGTGGCAGCCTTCAGAGAAAGACTCGGTCTTGGGGAAAAGTATCCACAAACTTATCCACAGGTTGTGAATAATGTGTACAATTCTGTGGAGAACTATTGTTCGTATAGAAAATAGCGCCAGAAAAACAACTTTTTTCAATAGAACTGTAGTCGAAAAGAAAACTGTGTGGATAATCCTTGTGACAAACTGCAATCCAGTTATTCACAGCTGAGGAAAACTCTTCTGAGGATGCGACGATAGAGTAAAATACGGAGTTTTTGCAGCCAAAAAGCACCCTATTGCACATCTGATTTGTGATGCCTTATAAAGGAGGTGACCACAAATCAGTTAATTTTACCTTTTTCCGAAAAAAGAATAAAATTCCGTTGTAATTTTTATGTTTTTGATAATTGACATAGCTGATATTCTTAATAAACAAGTTGTAATTTTTCCTGGTGTCGGGAAAGTTCCACATTGATTATGGAACCTTATGTAATTGTGAGGGCTTTCATGCCGTGCTACAATTTGTATGTAAAGAAGAACGTTAGCTAACAGAAAGGTGACTACCATGAACGAACGGCAAATCAAACTTGCGCGCTTGCTGATTGAACATGATACATTTTTACCGGCTTCTTTTTACAGTAAACAGTTGTCTGTTTCGACTAAGACGGTGTTTCAAGATCTGGAAATGTTGAATCTGCTTATGAAGCCCTATGATATCTCTATTGAAAGATTACCTTCCGTAGGGATTCGAATTTCTGGAGAACATGAGGCGAAGCTGAATTTCATGATTGAATTGGAAAATGAGTTGTCACAAGACGCTTTTTCTCCAGTCAATCGCCGGATTGAAATCATTAAAAAAGTCTGTTTTGAAGAAGAAGTTCCGACGTTAGATCAACTTTCAGAGCTCTTCTTAGTCAGCAAAACATCACTTTATGGTGATTTGAAGCTTTTAAATCAGATCATCGCTCGAACCAACAGTGAAATTCAGTCAAACAATGACGGCTTAAAAATTTTGGGAAAAGAGTCTGAAATCCAAAATGCCGCCAATCAGTTGGTCAGCTATTTCCTGAATGTTCTGGAAGATCGGTCCTTTCGCAAAAAGATGAGTCATTTCTTTGATGAAGCATTGATTGCTCCGGTCTTTGATTTCTTACTTACAGATTTCAAAGAATTGACCGAGGAAGTTTCAGAGTACTACATCCAATCGCTGATTATGAGCGTGTTGATTCAATGCCGGCGCCTTGAGTTGGCCAAACATTTACCCACTGAAGAAGATTACCTCTTCAGCAGTATCCGGTACATGGAGGCCTATGTGGTGGCCAATGAACTGGCAGAAAAGCTTGGCAAAACACTGGACATCGTTTTTGAAGAAGCAGATAAGGAGTATCTATCGCGGCAATTGTTTGCCCATCGTGTCACTACTGATTTGAAAAGCGGCGATGATTCTTATGCAGAAATTGTTCAACGATTGATTGCTCGCATGAGTGCCATTGAAAAAATTGATCTGACAAGTGATCAGCGGTTGTTTAATTCGCTACTTTACCATATTCCGGCGATGATTCTACGTTTGAAAAAGGGAATAAAGATTGAAAATCCGCTGCTATCCAGTATTCGTGACCAGTATTCTGAATTATTCAGCATCGTCTGGTATGCACTAGTCATTTTGGAACAGGAGTATGATGTAATCTTAAATGACGATGAGATTTCACTAATTCTCATTCATTTTCAGATTGCTTTGGAGCGCCAATCCAAGACGAACAACATCATTATTGTTTGTCAATACGGAATCTCTTCGGCACAATTCATCTACTCAAAGGTTCGTAAATTTATTCCAGCTCATGATAACGTGGAGATTTCCACAATTGACAAGTTCGAAAAAAGCGACAAAGAGAATATCGATTTAATCATCAGCTCCATCGATATTCCCCAATCGAAAATTCCTTTTGTGAAAGTAACACCACTGGTCAACAATCAGGATTACATCAAGCTGATGGAGGCCTATACCAAGTATCTAATCCAAGGGGAGCCCTTTGAAATCAGTCATTCGCTCTCTGAAAAAGTACCTTCTCAGATTTTGGGCAACTATTTGTCAACGGAGCTGATCAGCTTACAAAACCAGTATGATGACAAAGAAAGTTGCTTAGATGCGATAATTGGCGAACTGGAAAGAAGAAAGTTAGTCAATAAGAACTTCCGAAAATCGGTTTTTGACAGAGAGAAGATTGGCAATACAAATTTGGATAGTGGGGTAGCATTGCCCCATGCGGATCCGGCTACAATTATTGTTTCACATATTTATTTTGTGACCTTGGCTAAGCCTGTCAACTGGGGAGATGGCAATGTCAAATTGATCGTGATGGTGAACTTGGGGGAAGCTGATTTACAGAAGATCCGTGAAGTAGTTGAGGAATTATATCAGTTTATTGATGAAAAGAAGAAGGTCGACGCGTTAGTTAAGATAACCGACAAAACGTCACTATTGCAAATCTTTAATAATGGAGGAACATGACATGTTTTTTGATCAAGAGTTAGGGTTGTTTCAGATAAGTCCTGTAAGTCAGACAGAGTTGTTCGAAGAAATGTTTCAAAAATTGTATCAAGCAGGCTGTGTCAAAGAAAGCTATTTGGAAGGAATCACTAGCCGGGAAGCGGAATACCCCACCGGCTTGGAATTCAACGGTGTAGGATTTGCAATCCCCCATACGGATTCAGCTCATGTGAACAAATCCCAAATCTGCTTTGCTTCGTTACAAGAACCAGTGGTCTTTCAAGACATGACGGATAAAAGTCGGGAGATTGAAGTGAAATTGGTCTTCATGTTAGCAATGGCTAGTCCTCATGAACAGGTAGAGACATTACAAAATTTAATGACACTTTTTACAGATGAGGACAAGGTACAACAGTTGCAAAAATTGACGACACAGGCAGAATTGATGACACTTTTGAATGCGTCAGGCGTACAGTAACTACAATCGAGGGGGAAAAAGAAGATGGATATGTTTATGAATGGGATTGAATGGTTTATCGGATTGGGATCAACAGTTTTCTTACCGGTAATCATTTTTGTAATCGGATTGTTCTTTGGCTTGAAGCCTAGTAAAGCGTTCATTTCCGGGATCACCGTCGGAATTGGTAATATCGGGCTTGGCTTGGTATTGGATCTGTTGTCTAGCGGCTTAGGCAGTGCCATTCAACAAATGGGTGAAAAATATGGCACCTCGCTGAATGTGTTGGATATCGGCGTTGGGGTCGGCGGACCGCTGGCTTACTCAACATCTTTGGGAATTTTGATGATTCCTATCTCGCTGATTCTGAATTTCATCCTAGTTATCTTGGGTCTGACAAAGACGCTGAACGTGGATATTTGGAACTTCTGGTTTCCGATCTTCTTGGGGATGTTGGTACAAACAGTTACCGGAAACTTCTGGTTTGGTCTGATTGGTGCTATCGTAGCAGTCATGCTCCAATGGTTTTTGGCAGATGCTGCACAAAAAGAAGTCAGCGAATTTTTCGGCTATCCAGGGATTGCAATCACACACATGATGGCTTTATCAGGGGTCTTGTTCGCCAAACCACTGAACTGGGTCTTTGACCGGATTCCAGGTTTTAACAAAATTGATGCAGATGCGGAAAGCTTGACTAAAAAGTTTGGCGTATTCGGAGATACAGTAGTAATCGGGTTATTGATTGGGATTGTAGTCGGAATTTTGGCAGGGTACGATGCAGCTGGTATCGGTACGTTGGGGATGACGACTGCCGCAGTAATGAAAGTTATGCCAAAAATGGTAGCCATGTTTATGGAAGGTTTGTTGCCTATCGCGGAAGCTGCCAAAGAATTTACCGATAAAAAACTCAATGGTCGTGTCGTAAATATCGGGATGGATGCTGCGTTGACAGTGGGTCATCCGACAGTCATGTCTACATCATTGCTACTAGTACCTATCTCATTATTGTTGGCAGTGATCTTGCCAGGAAATCAAGTCTTGCCTTTCGGGGACTTGGCATTCTTCACCTTTGCAATTTGCTTGATGATCCCATTCTTTAAAGGAAACATCGTTCGCTCGTTGGTAGGTTGTTCCTTGTATCTGGTGATGACTTTCTACATGTCTACTTGGTTGGCACCAATCGTAACCGATGTCTTCAAACTGGCAAACTTTGATGTAGGCACTTCAGGAATGGTAACCATGTTGTTGAGCGGGTTGTGGCCGGCAGGTTTGTTCGTCCTTTTAGCTGAGAAGATTGGTGTGATCGGCATCATCGGCTTTGGCGCTATCGTTTTGGCAGGTATGGTATACAACAATAAGATTAAAAAGAATAAAATCGTAACTACAGAAGCAGCATAATTAAAAGAAAGAGGGAACTACTCATGAAAAAATTATTAGTTATTTGTGGAGCTGGACATGCAACATCAACTATCGCCGTTTCAAAAATCAATAAATGGTTGGCAGAAGAAAATCTGACAGACCAAGTAAAAATCTATCAATCCAAAATTGCAGATGAATTGAATAAAATGGATGACTATGATGCAGTGGTCAGCACGACGATCGTTCCAGACTCCGTCAAAGCCAAAGTAATCAACGGCTTGCCACTTTTGACAGGTGTGGGAGCCGATCAGCTCTTCGGTTCACTAAAAGACAGACTGGAATTGAATTAAATGATTAAACACGATGAACTAAAATTGCAAACCGTCGCGGGGCGAGCTTCTTATCATGATCTGCGGGACAGCTTATTGGCTGTCGCCGCAGAGGCAGGGGTGAAAGACGGTGTGATGGTTCTTACTACGCCTCATACTACCTGCTCGTTTTTCTATGAAGAAACGATGCATGATCGGAATTATTTCGGCGATGATCTACTGCATGTGGATATCAATGAAGCGATGGAAAAAATCGCACCGATGATGACGACTGAAGGACAGTACCACAGTCCTGGTCCAGAGCATATCAAGTTTGGGACCTCCTTAAGTGATCCGAACTATCCTGCTGAAAAATGGGTGATGTTGAACACGGATGCCCATCTAAAAGCTTCAATCTATGGTACGAATTCCCAAACATTGATTCTAAAAAATGGTGAGCTGCAAATCGGCTCATTGGGCCGAGTCTACTTTGTCGACTGGGATCGGTTACGAGAACGAGAACGAACAATTAATATTTTAGTGATGGGGGAATAACTGTTGAAAAATGAATGGATTATCGCGCCGTCACTATTCAGTTCAAAAATCAGCCGCTTGGAAGAAACACTGGCAATCATGAAACAGACCAATCTTCACTGGCTGCACGTTGATGTGATGGATGGTTGTTTTGTTCCGGATTTGGCTTCTGGACCTAGCATCGTCAAAGAATTAAAAGAGGTCTCCGACTGTTTATTGGATGTTCATTTAATGGTTTCTCGACCAGAAAAAGTCGTGGCACGTTTTTTGGAAGTTGGGGCAGACTCCCTTACCTATCACGTAGAGGCTACCGATCAAGGAATGCACATCATTCAACAAGTCAAAGCAGCCGGGAAAAAAGTTGGTGTAGCAATCAATCCGGCTACGCCTGTCTCAGCAATCCAACCAGTCCTTGCCGAAGTTGACCTTGTATTGGTGATGACTATCAATCCGGGCACTCCCGGTAAACAGGATTTTATCGCCAGTACAAAGGAAAAAATCAAGGAACTCCAGCAATTCCGTGAAACGCATAATCATCAATATATTATTGAAGTCGATGGCAAAATTGATGACAAGACAATTGTGGAATGCGCAGAAGTGGGGACGGAAATGTTTGTTTCCGGTGGGTATATCTTTGGCGAATCTGGTAAAGAGGGCGAAAAGATTAAGGCCTTGCAAACTGCTTTGACTAAAGCAAAATAAGGAGCGTTAAGATGGAAAACTATACATTGCAAATATTAGCCGAGCTCAAGGCAAATGGGAGCCGGATTGACGTAGAACAAACGACTGCTCTAGTAGCGGCAATTAAAAAAGCCCGCCACATTTTCTTGGCAGGGGCTGGTCGCTCCGGTATTGCCATTCAGGCGTTTGCCAATCGTCTGATGCACTTGGGTTTTTCCGTCAGTCTGGTGGGAGAAATTTCTTCTCCCCATTCGCAAGCAGGAGATCTGTTAATTATTTGTTCAGGATCAGGAGAAACCGGCAGTTTGGTGAGTTTGGCTGAAAAAGCGGCTAAAAGCGATGTCAAAATCGCATTAATCACTATGAAACCAGAGTCTACCATTGGCCATTTGGCAACGACAACCCTCGTCTTACCTGGGAGTACCAAAGATGAGCAGAGTAACACTGACGCTTTTTCTCAACCGATGGGAACGGCCTTCGAACAACTGGCTTTTTTGACGTTTGATGGCTTGGTTCTTTATTTGATGGATGATTTGGGAGAAACTTCGGAAACGATGTTTGCCCGTCATGCGGACTTTGAATAAGTATGCGGGTAAACGGGTGAGTAATTTGTTGACACCAGCAAGTATTCCCCCTAAGTAAAAACATGTGTTTCGGTTAATAGATAATCGTATCCCGTTGAAGTGGTATGGAGCTGAGTAATCAGTCTTCATACCACTTTTTAGGGATCTCAATTTTTAGAATAAAACTTGGGACATCACTTGAATGCTAGGAGAATATGAAAAATTATTAGTGAAAGTAAAAGAAGACTTCAGCATCCTTTTTAGGAACTGAAGTCTTTTTTAGTCTTTTGCAGGTACTAATAGTGGTTTTGTTTTCTCTCGATGATTAAAATCTGTTTTTTGATTGTTCGAGAAATAAAAATATAAACCAGCTGTGAATGTGCGTTACCTTTCGGAATGGATTGGTTAACGGCACGTTTTCGAGACTTATTTGTATCCTGAAACGATCCAGTTGTTTTTTATTTCACGGACTGATTTGTTCTTTCTTAACATAGAAGCACTTGAGTCTCTTTACGCAACTTTTCAACATCGTTCGGATGGGCTTCTTTATTTGTGATTAAAGCAGTGATATCAGACCAACGACAAATCTGATGCAGGCTTTTGCGGTTGAATTTAGAATGATCCGCAAGAATATAGCGAACTTCGGATTGTTGAAGAATCATCTGGTCGATATAAGCGTCCGAAGAGGAAGGACTAGTAGGGCCAGAAAGATTACTAAAGCCATCCGTTCCCAAAAAACAAAAATTTGCTGAAATTTGCTTAATCTGATTTGCAGTCCAGCCCCCAAAAAGCGATGAACTTTTGGCGCGCAGCTGGCCACCAAAGAGAAATACCTTATTGTCGGAATGCAGCAGAACACTGGCTACGGGTAAAGAATCAGTAAAAATTGTAAAGCCCGCTTGATCAGAAAGCAATTTTGCGAGTTCTAACGTTGAGCTGCCAGTCCCGATGATTAAAGAGCTTTGCTCAGGAATCAGGTCTAACGCAGCCCGGGCAATCTTTCTTTTTGAATCAATATTTTCCTTTTCACGGACTTGAAAGGCATTCTCAATCGTTGCTTGTTTTAAAATGGCGCCACCGTGACTTTTAATGGCGTGTCCTTTCTTTTCTAAATAAGCCAAGTCCTTTCGAATCGTTTCATACGAGACCTCGTATTTTGCGGCTAATTCACTGACATGCACGGTTCCATTAGCAATGAGCTCTTCTATAATCAGCTCTCTGCGTTCTTCCATCAACATTTGATTTCACTCCAGTAAAAACTCTTTTATAGTATAAATAGAATTATACTCGTAAAACCAACTAAAACCAATGTAAAGGCTTCAAAATAAAGGATTAATCATGAATTTTGCACTTTTTATTGGTTTTAATTGGTTAAAAACTAATGAAATACAAAAAAAGCAACTAAAGCCTATTGACACCAATTAAAACCAATAGTATTATAGGGGTGTAAAGAAAACGCATTCAGGTGCAGAGAGGTGGAAAATATGAAACCCAAAACTAAAATCGCAATTGCTTGTGATGACCTTGGCTTTGAAATGAAAGAAGCAATCAAACAGTATTTAATCGAAGAAAAGGATGCAGAAATTGTCTATGATCCAGTGCAAAAACCGGAGGATGGTGTCAATACAGCTGCAGTTCTATCTGATGAAATGGCAATCACAATTCAGAAGGATATCTGCCGTTTAGGAATTTATATCTGTGGAACGGGAATTGGTTTTACTTGTCAAGCCAATAAGCATTGGGGGATTCGTGCAACTGCAGTTACCAATCCGTATTCTGCGAAACGCGCTAGGTTGAGTAATAATGTACAGATTATTGGTTTAGGTTGTCGAGTCAATAGCTTGGAATATGCAAAGATGATTGTTGATGCATGGTATGATGAACCGTTTGATTTTGCAACTGCACGGGAAAACTCGAAGAAGAATTTGCATGAATGTGAGAAAAATGACAACTTGTTATTGAAAAAACCAGATCACGTTGCGTGGAATATGGGGTTTCGACCTGACTGAGAGCTTAAGGAGGAGTAAAAATTATGGAATTCATTACACAATTTATTAACGATTTAGGTAATTTTATTTTTATCCCGGTTATCTTTTTGGTTTTTATGTTGATTTTGGGGCGGCCATTAGCTGAAGCCATTCAATCTGCTATGAAAGTTGGAATTGGTTTTATTGCATTGTCAATGGTCATTGGGTTTATGTTGGAAAAGATGGAACCTGCTATTACCGGATTAGCGAGCAAAACCGGTTCATCCTTAGATGCGATTGATGTTGGCGGTGCTGCCACAGCCGTTATGGGATTCGGTTCTAGTATGGGTGCAATTATTATTCCTTTGTGTGTGGGAATAAATCTATTGCTATTGGTACTGAAAGTCACTGATTGTGTAAATGTAGACGTATTCAATTTACATCAGAACGCCTCAATGGGTGCAATCGTAGCAGTGTACTCAGGCAACTTTCTATATGGTGTTTTGACTGCAGGTCTATTTCATGTTTGGGCATTGATTGCAGCTGATTTAGGAGCTAAGAACAATGAAAAATTCTTCGGCCTGCCTCAAGGTGTTTCGATTTCTCACCCAGTAGCCAATACGTATCTGCTATTTGCCTATCCTTTTAATTGGTTGTTTGACCATATACCAGGTTTGAAGAACTTAAATGTAACTGCAGAAACAATTCAAAAACGATTTGGTGTTCTGGGAGATCCAACAATTGTAGGCTTCTTGTTAGGAACATTGTTAGGATTGACGGGTTATGATTGGGCCAGCCCTTATCGTACAATCATCTCTAGTGTACAATTAGGTATGTACCTTGCGGCTGTAATGCTATTGTTGCCTAAGATGACCTCAATCATGATGGAAGGGTTAGTCCCACTTTCAAATGCAGCACGGAAAAAATTGGTTAAACGCTTTCCAAATCGTGATATCACGGTTGGGATGGATACCGCACTAATCGTTGGGAATCCTTCCGTCATTTCATCCGCACTACTACTGATTCCGGCGATGGTTGTTTTGGCAGTCATTTTACCAGGAAACCGTGTGATGCCACTTGGAGATTTATCACAATTTGTTTTCTTTATTGCATGTATGGTGCCGGTCTTTAAGGGAAATATCATTCGTACTTGGTTATCATCAGTTATCTTGTTTGGTGGAGGTCTCTATATTGCATCATGGATGACTCCCGCGACAAATGAATTGTTCCAAAAATTCGGAGCGGGTGCTCAGGAAAATGTCATGTATTCGTCCCTCAATCCGTCTGCAAATCCATTTACCGGATTGTTTGCAGCTGCCAGTCACGTTGGAATCTTCGGCTATTTGTTAATTGGCGCCCTTTTGATCTCAGTCGGCTATTTGTTGAAAAAGAAAGAACGTACTCAAATCGAAACAGATGCAGTCATCTAATCTAAAGAGAGAAGGAACTGAAAATGGATAAAAAAATCTTAGTAGTATGTGGTAATGGAATTGCGTCATCTTCAATCATGGTTTCAATTTTGCAAGATTTCTTAAAAGAAAACGGGTGGCATGCAGACGTAGACAAAGCTTCTTTAATGGATTGCACGACGGATCGATTTAACAGCTATGACTTGATTGTATCTTCAACCAAGATTGATAATCCAGGGGTTAGCACTCCGGTCATTGTTGGTGCAGGTCTGCTGACGGGCATTGGAGAAGATGAAATCTTAGAGCAAGTAGGGGCTTTGGTAAAGTAAATGGAAGTGAGAACTGTGAATATTAATTTTACTGATGCCGGCGAGGATATCTCCACATACCATGAAGCAATCCGCTTTGCGGGCAATATCTTGATAAAACAAGGGTTGATCGAGCCTCAATACATTGATGCATGCATTGATCGGGAAGTCGATTTTCCTACTGGCTTGCTGTTAGAAGGTGGTCTAGGCGTAGCGATGCCTCATGGAAATTCTAATTTTGTCAATGACGATAGTATCAGTGTTGTACGAACCCTGCGTCCAATTACATTTGGACGTATGGAGGATAAAAGCTTAACAGTTGACTGTCATCTGATTTTTAACTTAGCTCTTGCCTCTGGGGAAAACCATTTAACTATTTTGCGAAAACTAATCCGCTTGTTTCAAGATACTGAATTTATTGAGGCCTGTAGAACATTGCCGGCTGACAAAGCTGCTGACTTGGTCAAGAAAAAGTTGTCTTAGATGAAAACGAGGTATGGTAGTAGTTGAGTCACCATTCTCTAAAGCAAACACTACCAAATGAGAAATCCAAAAGCCGACGATCTTCCATTAATAATCATTGGAAGATCGTCGGCTTTTTATTGCTAAAAATTTCAAAGGCTGGCTTCCCCGGATTTCATCAAGCGAAGTTAACGTTGTGCACTTTTTTCCAGATTCTGAAAACACTAGTACTCTGTTGCAGCGGGAAAAAGAAAAGCAAATAAAGAAGTATTTGACGAAGGTTCACCAATTGATAAGAGCTGGCTGTAGCAAACTCACAGTAAAGGCAAAGGCTGGTGAAAGAGGCTAAGTTTTCATCACAACCAGGAGTCCAGGCGACACAGGATTTGGTAAGAAACTGTGTGGCATCAGCAACTGAAAGCGCTTATTATAAATGCAGGAGGTAAAAGACATGAGCGATCGCAATCAACAAATTCTCCGACAACTTGTCATTCACCAAACGATTTCAGAAGCGGCTTTGATGAAAAAATTCGACATTTCAGCACGGCAGTTGGAATACAGTATCGAAGCAATCAATGACCGTTTATCAGAAAAAAAACTTCCTCCTGTTGAAAAAATGCAGGGACGTTATATTTCCAACCAGGGATTGGCTAGCTACCTTACCCGATATCAGACAATGGAAGACATCTTATTTTCAGTTAATGATCGAATTGATTTGATCATCATTCTAATTTTGACTCGGTCAGAAGAGCTATCCTTGAATCACTTTGTTTTTGATCTAGGCGTCAGCAAAAATACTGCCGTAAGTGACATAAAAAAGGCGAAAGAATTTTTACAGCAAAAGGATATGACGATTTCCTTTTCTCGTAAGGACGGCTATTTCATTGAAGGAAATGAATGGGACAAACGATATATCTTGATGCAAGCAATCATGAGGATCTATCGAAACTACGGGGCCAAAATCGCTGCTGAAGTCATGAGTTCAAGTCAAGAATTTGTTTTGCAAATGACCGAATTTATTCAAAAGGCAGAACACGACTTGCAAATCAAATACAATGATGAAATCTTTCAACCTTTGATTCGTTTTCTTTCGGCAGTATTGTTACGAATTCAGCGTGGACGGAATCTTTCAATTGTGAATTTTTCAAAGCCTACCGACATTGAAAACACGAAAGAATTTTCCTTATTGAATCAATCTGCGCCACTTTTTCCAGTGAAAATCACTCATGCTGAGCTGCTCTACCTCACGTTACAATTATTGAGTGCGAATGGACAAAACAAAAGTGGTATTTCTGAAGTCGATATGCCGTTATTATCTGCTTCACTTTGGGAATTTTTGAATGAATTTGAAAACAAGACTTTCCTGATTATTGCGGATAAAAAAGGCTTGCTGACAAAGCTCTTGAATCATTTTAAGCCGGCATATTATCGAATAAAGTACCACCTGTCGAACGAAAATGTTTTGTATGACCGTATTTTGGATGAATACAAGGTATTGCATGATTTTGTCCGACAATCCATTGGACCTTTGGAAGCATTTTTTGATGAGGCGATTGATGATCAAGAGATTGCTTACATCACACTATTTGTCGGCGGACATTTAATTGCTAACGAACCCACAGATTTCGAAGCAAAAATTGTCAAAGCTGTGATTGTTTGTCCAAACGGCATCTCTATGTCTAAGTTGATTGAGAAGAAACTAAAGGAAACTTTCCCTGAATTTTTCTTCTATCCAACGAGTTCCATCAGAGCTTACAAAAAGTTCATTTTACCCCACGACATCGTATTTTCAACGATACCATTGAATACAGATAAAAAAGTTTATGTGATTGAGGAGATTATCTCTAACTCACAACAGCTGCAGCTAAGAAATCGTGTGATTCGTGATGTTTATCATTTGGATTTCGATCAAATTCGGCTGCCGGATCTTTTGAAAGTGATTCGCCAGCATGCTGAAATCTGTGATGAGAAGCAACTTGAGGAAGACTTGGAAAGCTTACTTTTAAAAGATTTAGCACCTTCTGAGAGTTTTGAGCAGGCGGTGACTTCCAATGAAATCTTACGGGTATTGTCAGAGGATTTCATCACCATCGGTCAACATGAGATGGGCTGGGAAGAGGCCTTTGAAGCTGCTGCTGAGCCGCTCTTGCAAAATGAGCTGATTTCACCAGAGTTTAAGCAGTTGGTTCTTCAGGAGTACAGCGAACAGCCAGGTTACATCTTATTGAAACAGCGTGTATTACTCCCGCATTTGGATCCGACCCGTGCAAAACAAAAGCTGGGAATCAGCCTTTTACTTAATCCATACGGGATACACTACGGGAAAAAGAAAGTGTATCTAATGGCTGTTCTGACTACACCGGATAAGACCAGTCATCTCAATCTGTTATACGGTATCAATCGGGTTGCCAGTAACAGTGAAGCTGTCACTGCTCTTTCCGCGTTGACGGAAAAGCAGGAAATCATCCAATGTTTACAAAAAAGTTTTAGGGGGAACTGAGACATGTTAAAGGAATATATCAAGCCGGAATTGGTTTTCTTGAATCTTGAAGTACAAGATCGGAAAAGTCTCTTTCAAAAGATTGCTGCTGATTTTATGGAAAAAGGAATGGTAAAAGAAGGCTTCTACGATTATCTCATGAATCGCGAGGACAATTTTCCAACAGGATTGGAAATGGATAAGCACAATGTTGCTATTCCACATGGGGATCCAGAATTTATCAATGAGCCATTTATTTCTGTGATTACCTTGAACAAGCCAATCAAAATGGCGAAAATGGATGATCCAGATACTGAAATCGACGTAGACCTCTTCTTTGTCTTAGGGCTGGACGATGGTGGCCAGCATTTGGAAATTCTCCGTAGTCTCATAGGATTATTCCAACAAGAAACATTTATTAACAGAATGATGGCAGCGACTTCAGCTCAAACCGTTTTAGATGAAATTGCAACGGCCAGCAAATAAAAACAGAACGTTCAAGGAGGAAATTACAATGGTAAAAAAATTAAATATCTTAGTAGCATGTGGTAGTGGAGTGGCAACTTCAACTTTAGCAGCAGCAGAGGTCAAATCCGTTTTGGAAGAATATGGATTGACCAGCTATCAAATCAGCAAAGCGAGTATGACAGAATTACCCTCACTAGCTTCAACAGCGGACATCGTGTTGACAACAAATAATTACAAAGGGGATCTCGGGGTTCCCCATATGAGTATTATCGGTTTTGTGACGGGAATCAATGAGGCAAAACTGCGCAAGAACCTTGGGGAAAAGCTGGTTGAGATTGCAAACGCATAAAAGAGGGAAGCAGGCTCTAAACTAAAAATCGATGATGTACAGGATTTTCTGGCAAGCTAGCTGTTCTTTCAATCGTCGTCGAATTTGACGTCTTCACCTGATTCGTCACGAGTCGCTAGATCATCGATTTTTAATCTTATACATTCGATTAGGGGGAGAAACATGGAAACATTGACAAATATCGTACAAACGATTACAGGTATGGGCGCTTCAGCAGTACTACCAATTATCATCACGTTATTGGGGCTATTTTTCCGAATGAAGCTTGGGGAAGCTTTGAAATCGGGGTTAACTGTTGGTGTCGGTTTTATCGGTTTGACCTTGGTTGTAAATTTATTGAACGACTCATTGACGCCTGCAGTTGATTATTATGGCGAAATCGGCTCTGGCTTTACCATTATGGACATTGGTTGGCCGGCTGTCGGAGCAGCATCATGGATGGCACCTTTTGCAGCCTTGGCAATTCCTATTGGTCTATTTTTGAATATCCTTATGGTGCGCTTAAAATGGACCAAAACATTGAATGTTGATATTTGGAATTACATGCATTTCTTAGTCCCGGGGGCGTTGGCTTACTATATCTTTAACAATTTCTTTATCGGACTGGGAGTCACAATTGTTCTTTCTGTTGCAGCACTGATTATCGGGGACAAGATTGCACCAAAATGGCAAGAGTACTACGGATTAGAAGATACAACCTGTACAACAATCATTCACACGGGTTGGACATTGCCGGTAGCAAACCTGCTAAACAAGATTATCGATTTTATTCCTGGTTTAAACAAGCTGGATGTCAGCTTGGAAGGCGTTAACAAACGAATTGGTGTTTTAGGAGAGCCAGTTGTTATTGGCGCAATCGTCGGTTTAATTTTGGGATTGCTGACTAAACAGCCGGTCACAACGGTTGTTCCGATGGCTATGGGCATTGCCGGGGTTATGGTTTTGATGCCTCGCGTAGTAGGGGTATTGATGGATGGTCTATCCCCGATCGGAAAATATGCCAAAGACTACATGACCAAACAAATGGGTGAAGAGTCCGATTTGAATATCGGGATGGATTTGGCATTGGGTTTAGGGGATCCGACTACGATTACAACCACAGTTATTTCAATTCCGTTGATCATGTTGGCAGCATTGGTTCTTCCAGGGATCAAGATGTTTCCAGTTGGGCTTTTGATGTCAGTCACCTATATCTCAGTTATGACGGTGTTATCCAGTAAAGGAAATCTTTTACGCTCCATTATAACCACGGTAATCTTTGGTGTAATTGTCATGTATCTCGGTGGTTATGTGGCACCGGGAGCAACCGAGTTTCTGACTCGGGCCGGTGTGGAGCTAAAAGGGCAGGGAACCGATTTTGTATTAACTGGCCCATGGAGCGTCCTGACTTACTTCATCAGTACGTTGTTCAAATAAACTAGTGGAAAAATGAGGAAGGCAGTGGTCTGCAGCTAGTGTCACAGATTGCTGCAAACTCATACAAATAGAAGAAAAGGGGAAATAGAAAATGGCTGAAATCTTACCTTCAATTTTTGGAGCAGACATCTTGAGTCTGGAGGAAGAAATCAAATTTTTAGAAGATGAAAAGACAAATATCCTGCACGTGGACATGATGGATGGCAATTTTGTATCGAACATTGCCTTCGGACCGAATCAAATTGCAGCGATGAAAAAAGAATCTAAAATGATTTTTGATGTTCATATGATGGTTGCTAATCCTAAAGACCATCTGGATGACGTCATTGCGACAGGTGCTGAGATGATCTCTGTTCATTATGAATCTACACCACACATCCATAATATGATGCAGCGGATCCGTAAAGCTGGTCGCAAAGCCGGTGTCGTGATCAATCCGGCTACGCCAGAATCAGTATTGGAATATTTGCTGGATGATATCGATTATATTCTAGTGATGACTATTAATCCTGGAACTCCAGGTCAAAGCTTCTTGGAAAAAAGCCTAGAAAAAGTAGCAAATGTGAAGAAAATGATTGGCAAGCGAGACATTCAAATTGAAGTCGATGGCGGCGTAAATGATGTAATTGCCGGTCAGGTTGCAAAAGCAGGCGCAGACTTGATTGTTGTTGGTGGTTTTTTATTCAGTAATGATCCAGCCGAGCAGTATGAGAAACTTCGCCAAGCAATTCAGTAAAAATCAATTAATCGTTATAAAGAAAGGATTGAACACAAGATGGGGAATTTTGAGGGGAAAGTCGCACTGGTTACAGGCGGTGCACATGGTATTGGAAAAGGGATTGCTAAACAATTTGCCGATAAAGGGGCACATACGATTATCGTCGATTACAATGAAGAAAACGGTGTGAAGACGGCTGAAGAATTGACTTTTGGCAATGTGAAATCACTATTCGTCAAAACAGATGTTTCTGATCCAAAAGCATTGGAAAATGTGCGAGAAAAGGTATTTGCCGAGTTCGGACGCATTGATATTCTGGTATTGAATGCGGGAGTGGCCTTTGCTAATAAAGTTAACAACATCTCATTTGAAGAATGGAACAAAACGCTGGCTATCAATCTAACCGGGTTATTCAATACCGTCAAAGCGTTTTACGATGACTTTTTGGATAATAAAGGTTCGATCGTCTATATCAGCTCCGGTTCAGCACTGAGTGGTACTGGTGGCGGGGTATCTTATCCAGCTTCTAAAGCGGGCGGAGAAGGCTTGATCCGAGGCTTGGCAAAAGAATTGGGACCTAAAGGCGTGAATGTGAATGCCATTGCCCCCCGCTTGATCGACACTGGGGAAATGATGCGGGTGAACTATCCGACGCAGGCAGATTTGGATGCAGTTTTGGAAAAAATCCCTGTTCGTCGTTTGGGAACAATCGATGATGTAGCCAACTTAGCCGTGTTCTTAGCAGATCCGGACAACTCTTACATTCAAGGGCAAACAATTTTGATGGATGGCGGACGGACCATCGCTTAGATTACAATTCAAAAAGGGAGCATCAAGATGAAAAATTATACGTTAGATATACTAAATGAACTGAGAAGTAACGCCGAAAAAATCGATACGGCAGAGATTAGTGAATTTCTTGAGCAAATTAAACAAGCCAATCACATTTTCTTATCTGGAGCTGGCCGTTCTGGCATAGCTATTCAGGCATTTGCCAATCGCTTGATGCACTTAGGCTTTGATGTCTCTCTAGTTGGAGAAATTAGTTCACCTCATTCTAAAAAAGGAGATTTGCTGATTATTTGTTCTGGATCCGGTGAGACAGGAAGCTTGAAGTCTCTTGCAGAGAAGGCAATTGCAAGTGGTGTAAAAATTGCACTGGTGACGATGAAAAAAGAATCAACTATCGGCAAAGCAGCAAATGCCGTGCTGGTTTTGCCAGGAACGACAAAAGATGAAAATGAACGGGCTGCGGATCAATTTTCACAACCGATGGGCTCTGCATTTGAACAATTGGCGTTTCTAACTTTTGATAGTCTAGTACTGAACTTAATGGATGAAACTGGTGAGACCTCTGAAACGATGTTCACTCGTCACGCGGATTTCGAATAACATGTGTATAGTGTCTCTGATTGGTCAGAGGCACTTTCTCTGGCAATGAATTGTGAAATGAATCACCAAGAGGAAGGTGGAAAAATATGGAAGCAGTAATCTTTGACATGGATGGTGTTTTAATTGATACCGAGCCTGTTTCTAAAGCAGCGTTTAAAGCGGCTTTTGAGAAAAATGGCCTTTTCTTTGATGAGGATATCTATCAAAGTTTGATGGGACGAAGTTTGGCGGACATCATGGAAGATTTCACGGCCAACTGGGATGCAAAAGTCGCAGAAAAGGTTATTGCTGATCGAAACGACTACTTTTTCTCTTACTATGAGAAAAGAGATGTTGATATAAAATGTGGCATCAGACGTTTGTTGCCGTATTTGAAAAATCACGGTTACAAGATTGCAGTAGCAACTTCCAGTACACAAGAAGTAGCAGAGAAGTTCCTGAAACAAGGTGGAATCTATAACTATTTCGATGCCTATGTGTTTGGTTCAGATGTCGTACATTCAAAGCCTAACCCGGAAATCTTTTTGAAAGCTGCCCAAAAATTGGGAGTCAATCCTAGTTTTTCGTATGTTGTCGAAGATGCACAAGCGGGGCTGATTGCAGCTCATGTTGGTGGTTTTCAGCCCATTTTTATTCCTGAATCAGCGTTACGTTCGGAATTGAAGATGCCGTTTGTTTGTCGTCGCTTCCAGAGCGCTTCTGCTTTTCATCTTGCGCTGATTCAGAGCAAATTTGAGGCGTCTCCTCTTTAACAAAAATTTCGTGGTAAATGACTCATGTTAAGTTAAGAAACGTTTACCGGCTGGTCGCTCATGTAAATGTTTCAAGAGGGCTATTCATAAGGCAGCGTGAGAAATGAGAAGCAAGAAGCGAGTTCTTCTTCATGCAGCAATATGAAAGTCGTCTGCTTGACAGGTTGAAGTTATTTATCAAGAGTTCAATCGTTTGTGAACTCTTGACAAGATATCAAGCACCTATTCCCTTGGTATCTTGCATAAAAAAACCAATTTGCCAGATAGTAAAGTCGCAACAAGTTGGTGAGCAACTCAAGCTGAAAATAGTAAAAATTTTTATCAACAGGGTGTCTATTTCCAGTTTGTAAAAAAAGTCTGCAAGATGAGGTGAGAGCATCTTGCAGACTTTTTTGTTTAAAGTTGTTTGAGAAGAAGCAGTCAACTGAATCACTTATTTAGCAGCGGTTTATTTTAAATCTTGTAATCGATGACAAAAAATCGACTATAAGCTTGCTGAAAGATTTTTTACTGCCAAACTTAGCTAAATAATGGCAATGGAATTCAGATAATTCCATTGATAGTACAACAATCTTATTTACAGAGAATGTTTGCAACTATTTGCTTTGGATCAGAGCTAAGCCAGAGACAGCAGATAGATAGCCGATAATTTCGAAAAAATGTTGCTTTTTTTTCGGATGGCAGTATAATTGACGAGTCAATAGTTGATGCATCAATTGTTTAAAGGAGACAGAACATGACGCTAAAAGAAGTTAGCCACATGATGTATTTATTGAAGCTGGGGGATCAAAAAGTCAGCACTGATTTTGAACAAAAAGTAGGCTTCAGTCTGACGCGTTTTGAGATGCTTCAGGTAATCAAAGAACTGCAACCCTGCTTGCAAACACGATTACAAGAAAAGCTTCATATCGACAATGCGGCGGTTACCAGACATTTGAAGATTCTCGAAGACAAAGGCTTCGTGGATCGGCAGCGCAATCCCCAAAATGGTCGAGAAATCTTTGTGACTTTGACAACAGAAGCGCAAGAAAATTTGTCCACCTGCGAAAAGAAACATCCAGATTTGCGGCAAAGCTGTTTTCCATTTTTCTCAGAAGCGGAGTTTGAGCAACTTGCGCAACTGTTGACGAAATTGAACGAACATTTGTAAGAAAGAAGGAACTTGTACATGTCACATGGGTTTAAAAATAATGATTTTGCTGATATTCTCTTCAACCGTCGCTCGATTCGTTCTTATGATCCCACAGTGAAAATTAGTCGCGAGGAGATGCTGCAGATGCTGGCCGAAGCAACAAAAGCCCCATCATCTGTTAACATGCAGCCATGGCGCTTTGTTATCGTCGAAAGTGATGAAGCTAAAAATAAATTGAAACCATTGGTACGTACCAACCAGTTGCAAACCGAAACCTCTTCGGCGATGATCCTGATTTTTGGCGATATGGCTTGTTATGAGTTTGGAGAAACCATCTACGATCAAGCATTGGCTGAGGGAAAAATGCCCCAAGAAGTCCACGACCATCAAGTGGCAACCATCATTCCCTATTATCAAAAGATGAGTTCAGAACAGATGTATACGATTGTTCAACGAGACAGCATGCTGGCAGCAATGCAGCTTTTGCTGGTGGCTCGAGGGCATGGCTATGATACCAATGTCATCGGTGGATTTGAAAACGACCAATTGGCAGCCGCATTTGATCTGGATCCAACCCGTTATGTCCCAGCGACCATCGTTTCTATCGGCAAAGCTGCCGAAGCTGGCTACGACTCTGTCCGCTTAGATCCTGAACAGGTGACTTGGTTTAAATAAAACAAGAAACGGGTATCTGAAGCAGCTCACTGCCAGTGCAAAATTATTTTTGCTAATTGACGGTATCGACGAGTTGCTGAAGTAAAAAACAAAAAGACCGATCATTTCAGAGGATGGCCATGCGCACCAAATCTGAAATGATCGGTTTTTTTGTCGAGTACTAAAAAGCGGCAGAGAAATTGTGGTAAACTCAAGACGACATGTCAATAAGCTAGAAATTAAGTAGCTAACGAGTAACCGTCTTGGGAGGAAATAAGTGTGCATATCAAGATTATTTCAGTGGGAAAGCTGAAGGAAAAATATCTCGTACAGGGAATCAATGAGTACGTGAAGCGACTAGGCGCCTATGCCAAAGTCCAGTTGGTGGAAGTTCCCGATGAAAAAGCACCAGAAAACTTAAGCGAGGCCCAAATGCAGCAAGTAAAGGAAAAAGAAGGCGAACGAATCCTCGCCAAAATCAAAGACGGCGAATATGTGTACGCACTGGCAATCGAAGGCAAAAACCCTTCAAGCGAAGCATTTGCCCACCAAATCGACCAACTCGGTATTCAAGGTAAAAGCCAGCTAACCTTTGTAATCGGCGGCTCGCTGGGCTTAAGTCCAGCGGTGATCCAGCGTAGCAATACCCAAATCAGCTTCGGAAAAATGACCTATCCCCACCAACTAATGCGTTTGATTTTGGTAGAACAAATCTATCGCGCCTTCCGGATTAATACTGGAGGACCGTATCATAAATGATGATATTTTTAAGTTGACCTACACAAACAGCAAAAGACTAAAAGAATATACTGAGTTTAAAACTAAAGACTTGTAAGAAAGAAATACGTTTAAAAAAATCCTATTATAAGTGATAGCAATGGCTTATAATAGGATTTTTTATAGCACTTCGGTCAGGTAGTGTATATCATATTTCCTACCAATCGGAAATACCTGTAATCGTAGCAGCACAACAACTAAAAGTTCGGAGGAACAAATGAACAACAACGACAGATTATTGCGGTTGCGTTATGCAATCGACTTGAAGGATAACGATTTGATTAAAGCTTTTGAGCTAGGGGGTGTCACGCTGACTAAAGATGAGGCGCGGGCAGTACTGACAAAAGTTCAAGACAAGCATGAGGACAATGCAGAAAATAATGTGTACGAAAAAGCTATCAACAATCAAGTTTTTGATGCCTTCCTAAATGGTCTGATTCTCTTAGCTCGGGGGCCGCAAAAAGATAAGCCGTCAGCAGCCGATACGCCACCAAAAAGTAAGGAAATTAAGCATATTAACAATGTATTACTGAAAAAACTGAAGATTGCTTTGTCCATGACCACAGATGATATTTTGGATGTTTTTGCTGAGGCAGAGATTTACCCATCGAAAGGGGAGATTGGCGCGTTTTTAAGAAAAGAAGGGCAGCGAAATTTTAAGCCTTGTGGAGACAAATATATGCGTAATTTTCTTAAAGGGTTGGGAATTTATAATCGAAAATGACGGCCGCTAAATAGACAAGGGCTGTTAGAATTTAGTAGCTGAGGCCTGCTGCTAACTTTTGTCTGCCACGAAAAAATAGAGGTCATCAGTGAAGACAGAAAATGATTTCAATCTTAGGGTTAGCAGCTGCCGTGTTTTTTTGACGGCAGTTTTTCTTTGTTTTGGATCTATTTACGAAGGGCTTCTTGACTGGCTGCCAGCATGAGGGGCTTTTTTGCGTAAATCAAGTTGGATAAGAAAAAATAGCTGACATTCAGTAACAGAAGTTCAAATTACCGTTGTTTAAAAGAAGGCAGGAGTGATAGAATAAGTGGTAAAGGTAGCTGCAAAGGCAGCAAGACGCGTATTTGCTCTGGAATCAGCTGATGGTAGAACAATTTGTTTAGCTTTAAATGAAAACGCTTTATTTAAAAGTAGACAGCTGACTGGCAGCTTATGCATACACTTAAATGAGGTTTTACGAATGCGTTTATATAGACTATTGAAACGGAGATGACCAGCATGATCGACAACATCAGTTTTAGTACCACAGGGGAGGGTACATTTACACGACAACATACAGGAATTCATAAGCTTTGGCCTTATGACCTATTGGTGGAGGTTTCAGCGGTTTCAGTCAATCCGGTGGATCTGAAATTGGCGGCTAAAAATGCAAATGGCAAGCGTATCTTAGGCTACGATGCAGTGGGGACAGTAGTTGACATGGGCAGTTCGGTACGGGGGGTTGAAAAAGGAGACCGGGTCTTTTATGCAGGGACGACAGTGAGAGAAGGTGCCCATCAGAAATTGCAGTTAGTGGATCACCGCATTACAGCCCACGCTCCAACAAAGTTGACAGATGGGCAAGCTGCAGCGATGCCGTTGACTGCATTGACAGCATGGGAGCTGCTTTTTGAGCGAATGGGATTTGTTCCAAAAGAAGGGGCGAATAAAGGGCAGCTATTGATGATTAATGGTGCTGGCGGCGTGGGCTCGATTGCCTCACAAATTGCCAAGTGGGCAGGCTTTAAGGTAACTGCCACCAGTAGTCCTAAAAATTTTGAGTGGTTGCAGAAAAATGGTGTCAAAGAATGCGTCGATTATCATCAGGATTTGATTGTGGAAGCAGGGGCAAGAAAATTTGATGCTGTTGTCAGTTTCCATGATATTTCCGATTATTTTCCGGCTGTTGCAAAGGTGGTCAAGCCTTTTGGCAAGGTGGGGACAATCGTGGAAACGAAAAAAGACCTGCCAATGAATTTGCTGAAAAATACCAATGTTGATTTCTATTGGGAGTATATGTTTGCTAAAACCGAACAGCAGATGAAAATCGAGAGTCAAGGAGCAATCTTGACGAGAATCGCTGAAATGCTGGATGCGGGGATTTTGCACACCACATTGACCAAAGAATTTACTGGCGGAATTTCCTGTGACACATTAGAAGCAGCCTTTGCACGAGTCGCCAAAGGAGCAATCGGCAAAACTGTTGTTTCCGGCGGAGTGAAGGAATGAAATCCTCAAAGCATAAGAAGTATATCCCAGATGGATAGTTTTTAGGTTAGACTGGAAAAATTGATAAACATGAGGACTTTTGACCCTGTATTCAGGTGAAGAGGTCCTTTTTCGCTGAAGTCTTTGAGAGATAATGGGACGTTCTCCTGGCGACTTTTTAGATGAAAAAATTTCATGGCAATCATTGGTTGTGTAGCTGACTGCTGCCAATTTCGTGGGGAGGAGAGTTTTTTGTGAAGTGGGTCTGATTTCGGGTG
Organism: Candidatus Enterococcus leclercqii; assembly: GCF_009933135.1. Classification (GTDB taxonomy): domain Bacteria; phylum Bacillota; class Bacilli; order Lactobacillales; family Enterococcaceae; genus Enterococcus_C; species Enterococcus_C leclercqii. The sequence goes on from NZ_MAEH01000002.1 coordinate 84,042, forward strand.
CAATTTCCCCTGACAAAGGTATAATGGAGAAAGCATTTGGAAATGAGGCGGTAGGTCCGCCGGTAAGGGAGCGACACATGATGAGAAATATCAAATTGACGATTGAATATGACGGTCGTCGTTACTTGGGATGGCAGCGTTTAGGAGACTCGGAAAAGACGATTCAGGGCAAGCTTGAGACTGCATTGAAACAGCTCACGGGAGAAGAGATTGAAATCATCGGTTCTGGACGAACAGATGCAGGGACGCATGCCCGCGGTCAGGTGGCTAATTTTAAAACGGAAAATCAAATGGCGGTGGGTGATTTGGTGGCTTTTTTGAATCGTGCATTGCCTGGTGATATCGTAGTGAAACAAGCCGAAGAGATGCCGGAGCGGTTTCACGCGCGCTACAATGCTGTGGCCAAACGTTACAGCTACCAAGTCTGGAACAATCCGATTCCGACTGCGTTTGAGCGTCATCGTAGCTTCCATGTTCCTCAGCAGCTGGATCTGGCTAAGATGCAAACGGCTTGTGAAAAGCTGGTAGGAGAACATGACTTTTTAGGCTTTTCCGCATTGAAAAAGAGCAAAAAATCGACGGTTCGGCGAATTGATGAAATTACGATTGAAGGACAGCCGGGAGAGGGAATGCTGGTATTCACTTTTGTCGGTGACGGCTTTCTTCACAAAATGGTGCGGATTTTGACAGGTACGCTGGTTGAAATTGGCGCCGGACGATTAGAAATGTCGGCAATTGATGATGTCTTTGCCAGTAAGGTTCGGATGAATGCCGGTGAAACGGCACCAGCCCAAGGGTTATTTTTAGAGAAAGTCTTTTATAAATAAAGATACGGGCTGTGACATCAGTCATTTCAAAATGATAAATAGCGAAGGCTGCATCTAAGTAAGAAAAGTGATGCTAGTAAATCGTTAGGATAATCATTGTGCCAGAATCCGTAGAAAGAACATGACCATACGTATAAAAAGCGGTAAATGACACAGACTTCCCTTGATGAAATCAGGACAAGTCTATGTTTGAAGTTTTTAACAATGAAAAGCCAAGTTCCTGCCACTGTTTTTTAATGGAAGGAACTTGGCTTTTGTGGACTCACGTTGGCAGGGTCCGCTTTGGAGGACTCTGACAGAAACAGGATCACAGCTCTAAATTTTTTTTAGATTGTGAGAAGCAGGCTCTGGGGATGACTTAATTAGTTCTGACAATCAGTTGTCGTCAGTGGTCTCAGCAGCTAAAATCAATAGGCTGCGGCCCGAGATGGTAATTTTATTGCCGGCAAGTGTTCCCAGCGGTGTTGTGCCGGCCTGCTTGTTATCAGCGACTATCGACCAAGTTTCAGGCAGCGTAGCGATACTACGAAGTTTCACCTTTTGGGGCTCTTTTGTTCTGTTGACAATCACTGCCAGTTGTTGCCAATCGCCATTTGTGGCAGCTGCGTTAAAAATCGTATAGGCAATCAGGTTTTCTGTTTTGTCTTTGGCAAAGCGATAACTGCTGACAGCGGTGGTATCGGTGGCGCGCAGAGGGGCAAATTTTTGCCGAATCTGCCACATTCCTTGATAAAAATCAACCAGATCAGCGAATTCTGTGAGGCGCGTCCAATCCAGCTGGTTGATAGCAAGTGGCGATACAAAGGAATTTTCATCTCCGAATTTAGTACGGGCAAATTCTTCTCCAGCTTGCAGGAACATGCCGCCGAGACTGGTAAATTGAAGGGCAGCTGCAGCTTTATTCATCAGCACCAACTTTTCTTTACGATCAAAGGTTGTTTTTTTCTTTTTACTGGTGGAGATGCACAGTTTGTCCCAAAGTGTCAGGTTGTCGTGTGCAGCAATGTAGGTGATAACTTGTGAAGGATTCGTTGCCCAGGGAACTGGTTGCAGTGGGCTTTTGCTGCTGATTTTCAAATCACAGTTGGCCAAGATTGCTGCTTGCAGGTCACGATTGTGATAGGTGCGCTCTGTCTGTTTTTTTCCATTTTGCCCTTGCAGAAAAGCGCCATCTTTTTCTTCAAAAACGAAACCTTTCATGCTATCACGAAAATCATCGTTAAAAACGGCGATTCCCGGTGCCAGTTGACCAACATGGGCTTTGTTGGCAGGCTGCTCTGGGGGCTTGATTTCATTGCTGCCGGCATCCCAAGGCTCACCGTACATTAGGACGTTTTCTAAACCGTTTTTATCCAGGGTTTGTCGAATCGAATTCATCGTTTTGCTATCTAACAAGCCCATCAAGTCAAAGCGAAAGCCGTCTAAGTGATATTCTTGCGCCCAATACAAAACAGAGTCCAGGATATATTTGCGCACCATTGGACGTTCGCTGGCGACTTCATTGCCGCAAGCAGAACCGTCTGCAAAATTACCATCAGCATCTTGTCGATAGAAATAATCGGGTTCTGTGAGGTTGAACCAGGAATCTACCGTGCGCGAGGTGTGGTTATACACTACGTCTAAAATCACGCCAATTCCTGCTTGGTGAAGTGCCTGCACCAGCTGTTTAAATTCTTTGATACGGCAGGCGGGATCAGCTGGATTGGTGGCATAGCGGCCTTCTGGAACATTGTAGTTTTTAGGATCGTAGCCCCAATTGTAAGCAGTGCCGCTCTCGTCATTGTCAAAATCAAAAGCCGGCAGCAGATGAACGTGGGTGATTCCGATTTTTTTCAAATGGGCGACACCGGTAGCAATCTCCGGCTGTTGAGGTAGATGAGTATTTGTCTGGGTAAAGGCGAGGTATTTGCCGCGATACTCGGGAACAACCCCGCTGTCTGGCTGACTGCTGAAGTCAGCGATATGAGTTTCCCAAATCAGCGCGTCTGTAATCCTTCCAGAAAAGGGTGGACGTTTATCTGCTTGCCAATCAGTCGGATCTGTGTCAGCTGGCAGATCAAGAATGGCTCCGCGGTCACCGTTTAGACCGACCGCTTTGGCGTATAAATCGACGGTTTCTACCAGTTTTTCCCCACGAGTGATGCCATAAGTGTAGTAGCGACCTTTGAGATCTTCATTAATGCTGAGAGTCCAGAGATTACCAACAAGGCGCATGGGTATTGTTTCCAGTAGTGTCTCTTCATTTTTGTCACCGGTTTTGTACAAACGGAGGTCTACTTTTTCAGCAGTAGGTGCCCAGAGTTTGAAGACTGATTGTTTTTTTGTATAGGTCACCCCCAAGTGTTTGGAAGTGGTCACTGGGTAATGAGTCATCTGTTTCCCTCCTTTTTGATTGTTCCATCAGAAGCTGGTCATCTCTTCAAAACAAGCCCGTATGACTCGTTCCACAGCCTCTTCGTCCATTGGAACATAGATCTGCTGCATATTGTTGTGAGCCAAGACTTGACGGCTCATTTCAGGCACCAGCTCATCTGTTTTGATACCGACTTGCGGTAGGGTCATAGGAATCTCCATTTGTGTTTTGAAGAAGTTGTAGGTCAGCTCGACGCCTTTTCTAGCTTGGGTTTCAATGTCTAATAGCGGATCGACTTTCCAGACATTCCGGGCATACGTCGCAAATTTTTCGTGACTGGTAGGGTCAAAATCAAGACAGAACTTCATCCAGCGGGGAGTCAAGATTGCCAAACCAATTCCATGAGTGATGTCATAATAAGCGGACAATTCATGCTCGATGGGGTGACAAGTCCAACCGCCGGAGCGCCCTTTACTTACTAAGCCATTTAAAGCCAATGTTGAAGTCCACAATAGATTGGCCCGGGCATCATAGTTTTCGGGTGTTTTCAAGGCGACGGGACCGTTTTTGATTACTACTCGCAGCAAACCTTCAGCAATTTCATCTTGAACGTCTGTCCCAGCAGTTCGACTGAAGTACTGCTCAAAGAGATGGCTCATAATATCAGCAGAGCCGGCAGCAGTTTGCCATTTTGAAACGGTAAATGTATTTTCAGGATTCAAGAACGAAACTTTCGGAATCAGTTCCCAACCGCTAGTTCCAAGTTTTTCATTAGTATCAGGGTTTGAGATAACTGCGTTGCGATTCATTTCAGTCCCCGTCGCAGCAAGTGTCAAAATATCAACGATGGGTACGGCTTGTCCCATTTTGGAATTATCCACTACTAGATCCCAAGCATCTCCGTCGTAATAAACACCGCCAGCGATGACTTTGGCTGCATCAATCACTGAACCGCCGCCGACTGCCAAAATCACGTCTAACTGGTTTTCCCGAATCAGTTGGATACCTTCACGGACGCTGTCGATGCGGGGGTTGGGGGCGATCCCGGACAACTCTGTGATTTGAAAATCATGCTGGTCCAAAAGCTCAAGAATTTTGTCATAGAGGCCGTTTTTCTTGATGGAGCCACCACCATATGCCAATAAAACCTTTTTACCATAGGGAGCCAATGCTTCCGGTAAAGCTGCCAATTGATTAGTGCCAAAGCGGATATCTGTCGGGACATAAAATCTGAAGTTTTCCATTATCTGTCACTCGCTTTCTTAGTTTATGCCGTTTTACCAGCGGTTGAATCACAAGGATTCTCCAACTATCAGTATACCGTGATACCAGTTTTGGAGAAAGCGATTGCCACCTGAGCTATCAGTTGCGGTCTTGAATTTGCAAAGTCAGCTTTTGCGTGGGAGGGATGGTTGCGAAAGGGCGTGGAATAGTTGCATTTTAGAAGAATTTGGCGGAAAGTGAACATGACAACTTAAAAAGGAGTAGCAGAGATGGAACTGACAACCACAGATTTTAAGCTTTTTCAGCGTAGCAACTATACTTTTAAAGGATTGAAAGAAGTTTTGACTACTGAAGAAATCGACGACATAAAAGCCGATTATAAAACTCACTGGGAAAAGTGGAGAGCCATTCAGCTGGCAACTGCTGCGCTGTTGCCGCCGCAAATGGATCAGGGACGACCCAAAATTGAGAGCTGGACCAATGGTTGGAATTTGCGGAGCCATTTTTGGGCGGCGTATCGTAGTTCCTCACGGCAGCAGGAAAATGCTTGCCTGGCAGTGTTGTTGAATAAAAAGCAGTATCAGATTTATCTGATGTTCCAGCACTATCGCAGTGAAGAGCGCACCGGCAGCATCGACGATTACAATCGCCTATTGGAATTGCTGCCCCAATGGAGCCGGGAAATTGATCTGGCGGATTACTATATTTGGCCACAGACCGAAGACGAATTGACGGATCATTTGCCGCTGAAAACATACTTGGAGGACGAAGAACAGCGAAGAATCTTACAGCAAAGAATTGGCGAAAAAACCTTTCAAGTGGGTAAGCTATTTTTTGCTGAGAGAAGTTTGTCGGATATTGAAGGGGTGACTGCTGCAGCTTTGCAGGAGTTGGCACCTCTTTATCAAGCGCTTATGAAATCGCAGAAATCTGATCAGTAAGGGAGTTCCCCATACTTTTGTTAGAAAACATTTCCAAAAGAACAGATGTTTCCCTTTTTCTGTTACTGGTGTTATGGTCAACTTGAAAAAACAAATGCAAAGGAAGTCCTGAAGATGTTGAATGAAAAATTTTTAGAGGTAATGTCTCACGAAGGTGTCGTAACGATTATCACTAGTAGTAAAGAAGCTCCCGGATTTCATGCAGTGAATACGTGGAACAGCTATGTGCACATTCAAGGGGACACGCTGTATATCCCAGCGGCTGGGATGCATTCCATTCAAGAAGACATGGCGGAAAACGATGAGCTGCTGTTGACAATGGGCTCCAAAGAAGTGATTGGCACTGTCGGACCAGGAGCTGGTTTTCATCTTCGGGGCAAGGGCTATTTCATCGAATCTGGCGAGATTTATGACAAGATGCATGAAGAAATGCCTTTTTTGACTCGTGTCCTGGCAGTTAAAGTAAGCGATTTGCAACAAAAAATCTGATTCTGGCAATGAGTATGAATCTGGATTGATCTTCTAAAATGATTGTTTAGATTAACGTTTAACAGTTTGGCCTGGTCGTGGAAGACATGGCGGTAATATTTTAAAAGAGTGCGCGCCTGAATTATTTTGTTGGTGCAACGGGCTTTCGGCAATATTGTCGGAAGCCTTTTTTCATTTGCGATTAGTTGATGAGGAAAAGAGCTTTTCGAGAAAGAGGACACCATACAAAAATAGCAGATTATTTGGCGATAATTCAGAATTTTTCCACTTTAACAAACAGAATAGAGTATAATTTCAGTAAGAGTTTTGTATCAAAAATCAGCTTTTAGGCAAAAAAGGAGCGAGAAAAGATGATAAATGTTGCAATCGTTGGTTACGGAAATCTAGGACGCGGAGTGGAGCAGGCATTGAGCTTGAATCCTGACATGGCATTGGTGGGGGTCTTTACTCGCCGCGATCCAAAAACAGTGACGACAGCCGGAGCACAGGCTTACCACCTGGATCAGCTGGTCGAGCAAAAGGAAACCATTGATGTGTGTATTCTTTGCGGGGGTTCCGCCACTGATCTGCCAGTCCAGACGCCGGCACTGACAAAAGATTTCAATACGGTAGATAGTTTTGATACCCATGCAAAAATTCCTGAGCATTTCGCCAAAGTTGCACAGGTGGCCAAAGAAAATAACACTGTCGCCGTGATTTCCACCGGTTGGGATCCCGGATTGTTCAGTTTGAATCGGCTGTATGCTCAAAGTATTCTGCCAACAGGAGCCACCAATACTTTTTGGGGCAAAGGTGTCAGTCAAGGACATTCCGATGCGCTGCGGCGGATTAACGGAGTGGCAGATGCGACGCAGTATACGATTCCCAATGAGGCAGTAATTCAGCAGTTGCGGGCAGGGAAAAAACCAAAATTAACGACAAGAGACAAACACTTTCGGGAATGTTTCGTCGTTTTAGAAGCAGGCGCTGATGAAAAAAAAGTGAGACAAACGATTGTGACGATGCCTGACTACTTTGTGGATTACGATACAGAAGTTCACTTTATTTCTCAAGAAGAACTGAATCAAAACCACAAAGCCATGCCTCACGGCGGAACAGTCCTTCACACGGGGGAAACTTCTACTGGTGTCCAGCAGGTGATTGAATACAATTTGCATCTGGACAGCAATCCGGAATTTACCGCCAGTGTACTGGTGGCTTACGCCCGGGCTTGTGTTCGACTGGCAGCAGAAAAGCAGTATGGTGCTTACACGGTCTTGGATATTGCCCCAAAATACCTGTCACCGAAAAGTGATGAGGAGCTGCGGGAAACTTTGCTTTGACGAAAATAAAAAGAAGCATCGGTTAACGATGCTTCTTTTTTGTTGGAAAAAAGGCGAGGACCTGATTGAGTGTGATAGTGAAGATTTAGTGCGTTAATCTGAAGGGTTTATTTTAGTCTCTCGAGAAAAACTACGATACAATAATGTTATGAAAACGTTCTTTTGTAACTATAAATAACAAATTGGAGGAAGATAAGGATGAACAAAGCTTTTCCGGATAACTTTTTATGGGGCGGCGCAACTGCAGCCAATCAATTGGAAGGCGCGTACCTGACGGATGGCAAAGGATTATCGGTAGCTGATGCGATGCCAGGTGGTAAAGAGCGCTTCAAGATCATCGGATCAAAAGAATTCGTCTGGCAAATTGATGAAGCAAAGTACCGTTATCCCAATCATAAAGGAATCGATCATTATCAGAGGTTTAAAGAAGATATAGCCCTGTTTGCTAAAATGGGTTTCAAATGCTATCGTTTTTCAATTGCTTGGAGTCGTATCTTCCCGCAAGGAGACGAACAGACTCCTAATGAAAAAGGATTGGCATTTTACGATCAGCTCATCGATGAATGTCTGAAGTATGGAATTGAACCGGTTGTTACGATTTCCCATTATGAAATGCCGCTGAATTTAGCCAAAGCTTACGGCGGTTGGAAAAATCGCCAGTTGATTGATTTTTACGAACGCTTCGCAGCGGTGGTATTGAATCGTTATTATAAAAAGGTTCGTTATTGGATGACCTTTAATGAAATCAATTCGGCTTTTCATTTTCCAGCTTTGAGTCAAGGAATGGTGCCGTCAAATGGTGGGGATGATTACCAAAATATCTTCCAGGCTTGGCATCATCAGTTTGTAGCCAGTGCGAAAGCTGTAAAGATTGCTCACGAGTTGGATCCGGCGGTACAAGTAGGTTGTATGCTGATCTACGCAACAACTTACAGCTATGATGCCAATCCAATCAATCAGGTGGCGACTTTGATTGCGAATCAGGAGTTTAATTATTTCTGCGGCGATGTTCAAATCCGGGGGCAATACCCTGCCTTTACACAACGAATCTTTGAAAAATATGGTGTGACAGAGTTGGACATTGTGGATGGCGATCTGTCTCTTTTGGCAGATTATCCGGTGGACTATGTAGGGTTTAGTTATTATATGTCTATGGCAGTCAATGAAACGGATCCAGATCCGGAAACTTCTGCCGGCAATCTGCTTGGTGGTGTCAGCAATCCATTCTTAAAAGCTAGCGAGTGGGGCTGGCAGATTGATCCTGCAGGTCTGCGGATTGCCTTAAACGAATTATATGACCGCTACCAAAAGCCGGTCTTTATCGTTGAAAACGGTTTGGGTGCACTAGATCAGCCGGATGAAAACCACTATGTTGCAGATGATTATCGAATTGATTACTTGCGAGCTCACATTGAAGCGATGGCAGAGGCTTTACAGGACGGTGTTGATTTGATGGGCTATACCCCGTGGGGCTGTATCGATTTAGTCAGTGCTTCTACCGGTGAAATGAGTAAGCGTTATGGCTTTATCTATGTCGACTTAGACGATGAGGGCAATGGCACTTGTGACCGCTTTGAAAAGAAATCTTTTGACTGGTATAAAAAAGTTATTGCTTCAAAGGGGCAAGATTTAAGCTAAATAACAAGTAGGTTTTGTTATTATTCAAAAAAGCAGGTGATGAAATGCCGCAGCAACAAAGCCCGGCAATCTTGATTGCAATGGACTCGTTTAAAGGAAGTGCCACTAGCCTTGAAGCTGGTACGTGGACAGCCCAGGGAATTCGACAGATTGTGCCGCAAGCAACAATCACTGTTCTTCCGGTTGCAGATGGCGGCGAAGGTACGGTAGCGGCATTAGTTTCAGCTTTTTCAGGGGAAATCCAGCAGGTGCAAGTCACTGGGCCCGCTGGAAAGCCTGTAGTAGCGGCGTATGGTTGGCTGGACGCTGAGACGGCAGTGATTGAAACTGCCGCCGCTGCCGGACTCAATCTGACGGCGGGGACCCGCGAAGACGCTGTGACAGCCAGTACACGTGGCGTAGGGGAATTGATCAAGCACGTACTAAATCAAGGAGCAAAGCAGATTTATTTTGGCTTAGGCGGCAGTGGGACCTCAGACGGCGGCGCTGGAATGGCTCAAGTACTTGGCGCCCGTCTGTTGACCGCTGATGGTGATGAAATAGCACCGGGAATCGCTGGTCTGGTTGAGCTGGCAAGCATCGATACGACAGCTCTCGATGCTCGCCTACAACAGACACGACTGGTGATCTTAGCTGATGTGCGCAACCCGTTAGTTGGTGAGCAGGGCGCTATCGCCGTGTATGGGCCACAAAAAGGAATCCCTGAAAATGAGATTGAAATGTGGGATCCTGTGATGGCGCGCTATGGTAACCTTTTGCAAACCACTTTCCAACGAGAAATTGCCGCCCTTCCCGGGGCAGGCGCGGCTGGTGGTTTAGCCGCTGGATTAGCGGCTTTTTGTGGCGCAACAATCGAGCCGGGAATCGATACAATCTTGAAACTGATTGATTTTGACGAAAAAGTTCGAAGCGCGGATTTGGTAATTACCGGTGAAGGGCGAATGGACAGTCAATCGGCGAATGGCAAAGCACCCACAGGAATTGCTCAAGCTGCTAAAAAATACAAGAAGCCGGTCATTGCTCTAGTAGGCAGCCGTGAAGGAGACCTTACGCCAGTTTACCAAGAAGGAATTCGACTGGTTCTGCCTATTGTTCCAGGACCGGTGGATTTGGCAACAGCACTTCAACAGACCCGGCAAAATCTTCTGGAGGCAGGAAAAAATGTTGCACGAATCTGGCAACTACGGGAAAGATAGCGAGGCGGGGCTGTGTGCAGATGCTTTTTTAAAGCCGAATACCATTCGGTTCTTTAAAAAGGCCGGCTCATAAGCCCCTCCCGATTTTTTTAGTGATACACGATTCCAACAGTGAAGGCTTTTTGCTTGAAGAAATCTCTCAACAGCGGTATGATGTCAACGTTGGATTTTTGGGATATGGCCAAACTGGTAAGGCGCCTGACTCTGAATCAGGTAAGTGCAGGTTCGAGCCCTGCTATCCCAATCAAAAAGACCGCAGAGCATATGGTTCTGCGGTCTTTTTCGTTAACGGGGAGGAAAAACTATGACGAAATTAAACGAGGAATTTGCCTTTTTGGTACTTGCAATCGTTGCCGAAATTCCTCGAGGCAAAGTTGCGACATATGGACAAATTGCCGAGTTAGCAGGGTATCCCCGCAATTCTCGATTAGTGGGAAAAGTCTTGAGCCATGGGGAATACTATGGCCGCTATCCTTGCCAACGTGTAGTGAACGCGCAAGGTAGTTGTGCGAAAAACTGGCCGCAACAGCCTGCACTGTTGCAAGCAGAAGGGGTCGTTTTTAGAGAAAATGGCAGTGTAGATCTGCGACAGTGCCGCTGGAACGGCGATCGATAGCAAAACAAACCTGGTGAGTATCAAAATAGTCTACGGTTTCTTGTAAATGGACCTACAATAACTGTCTGGCTGTTGCTGTAAAAAAGGAGCGGAAATTCGCAGAAGGTCGTGACTTGTGCTAAAATGCAGTTAAATATGAATGAGTATTCATTTGACGGTACCTCTTTTGCGCCCGCCTTCTTCAACGCGGGTAAAGAAGGTAGACGCCGCGGGAATACTTAAAAATTGAATTTGCTGCAATTGAAAAGAGGTAATTGTATTATGCATGAACATCATCATGAACATTCTGGTGCTTCTAAGGGAATGGATCGTGCCTTTAAAATCGGAATTGTTATCAATCTGCTCTTTGTAGTCATTGAGGCCGGCTTTGGTTTTTCTGCGAATGCTTTGTCACTGGTGGCAGATGCCGGTCATAATCTCAGCGATGTTTTGGGACTGGCGGTCTCTTGGATTGCGCTGCTTTTGAGCCGCCGTCCTCGGACAGTGAAACGGACTTACGGGTATAAGCGCAGCTCGATTTTGGCGGCTTTGTTCAACGGGGTATTTTTACTGGTTGCTGTCGGGGGTATTCTATTAGAAGCTGTGCAGCGCTTGTGGGCTCCGCAGGCAGTCGCTGAAAATCAGGTAATCGTTGTAGCGACAATTGGCATCTTGATTAACGGCTTTACCGCATGGTTGTTTATGAAAAATCAAAAGCGTGACCTCAATATCAAAGGGGCATTTTTACACATGGCTGCCGATACGCTGGTTTCAGTGGGGGTTGTGTTAGCAGCTTTGGTAATCAAGGTAACGGATTGGTTCTGGTTGGATCCAGTCATCAGTATACTCATCGCAGTGGTGATTTTTATTGGCAGCTGGCAGCTTTTGCGAGACGCGTTGGCTTTGTCTGTAGACGGTGTTCCTCCTTCTGTAGACTATCAAGAGGTAGCTGCATTCCTGCTGTCCCAGCCAACGGTGATTGGGCAGCATGACCTGCATATCTGGGCGCTGAGCACGACAGAAAATGCGATGACTGTCCATCTTTGCCGAGAAACCTTAGCGGACAATAACCAGTTTTTGGAACAGCTGGACCATGAGTTGACTAGTCGGTTTGATTTGGCGCATATTACCATCCAAGTGGAGCTGGGAGAAATTAAAGACGAATCTGTAAAGCACAGTATTTGATTAGCTGAAGAGCTTTTGCAGCTGAACACAAGGTACTGGGATTATCTATAAGAGCTTGTTGCTATTTAAAGGATTAAAGGTATTTCTCAATTGAAAACAAAACACCGCAAACAGTAGGCAAAATTAGCTGCCGGCTGTTTGCGGTGTTTTTTATGTGTCATCAAACGTGGGCGTGGATAACCGGTGCTTTTTCCAAATCCAATACGCCTCGTTCAAGTAGCTCATTTACGATCCAAACGGAAACTTCTCCGGTAATGCCGATACAATGCTGTTTGCGGCCTTCTGACATAAAGTCATCCCCTGCCCATTGTCGCGTGATGACGCGGCAACAACAGGAACGGTATTTTTCTTTGATAAAGTCGTGGAGTCCTTTAGAGATTTCAAACATTTCGGGATTCATTGGTTCCCCCCGTTTGCGGCCGTAGACCATACCCAAAGAGATTTGTCCGCCAGAAACGGCCCCACACAGACATTGTGCTTTTCCCATACCGATGGGAAATCCCGAGGCTAGCCGCACGACATCTTCGTCATAAGGCTGACCCAAGACATCATTTAATGTCTCGACTACCGCTTCGGAACAATAATAGGTTCCGGTACTGAAATAAGTTTCAGCGACTTCTCTTACCATATCCAGATATTCTTGCTTTTCCATTGTTCAACTCTCCTTAACTAGTGTGATCTTCATCCATTAAATCGTTAGCCATTGCCGATTTTTCCTGCCAGGCTGATTTTAGAGGTAAGATTAGGCCGGTTACCAGATAACCCAAGAAGACATAAGTGATAAACAGGCCGGCTAAAATCATCTCAAAACGAAGCAGGACAGAAAAAAACGGGATTGAAACATTCTGAGCTGCCAGGTATTTTCCCGCTGCCTTTAATGAAAGAGCAGTGATCACTGTTGGAAAGGTGAAGGCAGAAAAACTGGGCAAAAAGGCTTTGGTGAAAAAACTCGGAACTTGTATCAAAATAAAGAAATAGAGCAATTGCGAGATTAGTAGTAATCCGAAAAATACCCCTTTGTGAGGTGTTGCAAAACTGTTCAAATAACCTGCCAGCAATAGGGAAACTGGTGCACAGATGATGGTGATATTGGCTCGTAGCACGGAGGGAATCTTTTTTACTTTGTAAACTCTATACAAAACCAGTGGCAATACAGCAACAATCAAGCCAGCCCCCAGTAAAAAGAAGAGCTGCCCCACCAAAAACTGTTGGTGAATTGGAGCCGTGACGCTGGCAGTGACAATGCCGATATAGACAATCAGCCAGCTGGGATAGACGTTTTCAATGTGAAAATCAAAGACCCAGCGTTTGGTAAAAAGTAACAGCAAGAACAGATGCAACAGGATTCCGAAAATCCAAACCAGCAATGCAATTTGGGAATGAAAGTCAGCAATATAAGTGGAGAAGACCATCAGACTCATGCTATAGGTAGGAAAAACAGAAGCGGGTACTGGCTGCTGCAGCTCACTTTTAAACTGTTGGCGATCAGCGAAAATCCGTAGGGTAATTACTCCTAATAACAGTGTTGCCAAAATTCCTAAGCCGTCATGGGCGAGTTGCGAATCACTTTGCAGCAGATTGCCCAAGACAAACATCGCTAAAATCAAGCCGGTGATGGGCAATGGTATTTTTTTTATCAGTGTCATCTTTTTTCCTCTTTTCTTTGATTGTTAAAAGAAGAGCTAGACTTGTGGAGATGGCGCAAAGCGAGGGTGCCCCGCTGATTTTTTGATCCCGATTTGGGCGGCACCAATTGCACCTGCATACTGTGACAGAGGATCGGTTATTACCGGGGCGCCAATCGTATCTGCCAGGACTGTGGTGAAGGCTTTGCTGGCGGACAGCCCACCAGTAAAGAAGACCGCAGCACCTTTTGGCGGCCGGAGTTTACTGTATTGACCGTTAATCCGTTTAGCGATTGCATAAAGGACGCCTAGTGCGATATCTTCACGTTTTTCACCTTTTGCAATCAAGCTGACGACTTCTGACTCGGCAAAAACAGTGCACATGCTGTTGATAGTGACCGGTACAGCCCCGGCAACAAAGGAATCCAGCACCTCGATTTCTTCCCCTAAGGTTCGCATCATCACTTCCACAAAGCGGCCGGTACCCGCAGCGCAGCGGTCATTCATGCTGAATTCAGCAACACCGCCTTGTCCATTCAGTAAAATTGTTTTGCAGTCTTGTCCGCCGATATCAATAACTTGTTGGGTACCCGTCCGCAGATATTCGGCTCCTTTACCATGACAAGTAATCTCGGTGACAACTAGATCGGCCGGCAGTAATTTGCGACCATAGCCGGTAGTTACTAAAAAGGTGTCTGCTGGCGAGTCTTCATTGTGAGCAGTATCACTTACTTCTGCAAGCTCTGGGAGACTAGGGTCTAATTGCGCTAGCACGGCTAGCATAGCTTTTTTTGGATCGCCGGCTGTGGGAAGCAGGCTCTTTTTGGTCAAACGTCCGGCTTCAAAGAGGACACCTTTAGTGGTAGTGGAGCCGGAGTCTAGGCCGATGACCCGCATCACACGCGCACCTCCAGCATTTCCACAAAGGCTGCAACCCGGGTATTGATCTGCTCGATATCAGCAGTCGAGTAGTCGGTTTCCAGATACATATAAGGCGTTTGTTTTTCTTCTTGCAAGAAACGTTTAATCTGCAAAGATTCCACCGAAAATGGAATACAGTTTTGTAAAACCATATCGATAACGCCGTCGACTTGATAGTCATCAACCATTTGGCTGAGAAGCTCTTTTCGAGGCTGGTTGTTAGACATGCAGGCACAACCAATCTGCAAGTATTTATCAGTCAAAGCTTGATAGACGTCTTCTTGGGTTTCATCGACTAACTTTTCAACCGCTTTGGCTACTGTACAATTTTCAAAAGCTACTACGATGCCGCCATTTTCTTCGATGGCGCGGATGACTTTTTCTGTCACGCCACCAATGGGAGAACCTGTCACCAGAATTCTCGGCTTATCATCAAGGCGGTGTCCCGCTTCATACTGGGCTTTGACTTTGGCGGTGGTTTCTTCTAACGTTTGGATGATTTCTTCTTTATCAAATTTGTATTGGGCACCGTACATCACTCGAAAAATTTCACCACCAGAAATGGCCGGTGGATTCAGTTGTCCAAGACGATAGAAATTTTGTTTAGCGATTCGTTCCCGATTCTTCAATTGAATTGCAGCTTGAATTTGACGATCAGTGATGGTCACGCCAAAATAGTCTTCCAGCTTTTCTTTAAAGGCGACCAGTTCACTGTACCAAAGGCGGCGACTGGTTTCGCTGTCCCGGTTGTGAGGCAGCTGCATCAAGTAAAGGTCTTTGAAACCGGCCATGTATTCGTACATTTTTTTCTTGCCGTCACAGGTGGTTTCCCCTACCACCAAGTCGGAAAAATAAAAATAGGGACATTTGTCGGTTTTACCAAAGCCGTAACTGGATTTGATCAAGGGGCAGAGGTTTCGAGGCAGATCCTCTTCGGCTTCCGGTATCGTTTCGTCAGAAGTGGAGCAGAGACTGATCTGGATTGCTCCAGCAGCTAATACCAGTTCTTCTGGCATAAACGTACAGTAGACACCGACGACCGGCTGACCACTTTCTTTCATTTTTTTGACGGTCAGAAATCCTTGCTGGCGAGCCTCCCCAAACTCGTCAAAAATTTCTGGTAAGGTAGTTTTGACTTCCATGTGATTGATACTCCTTTTATGTTCTATTTTGAAAAGATAGCGTCGGGTTTCGACGTTATGTAAACGTTGTCAAAAGGAGTATAGTAGTTTTGTACTAGTCTGGCAAGAGCTGATGAGAGTCGGGTGAAAGAAGGAATAAAAAATATTAATCTATAATAAAAAATATTTTGTTTGTTTTTTGAATGACATTTAAAAGCGGAGTGCGGGGCATTTTAAAAAGCAAATGGTAAAATGGAGAAAAGCTGAAAGGTGGCGTTTTTGTGACCGAACCACGAATTTATAACATGCATTTTGCCGCGGTTTATCCTCTCTACGTGGCAAAAGCAGAGAAAAAGGGCCGTAAAAAAGAGGAAGTCGATGAGATAATAACTTGGTTGACAGGTTATTCAAATGAAGCATTGGCGAAGCAGATTGCTGCCACAGTTGATTTTCGGCAGTTTTTTGAAGAAGCCCCCCGATTAAATCCCCAGCGATCGCTGATTAAGGGCGTTGTCTGTGGCGTTCGCGTGGAGGAGATAAAGGAACCTTTAATGCAGGAAATCCGCTATTTGGACAAATTGGTGGATGAGTTGGCCAAAGGAAAAGCGCTGGAGAAAATCTTGCGCAGCTGACAAGTTTTGTGAAGGGGGACTACAAGGGGTGGCGGCTTTGTTTTGGTTGCTTTTAGGGAAACTAGAGGGTAACCAGAAAACAGCTGGAACCATGATTAGAGCCGAATGGTTAGAAATAAGTGAGTATCGCTGACTATCAAGGGAGAAAAAAACTTGATAGGACAGGGGTACTTTTTTTGGAATTCTTTAACTAAAAAATATTTATTAGAATAAAAAATATTTTATCGGTTGCGCTATCTTTTTGCAGGATATCGTGCTAGACTTTTGAGTGTTAAAAGAAAGCGCTTGATTTTAGAGAAATTGAATTGATGGAGGGTAAAAAATGAAGAAGTTTTGGACAGCTGTAATGGCGGTAAGCTTGGCAGCATTATTAGGTGGTTGTGGTGGAAATAGTGGAAATGCAAATGCAAGTGATAGTACGGGAGAAAGTAGGACTGCCGCCAGTACGACAGCTTCGACAGAGAAAGCGGAACCCGTGAAGCTGCACTTGGCAGCCGCAGCCAGCTTGGAATATGCCTTTCAGGAAAAATTAATTCCGCTGTATCAAAAAGAACATCCAGAAGTGACTATTGAAGGGACTTACGACAGCTCAGGGAAACTGCAGACACAGATTGAATCAGGAATGGAAGCCGATCTTTTCTTCTCAGCAGCGACTAAACAAATGGCTGCACTGGTGACTGAAGACTTGATTGACAAAGATACAGTGACAGATTTGTTGGAAAACAAGGTGGTTTTGATTACACCTACCAATGATCCAGAAGGTCTAAAGGCATTCACAGACATCGAAAAAGCCAAAACGATTGCAATTGGTGATCCGGAAAGTGTTCCTGCAGGGCAATATGCAAAAGAAGTTCTCACCAAGTTGTCGCTATGGGACAAGTTGGAAAGCCGCTTTAGTTTGGGAACCAATGTGACGGAAGTCTTGAACTGGGTGGCAGAAGGGAGTGCCGATGCCGGGATCGTCTATGAAACAGATGCCAAAACGACGGATAAAGTTAAAATTATTGCTGAAGCACCGGCAGACAGCCTGGAAAAACCAATCATTTATCCAGCCGGAATCGTCAAAGCAAGTAAAAATGCCGAAGCAACAAAAGCATTTTTGGCCTTCTTACAGACGGCAGAAGCCGCTGACATCTTTAAAGAATATGGCTTTACACCGATTGCTAACTAAGCTGTCCACAAAAACACGGGTTAGCAAAAAGTGTTGGGGTGCTGACAATTTGGAGGCTGTGACACTCGTTTAGTCACTACCTTTGAAGCGAACACTACCAAACGTGAGTCACAAACAAGAGACGGCGACCTTCCATGAATAATCGGAAGGTCGCCGTCTTTTCATGATGAAAAATTTCAAATGCTGACAAGCCTTGCTTTCATCAAAGGAGATCAGTGTTGTGTACTTTTTTATACATGAGGCAGAGCTCCTTTTTCGTTGGAGAATTATCGATACCCCAGCATTAATTCTTTTGCAGGCAATCGCCGGTAGACCTAAGAACAGCTTTAGCGGACGATCATTACTGAGATGGGGGCATTTTTTGCGATATAGGCTGCGTGAGAACCGAAATAGCCAATCAGCCCTTTTTTGTCATTGGAACCCACCACTAAGAGATCAGCGGTGACATTGGGCAAAATGGTCTTGACGATGACTTCCGCGACATCCCCTTCGCCAGTATAGGTTTCTACTTCTTTGACACCGTGAGCTAACGCATATTGCTGATAGGTCAGCAGCCGTGCCATTAGTTTCTCCCGCTCGCTTTTAATATAATTATTGTCCATTGCTTGATAGACATTCATGTTATCGGTCTCCAAAATCGAGACAATTAATAGCTTGGCAGCATCGATATGCGCCCGTTCAACAGCGTAATGAAATGCTTTTTGCGCATCTTCGGAAATGTCGACTCCCACCATGATGTTTTTGAACTTAAAGACTTCACTCATCTTTTTCACCAGCTTTCAGGCTTTCTTCATAGCGTTTATTGCTCTTATAAAGATCGGTGATAGTCCATGCCAACAATGCCAAGACTCCAGCAATCAGAAAATAAGCAATGCCATTGGCTAACTGAATTTCGCCGGAAGTAGGGGAATCCCCGAAAAATCCTTGAATTGCACTGGGCAGTCCCCTTAAGTTCAGATAAGTCAGGGAAACAACCGAAAACCAACCGAGAATTTGGACGATCAGGCGATTTTTAAAACGGTGGCCCATTTCGTTTTCGCTATTGGTCATAATCAATAACGGCAACATGGAGAATGGTAGCGCAAAGGCCAGAAAGACTTGGGAATTGTTCATCAGATTGTTCAAAGCGGTGTGTTCTACCACGGGATTATCACTGCGGGTGAACAACACACAGATCATTACCGGCACCACAGAAATCAAACGCGTTACCAAGCGACGCAGCCAGATAGGAATCCGCAGATGGATGAAGCCTTCCATAATTACTTGGCCGGTCAAAGTCCCGGTAATGGTAGAATTTTGACCAGAAGCAAGCAATGCGACAGCAAACAGCGTCGATAAGAGGCCGGTCTTTGCGACATTCATCAACACGCCATTACTCATAGTTTCTGGATCTGACAGTGCATGGAAAAGTCCGAAGAAAGAAGGATCTTGAACAGTCCCAGATTTGAAAACCGCCACCCCCATGATTAACAAGAGTGCGTTTACGACAAATGCCAGTGAGAGTTGGATATTGGAATCCCAAGTAGTGAAACGGACAGCTTGTGCCACATCTTCTTCGTCGTTGTGGTCAATTTCACGAGTTTGAGAAACTGCTGAATGCAGATACAAATTGTGAGGCATGACCGTAGCTCCAATGATCCCCAATGCGCCAGTTAAGGGTGTTTGACCATTGACTACGGTATCTTCTGAAAAGGTCTTGGCAGTTGGGATGAAGCCCTTTAAGACGGCGCTCCAATCAGGATGAGACAGAGCAACTTGATAGACGAATACAAATAAGATCACGAAAATCAGACAGACTACAATACCCTCGATCTTTCGAAAGCCGATCTTAGTCAGAAGCAGCAATAATAAGACGTCAAAGACTGTGATGAAGACGGCAATCACCAGGGGAATATCAAACAATAAATAGAGTGCAATCGCAGCCCCGATAACTTCGGCGATATCTGTCGCCATGATCGCCAGCTCAGTGATGATCCAAAGAACAATCCCCAATTGCTTACTCGTACGTGCGCGAATTGCTTGTGCCAAGTCCATTTGGGTAACAATCCCCAGCTTGGCAGCCATATATTGCAAGAGCATAGCAATCAAACTGGAGATCAAGATGACCGACATCAGTAAGTATTGGAAATTTTGCCCGCCGGTAATGGAAGTGGACCAGTTCCCCGGGTCCATATACCCAACGGCTACCAGTGCCCCCGGACCGGAGTAGGCTAAAAGTGTGGGCCAAAAGCCTTTTCCTTTGGGGACTTTGACGGTCCCATTGATTTCCTGCAATGAGAGACCATTGGTGTGTGCCAGCAGTTTATGTGATTGCGGTTCTTTTGGAGAGTGTTGCATGCAGATCCCTTCTTTCTCTTCTTCGGTGTTATTGTACTCCTGCTTTTAGCAAAACAAAAGTAAAAAGTTAGGTTAGCCGAATTTTATGTGAAAGTTGCATCGTTTATTCTGAAAGGATAAAAATTTTGCTGACAAGTGATGAAACGCTTTCTCCTCATGATAGCATAGAGAGGAAATTTTCTGGAAACGATAGCGATTCTAAAAAGGACACTTGAAAACAGGGGGATAACTGCTTTCAAGTGTCTTTTGCAAGAAGGATTAATCATTGTCTACGATGGTTTGGATATGGTCAGCTAAAAAGCGGACGAAATTTGGTGTGTTTTGCTTGAAGTCGTCAATAAAGGAGCCAGAAGGACTAGAAATGGCACCGACTTCTTTGTTCATGATGTCGAATACGGCTAACTTGCTGTCGCCGTCTTGCCAAGCTAATTTCCAGTAGGGGCCCTCCAAAGCGCCGTCCAGCATCTGTTGGCCGTTGTCTAAAACAGCTTGACGGATGACTTCTTCTTCAGAGACTTCCTTTCCTTTTTCTTCCAGGTAAGCGATTTTTTCGGCTATTTCGGTCATATTGGCTGGTACGATGGGATACATAGGATCATTCCTCTCACTTATTGTGGCTGGTTGAGGGCCACTGGCTACTTCAGTTATACGCAAATACCAAGAAATCTGCAACGAACAACACCTGCTAAGACTTTTTCCTAAGACTTTTTGCCGTCGCAAGCACCTTGAGGTATCATGGAGACGGAAACCTTCCTAGCCATTTTTACAGATGAAAGCGGAAGGAGACAACTTGTTAAAAAGAAGGTACTTGTGATGAAAATTGTCAAAATCAACTATGGTAGTTCCGCATATCAGGAGACGCTGGCATTACGAAATCGGATCATGCGTAAACCCCTGGGACTGGATATCTTTCAAGAAGATTTCTCTCAAGAAGCAAAGGCGCTAATTTTGGGAGCATATAATGAGGTGGGAAGCAGCCTTTTGGGGGTCGCAGTAATGTCACACCAGCCAGAGGGATGGCAAGCTGTTGACTATCTGTGTGTGGACACCCAACTGCAAAGTAAAGGGGTGGGACGTAAGCTTTTGGCAGAATTAGAAGCAACAGCCCGTAAGCAAGGTGCTCAAGGCATTTGGTTAGAAGCTCGTGTTTCAGCCAAAGGATTTTATGAAAAACTGGGTTACCGCAGTTTTGGTGAAGTCTATGAAATGCCCCACGCGCCGGTGCCCCATATTAAAATGGACAAAATCTTTCCCCTGTCGTAAAACTGACAGTCTGTGCTTGTCGGCACAGTGGAAAACGGTTACTATAAAAGGCAAAAATGGAATAATCAAGTCTTCAGTCAAATCCAGTCAGCAGCTTTACGTGTGCTACTGGGCCCCATTTGACAGCTGGCAAACAACAGCAGGACTGTTGCACTTATCCCACAGGAGGAGAACCCATATGACCCCAGAGTATTATCAACTCAATACCGAAAATCAAACCAAATTGGAATTGGCTGTCTTTGATCATCCGGCACCAAAAGGAATCTTGCAGATTGTTCATGGTGCTTTGGAGTACAAAGAACGCTATTTTGATTTTGCCAACTATATGAATAATGCCGGTTATGTCATTATTTTGTCGGATAATCGGGGACACGGCGGCTCAGTATCTGAAAAAGATCCCCACGGTGTCATGCATGATTTTGACCTGTTGGTTGCGGATCAAGCAGCAATCACGGCCTTTATCAAAAGCAAATATCCTACGTTACCCTTGAGTATGTATGGCCATTCTTTTGGCTCGATTTTGGCGCGTAATTATTTACAACAACACGACAACCAGCTGCACAAATTGGTGCTTACCGGAACCGCCAATTATGTTCCTATCGTTCCACTGGCGATCAAATTGGGACGAGCCTTTACAAAGCGACGGGGCAATATGGAAACCAATCAGTTTTTGAACTATCTTTCCGGAAACTTAGGTGTGGAACAAGATTGGTTATCCAACAATCCAGAGAGCAATGAGCGAGCTAAAAATGACCCTAACATGGTGAAGCTTTATCCGGTGCGTAGTTTACTGACTATCTGGGAAGGGGATCATCAGTTGAAAGCCTATGACAAGTATCAGTGTCAAAACCCGGATTTACCGATTCTAAACCTAGTGGGGGCTGAAGATACCAAAATCACGGGAGGGAAAAAAGGACTTGCCGATACGTTGGCGACTTTGCAAAAAATTGGCTACCACAACATTCAAAGTGAAGAGCTGCCGGGGATGAAGCACGAAGTCTTAAATGAGATTGATTATCTGCAAGTCTATGAAAAGATTCGTACCTTCCTGGATTGAGGGAGAGTATACAAAAAAAGAGGGTTCTACAATATTTAGTGT
>NZ_MAEH01000003.1 GCF_009933135.1 Candidatus Enterococcus leclercqii
AAAATGGTCAGGAATTTTACATGCGTAGAAAGCCTTTTATACCGGGCACACAGGACGGTTTTGCCTTTCCTATCTACTGTCGGTCATGATGTCGGTCATACTGTCGATCATACTGTTGGTCATACTGTCAGTCATAGTGTCATTTTCTTCATTATTTTTCTTACTTTTTTAATCAAATATTTTATCCAATTATCAATTGGAATCTATTCATTGATACATTTAAACACTCATTTTTTTCAATCTTTTTAGAGTGTATTGAACTCATTTTTTCTTTTCGTTTTCCTGTTTTTTTATCCAGTCACTCACACTTCGGATATAAACAGATTGCGTCGGGATCTCTTTTGACGAAGCTTTTCGCTCCACAATGTACTCCCCTTGTTTCAGTTTTCGTATTTTATTCGGGTGTACAATGAAGCGATCCACGTTTCGTTTTGTTCCCTTTTCACCTGTCCAATCTGATTTTCCAACGTCAGAATAACCTGCTTCTTGCTGCACAACGGAGGTCAATTCGATATCTTGATAGGTTCCCATTGATTTTGACCAATACTCGCGCTCAAGTGGACTATTTGTCTTTCCGACCATTAAGGTATTGACGTTCCCGACTAATTGCTCGTCGATTTGATCGCCAAGTTTCTTGATATCGGCCATCGTTTGAGGTGTAAAAATACCACACAAACCGACACCCCGTGTCTTGTTTACGGTATCAATGAAGGCCTCATTCAGATACGAAGCCGGTTCATCAAAGATGGCAAAGAAAGGTTTTTCTTCTCCCTGAATATACATTTCTGAAGCGTAATAATTAATATCATGGACAAGCATTTGTGCGAGAACCACAATAAATTCACTGTAAATTAACCCATTCAATGAGATATAAACGATCTCATTATTCTTCGCAATTTCACCGATATCCAACTCTTCTTCTGCGCCTTCTGGATCAAACAATCGACCGAGTTCACTATCTAAAAGCATGTTGATATTTGACTGTAAGGCTTCCGATGTCGCATATAAATAGAATGGATTTTCTTTGTGTTCATATCGGACAAACAACCGCTCAAATATTCTCAACTGTTGGGGAGTCAATAAATTTGAGTACCGTTTTACTAGCTGATAATAGCTATCTAGATCTATCGTCTTAGGATCTAATCGAATCCGTTCTGTCTCTGGTTGTTCCTCGAAAGATTCCATCCTTTTTCGTAGTTGCCGATCCATTCCTTCACGTTCTTTCTTTTGGGGCTCGGCAATTGAAGAAGTATCTTCTGTATCATCTGATAGTTCAATTGATTCCTTTTTCGGTCCTTTCCCCTTCTTATTTGAAGTTTTCGCAACCACTTCAATCACAAACATATCCGGCTTTTTCTTCCAGATTTCTTTAGCAAATAGATCCAATACTTTACGAGGCATCATGTATTTTTGCATCAAGAAAAGACTCCGTTTGAACCCAGTAACTTCACTAAACGTATCAATCAATTGAACCGTTCCGAGTAAAAGCAACTTCGCTGCGATGGTATAATACTCGCTTTCTGTTTTAGCTAAAGCGACTAATTTATTCTCGATAACAACTTCGTTCCCGTGCTTAATTGGGTTGTATTTCATATGACCGGTATCTGTAAAAACGCGTACCTTCCGGCCATAAAAACTCGCGATAGTTTCCATTTCAGTGAGGGTTGCGCGGGCACCTTTTCCATCAATCAAGACTAAAGGAATGTCAAATTTTGCCGCATGTTGAACAAATAATTGAATCAAAGTTGTTTTACCTGAGCCGGTTGTCCCTGGAATTAAAACGTGTTTATTTAACTCGCTCGTACACAGATAGTATGGTTTCCCAAACTCACTAGCACCTAACAAAATGCGTGAGCGTAACTCTAAAAGTTTCTCAACATCACCCTTCCGTTTTGCTTCTTGGTACGCGGCCTCTTCCTCTTCAGTAAATCGTTGCGACTCTTGAAAACTGTTCTTGCGTCGCTCTTCATAGTCCTTGGACTGAGTGACTTTTAGGCGCTCGTCTTCTTTTGAAACTACTCTTCGTTTGGAAACAAATGCAGAAAAGGCGATTAACGCTGCACCCATTCCACTACCGCCCATGACCAAAGCAAGGACCGTTTGGTAAGTAAATATGAGCGCAGTATCTAACAAATTCAGCGGAAATAGTAGGTAACAAGAGAAGTATCCCCTCGGAATAAGAAGGATAAAACATGCGATATTTACAATCGCGAAACCACCTGCCAGTGCCATAAAGAAAGAGCCCCCTCGTTTGAGGAAGCTCTTATAATTCATATCATCAATGTGCGCTGCTTGATCTTTTTTATCCAAACTCATCACAATTACAAGTGGAATTACACCAACAAAAAGGAAGGGATAGAGCACCACGCCGATCAATACTGCGACAGTTAAGAGGGTCTTGTACTTGTTCTGTTCTTTCTCTTTTTCTTTTTGATTCTGGTTCGAATTGTTGTACCAGCCGAACAAATTATTTTCTTGCACGGTGTATCAATTCCCCTTTCATTGAAGATTATTTCTTAGATTTGTCAGTCAAGTTTGACTGTTTTTCAGTTTGATTTCGAACGGCTTCCGGTCGAAAAACCGCAGATGAACGTCTTGCAGGTGAAGGCTCAGTCGGACGTTGGTTTTCCTTTGAAGCACGCTTAACGGAGACCGTTCGGCCATTTTTCTGAGTATTTCGTAGCCGTTCGGCCACCTGTGGATTTCCGCCTTGCCGATTGATTGCCGGCTGGATTGATGTTCCACTCGCCTGTGGTTTCATTGATTCGGGTACACGGACCGTACCTTTTCGAACCGTTGATTGCCGAGCTGGCCGTGCACTGACATTTCGTTGTTCAGCCTTTTGCGAGCGATCACCCGAAGGTGAGGAAGCTCGTGCTGGTGTGGATCGTTTATCACTTCTTGGCAATTGGCCGCGACGTTCGTTGCGGCGTTCCGTTCTGTTTGTTTCATCAGATTGCCCCGCAGACTGCTTGGCAGTAGTGTCACTCTTCTTGCCATTTGATGCCTCTTTCACGGATTCTCCACGCTTGCTGCTTCGTACTGAATTCGCTTTTTGCTGACGTTCCTTCGCTTCAGTAGTCGTTGAAGAGGACACCACAGCCTCATTCGATTCTGGAGACTTGGCATTCGATACCTGGTCTTTTTTAACTGAAGGTTGTCCCCGCTTAGTCGAACGCTTCGATTTAGTGCTACCCCCGTTTGGTGTCCGTTCCATACCAGTTACAGTTGACTGTTCAGCGTGATTTTGGTTCTTATTCTGGCCTGACGTTGCCGTATTTGCACCTGAACGAATACGATTCTTCTCTTGCTTGCCAGCATTTCGTCCCTGATTCTTATTCCCTGTTTGATCCTGCGTAGATTGTGATTGCCGTTTGGCGCTCTTCTTGTACTGCTCTTTTGAACCAGGCTTTTCTCGAAAATCGACAGTCGTTCGGCCGGACTTTTCGGCTTCTTTTTTCTTCCGTTCCATCTCGGCTTTTTTCCGTTCTGCCGTGTTTTTGCGGGATTGTCTTGCGGTTTTTGCTTGTTCCTGGTAAGCATTTCGCAACCTGCGTTCTGTCCCTACTGGGTTGACGGAGAACGAAGCCATATCGGATAACTTCACTTTCCCAAGCAACATACCACCCAGGAATTTTCGGAAAGTCCAGATCCCAAGCGGAGTCAGAAGATAAATTAGGATAGTTAGAATCTTTTGCCAAGGGTTATCGACCGCATTGCTTAGACTGAACCCTAATGACAAGAAAGTCGCAAAGAAAATCACAAGAAATCCAGTCATTGCCTTCAGCAACATGGTCATGCCGAAGCCTTTGAAGTAATTTACCGCAAGATTGTTTTCGATCAAAAATAGCCCGGCAAATAGCATGATTGGCAAAAGCGGCATTAAGAATAGCTGCATGACCGCAATCACTAACCGTAAGAAAGCAAGGACAAAATAGACAAGGGTTTGAATGAGATTCACGACAATATAAAAGATCCCGTAGAAGCAGTTTTGTAGGTTCGTAAAATACTGAATGGCCTTGTTACTCAGTTCGTCCGCTTCATATTTCATTGCCTCTTCATGAAGTTTTTCGTTCTCATTCGTGTCTACATCATTATCCAGCAACACTTGGATCCGATCATAACTAGCACCATCGAGTTCAATGTCTTTCTTACGAATCGTCTCCACGTTTGTTGTCCCATAGTTCATTAACAGGTACGGCTCGAACACATTGGTATAGAAAATTTGTGACGCAATCAAATCACCCGCATTTTTCATTCGTTCATTGACATCATAGTCTACTTCCACCTCACGACCATTTTCATCTCGAATCGTATGACTAGCAGCCATTGAATTTTCGTCACCAAAAACTGGATTAACTTTTACAAATTCAGTTTCAATCGCTCGATCAATATTGAATAGTTGGGCAAACAACGAATCATTTGAATCCGCATCACGACAAACGGCAAGGCCCGTAAAAATGACAATAGTCGTCAGTAAAATCTGGAATACCCGCTTGAAGTTTTGCTCTGCAAAAAACCTAAAGCCAATAACCAAAACGACAACGGTAATGCCAATGGTGCCCGCAATACTCGTCATATTCGTCGCAATGCTTGAAGTGAGTTTCTGCATTGGACCACGGATTGGCGTGATTACATCCATACTGAACAGAAACTTGACCATTTCTGTATTAAACTGGCCAAGTCCCTTCACGCCACCCCAGGTGAGATTTTTTAGTGTGCCCGACAGGTTCACAAAGGCTTCTTTGATCTTATTGCCAAAGAAGCCTTCGTCATAGTCTTTGGTCATGAGCTCAAAGGAATTGTCTTTGTACCGATCGTAAATTTCGTCTTTGTTGGTTGTCGGATCAGTAACTACCGGCTCTGCGGCCGCAAAGGCCGGCTGCGAATGACTCAGACCAAAGATACAAAAGAGCAAGAAGGCGACCAGGGCGAGCCTTTTCTTCATTCCGCATTCCTCCTATTTTTGAACATGCCTGGTCAACGTCGCTGTTTTATCCCCATTTTCCATTTGAACAGTGCCATCTTCCAAGACCTGAACGTTTGTAAAGGTGGCATTTTTTTGATCTCCGCTGAAGGTCAATAATTTGTTCTCTTCATCAAGAGTGTAGGTACCGGAATTAATCGGAGAGCTGGAATGGCTGGCTCCCCAGTCAAAGGTGTTGTTTTCGTAGAAGGTAAACGTTCCTGAACTGCCTAGCCCCTCAACGTCCCATACACCGCCTTCGGCTTGTAACGTGTCATTTAGCACGTGCTGTGAGCCGCACGCTGCAAAGATTGTCAAACTTGCAATGAGGAGTACCGTCACCCCAAGCCATCTTTTTACGATTTTCATGAATGTTCCTCCATTTCTTGTAAAAACGTCAGCTGCTTCTCGTTCTTTTGAATTTTTTTATCCCATTGTGTTCTGAGGGTATATTCCTGATCGATCCATTCGTGCAATAACATGGTTCGTGTCTTTTTTGAGCTTCGCAGAATGGCTTCTAATCGTTTGATATGTGGTGGATCTAACGTGGCCCAGAAACGCATATTTCCCTCTTTGATTGGCAACTTTTTCACCTCCTGTTACGTGCAACACTTTTAGAGAGAAAATAAAAAAGTGTTGCACCCACCGGTGAACACTCTGATTAATTTTTCCCTTCGATCGCTAAGGCTGCTTGTGTCGCCGCATCTTTTTGGTCGGTTGAAGAAATCGCAAGCATCCAACTATCAAACAGTACATCAATGGCGATCGCCTGATTCCGTCCTAAATGGTCTTGGAAAAGGCATGTCCCAGGTTTTAGTTTGTTGATTAATTCCATATTGGCCCGATTCTGTTCCATACCAAAAAATCGTAGGATTTTCCCTTGCGCTTCTTCCTGATTCGGCCGAAAAGCGAACTTGTACGAGAGGAGTTCCTTTTTGTCTTCCTGGTCATAGTCCATAAAGGCTTGGGTCACAAGATAGATGTCCGTCGCGTTCGCACGGCCTTTTCTAAGACTATCTTCAATCAGGTAACGTCCTTGGGACGTATCTTCAAACCCTTTGGCTTCATCGAAGATAATCGCGGCGTCCTCGTCCTTATTCGTGGAAAAAATATAGGTCATCTTCATGATGACTTCCATTATCGACATACCCGCAATTTGTTCATTGTTTAACCGGTGTGCGGCAATCTCTTCTTGGGTTGGAATTTGAAGACCTTGGGTACCCAAGACGTTGATTTGATTCTCAAAACGCAACGGCTCACTCTGGTCATTTCCAAGCAAGATTTTACCTAACCCGGTGTTGTATCCATTAATGAGTTTTGCCAATTCTTCATCTTTTTGCCGGATTTCCTCGATCACTTTCGTTAAATGTTTCTTCCCACGCCCATTAATGACTGTTTCAACCGAACTCAAAATCAGAGCTTTTTTATGGTTGGCCGTTGCCGGATCGGTATTCACCTCACCAAAATTTTCTAATACGGTTCGTGCAGTCTGAATCGCTTCCTCGCGAGGTAAAAACATCAACGGGTCTAACATTCCTCGGTAGCGTTCATTGCTGGATAGGGAAATGAAATTGATTCGGTGGTACAAGTCCACAAATTTCGGTTCATGGCTGTATTTTTCCAATGCACGTTTAAAAAACTTTTCGGTTTCATTTTTTGGATCGACGTAGAGGATTTTCTGACCAAGAAAAGTCAGCCACAGGAAGATATACTTCACTAATACCGATTTCCCTTGACCGGGTGGACCTGTGATTAGTGTATTCCCGTTGGTGTGTAAAGCCCCGGCAATCGCCCGCTTCGTCAGGTTTGGGTAGAACCAGACAATTTTATTGGATAAATTCAAGGCTTGGGTCCGGTCCTTGATATTTCGAATGGTAATGATTCTGCCTAGTGGAAAGCCCATATTGTTTCCTACTTGGCGAACGAGATCCAACCCGAAATCGGCAATAAAGCCCGTCGTCAAGACCTGTTCGTAACTTCGAAAACTTCGTTTTGTCCCAATTAGACACTGATCGAACAAGGTCAACTGATCCACCAATGGCCGGTAAATTTTCCAATCGGTCACTTCAAAATGAAAGTAAAAGTCCTTGATTCGTTCTTCCAGGGTTGCCAAATCCCCTGCCGCGATACAAAACGTCACGGTGGTTCGACAAAGGCGACGATCCTTTCGCTTCAACCGTTCGTTCAGCTCATTTAAACGCTCCTCACCAAACAAGATCACTTCATCTTCATTTAAGACTGCATCGACCGTCTGTTGATCCTTATCCTGTTCATAAATACGTTTTCGCATTTTGTAGACGTGCTTTTGATCTTTCTTTTCATGTTCGAAACGTACTTGGACATGGGTTTCAAAGGAAAACCGAATCATTTCTTGTGCCCGTTGAATAAAGGCGGAGCCAAACGAACTGCTAGGTAAATCAATGACAGATAGAAACGCGACATAATGGGTCTTATCCGCTTGTTCAATGGTTAGGTAGCCTTTGTGATTTTCAATGATTCCCTCGTTGATTTCTTCGGCCAGTAACTCACGTTGCGGCAGTCGTGTATTCGCACGATGGAAAAAGTAGTAAAAGATCCGTGCCATTTGCCGAGTTTCTAACCGTGAAATGAGTTTGTTATTTGCCAGGTCTTGAAACAGCTGTTGTTCTGCTCGTCGATAGCTAGATAGCAGTGTGGAACGAGGAATCCGTTGACCGGTCAACCGAAAAAGTTGTCGGGTACCAAAGTCTTTAACCAACTCAATATATTCCAAGGGATCTGCGACTTGAATCGGTGTCGATAATTTAACAAAGAGATAGGTTGTGTACTGATTCACCTGAATTTCTTCTTTCAGAATCTCTCCTGCTTGGTGAAAATAGAATTCACCGAGATCTGCGAAGCTTCCCTTTACGATCGTGTCGATGGTGTCTTCGATATGTTGATCCAAATCAAAATATTCCGGCACATTTACAAAATGGTAATCGTAGGAATCGTGTTCAAATAGCCCCTCACCGTCTTCGATGTATTCCCTGAAAAAATCCACCTTGTTTAAGGGCAGCTCTTTGCGATCAAGCTTGTAGCCTACCCAAACATCTTGCGTATCTGTAAAGAGAAAATTTTGGGTCATGGCTTCAATTGGAAAGGCCAGTTTTGGTTCTCTTTTTGCCATTCATTACTTGCCTCCTTTCATACAAAAAAACCTACTGATTTCAATATCAATAGGTTTCTGATCTATTTTCTAAAAATTGACTTGATTAATGTTAAAACAGTTTAGTTCTTAATTTCTTGAATTTTTCTGGACAATAAAAGAAATTAGAGCATATGGTTAAATAGGAGATTATCATGAACGTGATCGATAAGTTCACTTTCCAACTCAAACTGTCCTCTAAGAGTTAGAACATCTTCTATCGCTAGTGTTTTAAAATTCGAAATTTGTACGATAGGAAGAACGATAGGTTTGTCATAAATCGTTTGAAATATCACCAATCTAGAAGCTGAAGTCGTATCCAAAAGATCTAATAGAAGAGAGAAGCCCTCTGGACAGTGAATCGTTGCCGTTTCTACAACAAGTATTTGTAGCCGTACTTTTTCGTTTGCGCCCATCTCTGAGAAATAGGACCCTCCGGCCTTACGAAATTCACTAGTTGAAAGAAACTGACTTTCCTCAAATAGACGCTGCTCTCCAATTTCTAGAATATCAATTGTGCATTCAGGATGTTGTCCCAATAGTTCACTCAGAAAAGAGCGAAGTTTTCCTATATCTTTTGAGTAGTACTCGATCACATTCATTTCATGAACTTTTGGGAAACTAAGTTCCCTCAACGTTGCCTGATAGACGTCTTCGAACATATAAATTGAATTTTTCTTCATTTGAACCATTTGACCACCTCAATTTGTTCAACCCATTAGCTTAGGTACGTGAAACGAATCAACTGATAAAGCCTTTCGACCAAATAAGGATCAGTTTCTTGCCATTCTAACTGATTCCAAATATCCCATATGGATTGGTAAGCTATATGGGAAAAACTCAGTGCAGGTAAGATTCTTGCCCTGTTTTCAACTGTCAAAAACAACACGACCTTTGGGTGATTTCCCGTCGTAGCTAATGTCACTAACCGCTCAATCATTGCCAGGCTCATAGACTCGCTAAACTGCACTAAGAGAAGCTGACAATCTGACGTTTGAATCTGTCTTGACTGTTCCTGTACGGTCATTTCACATCTGAAAAGGTTGAAAGGTAAAAATTTGCTACGCTCAAATATCCGAGAGTCCCCAATTTCCAGAATATCCTTTTGATACTCTGGATAGGAGTTCACTAAGGCTCTGACTGCCTTCACCAATTGACTTGGATTCACTGAATGCCACTCAATTATGCTCATTTCATAAATGTGTGGTGGTTCAATCTTTCGCAACGTATTCAGATAGACATCTTTAACACCGTCTAACTCCTTTGTTTTCAATGGATACATTTTCTCTCACTTCCTTGGTCTTTTTCGAAATAGTCCTTTTCCCATTTGTACGTGGATATGCTACAAATAAAAAGACAGCGTTCAATATTTACATTCAATCTCGATTTTGGTTCAGAAAATCTAAAGAGAAGGAGTCGGTTTTACGTTTTCAAGAGCATGGTGAAAAACTGATCCCCTTGGTGTATTTCACTGAGCGGCATTAAGGGGGACTGGAAATTTGGCATTTTTGATAAGCAATGAAATGGCAACCAAAACCATTGCTCGTGTTGTTTGATAAAAACAGCAAGACGGTGTCCATTTTTTAATAGGTGGAAGCTAGTTGTCCCTATTTTTTCCGCAATTGCGATGGATTGATCTTCTGATTCTAGTAGCTGAGTAGAACACAACTCTTCTTCAAAATACAGATAGGAATTATCAGGAGAAGGACGTATTTGATGAAATACGTCCCTTTCTGTTTGATTTTCGCCATCCATTTCCCAGTATAGTAACCGTGAATGGGTGTGATTTCCCATCAGGTATTCTTTGATTTTTTCTTCCAGCTCTTCTTCTGCCATTAGTGTGAAATTTTCCAAGCTAAATTCTAAAGTGCTTACCAACTCAAAATAGGAGAGTAGAAAGGTATACTTATCAGTCATTTCACCCTCCTTGTCTGAATGCCCTGGTAGGTCATTTTCTTGTTCAGGTACTGCACAGGCATTTCATGTTCGAACCGCTCGTTTCGCTGACTGGCATAAACAACTCTGCCCATTAAATAGTCCACAAAATTCTTGTTGTCCCACTTTAGAGAGAAGAGTGTCCAAATGAGTACGCCTGATCCAGCAATAACTAACATCCAGTAGTTCATGAAGAGTGACGTCAAAAAATCGCTGTGAGTCACAAACCCAATGAACCAGATAATCCCCAGTAAGACGACGAACCCAAGCCCAATAAACAAGGTGTCGGCTCGGATTCCGTTCGGCGCAAAGGGGATTGCGATCCCTTTGACCGAGTAAAATTTGTGTGGTTGTTTAAATTCGTGCGTGTAGTTGTACTCCAATGACCTCACCTAACAATCTAAAATTTGTGATCAAGCCAGCATCAGAATCTAATTTGAAGATTTTGTCCTTGATCCAGGTGCCGACCTCAGTAGCACTTCCAAGCATCAAAATACAAGCGATTAAGACAAAAACACCGATCACTGTAATAATCGCTCGCCCAAATCCTTGTGTGGCTACACCGACTACAATCATTCCCAAAGCCACGATCGCAAGTAAAATAATGACCTGCGTTGAAAAATTGTCCCAAAGGGGCTTTAAATCAATCATGTTGTCACTCTCCATTCATTGATAATACATAGTAATTTTCTTCGGTTTGCTTGATTTCCAAGCTGAATTTTGACTTGATTGTGCTCTGCTTTTCAAATTGAAACAGATAGGTGCCTTGAACAAAATAGTTCCCATTTTCCAGTTTCATAAAGACGGTGGAATTGACTTGTTGGACCGTTGCTCCACCGATTCCACTGACAGCTGCGATCAATTCCAACTTGTCGTCATTTGCGCCGTAAAGGTCAAAGAATCGATTGACAAATTCTGTAAGTTTATCCTCTTCCTGAGTAGAAACAGAGGTTCCTTTCGGAATAAAACGATTTTTATCATAAGTCACTGGGTTTGTAGCGTCGCGTTTTTCCAAATTTACAACAGCTGGCAGATCAATCAGCTTCAAATCGTTGTCTTGATAAGACACCGGCAAAACAACCGACAAATCATTCATTTGATCGGCTTCTGTATACGAAACTTTGTAGAAAAGGCGGTACGTCCTTTCAGATTCACTCAAGGTTTCCATCTTAATAAAACTAACGGCACTCACAGTCCGGTCAATTTTTCCGTTGTTTAGTTCCAGTTGGCTGACATTTAGACCTGGCGCAAGATACCCTTTCACCTCTGTTTCCCATGCCTGCCGTTCTTCGTCTGTTTTGCCTGCCGTGTAAAGAGTTTTTGCGAGCTCTTCGCCTTCATAATGCAGCTGATCGGTTTCAATTAACCGGGTATTAATTTTTAACACGAGGTCTTCTTGATTCACTTGCTTACTCATGGCCATGTCTGTTAAATGATCGACGCGACCGAAGGTCATGAGGACGATTACACACATGATGACAAACAAGAAAAAGAACAGAACCGAAAAAATACTTTGGGCGGTCCGCGGCGCAAACCGCAACGTCCGAGTATTTGAAAGATCCACCTTCTCCTTGTTCGAAAAAAAAGAAGCCCGCTTTTTCTTGGACTTCTTCGCAGCTTTCTTTGTTGTCTGAACGGCTTGCGGATTAAATACCGGCTTCTTTTCAGCCATTTCCGAAAATCCCGTAGCGCTGGATTAAACCAGTTGGCACTTTATCCGAGACAACCACTTCATTGACGACGACACCCGCACCTTCAAGAAAGGCCAGTGCTTCCTTATAGGCTGGTTTTGCGGTCTTCAGGTTGCGATTAATCTCTTCATAGAACAGTTGCGCCCCCGCTTGGTATTTTTTATTGTGCACCCGCCATAAAACGAATAGTGCGGTTTGTACGGCTGGGCGCTGATAATCAAAAGTTTCAGCAATCTTTAGCTGCGAATTAGATGCCGACGTTCCTTGATTTGCATAGTTTTCTTGATTTGTATAGCTTTCTTGATCTTCCAATGTTTCTGCTCCTTTCATTAGTAAGCTTGTTGGACGTAGTTTAAGACGATTTCATCGATTTTGAACGACCCGTCAACTTCAACTACCTTCAGCTGAAGCAATACCTGGCGGTGAATCGTCTCGCGTACCACATCATTGCCAAACAACAGGTAGGTGTCCGTTTGATCCACGTCTTGTGTAACAAGCGTGAACTTCCCTTCTCCCTTAAATTCGGCATGTGGATCTGCCGCAAGGCCATTGTCTTTCACTGCTTTTTCCGTACATAATTCCACGACAGACGCGTTTCGTTTGCCAATGGAAGAATAGTTCAGCCAGCGCTTCCCAAATTCACCAATGAGCGCTAGAATGGCTTCTTTCCGTTCGGCGGCGGCTTGTTCCCGTTCAGAATCCCTCGATGTTTCAGTAGAAGAAGCCGTCGATGGGAATTCTTCACTGCTCGATTCAGTTGTTGGATCCGATTGAATCGTTGATTGAACGGTACTTTCTGTGGATTGAGTGGCTGTCCGTGTTGGCGGCTCTCTTGTTGTGAAATAGAAGAAAGCACCAATGCCGATAACGCAGATGCAAAATAGGCCGATTTGAAGGTTCCTTTTCACTAAAAATCACTTCACTTTCCGGATAATCGCATAGATCGAATCGTCGTAATAGCGAGTATAGGACGCACAGATTTGTCCTTGTTCAGAATTCTGTTCGTAGGTGTCATAGGCCCCCATTTTCCCAATAGAAGCAATGATCCCGGTGTGCCCATATTCACTGCGGCTGTGTGTAGAGAACGGTTTCCAGTTGATAATATCCCCAGCCTTCAGGTCGGCGTATTTTGGACTGTTTATCACCTTCCAGCCGTGCGCTGCCCAATCATAGGCATTCCCGATTTGATACGCACTGGTGCCATCTGTGCCGGGAATCATGTCGATTTTATCTGTCACGCCAGCTCCCAAACTTGGACCACCCATCAAATGCGAATAGAGCGCCGTCAAGGCGTAACACTGTCCATTGCCGATGCGTTGCCCAATATACCCATTTAGGACTTTCGGATTTCCCGCTCCAGGTAAATTCGGAACTGAAGGCCCGTCATCAACCCCAGGTAATTTGGGAGAAAAACTACCCCATTTCTTGATTGCCATGTCGTCATATTCCGTGAGCTTATTCCTAGAAATGATATCCATCGCTGCTTTGAAGTATTCACTGTCTTCGTCAATCCCAGCAGCCGCATACCCTCCACGTCCTAAAATCAGTAAACTTTCTGAGGGGCTTTGGTTGCCCACAGAGGCGTTGAAATTGCTTTGAGAGGCAACCATATAGCCATAGTAGGAGAAGCACGTAATAGGGTCGGGAAAGGCCATATAATTACCGCCTTCGGAGCCATTTATCCCCCGCTGCATACCTTTCGGAAAGGGGCAGCCATCAAAATAGGTGATCCCAAAAAAGTTCAGGTCTTTGGTAGCTGGGCCAGATTTTCCCCAGGCGCTTTCATACGCCCATTGGCTCAAAATAACTGAAGGCAACAGCTTGTATTTAATCGCTGTCCCAACCGCCATTTGAACCACCGCATCCGGGAAATCCCCGCGTCCTTTGATCGTTTTATCCAAAGGTAGGTCTTTGGTGAAGGTACCGTTATACGCTTCACCTTCGCCAAAATCGACGCTGATATTTGTGCCAGTGCTACCCATCGCCGCACCCATTAGCGCAATCAGCAATACCAGAAAAAAAACGGCGAGGATTGGCATAAAAAAGGCACCCAAGCTTAATAGGATTTTCTTTTTCGTCATGTTGGGTTTCACTCACTCTCCTATTTCCCAGTGATATAGCTAAGTCCTTTTGCAGTCTCCGCTGACAGGATTCGATAGGACACGGTTCCTTTGCCTTTGTTAACGACGTTTCCTTCTGAAATTAGAATAGAACCGTCTTCATTGACTGCTTCAACGAATGCCACATGCCCGTATAATGGGTTCGATCCCAACTGGCCCCCAGGAATTGAAACGGCGGTTCCTACCGTTGGCGTACTGATCACAGTGTAGCCCAGGGCTTTGCCTGTTTCGCCCCACTGACCACCGTTCCCCATGTGATCATCTACGGTCATACCCAGTTGGGCCATGCGGTTGAACACGTACCAGGTACATTGTCCGAAGGGATAAGATCCGGAAGTATTACGCTCCACACCATCATAGGCTGGGTAAGTGAGTTTCCCTTGGTAGACTGCTGGTACCTCCGTCAGAATAGCGGAATCCGCAGCTACACCCGGAAATGCTGGTGCGGGTGCCGGCGTTTTTTCTTTCACTGTCACCGTCACCACGGCTGGAATGCTCTCTTTTCCGTGGGAATCTTTCACCATGTAGTGAATTTCGTAACTGCCAGCGGTGTTGAAGTCCACGTCGCCAACAACAGAAATCGCTTCTGGTGAAAGATCACCGTCTTCAGTATCTGTGGCCGTAATTCCGTCCTTCAGATCCAAAGATTGGCCGACTTCCGTCTCCAGGTCTTTTGCACCATGGATTACTGGCGCGTCATTGATCACATTGATTTTGCCTTTCACTTCTGATTGCTTGCCATGGGAATCCGTCGCAGTGATCTGAATTTCATAGGTTCCTTCAGCCGTTGTTTGGACGGCATTCAAGTCCTCCAAAGAGAATTCAGGCATGATTTTCTCGCCTTTGCGATCGTCTTCCCGGTCGGTCACCTTGACAGAATCCCGATAAGTTGTCTGGTCGAACGGTTGACCAACATGCAGCGTCAATTCTGGTGCGGTGATAACTGGGGCCTCATTGGTTACTTTGACATAGATTGTTTTGTCAGTTGCGGCCTTTCCGTCACGGTCTTTTACATTGCCAATCACGACTTTGTAGGTTCCTTCTTTGTTGCTGTTGACGTGATTTTCCAAAATGTTGGCAGCTGTCAGCTTGATTGGCTTATTGTCGCGGTCGTCTTCCCGATCGGTCACTTTGATATGATCTAAGATTTCAAACGGCTGATCGATTTCCCATTCCATATCTTTTGCATGGATAGTAGGTGCTTCATTGGTGACCGTGAAAGTAAGCGCGAGAGTCTCTGATGCAGCGCCCTTCGAATCGACGACATCATAGTTGACTGTGTATGTTCCCTCCTTGTCCACGTTGAGATTGGAAGTGACTTGCACTTTTTTGAGTAAGTCACCATCTTCGGGATCGCTTGCCAACACATAATCCACCAGATTTACATCCTGGTGAATTGAAAGGGCCACGGTATCATCTTTTGCGAGAAGTAGCGGCCGTTCATTGACCGTCACAAAAAGTGTCGCAAACGCCGTATTCCCGAAACGATTCGTGACAGAAATATAAATCGGATTTGTCCCAGGCTTTAACTCATACGGGGCAATTGTCACGACTGGTTTAGACCCGTCAGCGTCTAATACGGTGAAGTACGCGTGGGGATCAAAAGAATCACCAGCTGTGATTGTCACCATTGATTCCGGCATAGAAATCACCGGAGTTGTTTCTGGATCAACAACAGGTGGGATTGGATCCGGATCTGGCGTAGGCGTCGGTGTCGGTGTTGGCACCGGATCAGGTGTAGGAGTTGGCGTTGGTTTTGGCAGATCTGGTAACGTTGGCCGCAAGTCTTGACCGTTCGAATTTTTATTTTGTTGATTGGCTGCATTTTCCTTTTCTTGATCCTTAATCGCATTAGCAATGGTGAGTATCTCGTTCGGTCGTAGCGAGTTAGACCCGCTGTTGCTAGAAATCACGCTCGTACTGGACGAGGGATTTCTTACGCCGAATTGTTGCAAAACGGATTCACCGGTATCTTTCGACTTAGATTCTGAAACTGTAAAGCCAGAAGTGCTTTCTTTGTCCTTTTCCTTTTTTTTAATGGTACTTTCGACAATCGATTCCGTGCTAGAAATGGTCGTCTCACGATCCATCGTAGATGAAATAGCAGGTGTTTCTGCCTGCTTTTTCCCCTGTGGATCGCCAGTTTGACCGTTTACCAAAATGATTCCCCCAGCGGCCAGCAGTACAGCGCCACAAATTAATAAATAGCTTTGCCATTTTTTATAGAAGGGCTTTTTTGATTTAGATTCATCAGATCGGGTTGGTTCGTTATTCTCCACTGTCTAAAAACTCCTTTCCTAATCCGGCGAGACGGTCCTGCCAGATTTTCTTGTTCTCGTTGTCCTTTTTCTTGGAATACAGTTCAATCATTTCCTGACATGTTTTCCCGACGTCGATTAATTCTTTGACGTCCGAATCGCTAATTTTTTTCTGAATACGCTCGGCTTCCTTGAAGTCAGCCTTTTGAATCGCTTTGATGGCCGCAACTTTCCAACCTCTTTGAATCTCTTCGGTCAATTTGTCACTTTTTAGCGTTTTATTCAGAATTTCTGCCTCTTCCATTTGGCCCAACTGTACA
The DNA here is from genome assembly GCF_009933135.1 of Candidatus Enterococcus leclercqii. Lineage (GTDB taxonomy): Bacteria > Bacillota > Bacilli > Lactobacillales > Enterococcaceae > Enterococcus_C > Enterococcus_C leclercqii. Next base: position 16,457 of record NZ_MAEH01000003.1, read on the forward strand.
TAGGCATACACCAGCATGGCTTGTCGTTCCGGGGTCAACTGTGGATCATTCAGCGTAATCACTTGTTTCCAATCCTCGTTGTGAAAGGCAAGATCGAACGTGCCTTCAGGTGTTGGGTGTCGTTCATTAAATTTTTCTAGGTCGTCAAACCGTTGGTTTTGCGTCAACAGATTCGCAATCAACGCAAGCTGTTCCGGAAACTGATCGCCTACTTTGACCGGATCTTCCGTTTCTATCGCCTTAGCGATTTGTTTATCCACCGGCTCGTCAGAGGTGGTGGCTTCTGTTGTGGAAACGTAAGTACCGGCTTTCGCTTCCGCACTAGCGAAATGTTTAATGACAAAATAACCGCCAGTTACAAAACCCAGCAATACGAGGAGTGTCAGGGGAATGACAACTGACAGCTTGGATCTTTTTTCTCGAGGCCTTTTAAGCTTTTCATGAAGTTCACTAGGTGGCTCCTCAGAAGGGAGGAATTCAGCCGGTTCTTCATCTAAACTGGACTCCGTTTCTTTTCCGTTGATACGATAGCGTTTTGGCAATGCACGATTGAATTGCTTCAGAAATAATTTAACGTCTTTTTCTTCTGCTTCACTGCTCGTTGTTACTGGAGCAACCAATGCTTTGACCAAATCAACTTCATCGATAGGTAAAGCGAGGGTTGCTTCCAATGTCGGTATTTCTTGTGCTGCGTCATTAAAAATCAGATAATCCACCAGTGCGCTGTCATTTAGAAAAAGTAATTCCTGATTGCTCCGTACCAACGCCTCAATCCCCTTTTCTAATAACAATCGCTTCTCGATGGGTAATTGGATCTCTGACGCAAAATCCGAATCCATAGAAAATGAAATATACATGTCGCCCCTCCTTTACTTCGAATATTGGTCTGGTGTCTGTTCAATCGCCATTTTCCAAAGATTACTTCCGCTTCGACGAGAAGCGATTCGATTCAGCTTTTGCTTTATGCAGACTGTATAGATCCGCACGACTCACTGGATAATTCGTATCTACCACAAACGTAAACGGGTGTTGGCGCACAATCGGCAGTAACCCTTTTAGGGCCGCGGTTCGCTGGCTATCAATGTGGATCAGAATACTTTCTTCGACACCTAAGGCATCGAGTGGCGCAAGTTTAACCTGCGTCTTGAATTTTGTTTGCGTGATGAGCGTGATCTCGGTGACCTCATAAATTGTTTTCCGGTTGATTACCCCGTTGGCAATCAGTTCGGCCACCCGATTTTCAGTCAGGTGGATACTCCGTAACTGGGATACATTCGGCCCAAAGGATAAATGCACCCCTTCGTCAACGGTCAACGCTAGTTTCATTGGTTTTGTCTCTTCCATACGGCGACCCTTTCTTCTTGTTTGGATTTCACGTACAATAAAAACGATCACGCCGCAGGCGCGAACCAGACGGTGTGATCGTATTTGGTAGGGGTAGTCTTGGTGATTTCCGTCACCGAGGCTGCCTTATTTTGTTGCTTTTTTCCTTTGGATTACCAGGTATCCAGCAATCAGCAAAATTCCAACTCCCATCAATGTCAGCGGCAGCGTATTTCCTTCGCCAAGTTTAGGCAGAATCCCTGCTTTTGGTGTCGTAGGTGCTGGTGCTTTCGTTGGATACAAGGTTTGCGATTTCTCCTTCAGATCGTCGTTGTGACGCCCGTTTTCTTTGCCTTCGCCGTCATAGTGAATTTCCTTGAACGTAAATACCGTGCCTTCAGGATATTTGCTGGTATCTACTTCTTTGGTCACAACCGTTTTGACGAATTCTTTTTCATCGGCGGTGTAATCGATCCGGTCAGATTTCCAGATCTCTTGTGATTTTCCGTCTGGAGTGACTGCATACAAAATTGTTTCAAAGGATTGCTTTTGACCTTTGACCAAGCTGTTCGTGATTTTCACATCGTCGTACATTTTCAGCACGTCTCCGTGGGTAAAGGTTTGTTGGCCTTTGCCGTCATGGGCTTTGGTCATAATATCGACGATATTTTGTTCCGAATCCACCGTGACCGTTTGGGTCTTAGAGTCTAAGTCGGTGTCAAATGCCACGGCAGCTTCACCGGCTTTGAACGCTTCTTTGCTGGCAAACAAACGGTTGAAGACAACCAAAGTTTTACCTTCCAGATCTTTGGTGTCAATCGTGTGTTCCAAGTACCAGTTGCCTTCCACAAACTTGTTGGAAACTTCCTGTTCTTGCGTAGAAAGAATCACTGGTGTGGCCTTTTCGTCTTTGGCTTGCGCAGCTTTTGTCGCATCAACATCAATCACATCAGCCACCAAGTACCAATCTTTTACTTCGTCCAACTTGTAGGCAACTTTATCTTTAATGACTTGTTTTCCTTCCGCAGTGGTATTCTTCGCCCCATTCGCCCATGTTGCATCAGAACCAATCGCATAGTGCAGTTCTTTTTCTTCATCAACCGTGACTTTTTGGGTTTCAGAATCCAGGTCTGCGTCAACAGCAACTGGGGTTTCTTGTGCATCGTAGGCGTCTTTTGACGCGTACAGATAGTTGTAAACCACCAATGTTTTCTTCGCAAATTTCGCAGTATCAATGGTGTGAGTCATTGTCCATGACCCAGTTTGCAGTTTGTTTTGGACTTCTTTTTCTTGCGTGGAAATGACCACCGCTTCAGCGGCTTCGTCGTTTTCGATTGCCGCTTTGGTTGCGTCAACGTCAACTACTTTAGAGATCAGGTACCATGATTTTCCAGCTTCCGCCAGATCATAGGTTACTTTGTCTTGTAGCTTCGTTTCGCCAGCTGCGGGTGTTTGTTTTTGACCGTTTGCCCATGTCGCATCAGAAGCAATGGCGTTGGTGCCCGCTTCTTTGTCGTACAACATAAGATTATTTAGAGATACGGTAAAGGCTTCATTTGTCAGTTCACTATAAGGAACAGTAATTGTTTTGACCGCATGATCCTTGCCTTCTTCAGTAATGGTGAAAACATAGTCGCTTTGTGCGTAGTCTTCTTCATTTTCATTGAATTTGACGTTAATCATCAATGGTGTAATCAGTTCGAAGCCTTCTGGCGCTTTGGTTTCTTCAAATTTGTATAGCAATAGGTAAGACTTTGAAATCATCGCCATCTTTTCCCCTGCTTCACACCGTACGTGCGACTTTCACCGCATACGGCGTTCCATCTTCTTTCTCATTGTTTTTTAGTGTGAATCTACTACACTTAATTTAGCTCACGTAAAGGAGGTGATTTTATGCTTCCAGATCCAAATACACTTGCATCAATGGATATTTTAGATCGGATGGTAGCTGGTGAAAAAGCACTACTGATTGGCCTCATTTTGCTTTTCCTAGGCTTTTTCTTACTAAAATATCTATTGCCAAAAGCAATAAACTATTTGAATGGTTGGTCTGTTGCAGGTAGCGGTCTCGGATTACTGAGTGGTATTTCCGGATTCGTGATCCTCTCTGTGTACTCCAGTATCATTCTCACCAGTCTTATACTTGGTGCAATCGTAGTTTTTGTTTTAGCAAATGCGTAGCAATGAGGCACCCCTTTGGGGGTGCTTTTTTGAAGACTTGAGCCTGTTCCTCCCGCTCCATTACAGAACGTTCATCGGTCGTGGCTCTGCTTTCCCTGCTATAAAGTGAGGTTATGACTTCCCTCACAACGCTTCACAGACTGTGCCATCTCCACGTTAGCAGCTTCCAACGTTCAATTGATTCTATCAGTTCTTGTGGTAGGTGCTGACTATGCCCCTCTATCTACTACGGAGCCTGTAACTCCGTGAGGATTTTTGTAGCGATTATTCCGACTCATCCTTGAGATAGGTAACCTGAAGTTACACTTGCATTTCTACAAGTCAATTGTTAAAGGGACGTACATTCATCAGTTCGTCAGTCCAATGGACATTCTCACCTTGACAAGCTTTTTTTGACTCCCGGCATATCAGATACGGACCTTAAACGGCCTTTTCGTTGTGTTTATTCACCTGACGGTATCTTTCTGCCGACTTCACCGAGCTTCATACCCCTTCTTTCGCACAAATAGGGGACATGTCGGAGGATTAGAGGGAACGTTTCGGGTCGTTACACCGTCATTCCGTTTCTCGAATCAATCGTTCATAACAATTTCGTCATGCGTAATCTTTTCAATTACGAACGTTTCGCACAATCACCAATTGGGATATTTTTGAACTGGCCGTAGCCGTCAAGACCAGAAGCCGCATTCGGACCGGTCACCGCAGTATCTTCTGCGCCAGTGATTGGTTTCGTGCCTTCTTGCGGAGTCAGCTTGAATTCTAAACCATTGACACCGGCGGAGGCGGAGCTGCCTTCTGCCCATTTGTAGAAACTAAATCCGAACCGGATCACTTGTTCTTTGGCTGTGACGTCCTGTTTGATCACAGCATTTGAAGCATTATCGTCTACTTTCTTGATTTCGACAGGATATTTCGTATTATCCAAGGTGTATCCGATTGGAGCCTTAGTCTCTTTGAAATAATAAGATCCGATGGCCAAGTGATTGACGCCAGCTTTTTGAGCGTCGTCAAGCGTGATAGTCACTGCATTTTCAGCAACCGGCGTTTCAGAATGGGTACCCACAGTCAACACAGGTTTGTATTCATCGGTCCACAAAACCGGTTCATCAGCTTTGTGGCTGCCCACGTTTTTGCCGTAGTACAGGGTGTATTCGGCCCCATCAAAAACGGCATTCCCTTGCGTTTCAGCACCGGTATCTTTGTCTTCTTTGGTGAGGGTAGTTTCACCAGTTACTTCTTGGTTCGCGCCCTTCAAGGTATTAATTACCAATTCCACGGTTTGACCCGCATATTTGAGCTCAACAGGTGTTGGCTTGAAGGTATTGACGAAACCAGCAGACGCTTTGGATTCAACAACCCAATATTTACCCAATTCCAAGGCTTTTAAAACGTCAGAAGACGTTTCTGCTTTGCCGTCTTTGTCAGTTGTCAATGTTGCAACGATTGGACCATTTTGCGTATCTTTGCGGATCTGGAATTCGTTACCTGCCAAAGAATAATTTTCATTCCAAGGTTTTGTGCCAGTTTCTTGACCGCTTTTTTCGATTTTGATCTGGCCTTTTTGACGCATGTTGCGGCTAGTCAATTCGATAGTTTCACCAGCAACGATTTTACCTTTGAAGGTTGTTCCATCAACCACATAAGGTGCCGGAACAGAGATTTCTTTCACCGTTACTTCGGTTCCATCGATCGCAACATCTTTCAACGTCACCGTACCGTCCGCACCCGTAGTGACAGTTTTCTTAGGTGTACCATCAGAAAACGTCACTTCGAACTTGGTTCCTGGCACCAAGTCCCCAGATTCTTTGTCGCGTTTGACGATTTTCAGGTCACCATTTTTGATGACTTCAATTTTGACTTGAAAAAAGTTTGGATCTTCAATAGCACCGGCCATGACAGTTTGTTGTCCAGCTTTTTTATAGGCAACAGGCGTGCCCGTTTCCATAGACTTTTGAATTCTCAGTGTTCCTTGAGTATTTGAATTCTTATCAGCAGAAATAGTAAGCTTGTTGCCTGAAATCTTATAATCAATGTTTGCAGAATTTAGCTTTTCAAAGTCAAATTTTGAGAGATCAACGCCATTGCCATCAGTTAATGTAATAGAGTCGCCAACTTTGATTTCAACTGACTGATTATGGAAACTAGGTTTTTGTCCATATTCATCTACTACCTTATTTATTTTCGCGCTAATACCAGCAAAATCTAGCGGAGTACCATTGGGTCGTGTTCCACTAATATTACTCAATCCCACAATTTCATTCCAAATCATCCAAGAAGCAACTTCTTGGGTATCGGTATCTGTACCAGCATATTTCCAAAGTACAGAAATCAATCTTGCTCTATCAGAAATACCCGTTAGGGGGTTCTTAGTGTAGCCTGGCGTGCTTGCATTATCGATTGGAAATCCTGGTTCTATACAGAAGACAGGCGTTCGTTTGCCTTCATAAACTGCATATAATGGATTGGTCGGGTGGTTCTCAAACCGACGTCCGCCCCCCAAATCGGCAGTGATGTGATAAACCTCATCATAGCTGTATTCAATGGTCACTTCCTCCGGATGATAAATATCCGCCGCAAAAGCTTCTTTGATCGGTAAAAGAGATCCGAAGACTTGTGCAATCAATACAAAGAGTGCCAAAAGCACTCGAAACTTACTCTTTTTAGGTTTCATGATTTTCTCCTTTTTTACGTTTTCAAAACGGCCAACAGAGTAACGATGGTGGATCTCGTGTACTTCCCATAACTAATCACCTCTTACCTCATAATAAAAAGCACCCACAATTGTGAGTGCTAGCTTAAATATTCTAATATGGTTTGATCCATTCGCCTGATTTGAAATATCCCCAATATCCCATACTATCTAGCCAATCCCAAAACTCATTACTGTCAATCGGGTATTTAGGCTTAATCCATCCATCCGCTTCCATATCCGCATCGGTAGTTCCACCATCTGATCCTGAATTACCTCCTGTGGAGCCTCCGCTATTTCCGCCACTTGTCGAGCCACCACCGGTATTTCCACCGGTTGATCCTGAATTACCACCAGTAGAACCGCTGTTATTGCTGGAAGAACCACCTGACGAATTGTTGTTACCTCCTGAATTAGAAGAGCCACCACTGGCATTTCCAGCGGATTGATTGCCGCCAGTTGTAGCGCCTTGGTTGCTGCTTGATCCAGAACCCCAGTTGCTATTATTGCCTGTATTAGAAGAGCCGCTCCAATCGGAACCAGCATTTGAATCCGACCAATCCGAATCAGTCTTTTGATCACTGGCAGGTTGATTAGCTGTTTCGGTGTCATTTGCGGAAGCGACATCCTTAGTTGCTTCTGCTTTTTCTTTGGCAGCTGCTTCCGCCTCCGCCTTTTTCTTGGCTTCCGCTTCTTTTTTGGCTTTTTCCGCCTCTTCACGCTCCTCAATGACTTTCTTCACCGCATCGAGTTTTTTGTTCAACGAATCTTTATTTGTCTTGCGTGTCAGTGCTTTTACAGCCTTGACGGCTTTTTCATAATCAGCGCGTTTAACAGCCGGGTTCACTTTCTTATCTTTGTATAGGTTGTTGACCAGTTTTTCAGCCGTCGCAATATCCGACAACTGTTTCTCAGCCGTTTGCAAGACATCTTCAATTTTTTTAGTCCAACTGTCTTCCGTCAAATTTGCTGCACCGAGCGCTTTTTTTACACCTTCCAAGGATTCAACCGATGCTGCGTCACTTATAACAAACTTCTTCACATCAGTATCTGCCTTCAGCCAGCCATCATAGGTAGTAAGCTCTGCCTTCAGCTGTTCTTCAATAGCGAGTTTCTTTTCTGCCACTGCCAATTCTTCTTTCAGTGTGCCGATATCCGAAAGATTGACCGTCTCATTTCGTATAGACACGAACTGTTTTACTTCGTCATTCAACGAGGAGATTTCCGCTTGAAGTTTTGTTACCTCATCCGATGTGAGATCCTTTTTCAAGAAACCGTCTTTGTCCACCAACTGACTGACTTTTTGGGCGAGATTTCCTTTTTCAGAGGCTGCCGCCAATTTTTTTATAATCTCATTTTTTTGATTGCGATACTGATTATCTGCATTAACCTTGACGGCACCAGCCGTTCCGCCAATGACAAGTACCGCTGCCCCACCAATCAATCCAACCTTCGCTTTTTTGCTTAACTCTTGCCACTTTTTCATTGTCTTGCTCCCTTCATTCAGCCATTCTAACCGCTTTCTTGAATACTTTCAGTTTACCACTAAAGACAGGTTTAATCTCTTCTGTTTCGCCATATTTAAGCGCCAGGATATAGCCCTCACGCACACTGCATGTGTATTTCTCGCCTTGTTCAAGCTTAATCCACCGTCCACAACCATCGTAAAATGGCAAAGTATCGTCTTGATTCATATCAATGTATCCTTTCACTACAAACTTTAATGTACAAAGGCAAAGTATCCAGAATAGGCAACCATCAGATTTCCTGTTAAAATTTAGCTGTGCCTGGCGGAAAACAGGTACCTTGTTCACTGTTGAGACAGCCAGTGGTCGGCTGTCTCTTTTTTGTTGTTCTCCTTTGGTGGTTAGCGTACTGTAAATCCATTTTTTATTGCTAAAAACCGTAGCACTATCTGTTGCCTTTGGTGTTCTTCAGTACATCTCCATAAACTAGCTAACCGCGGAGGAACCCAAGATTTCCCTGTTGCTAACTCAATAATTAATCCTGTTGGTTGAAAACTACACTCTTGAACATCTTTAGTTTCTTCTAGCAGCCAATTAAGAATCATGTTTTGATTTTCTGATAAGTCATTGGCAAAAAAAATGAAATCATTTATTTTGATAAAATCACTAGTTTCTTGAACGTTTTCAACCGCAAATGAATTACATATTCCAGCAGGTTTGTCGTTGTTATAAACCAAACTCATTTTTTTCTCCTCCTTTAAATACGTCGTTATCAGATTAGTCGATTCGTATACTTGATGCAAGGCACCAAGTATAGCTATCTGGGAAAAAGCTTTATTGGGGTGTGGCTCCCTTCGTCAAACACATGAACCTTTGTGCTAAAACAGGCGTTCACCAATCCGTTCGTAACGATACCGATCCGTTTCAACCTCTGGTTGCTGCATCTTCCGCATTTGTGGGAAAACTAGCACCATATCACATTGGTGAGCCTCCGGATTGGCCGCGTAGCTCTTTGTAATCCCGCAATTCCGTTCGAGATAAGATACGATCTGAAGCTTTTCGCTTGCTGAATAACTGGGTAGCTGTCGATTGCGTTTGCGAAGTCGATCTAGCTCCCCAAACTTCACTTGTTTCTTGTGCTTCGTTGCTCTTAGGATCCAGGCACATTCCTTTTGTACGTTCATGACAATCATCCTTTCTGTGCTTTGGTGACTTTGACCGTTGGATTTACCGAAAAATCGGTCGCAGGGTTTATAGCAATCGATACCCCAAACTCTTCGCAGGCTGAATATTCGCTCAATCTGTAAAGATGTCTTTGCGAATCCCACGATGTATGCTGCACACGGTGCTCATCTTCCGGGGAAACCGGAAGCTCCGTTTCGCCCGAGGCTCCTTGAGTAGCAGCGCTGATAAGCCTCGGATCTATATAGTGTGTTTGTTGCAACGAGTTGTCCCTGTTTTCCAACCCACTTTTATTGCGCGTTGTTCATTACCGGCGAATGTAAACTTGATCAAGATCAATGGCAGATACCTTGAGTGTAAATTCAAAAGATTGTATGTAGTGCCTCTTTTGATCGTCACACATGCCGTCAAATCACAATCGCCTCAGCGATACTTTGCTACAAAAACAACAATGTTGTTTTGCTTTTCAGCAAATCCAACTGTCAAAATCTGGTTAATTAAGTATTTCAGACTGCCCATTCGGTAAAGTCTCTATTCGCAGACCATCTACAATTTCTCGTACTGACACATTTCGCCAGGTTAACAACTTGCTTTTCGGCGTTGCTCTCAACGCAATCACCCGACCTTCATAATCAAATAAAACTTTGATCTGATTAAAGATTTGAGCAATTTCAACCGGTGTTCCCCAATCTTGATAGTTTGTATGTCCCTGCTCAAATCGCCCAATTTGACGGATAAGCATGCCGCTCTGAAATCGATAGAACTGCTTGGAAAAGGTTTGACACCGCCCTGCGGTGGCTTCGCTTAAACAATTTTTTGAGATTGAAATTTTGGTCATACTCAACATCCTTTCAGTTCCTTAAATCCCTATAATGTTTACTGTCAATGTCACATACCTTAGTCGGAAAGACTTCTCACATTTTTCTGCCAGAAAACCAAAAAAGGGAACCTACGGATTACGTAGACTCCCCATTTTGCACAACCGGCCCATCAAACGAATCACTCTTGCAGCACAAGCCTTTTGCGTAAAAAGTTTTGCCTTGCGAAAAAGATTCGGTCACCAAAAAAACTAAATTCCACGCAAGAACTCCGTTCACGCGGCGTTCGAATTTTGTTATGGTAACAGTATTGTTGCGGCCATCGGTCGTGACAATGGGAGCAGCTCGTAATCCTGTGTTAGCAGGATTATTAGCCCTTGACCGGGTCGCTGACCCCTAAACGAACGCCAATTCATTTAGAGCGAGACTCGGTTTCGGTGCTCCTTTTTATCTGACTGAAACAAACAAGAAAGTGCCTTGCTCGTTTACCTGATGTTACCTAGACGATAGCACACTGCAATCTTTTTCACAAGCCAAAACTGAATAATAACGCTTTTTTGTCTATACCGCCCTTCCTTCTTCTTGGTCTGGTGGTTTTTTTATCTTTCCCGATTTTCCCAGTTCCAAGTTGATGAATCGATCGACACCGCCAATATACCTTGATTTCAAGCGATTGTAAAGGGTTCCATAAATTGTCTGAATTGTTCTTTTTCTTGCGAATAATTGTTATCTTATAATCATTATCAAAAGAACACCATCAATTTCTTACCTAGACAGATTTTGATACAAAGGCTCTCAGAACTGTTTTTCACTTGTATTTTTTGCTCAATCTTCTTCCACCCAGCTCTGCGGTTCATCAAGCACAAAGTTCTCTTCGAATTCTTCTTGCGTTAAGACCATGTAGATATCCGCACCAAAGCGGACCAACACTTGCCCATACTCAATCCCAAAGGTCCCACGACTATAAGCGACAGATACCCGACCCTTCGTCTTGAACTTCTTGGTCTTTGTGATTTCGCAGTTGTCACAAAACGCCCACAAGCGCATGTACTGATTCCGATCATAGCGAATATACTCAAACGGCGTCTTGTTGTAACATTCTCCGAGGATCCTCAGCCGTGAAGTATCCCGCTTAGCTAATACTCTGATCCCGTTGCCCTTTTGGTTTTCCACGATATTAGACAGTTTCAACACCGCTCGGTGTAGGCTCTCCAGATAGATCGTGTCATACATTCGCTCTGGAATCACAATGTAATTCTCTAGGTCTTCTTTCTTGCGCCCTAACAGGAACAGGCTGCTTTCGATTCGGAACCCGTAAATCAGATACTCTTCCCCATCCTTAAACCTCACCTGGTACACCCGGTACTTTCGGCCCCCACGTCGAGGCTTATCCTGAACCATTTCCACCATCGGATCATCAACAAAATTCTCTTGTTCGAAGGCCTGGATCCGATCTGCGATTTCGGCCATCTTCTCCGAATACTCGTTGTATTGTTCGCAATACAGACAATAGGGATCCCCACCCACCGGGTGAAAAAGGTCCCGATCCCCATAATGGCGGTCCACTGCTTTTTTCGCTTTTTGGCGATAGGTATCATATTCCGCTTTCAAGCGTTCATAGTCTTGCATATCCATCCGCTACCTGACACTCCTTCCTCGAATAAAAATCTTATGACCAATCCAAAAACTAGCCGGCGGGCTGAACCCGGCGTTTGACTAGATCAACCCCATACTCACCCACTACCCCACGTGCAATCCACCGGCACTAAGGTGCCTGCCGCTGAGGCGGCTGGATTGTTTTCCTAAAAAGTAGGTCAAACGACACAAAAAGTCAAACACTGGGCAGCCAATCTTCTGCAACGAAAGAAAGCCAGACTGTATCCTAGATATATTGTATTGGCAGTTTAGCTTTTTAAATTTAGCCTGTGCCGGCATGGATTTCTTGCGCCCCGAAAAGACTGACTTCACCGGCTTTTTTGGGCTGTTCAAACAACTTGGTTAAACTACGCGCCTCTGGGAAAAAGGTCTGAATCGATTGTTTATAGGCCTCTTTGACCACTTGGTTCGTTTTGATTACTGTGCGAATCAGAGCTTTTCGAGTCGCAAGGATCATTCCGCCCCCACGACCGGCTTTCATTTGGAGATACAGTTTGCCTTCAGCCACGAGTTCCTTTAGAGCACGTTCCAGTGAGCCTCTAGAAATGGCTTTGCCGTTGTAGGTGACACTCGCCTGAAGCTCCGACTTTGTCAGTTTGATTTCTGGTCGGTAGGTCACACACTCCGTTTCGAGAAAAGCTAAAAGATCGCCTTTCCACTCATGAACATGGGAGTTGGTCCGCTCGGACCGGTCTTTTTTAACTTTGACCCAGCCATTGCGATTTTGATTGAAAAGTGGTGTCCCAGAGAGCGATTCTAAGCCCCAGTTTGCAACCAATTCTGATACATAGACCGTACTTGCCCCTTGGTATTTGCCACTGTAGGCACTTCGAACAATTCGATCCACTTCAGCGGCTTTGAGGGGCCGAGTTAACCCAGAATTGAACAGATCCATATCATCGCTGCATCGTTCTTGGTCCACATTCGACGCATAGTAAGCCAATGACAGCGTAAAAATCACATTGTTGCGGCCAAACTTGCCTTTTTCTCCGACAATTTCAGGGTTCTTCAGCAGCAGATCGACCCATTTTTCCTGAATTTGCTTTGTTGGTTTCAAGACGTGAAGATCTGGACGAGCGTAAGTCGCTACCGGCTCTTGTTTCATCGACCAAGCAATCAGATCTTGCATATTATGGGTCAACGCTGGATAATAATAGACCACGTTATCCGTTCTCGGAATCCGGGCAATCCCAAAATGGTTGCAGCCTAAATCAACCTCCGGCAAATTTTCAGCAAAAGCTTTCCGCAGGTTTTGTGACACTAGTTTTGCAATCCGAATGGATTGGTAATCGTTCTTTGAGCTGATAAACCAAGGTGCCTGCAAGATAAAATATGCCTGGTACCCACCTGGTGTTTCCAGGAGTAGCGTCGGAATAAGATCAAGATCGATAGCCACATCCAGAATATCCTGGTCCCTTAGTTTTGAGCCTGGCTCTTTGTCAAAATCAATGACAAAGCAGTTGATCTGTTTGAGATTTCGCTCCTCATGGCCTTTGACAAAAAGCCGCTGGGCGTTGGTGTAGGTACCATACTGGTAAACATTAGGTGTCCAGTGAGTCAGTCGATCTGCATTTTCAGACAACGCTTCCTCGGAAGTGACGACAATCCCACGCCCATCGATCATGTGCTTTTTGCTCCTAAATCCAAAGATTGCGCCTTTTGTGCCTTCAGGCTGATAATTGATTGATTGGATTTTGGAATTTTTGAACTTCACTTTCCGAATCCCGCCATGCAGGATTGCATTACAAATCTCATCGACGTTAAACATCGTCTCACCTCCGTTTCCTAGCAATTAAAAAAGGGAACACTAAATAAACTAGCGTTCCCTGGAAATAAACCTTAAGAAAGTTACTCACTTTTTTACAAAAGCACACCTAAATAAGGCTCACAGTATTGAATTTTTTCGAAAATCCTGCTAAGATAATGGAGAAGTGAGTAACCTACTTAAACGTATGGCATGTACGTTAAGCCTTTCTGAATCTAGGAAATTCAAAAAGGTACGTTCGTTGCAACGGCAGCTTTAGCAAGCAGGATTTTCTTAAAATTCAATATGAGAACACTCTTGAACAACCTGATTGGCGTCAGGTTGTTTTTGTTTGTTTATCTCAAAATACCCCATAAGTTGTTAATTGTAAACAGTGAATAATGCTTATACTATCGTTGATGTATACCAGTATACCGAATTTACAGTATACTGGTATACTGGTATACCTATGAAAAAATACCCATAGTATACCAGTATACTACGAGTATTTGTCTACAAATTTGTGCATGTCTTCTGCAAGGTTTATAAAATAGCCTTCTTGAAGTGGCCATGAATCAAAAACCTCTATCTCGGTATACCAGTATACGTTAACTGCAGTAGAAAAGTATACCAGTATACATTTCTACTAGTATACTTTGGATATTATTTTATTGACTTGCTCAATCATGCTTGGTATACTAAACTAAAGTTATCGATAGTATACGAGGGAGATGTTGACATGGGTAAAGTTTATGTTGTTGGAAATTTTAAAGGTGGCGTTGGCAAAACTAAAGCAGTGACGATGCTGTCTTATGTTAGTGCTGTAAATAGACACCTAAAAACATTGGTAATTGATTTAGATCCCCAAGGTAATGCGACGCGTGTTTTGGCCAAAACCGGAAATTTGTCTGAAATTTCTGCAACGATCACTGAAGGATTTGAAAGTGGTGATCTTAGAAACTCGATAACGCATATCTTACCAAATCTCGATCTGATTGGAGCTAACACAGCATTCAGAAATTTGACTAAGATACTTATTAGTAAATTTCCTGAAGATGAAGATAAGCAAATTACCTACCTGAATGAACTCCTTAAGCCATTACGCGATGAATATGACGCAATTTATATTGATGTTCCCCCAACCATCTCTGACTACAGTGATAATGCTATGCTGGCAGCAGACTACTGCATTATTGTGTTACAGACTCAAGAACTGTCACTTGACGGAGCGCAGACATATATTGCCTATATGCAATATCTCGCTGATGCATATAATAATCGCCTTCAGGTCTTGGGAATCATTCCCTGTATGCTAAAACCAGGGGGCAGAGTAGATAATAAGGTCCTGCAGCAAGCAAGGGATCTTTACGGTGGAAATATACTTGATACAATTGTGAAGTATCAAGAGCGTTTGAAAGTTTACGATGTCGAAGGAATTCACATGGGAACAAACTATTCCGGTACTCAAGATGGATGGGATGTGAAAGCACATCAAGTTTTCATAGATGTTCTAAATGAACTTGAGACCCACAAACGAGTCCTAGAAGGAGGTAAATAAGATGTCTAAAGATTTCACTCCTCTGATTAACATCTCTAATCCAATCTCTTCTAGTACATTACAATCTCGCGAAGTGAATATTAGCGGCAGTAATGACTTTACACGTAAATCAGCTAATCAAATGCCTGATGAAAAATCTTCCTCAGGAAACTTAGCTTCTAATAAGAAGGACTTGTCAAAAGATCAAAATGCAGATCCTCGTTTCAAAGCTACTACCACACAAAAACTATCTCCAGCTGTCAACCTGAAGATATCTACACTAAGACCTTTTCTTGGTGAAGTAGAAGGTCTTCAGAAAGGAACAGTTAATGAGATAATCAATCTACTCGTAGATAACTATGTGAATACCAAAATCAGTACACGACAGCAAGAAGCATTTAATTCAATGTATCAGACACAGTTAGATTTATTGAAAAAATGACATAAGTATACTGGTATACTTAAGATATAGATATTCAAATACAAGATATCCCGACCTTATGCAACTTGATTGAATAAAGTTTAACGTCCAGTGCCTCAGTTTTTTGAATATTTTCCTAACAGCTGTATCTATTAACTCATCTATCTTTTGTCATGTTTATCTTTTATCATGTTTATCTTACATGATATTCTTTAAGTGACAACTGAATTTGCTTATAGAACGACATAAGTATACCAGTATACTGGTATACTCTAGAAATAGTTCCCTAGTAATAAAGCTTTACGAACTTATACTGTGTTAATTGAATACAATGTAAATCCCAGTTTCTCAGTTTCTCGAAAGGGGGCAATACCGTGTTTGCATTTTTTGAAGGGTACTTCTTAGGTCGTTTCATTACTTTCATACTTGCTGCTGCAATTATCTTTGGTTTACTTTTCCTTCTTTTTCAAGTTCTCCTGGTTCTCCTCAAGGTAGCAGCCGCTATTCTCGTTGGGTATGGGATCTTTTTGGTAGGAAAAGCCATCATGTATTATGCAAGCACAAATGAGCAATAGAAAAGGCAGCCAGTTCGGAAATACCGACTGGCTGCCTTTTTTGTTGTCCCACAGGGCGATTTTAAGCACCGTTCAGGTACCTGAGGTGGGGAATTGATCGAGTAGCGCTTTTAAAGATCGGGTCTTTTCAAGTAATATCCGCTGAGACTGCCGCTCTTGCTATTAAACGAATAATTTACCAGTACTTTTCGAAAGTATAAGGATTATCTTTTAGTTTGGTACCCTCATGTAATAGGGCTGAACTTGGAGCTCCTGTGTATACTCTTCTGGACCAGCATTTAGAGCATCGGCGGTACTACCTTCTAAAGGAACAGTTTGTTTCTCCCCATTCTCATCAGTATAAACAATCCCAAGTGGGTAGGACTGCACACTCAAATCAAGACCATCGGGAACTGCAACTGGTGCGCCTACATCACCTCTTAACTCAATAATCCCGTTACTTGGCAGGGGATACCCTACATCGTATAACAAGAAACTCTCTACTATGACTTGAATGAATTTCCCATCAGGTGTATGCACATAAAAAGTGCGACCAGTATGCTGGGTGATATCACTGAAATCAAGTCTCACATAACCAATTACTTTTCTATATACAAACGTAACTTCAATATCCTGTTCAGTAAAGGTTCCAGTCATCTCACCGATGATCTCTTTAAGAGTCATATCTGTAATATTTTCGAAAGACGCTGAATACTCAGTTCCAACAAGTCCGACCAATACAATATCGTCCATCAGTTTCTCGAAAGATTCATTGACAAAATGAACAATCACTTTTCCTTCTTTTTCCTCAGGTTTTGGTGGGTCCACTTTGTCTTCCGAACGATGAATATAACCAATATACTCATAACCATTGACCGAGGTTTCGGGTTTAAACGTACTACCTTTTACCATTGTTTCGGTTTTTGCTGCCGGGAGTTCAAGCGATGCAGCCTGTGCAACAGCTGAAAAGCCAGTCCCTCCGATGATTACAGCGAGCATTAGAATTTTTTTCGCATCTTTTCTTTTCCAAACTAGCAAGCCACCTGATATAACCAGCAAAACAATCCCAATCCCTATAACACCTTTACTTGTGCCATTTTCACCTGTTTTAGGGAACTGCTTAATTTTGGTATCTCCACTTTGAAGAGAAGACGATTCAGTTGGAATAATAGCTTTCTCTTGTCTTCCTTCCGTTGAAGTAGATTGTATCATGGAATTTTCCGTGGTACTTGATTCTGATGAAATCTGTTCTGAACTTGAATTTGATGTGCTTTCTCCGGTGTCACTTATACCTTCTGTTTGATCCGTTGAGTCTTCACTTATAGCTTTATACACTAATCTAAATGTTTCTTCATCATGTGCAATCTCAGTATTTGGATTACCTTTAATTATAGTTCCTTGTTCCTCTGTAGATAATTTGTCAATTAAAACAAAATCAGTAGTAACAGTTGCTGTCTCTTCTTCCGCAAAACTAATCTCGGTACTTAAACAAAACATGCTAACCAACAGCAGAACAAAAATAGACAAACGGTGATACTTTGAAGCACCCCTCTTTTCCATCCTTTTTCCTCCTAATTATAATTCTTTTGTGAAAACGAATTATATCACACCACCAATTTTTTTACAGCTAACTGACACCCATACTCATCTGTATCCCAGATAACGGTACTTGGTGATTTTTGTTTTCTCTATTTTCGTCACTTCAAACTGAAAGATATGATCCTGTCGGTCCCGGGTCTGGTGTCCGGGGACACGAAAGTAGGGGACCTTATGTTTTTCCATCATATAGAGCCGCTCACGTTTCACCGCAAACAGGGGGACGTCGGTCTCGACGAGAGAATAATAATCTTTCGCAAACTTTTCGAAAGTAAAGAGCAGCCTATGAATATAGCACCTAAGGTGCTAGAAAAGATCACAAATTCTTGAATGTGAGTGACTGATGATCTTTGATTCGACCTATAAAATACAAATAAACCTCCGGAGTACGCATGATTCCGAAGGTTTATTTATTCAACTATTTCATTTCTGCATTATTAGCATCAAAAGAGCCTAGTAATTTCAGCATAATCCTATATTTTTCCATACTGCTTTACTAGACTTTCAATAATATGCTTTCGCCCTTTTACGTTACCACTATAAAAAACCATCGTCTTGTTATCGGTTAGATAATAAAAGTCATAACGACTTTGACCTGTGACATGTGCCATAGCTTCAGGCGTTAAATGAAAGTTTTGTGCATACTGATTCAATACTTTACTAAATTTGAAATTACGATAAAAAACCCAAGTCCAAAGGGCGATGATTATGATAAAAATCAGTATTGACAAGCATTTTATCCAAAGCGCGCGAGGAGAAGGCAACACCAGCAACATCTGACTACCAGAGATTAACGCCATAATAAACGCAAATAGAAATGACTTACGTAATTATTTGTTCATTATTAATCACCTCTTCTAGTAAAATTCATAGCATAATCTTATTATCTATCAAATAAATTGAAAATATAATTAAACCCAGTCAAAGTATCCATTTTATCTATTAACACCCCAGTAAAAATACGAAACACAAAGTAAAGTAAAACGGCACTAGCTACAAACGCCAGCACAACAATATAGAAGTTGGGTTTCTTCATACTGACAATCTGACCAGTCCATAAGCTGCCAGCAAATGCATATCCTACCAAGCCAAATGATACCACAAATAGCAATAAGAATAGTTCGAGCGTATTACTTACAAGAAATGCCAATAATAAGGTTGCCGCGCTCGTGTATACTGACAAAGAAGCTGGCGCAAAAATCCGTGAAAAACTGTCTAGCAGACTGATATTCTGTTTATAAATGACTTTTTCAAAAATGAAATGAGTCAAAGGATATACCAGAAGAGCTACAGCTACCCATAAAATGAACTCTAAAAAGAAAACAAAAACAGAGTCATTATAATTTCCAATAATATTTGATAATACACGACTAACTGCCAGCCCATTAATCAAAGAGATAAAAATATAATTCACAAGTCCAAAAATGCTGGATGGATTCTCATCACCAATCTTCGGGGATATTATATTGTTATTCAAAAAAGAAAAATAATTAATGCTACTTTTTTTTATTTCTTGGACCGTCTCATTACTTGCAAGTTCATCCAATTTAGCACCAGCTGACCGTGTTTGGCTTTCAGTAGATTGCTGTACACTGTGCTGTGCTAAAATCGGATCAACTTGATGGGAGTTTTTTTGTACTCCTTCATTAATCTCCGGCTGAATCGTTCCACAAAATGTGCAGAACTTCGCATTTTCTTCAATTTCCTTCCCACAGTTCACACAAAATTTCATTTTTTTACTCCCTTTCCTAAGGCTAACCTTTAGCCATCCGTTCTCTTAAAATTATATTTATCTATTGATGTCAATCATTGTTTTATCAGTAGCTTGATTCTATTGTTGGTTTTTCGACTTCAATTTGCTTTTCAACCAAGACATTGCCCTTCACTGAATCCCAAATCTGCACCTTTCCTTCTGGTTCTTGAATAAAAATTTTACCATTGTCAAAAGGATTGTACTGTAATACATTTTTTGAGAGGATAACGCCGTCTTTATTCACTAAAGTGTAGGTAATAGTCTCTCCCTGGTCTCCGTTATAGATAGCCAGATATGGACTCATTTCACGTTGCTGTACAAAATATTGGAACTCTTCTAAGATTTGTTCTCCATGCCAGTCCAATATCTGACCAGTAGAAAAGTCTTTATCAGCATAGGTAAACAAGTTAGTTCCACTAATACTAAAAACACTACCTTGACCCAAATCTTTTACTATATCTCCCTTTAAATCTAGTAAGGCGCTCTTTTGTCCTTCTTCATCCATAGCAGCAACTATACCTTTTTCATTAGGAAGTGTTAAATAGGAATATTCCACTGTAAACAATTCGTTTCCTTTACCATCAAGTAAAGAAGACTCCCCGTCATCCTTCGAGACTACCATATACATAGAATCCTGAGCGATAGTTGGAACTTGAATGGAAATCGCTTCAACCACTGTTTTCAAATTTCCGTCCAGTAAACCATACTTACCATTTCCAGCCTGGTAAATGATATATGGATTTTCTTTTTGGCTATAATTGGGATATACGTAGGTAGCAAAATCTTCTTTGACCACTTCTCCCTTCAAATTAATAATATCCATAAGTTGATCCTCATTGTCTTCCTTTACAGCAATATACTTATCAGAAAGTACGGTCGCCTGATCATAGACAGCTTCTAACAAAGTTTTGCCTTTCTCATTGATAATTCCCGTCTTTTCGTATTCTGTAAAAGTTGTGAGCGTTCTCCCATTAAAAGAGGCATAGTACCTTTCCTTTAAAGGTACTACAATTTTTCCTGAAGAATCGATAAGGCCCATTCGCCCCCCATCCTCACTATTTTGATAAAAATTCATTACACCATTTTTGGACTGAAGATAAGGTTGCGACCCCGCTTGAGAATAGAAATCACCAATCCCATCATAGATGGGACGTACAACAGCCGTACCTGTTTTATCTATCAATCCGACCTTATAGTTATCATATTCAGATTCACTAAAGGCTGCTACACCTTGTTCATTAAATGGGAAGACAGTTGTACCGACCTTATCGTCAACAATTTCTAGCCTATCATTCATCAACCCCATGTAGTTTCCATTACGATATGGAAAAACAAAACTTTTAGCAGCTTTTTCTTTATTCTCCACAACCTTAGCAGTCTTATCTTTCCCACTGCCAATGGAATTCCAAAATGGAACTAGATTTTCTTTAGCCAATACATACCAGATTCCAAAACCAGCTCCAATTAATCCAAGGATACAAATAATTACAATGACAAGATTTTTATTATTTTTCTTCTTTGATCGCAAAGTGGGGGTCTCATCTGCTTTCGATTCTACACCGATATTTTCTATCTTAATATGAGGAGACATCTCCGATGTCTCATTTGAGGTATCATTAATGTCACTACTCTCGGATTCATGTGATTCCTTGTCAACTTTTGAAAATTGATCGACCAGTTTATGACCGCATTTCGCACAAAATTTGGCTTTTTTCGGCATTTCTGCACCACAATTTGGACATTTGACCATCTCTTTTTCTCCTAATCTAATTTTCTGGTATGAGAAGCGATTCGATATGCCATACTTCTTTCTACATTCCCCCGCTCTTCTCAAAAATTCGAACAATTTAGGGATTTTAAAAAGTTTCGAAACCATGTCTCAACCACAATTTAATATCGTTGTTCTCACCCAGATTATTTTGACGTATTTCCTATGCCTTTCCATTAAATACTCTGGAATCTTTATCAATTATTTTGAATCATATTAATGTCTAACTGATACCTTATATCTTCTCAAAATCAGGGTGGTCTGCCTTCAATGTATTTACACAGTCTTCCACAGATTTTTCCTGTCCCCAACTATAAGAGCTCCCCCCTGAAAGATCCTTAGCCTGAAAAGCGTTACCTTTTACAGGAACAATACTATATCCGTAAATTTCATAGTAGACTTCAGCTTCTTTTTTATCTCCAGTGGTTTCCGTATCAGTGATTTTGTAGATGGACTGAATCTCACAATTAATTTCAGCATCGTTGCTATTGCCCCAATAGTTATACTCATCAGTGACTCTCAAATAACTTTCTACTCGTTCTACTTGATATGTTCGATAGTCATTGCTTTTATTTTGAGCTTTAGCATAGGTATCAATCTGCTTAAGAATATCTTCCTTTTTTTCAATATCATTGATACTCTTCAGATTTTTGACTTCGGTTTCAATGAAAGTATCTCCTTCGAATACACGCCCTTCATGACTCTCAGATGCAATGAGATTCGGTTCTATTTCTAACGTTACTTTATCACCGTTTGAATAATTGGAATCATTATACTGATTAGTAAAAATACTTTCTGTTTCATTTGAGTATGGATTATCGGTGACAGTCAATTTTCCGAAGCCATCGTACCCTGAAAAGCTGTACTTAACATCCTTCAGTAAGTCTTCAGCAGTGAAGCTTTCAATTCCTTTGAGACCTTTGACAGTAAACTCCTTTTTACTGTCTTTAATAAATTTATCTTTGTCTTCATTATTATCTTTGATCGTTAAGACAACCTTATCGCCATTTTTTAGACTCTCAGTTTTATTCATTTTGATTTGTACGTTCTGAATAAGACTAGCTGCTTTACCAAGCCTTGAGGCATATCCGCTTACCTTCTGAAGTTTATCAATAATAGTACCGTCACCATTAAGAATACCTTCGGCATCTTTCTCCTTAAACCCCGCCTTCTCGTAAGCCTTTTCTGAAATTTCTGAATAAATTTTGTCGGAATTGTAATTAGCTACCCCCTGAGAATCGTAACCATCAAATGTTACTTTTACATTGCCAGAAATATCTACTGGCCGACTATTCACATAGTTAAAGAAACCAATAATAGCAATCAAAGCTACCGCAGCAATAACTAGTGGAATACGATATTTTTTAATAAATATAATGAACTTTTCCACTATCGGATTAGGTGTCTTTACTGATAGTTGATTATTTTGAAACCGATCATCCTGTCGTTTCCCTACTCCTTCATTTTCAAGCTGGACTGTCTTCTTTTCCATAGCCTCTGCTGATTCATCAGTCAGTTTTTGACCACAGTTTGGACAAAATAACGCGTTTGGTGCCAATTCTTGACCACATTTTGGACAATTTTTCATATTTCCCATCTCTCTTTCTCATTTTTAACTCCTCATATACCTACCTCAAAAAAAACGTAAGATATACTAACTAAAAGTATACATGAAATACACCTTTAGTAAATTACTTATTTTCCCCCCAAAAAAAATTGAACTAACTCGCTACAGTATAAAAAGACTTTTTCGAAACCGATTACATTTCTGTGAATAGAGCAGTTCAGATATTCTAAATTTGGAAAGTGTCCTAAAAACCACTTGCTTTCATTTACTGACTGCACTCGCCTTACCCAAAGTCCAGTTTTTTCCCAAATCGAAATTCAAAGGTATAACCGGAAACATAGTTAATTTTCTTCAACGTTCCTAGAAAGGCACGCTGACTAATTGATTCTTCACCAACTTGCACATTGGTTGCCACGTCTTCATATTCCAACAAAATCTCGGTAATTTCCGGATCTGCGAAAATATCGTTTAAGTAGTCGGTCACGATTTCTGACCAGTCGAACCAATAGAGATCTTCTTTCATATGGATTCCTCCTTTGGGACTAGCGCAATTCAGCGGTGAGAATCGATGTATTTTTTCTTTTCAAGGGCACTTATGACTGCTTGCTGGAATCCAAGCGGGGAGAAGCCGTTAAACTTTTCGTGAGGCTTATTTTGCTTTTTCGCCATCTTGACTGCAAGTCCACTTTGATTGTGGCTAACGCCTTGAATCGCAATGACAATAAGATCCGCTTTTTTAACGAATACCGCAATCTCTTTGGGCCGAGCTGACTTCTTATCAATTAAAATCAACTTGGCGCCTGAGTTCTCAACCATTTTTCGGAATTCGGATGTTTTCGCACTCATGCCGATACATCCAACTGTCAGACCAGAGATACCCGGAATCCCTTCAGTAATTTTCGACGTATGATCGTAACTCTCACTAGCTTCAGCTTTTTGGGGAATGGTTTCTTCAGGCTCTTTCACACGAATAGGTATTGGGGGAGCAATCTTGTGCTTCCAAAACAAACGCTTTTGAAAGGATTTTCCCGGCTCCCATCGAAGATCAACAATATCGCCCTCCATTAGGTCATAAACGGAAACAGCCTTCTCTGGGACTATATAGGGTTCATCGAGTGCCTCGCCATTAACATTTTTCTCTATGCAATAATGTTTATCACGAATTTCCACGACTCCTTGTGTAAACCTCTCCATTGTTGCCGGCAGGCTCTTATGATCTACTATAGTTAATAAATAGCGAAATGAATGACTCTCTTTCGGTAGCGACTCTTTTTCTTCCACACATACTAAATCACCATGAGTCAGGCCAACTGCTCGAGCAACATTCTCTGGAACAGTCGTTAACGTATAGTTGGACTTTTCGCGCGTCAACAGATACCCTGTCAGGACCTCAGTCGCTAGGTATAGTTCTTGTTGCGGATCGTCTTTTGCTTTTTTCGGAAGGGATTGTGATTGTTGAGGTGGCGCTGATTGCTCTCCAGCTATTTTTTCTGCAAGAATTTGTGGAAGAACGGTTGGTGCCAAAGGCTCCGACGCCTTTTTCGCCTGGGGGACTGCCTGTCTCCCTTCAGGAAGAACTGGCATTTCGCGCTTCGGATCTGACGCGGCCAATGACCGACATTTTTCAATCCACCAAGTCAAACGGGAAAGTTCCTGGAGTCGTTGTTCTAAATTTTCACTTGTAATACTGGTCGTGATTTCACTGAGATCATACTGTGCTTGTTGAGCGATTTCTTCATTGAGAAGGACGTCGGATTGTTGCGTCTCTTGGATCCCAGTCTCTGTCTCTTGTCTGTCAATTGCTGCCTTCAGCATTTCATCAGTTAGCCAATCAGGGCGCGAAACACGGTTGATCACTTCTTTATAGTCCATTCCTGCAACCGGACACGCAGAAACAGAAACGGTCACGATAGTTGATAGTTGACCTGTATTTTCTACTTGAATTTGGAAACAATCGCCTAATTTGGCCTTTGATGAGATTTTATCTGGAACTAACCAGTTGTACCTTTTCTTTGTATTTATTTTTTTTCTACTATTATATAGATGATATCCTGCAATTAATTGCTGCATACATTCTCCCCTTTATCTCTTCACTATCAGTAAGTTTAATCAATTAACAAGCTTGCGCAACAACTTCTAATTTTAAACGATCCGGATCTTCAAAAAAGAAAGTATAGCGATCTTTTCCAACGGCGAAAGGAAACTTATCAACGTACAATTCTTTGGCACCAAAATCCTTCATTCTTACTCGAATCTGATCTACCTGTTCTATGCTATCAACCGAAAATGCCAGGTGATTTAATCCTATGTTTTTTCTATGAAATCCTTTTTCTCGATAGCTCTCTTCAGCCTGGACAAAGACAATGTAAAATGTTTTATACCTGTAACTGAATCCATGCTCCCAGTCCTGATAAAGCTGGTAATTCATAAGGGAAAGCAAAGTAGAATAGAATTTTCTCGTTTCCACTAAGTTATTTACGTATAGTTCAATATGATCTATCATTTTTCATTCACCTCTTTGTCACGAGAATTAAATCCGCGGTGATTGACCGAATTAAGGTACAAAGTTATACTACTGTTATAACTTTTCTTTTCGTACCAACTCCCAACCAACGCCCACGCAAGATGCGTGGGTCTTTTTTGGTTCTGTCTTCTCATCACCTATTCGATGCCAACTCGCCGTATCGCTGCTTATATCGAACGATTGTGGATTTATCAATTTCAAATAATCTTGCCGTTTCTTTATAAGTATGTGTTTCTAGGTAATCTAGGATCTCCTTAATTTGTCGTGGCGTTTTTTTCATTCGTCGCCCATCTCGGTAATTTGGATTATGCAGCCGTTGATACTCTTTTCCTTCTTGGGTTCGCTGAACAATCATATCCCGTTCAAATTGGGCAAAAGCCAAAAACATGTTCAACATTAAGCTGCCATTAGGCGATTGATCAATTCGCCCCATATTAAGAATATTTACCACGATATTTTTTTCTTGTAGTTCCGAAATCAAGGTGGTTCCCTGCTGAACCGAACGAGACAGTCGATCCAACTTAGTGACAATCAATTCATCACCTGGAGAAAGCGTCTGAAGTAATTCCTCTAATTTTGGACGATCTCGTTTTGTACCCGTAAATTTTTCGCTGTAAATTTTTTCAGCCCCTGCATTTTTTAATAGTTCCACTTGGCCTGCTAATTCTTGATCATTTGTTGAAACTCTGGCATATCCAACCTTCAAAAATGGCCCTCCTTTTGCACATATAATACGCACACGCGCTAAGATTGATTTTATCACACTCAGTTCACATATGTAAAGCTGTTAAGTTTTGCATATAATCCGAAGCAACCTTCTTTACGACTCAAGCTGCCAAAGAAGATAAAAGAAAAGAGGCCTCCATTAAAGAGCACCTCATTTGAAAGCTTCATAAATTGACGTATTTGGACTTATCTAAATATATCAGAGTGACTACCTGTTCTTTCAAAAATGATTGTTCGATCGTAATAATAAAACACTACAATCCAATCGCTATTTCTTCCACCTATGTGTATATCCCAACGTTTAGGAATTTGATTCTTAGGTTCCAATGGATGTAGTTGGTACTCTATCCCCAGCTCTTCTTCATTCATTAGTAATTCCATAGCGATTTGCAGTTTCTTTATTGGTTTCCCTTGCTTAATCAACTTTTTAACATCTTTATCAAATCGTGTCGTCGTTTTATAATTCAGCATGCGCTTCCCCAACAGCTTCTTTTTTCATTCTTTCGAAATAACTATTTAAATCCTCCTGATTAGTTAAGTCGTTTTTTTCAATAAAACGCTCAGTTTCTTTAAAGGCTTTTAAAGTCTCAACTGTTGGTTGAAAAGATGGCGTCTCAATGTCAAATGGAAATTTTCCAGTTTTTACAAACTTCGTCAAAAATATTCTTACTGCGACAGATGTATTCATTCCAACTTCATCAAACATTTTATCTGCATCGCGTTTTAAGTCATCATCAATTCTGATAGTTGCCATGATAATCCCTCCCTATCTCTAAAATAATAACACAAAAGTAGTCGTTTGTATACGATTAACAACATTATGTAACACAATCATTTCGCCAGTAGATTTATTTTATACACCCTAACGCTACACGTTAAAATCTGATTCTTCGGAGATTTCTAAAAGTACCAAAAAGGTATGCTCTAAATAAACATATAGGCAAAGTAGCAAACCTACTTGTCTCAGTGCCTACTCATACCTTTTCTGTTTCTTTGAACGACCTTATTTTGTATGACAAAGATGTTTCTAAGTAAGCGGGAAGTAAACGAGTATATGCTAAATAGGCCAGCGCCAGACTAGTCAAAATTATAACGTAAAACGGGATTTAAGAAAACTTTACAACACAACCCTTTTTGCAGACTCTAGAATAGAACCTTTCAGTATTGTTCGTTTTATCTAAAAATGTAATATCTATCGATGTTCCTATTGTTTTTAAATCTATACACTATTGCTAACAGAAAAGGAGGATATTTTTGAAGAAAAAGAAAAAATTTAATTGGCTCAAATTTCTTACTATGAGTATACTTTTTCGAAATCCATAGCAACTGATTTTTGAACTAATTATGTACCTTGAGATATCAGCTAACTGCAGGATTAATCAGTTAGCTATTAGTTGCTCAGGGCACTCGTCTAACACCATACATATCCGCTCATTTCACACTTTTCCAGTTAAATATTTACTTGGTTCGATCAATTAATTAATTTTGTACAATATTCTTTCACTATCTCTACAATTATCAATTTGTATTTTGAAATTCTACTTATTGATACTTTTTTCAATGCATCTCTAAATTTCGACCAGTCTCCCTTATAGTTCTAGATTATTATCTATATTTTTGGAGTTGCTACATTCTTTATGATATACTTTCGGCTATTTATGAAATAATTACGTACGGAGGATTCAAAAAATATGGAAATTAGATAAATTGTTTATGGCAGCTACGAGTATCAAGAAACATTGAGGTTGAGAGATGAGGTCATGCGACACCCAATTGGATTAAACATTGGAGATGAAGATTTCTCCCATGAAGAAAAGCAATATGTACTCAGATCTTTTGAAGTTGACCAATTAGCGGGACTGGGCGTGTTGGCTCTTACCAGCACTGCCAAAGTTGAATATTTAGTAGTTGATCCAAGGTTCTAAGGTAAAGGCATTGGCAAGGGTTTGATGATGCAGCTCGAACGTACGGCTAAACAGAAAGACTATTCTGAAGTCACGATGGAGACCCGTACTTATGCTCAAAGATTTCACGAAAAATTAGGTTATTCACCTGTGAATGATGAAATACCTACTACAATGAATCCGATTCCACATATTGTGATGAGAAAAGAACTAAGAGAATTTCCAATACCATAATAAAACTATGGGGCATCTCTAGAAATTACGAATAAAATAAAAAAAATCCTCTTCCATGGCGATAATATGATTATCAACTACTGGGGGGATTTTTTATGTCTGGACTAAATTTATTTGGAGAAAACAAAGTGTTTGAAAAGTTGAGTCAGATAGGAGATTCCTTGGAAAAACTAGTTGGTTTTGTTGATTGGGAACTTTTCTATCACATTCTGAATTACTTATTGGCGAAATCTGCCAAAGGACCTGGCGGTCGGCTACCATATGACTACGTGTTAATGTTTAAAATCTTGATTTTACAGCGATACTACAACCTGTCAGACGGCCGGCCATTCCCGATGCCAAAACCATCTGGCTGTTTAAAGATACACTCTCAAAGACAAATGGCTATCAACAACTAATTATTATCTTTGAGAAAGAACTCGAATTACAAGGACTTATAAGCCACGAGGGAACCATGATTGATGTCTCCTTTATTGAAGCGCCTAAACAGTGAAATTCTAAAAAAAGTGGCATGTTTGAAATGGTCTCAGCTTTATACAAAGAAAGTCGAAGAGAAATTAGCCTCTTCGACTTTTCGCTATGGAAGAAATTCAGAACTTATTAAAATCAGCATATGTCATCAACAAAAGATGGGTTCGGAGATTCATTTCTAAAATTTTGCAACACAATCCCGGCAATCATTTTTTAGAAGGCTTGATGCGACTAGTTAAGTTATCTATAATGTCAGACAAAAAAATGTCTTTCATTTTTTGTTCTACAATTTGCTGCAAATCATCGTACGTATCTTCAAGAACCGTTTGAATATTACTTCCAATTGGACAGTTGGGTTCTGTATTTTTATCTGTATGGAAAAGGGCTCCATCTTTATCAACGCTCTTGTAAATCTCAAAAAGAGAAATGTCTGATACACTTTTAGTCAATTTTGGTTCTGCTTTGCCATTTTGGGTTTCAATTAATTGTGCTTTTTTAAGTTCCCCCATGATTTTTCGGACTGTTACAGGATTTGTATTTACACTTTTAGCAATCGTCTCGCTAGATAAATCTGTTCCTTGGAAAATTTCGATATAGGATAGAATATGAATGGCATCACTTAAACGTACAGAGTATTTCATTAAAACGACGTCCTTTTCTCTTGACTTTGGAAAGCTTATTATATACCATGATCCTGTAACTATCAAATTTACAGGTTGTAACACCAGAAAGAAGGGATACATTGAAAAAGCTGTCACTTATTGGCTTAGCGTTAACATCCGTTTCCATTCTTTTGGTAGGTTGTTCAAACAGCAACCCGACAAAGAGTTCTCAGTCAGAATCACAAATAACAACATCCAGTATGAAGAAGGAGAGCAAAATGATCTATAAAGAGGTAAAGGGTCAAAACGTCACATACTACACTATGAATCCAGATCCTGTTTTCGGAGCGACAGCTACACTTGTTGAAAAAGATGGAAAAGGGTTGCTTGTTGACACACAGTTTTCAAAAACTGATGCTGATAAAATAGTCCAAGTTGCAAAAGAGAAGAAAATCGAGATAGAAAAAATTTACATTTCGTATAGTGACCCTGATTATTATTTTGGTGCGCAACAAGTCAAGGAGGCTTTCCCAGAGGCTAAAATTTTTGCCACAGCTAACACAATTGAGCGAATTAAAAATACTTATGAAAACAAACTATCTGTTTGGGCAGATACCTTGAAAAATGATGCACCAGATAAAATCATTATTCCTGAAGAAATAAGTGATAAGATTCAATTAGGAGAAACGACGTTTACTATTTTTGGTAAAGATTTGTCAAAACAAACGTTATACAGTAAAGAAGACCAACTACTTTTAGGTGGAATTCTTGTTTCAACTGATGGACACTTATTTATGGCTGATACAAAGACCATTGAGAGTCAAGAACAATGGATTAAAGATTTAAATGAATTGGCTAAATTAGAACCAAAAACGGTTATTCCAGGACATTTTAGTGAAGGTAATGACTTTTCTGAAAAGAATATTGAATTCACAAATGACTACATTGAAAAATTTATTGAAGTAGAAAAAGAAAGTAAGAATAGTGAAGAAATTATTGAAAAAATGAAAAAAGCGTACCCAGATTTTCCAGAAGGAAGTTTAGAAATGAGTGCAAAAGTAGTGACTGGAGAGCAGCCATGGGAGTAAGTTGCTGTGACTGGTTCTGTTGCACAACTTATAAACTAATAATACAGCTTCATCCTATCTTAAAATATGATAATAGAAAAAACTTTATAGGCGAACTGTTTTAACTATTCTAATTTATGTAGACGCTCTTAGGATTGTTAGTTTATTAAACTTTCAAAAGAGGTATCCTTAAAAAAGGAGCTCTTCAACAAATTGTGTTGGTTAAGACCAAATTTAATAAAAGTTAGTCGACGGTGTGGTACATTTTGTGTGCCACACATTTTTTAGTTTTCATAGATCAATCTTTGCTGCAAGTAAAGATTCTGATTCGCCCCTTACCAAAATAGAAATCAATTCCTGCTTTACACGAAAAAGTAAAAATCTCGTACGGATTTGCTACAAATCTCTAAAAATTACACCCTTGTCAGAACCCTTAAGTTTTGCATATGTTCTTTAAGTACAATCATTAATTAAGCTTACAAACCTTCAAAAAGATATTTCAAAGAAAAAAAGAGGCCCCTTTTTTAAAGGCAACCTCAGCTGTTTAATTGGCTCTATTTGAAGTAATTGAACTCCTCATAGCTCTTCATTCATCTAGAAGCGGATATGCAAACTGTGAGTCTATTTTCTGCGGGTCAGTCGTCCCATCACCCGAAATTACGTACTGAATCGTTACTCGATTGTTTTTCAAGTCTAGTACACAGTAATACTCTAACTCACAATTAATAATGGTTAGACTCTCCTGATTTTTCAGCTTTTCTCCTGACAGAAATGTGCCTGAATTTATAACTTCTTGTCGCCATTTTTGAAAGTCCTTTTTGGTTGTAATTCTTTTGGAATACTGCTTATATAGTCCAGGCTTCTCATCATATCGGATTTTTCCGATTGTTTCGATTTGCTCCTCAGGTAGTCCCCTTTCAACTAGGTATTGGTTGATCTTCTCATCTGCCTGATCTTTTTGATAGATTGAATACCCATAATATCCTAGAATTAAAACTACGATGATACCGATAGCAACTCCAATTTTTTTCATAGCCGTCCCTTTTATTTTCTTGTTCAATAGGCACCAGCCTTATACTGTAAATAGATTAGGCAATACACCTGTTGCAAACAACCATCTGCCATCTACGCAATCGGACATATCTATCAAATCCATTAAAATAGATTCTTTTAAAGTGACAGAAAATTGGAGAATAGCCAGACTTATCTTTTATTATTGTTGAAATCTTCACCTGTTAGTTCAGTTTTCGCAAGTGCACCAGTGTTTATCCATTCCTTCATGTCCCTTTTAAACTGCGTCCACCATCTTCTAACCATTGTTCTGCCACCCCATCAATAATCGGATTGTATCACTTTAATAGTTAGTTCAATAGCATTTTGGGGAAAACTTAAGAAGTATTCGGCTATTGTGTAATCCCCATTTATAAACTCTAACAGGTTTACTGGTTACATTTTTTACTAAACTTCACTACCGCTTTGAACGGTCTACTTGAGGGAGTATGTCGAGTACGTCCTCTTTACATTGCAGGTGTAGATCTTTGACAACCGACAACATTTTTTTGTGACGATTCGACGAGGAGTATCTCATCTGTACAATCAGATGAGATACTCCTCGTCGGAATCTCGAAAAAATTCTCACAAATCGTATCTGAAGTATTGACTCAAATCCAAAGAGTGTTTGAGGTGGAACATGTTAATTTTTAGAAAAAGGAAGGTGTGACGTAATCAAATTTAGTCACTTCTTTCTAGAATAGGAATGGTGATATCGGTCACGAATGTTACCATCTGTTGCCAAGGATAGTACCACAACGTAAGAGAAAAGCTAGGGATCAGCTTTCTAAGCCCCTAGCAGTGTGGTTAGAACGGTAACTTGTTCTAATCCATCTGTTCAGACTTTCTATCAGAAATATTGATACAAATTTCTCAAAAATCTACCTACTTATTCCAGGAAATGTCCAACAATTTGCAGTTCTTAGTAAATCCTTGGTAGTTGCATACATACTAGATTTATCTAGCACTTTATCCGGTTGGTTTCCGGCTATATCGAGCCAAGAAATGTTGGTAATGCACATTAACTCACGATTTGTTCTTTTTGAGAAAATTTCATCAACCAATTTTAAAATAGATACAGAACGCTGAATATGCGTCACGCTTGAGATGATAGTTATATTTTTTATATTACCTTCAATCTCTATAAGCTTCATAGAATATAAAAGGTTTTCTACGGTATCCGTAGCCATATTTTCTTGAATTATTCTGTTCCCCCCTATACCTCTATCCTCTAACCATTTAGCCATTAGTTTACTTTCAGTATTTCCGTTTTTCCCCCGCCCACCAGTTACAATTATTTTTGATTCAGGATATTTATCTAATGCCCTTTTTGCAATCTTCAATCTTTGAAGTAGTGCATTTTGAATTGTTCCGTCTTCATTTAATTCATACCCCAATAAAATGAAAATGTGATTCTTTTTTGGCAGATCCTTTGGAATATCAATGTTAATTTTAATATCTTTAATTTCTGACATTTTTTTATCAAGGCTACTGAATGTAGCTTTATCTATATCAGATCCATAATCAATAATATTTCCTTTTGCTTCATCATAAACTAAATCCTCGTTTAGGTATTTTGCATATAATCCTCTATAAATTTCTGCTTCAACATTTTGATTGTTTTTGAACGCCTGTTTGTAATACTCTAAACCGACTTCGTTATTTTCTTTTGACATTTCAAGAGACCCCAATCCTATAAGATAATTTGAGTTTTGTGGGACTGTAGCATCCAGTTTTTGTAATACAGTTTTTAAACTTTCGTAACTATCCTCTTCCCAATATGTTCTTGCATATGATTTAGCAAGAGTCTCTAAACTAGCAATGCGATTGGGTAAGGGAGATTGGCTGCTTATTGCGACAAACTTCCTTTCGAAATTATTAATAAATTTCAAATTGTCTTTCTTTACTACATTGTCTTTTTTAATCATTGTAATTCCTCCTAAAAAGTAAAAGTTCCAGTTCAATTGTAAAGTTTGTCGATAACTCATTTTACAGTGGATTTAGCACCGAAGAGTCCACTCACTAAAAGTCGATTCAAAGGAAAACAATCCGGTTATCGAATCGTTTTCCAATCCATTTCCTTCAAATATAAATCCATTAGGTCCACATTTGAAGCGGATTCAAGCTAAATCTGTAATTAGCCATGGCCCCCTTTTGAGATATAAAATGACAGCATGAGAAATAGTACAAATCTAATTGACCAATAATTTCTGTTCTCAGTGAAACTTTGGAAGAAGCCCTACCTGTAGTGATCATTTTGCACGGTATCTATAGTGTCAGATCAATATATTTCTGTAACTTGATCAAACTGATGATAAACAAACCGTAATTCAATGTTAACAAAAGCGATTACTTTTATTGTCAAAAACCTTCCTTAATAAGCAGCAAAGACTTATCTGTCTACAACTCACAAAAAATCAGACCTTTGGCAGAACCCTTCAGTACCGGACTGCCAGTTTCAAGGGAACGAGCAACTGTAGTTTTGGAACAACCTAAAAGATCCGCAGCTTCTTGGACGCTTTCTACTCGTCGAATAGCGCCTTCTGGATAAAAAATCAGAATGGAACGAGAGCAATCCCGCGCTGAAAATTCCCCACAGATTGCTTCTAGTTCAGCCACACAGACCTGCACCTGATAGACTTTTTCTTCTTGCTCCAACCAAGAAGGACTTTCACCCATGATAGCGAGCATCTTTTTGCGGATTCGTCGCTTCTCTTCTCTCGCCTCCATTGGATCACCATCCGTCCTTTTAGAACGGAAAGCTGCTGCGTGTTAGATTACTTGGAAAACCATACCTTTTGCTAATCCTCTTTTTACCGGCTTCCCAGTCTTCAAACTACGTTCGATTGTAGTTATTGAACAGTCAAATTGTATGGCAGCTTCCGTGATACTTCTTACTTTTCCAACCAAACCATCCGGGTAGAGTGCCCTAACCTGACGTTCCTTCCCATTGCTTGGTCGGCTGGTGATATATTCCATCATCGCGATACATTGATGGACCTGCTCAACTTTCTCTTCACAATTTTTCCAGGTATCATCATTCCCCATAATAGCTAACATTTTCTTTCGTAATTGTCGTTTTTGTTGCTCTTCATTCAATAAAAATCACCTCAGCTCACCCAACACTCCTCTTTAAATAAGTAATCAACCACGTTGGGCAATTAGTATGGGCTGATCCTCAACCATCTGCCAGCGACGCAACATGAACTTTCCCCGTTTTCTCTCGAACAGCTGTAATTCAACCGTTTCTCGGTTTTTAGAGGCTACCTCCATCTGTAAAAGTGCCGCTAACTCTGAAACAAAGACATGATTGATTGTTTGATAGCCAGTCGCTTCCAACAAGGCAACTGGCGTGGACGTGCGCCTATGGCTTTGACCTGTAGAAATCAACGTTTCTCGATGAATCCCATGCACTGTTTGACATTCTGGTACGTACGCCGTCACCCACATCATCGGACTGACCTGTTCCAGGTGGACAAGTAGATCTTCCACACTCTGAATCGGCGAATCTTCTTCTATTTCGTTTTGTTGAAGCTTTTCTAATAATTCTGCTTCACTATACCATTTCAACATCTACTCCGCCCCTCAAGTCCCACCTAAAATACCCGAGCCTGAGAAACTTTTCGATACAATACGACCTCAGGCAATTTCAGATCCGCTTCAGTCGGATTCAGAATCATGGCTCCGTGGTCCTCCCCCAACTCATTCATCAGCTGCAAGTATCGCAAATTCTTCTCGCCCTGGCGCAGATCACTACTTGCCTGAATATCCTCAAATACACTCGCAATCGTTTCTAAAGTTCGGATACCTGAATATCCCCGCTTCGGCTGATCCTCAAATTTAACCATGCTTTTTTTCCACCTCTCACATTTGTTTTCTATTTTTCAAAACTTCTTTATCAATAACGAGCTCAAACACGCCGGCGGGATAATAGCCATGTTTTTCAATCATAATATTTTCAATGACAAGCTTCGTTGAAGTGACCGCCTTCAGGTTCTCGCGATCCAGTTCATCTGCTTGGCTATTGTGGCCATAAACTTTCTTCCTCAACTCACGATAGACACCCCACGCCAGCTTCAGCCGAGACAGCAGTTCGACATAAGTCATTTGTAATAATCCTTTTGTCGTCGTTTACTGGAAAAAGAATGGGTCTGTTTCGACAGTCGGTTCTCGATACACCCCCGACCTGGATTCAATCAGTTGGTCCTCACAAAAATTCAGCTCACAATTGGCACAGTGATACTGGCCCGTTGCTAGTTTCAAAACCTTTTTATTGCAATATCGACAAATCATCACAAATCCCCCAGTTTCACAAATAGTATATCACGCAAAAGAAATAGCACTACACTTCTTTTCTGGACAAAACCTTCCCAACAAAGACAGACCTAGGCTAAAACCTCTCAACTCCGGCTTTCTAAAGAAAAATTCTTGCCCCCTCTTCACCTTAGTCTAAAAGGTTCTCAACAGCTTTTGGGTCTTCCTATGAGTAAGGATAATAACGCGCTGACGGGAATAAATTGCCGTTTTCATCGACTTCTAAACCTACTTTTCTCAAACCTTTTATAGAGAAAAAACGAGCTAGATTATTATCTAACTCGTTTTATCACTTAATATTCTTGTTACTGCTAACGATCCTTCAGACTATTTTCCCAAAGACTAAAGATTAAAAAACTCAAGAAAAACCAAACAGGTTCTTTCAATTTAATCAAAATAAAATACATCTTCAAATTTTTTATCTAGTGCTATACACAACAGCAAAGCAAGTTTCGCTGAAGGAACAAATTCGCCCGTTTCTATATTGCTAATGGTTTGTCTAGAAACCCCAACTTGTTTCGCAAGTTGTGTTTGATTCAATTCATTTTCAGCACGTGCAACTTTTAATTTATTTTTCAAAATCAAACTTTTCATGTGCAAAATAACCTACTTTCCTTTAACAATTAGCCACGCTATATACCCAGTTGCTATGAATAATAGTGCGGCAAACAGAGCGTTTATTAGAGAGTGCTTCTTTAAAAACCCTTCGATTTCAATCCCTAATCCGCCCAATAAAATCAATAATAATAGTTCATTAATTGATTGTTGTCTTGCCAATTTTATGACTAAAAGAAATATTATTCCCAATGAGTACATTGCAAACACTAATGATTGCGAGTTTTTTATGAAAGTTCGCCTACCTTCATCATCTTGCGCTTTTTGTGCCGCTGCCAAAATTTGACTTTTTTTCATATGGAAACACTCCTTTAACTTTATATAAACACACTGTAAAGTAATCTTGATATTTTGTCAAGTTTACTTGTCTCTAAAAAGGCAATTTGTCTCGTATACCGGTTTAAAAGCCGAAGATTTTTCTCGAGCGGTGCTAGAATTCTCAAAACGTAATCAGTCGTAAAAAATAGGGCTTTGAGACCATCTAGGAATTTTAAAAGTACTGTATGATAATTTTAGGTACATAAAAAAACAACGTGATAGCTAAATCTAGATATAAAAAATACCGTGGAAAAAACAACGGATTTTGAACGGTGCTCAAAAAACACTAAAAAAATAATAACTTATCTCCTTTTCAGAATTGTTCATAAAAATATACTAAGATTAGAGGATACAGTCATTGATGGATGATCTTACCCTCTATTTTTCTTTTTTGAATTATAGTGAAAAGTGAAAGGAAGCTTTAAGCTCTTCACTATAGGTCTGTTTGCTATGCTGTCAATAAACAAAAACTGAAAAAAGAGAACGAATAATCGTGTCGTTCTCTTTTGCTCGTGTTTAAGGACTTTTATTATTTGAAAAGGCTCGCAACAAAAATACCTATTAAACAAATAAAGAGTGTAAAACAAGCATACACTAAAACAATAATAAACGTTTCTACTCCTATTTTTCTAGGATTTCTTTTTTCTCTTAATACGTCTACATCTTTATTTTGTGAAAATGCTAAAATCTCCTTGTAAGTTTTCAAGTCATTATTCCTTTTGAATTTTTCTAAAACAAAAGAACTCCATATTGCAGGTAAAAATAAAATACCTGGAACCATTAATATCAACTTTGATTCTGGTAACACTACTACTAAACCAATGGATAGACTGGCTAATATTGTCGAACTAATCATTATTAACGAATAAATATCAGCTCGTTTACTAGCTTTTTTATTACTAATTTTCATCTTCATTTCCTCCAAATCTTCTCGAATTAATTCATCTAGAGAAACATTAAATAGAATAGATAACGAAATAAGGATTTGTATGTCTGGATATGTTTTGTCATTTTCCCAATTAGATACTGTTTGACGTGAAACAAAAATCTTATCTGCCAATTGTTCTTGAGAAAGATTATAAATTTTTCGATACCCTTTTATCTGTTTACCTATCTCCATAATGTCTCCTTTCATGAATCTAGCATATCAAGAAAATTGAATTCATTCAGCCCAATATTTTTTGAAATAGAAATAAAAACAGTTTGTCAAAGCTTTTTTACACCTTATAAGTATTAGGGATTACTTCATTTAAAATTCACGCCTAAAAAGATTCTCTCTCAAAAGAAAGATTCAACAGAATCTGAGAACCATGGTTACCCACTTTCGATAGATGACCCAATTGCGACAAAGCTTCGAGGTCTATCAAGAGTTGTTGGCTACCTTTGATGTAAAAAATCCCACCGAATACTTCGACTTAATTGAAGAATTCCCCCACTCTTTGAGCACTGGTTAAAAAGAACATTTCGTTTTCTGGCAAAGCATCTGTGAAATTATTTAATAACACTATTGATAAAGAGCCCTTTTTTGTTGTGCTAAATCAATTCTTTCTTTTTCTACCAACCACCAGATGCGCCGCCACCGCCAGAGGAGCCACCACCAAAGGAACCCCATGAGCCGCCGGAGGAGGAGTCGTTGCTGGACCAGTTGCTGGAATTATATTTAGAAGCCAGATAAGCGGTGGTCAGGACGTTTCCGTTACCGGAGTAGAGGGTATCTCCAATCAAGACCCGTCCCAAAGGCATTCTCTTGGCTCGAGGATATTGTAGCAGCTTGCCACGAGTGAGGGCACGCCGGGCAGCACCGGCGGTCAAAGCCAAGATCAGACCGCTTTTCATAATATAGTAAAGATCGGTTTGGCGGCGGAATCGGTCTTTGTTTTGCCGCTGGTAATCTTTATACATACTCCCTAGCGCTGCTTGACCAGTGGTGAGGGCGACAGCTAAACTCAATGAGCCGAGGACCAAAGCTACTAAAAAGATCAGTGCCCCCCAGTGAAGCAAGCTGGCATTGCTTTTGACAGAGGAGACCTTTTCGATCTGAGCATCAACCAGAACCGTCTTGGTATTCATGATTCCAAAGACCTGGTTGACGACTTTGGTAACGGCGTCATCGTATTTTTCGTCTCGGAAAAGGTCCACTACGTCTTCATTATTGATGATATCATCGGCAATAGCATCCGGGATCACCCCTTCCAATCCATATCCGACTTCCAATCGGAATTTCTGATCGTCCAGGTCAATCAAGTACAAGACCCCGTTGTTCTCGCTTTTACTGCCAATCCCCAGCTGGTTGAATACGCTGTTGGCGTATCCTTCTATATTTTCACCACGAGGCAGTTCTTTGATTGTCACGACTTCCAGCTGGGCACCGTCGGTACTAGCCGCAAGTTGCTTGTTAAGGTCGTAGAGGTGCTGCTTGGTTTTATCGCTAAGCATCCCGGCATTGTCAGAAACGAAGATATTGTTCTTATCAATCACGATCGTGCCCTCGGTGCCGTTGATGGGAATGCTGACGTTGTTTTCATTGGTGGGATAATCCCCCAGCGCCGCCAGCCGCTCATTTAGCGTATCATCAAAGGATTCGATGAAGGGTTGGGTCTTACCAGAGAGGATATCCTCCCGATCCTGCTGCAGCTTGTTGATTTTACTTTGGTAATCCGCCTGTTGCTGTTGGTAGCTGTCATTTTGGATAAACGCCATGATAATCGTTGTCCCACAGATCAGCGCCACGATCCCGGCAAAGGTCATCAATAGGCCACCACGTTTTTTCAATTTACGATAGTAGCTAGTGATCCGATCATCCAGCCCGCTGCTGAATCGCTGTTTTTCCATCGTATTGTCCCCCTTTCTTCGTATGAGGTGTTGCCAGAATGGTTCTGGCTGTAGTCAATCTGGATCATTCGCCGGACAAGTCCACATCAGGCACTTCCTTGGCACTTTCATCTGCCTTGAAATTGACTTTTTTCTCGAATCCCATCATGTTGGCTACAACATTTCGCGGGAAGCGTACTAGCTGTTTGTTGTAGGTGTTGACTTCGTCGATATAATTTTTCCGCTCTACGGCAATACGATTTTCCGATCCTTCCAACTGGGTCATCAAGGTTTTGACATTTTCATTAGAAGCCAGTTGTGGATAGCTCTCTTGGATCACGTGGATCATGGTGCCTACGCCTTGTTGGATCTGGTCATTAGCAGCGATCTTTTCCTCCGGTGTCCCAGCATTATTGTAGACTTTACGAGCTTCGGTGATGCCATTGATGATCGTCGTCTCATGCTCCATGCTGCCCTTGACGCTGTCCACCAGATTCGGAATCAGGTCCGCTCGCCGCTGCATCACATTTTCCACCTGAGACCATTTGGCATCCACGTCATTTTCTGCTGTCATTAAAGAATTATAGGTACTCATAAAGTAACCACCTATGGCTAAGATCAAGATCGCGATCCCGCCAATGATCCATACACCTGTTTTTTTCATCATCATTACTCCCATTTTCATTTTTGTCAGATTCTTTTGTTGTTGTGTTCTTTGATATAAATTTTAATATCCTATTTATAACCAACCGTTTTGACCTTCTACTATCTTTGATTCTAACCCACCGACTTTTTACAGTCAAAAATGCTAAGTTTTAAATGTGCATT
This sequence comes from Candidatus Enterococcus leclercqii, assembly GCF_009933135.1. Taxonomy (GTDB): domain Bacteria; phylum Bacillota; class Bacilli; order Lactobacillales; family Enterococcaceae; genus Enterococcus_C; species Enterococcus_C leclercqii. Next base: position 56,176 of record NZ_MAEH01000003.1, read on the forward strand.
GCGAGCATGTATCGATTTTAGCCTTATTTGGAAGCTGACTCTGTCACCCCCCTCCCCGATACATAAGTAAAACTTTTTAAATTTTGCATATGACCTGTACATTATTTGAAACAATTCTCTCACAAAAGCTTCTGGTTCAACCTTTACTAAAAATATAAATCAATTCCTGCTTTACACGGAAAAACTAAAAATCTCGTACAAATTTGCTACAAATCTCTAAAAATTATACCTTTGTCAGAACACTTAACTTATGAACACTTTGTGGTTCATCTGAAGCTATTACCTAAAAATTTTAAATAGCTTTAGATTTTCTATCAACAAAAATTTTCTTTAATTAAGACTTTTGTATGGTTACGGCTAACTCTATTTATGATTTAATAGAGTTGTTTAGCCGCTTGGTAATTACTTTAAAGTGGAGGAGATTCTCATGAATTATTTTTTAAAGAATAAACACTATTTATATTTTGTTGTAGCAATCTTAAGTTTAATTACTTATTTTGTTAGACAGGGCTCTGCTAACACTATCTGGTTGGTGCTATTTTTTGCATGGTTAAGCTTTGGATTCACTTCTATTGCAAGAAAAAAAGATAAGGAAAAGTAACTAGATATAATCCGTTTCTTTGCCATAATAATGTAGCAACAGAGGTGAAATAATGAAAGAAGTTATTTATAAAATTATACAGTCCATTCTTTTCGTTCTGGGGGCAATCTTGGTCAAACTGATACTTGATTCTTTTAGAAACCCATTGAATGGTATATTGACTTGGAAAATTTGCATAATTTGCGCCCTCCTTGCCTGGATCGTCACATCGAAAAGAGAGTAAAAAATGATATTAGCTATATCCTTTTTAAAGTGGGGTTGTAATGTGAACATCTACTTTAGGACAAGTCCATTGAACACTATAAAAACTTGCTTTCTGGGCATTCTAAAAAAGATTAAAAGAGTATACCCTATCTTTACATATAAGCAAAATTGGAGGATACCTATTGATATCCTCCAACATTAATATGAACTTTTCGGCTTTGGAATTTCTACTAACTGCCTATGAAAATCATTAATTCTTGAAACCTGCATAAATAATTTCCCACGTCTTTGGACCCTCTAATACCCAATAATAATTGTCATACTTTGTGTAAGAGTCTAAAGCTCCTTGAGCTTCCCCAGTCTTTATCGTTGAGTTCAAGAAGATTATGTTCTCTTTATTTTGATAGGAAATATTTAACATAGGTAGATAATCTATAACTAGCTGATTCGATTCTTCTTCATCGTATTCAATTGATAGTAGTTTCCCATTATCCAAATATTGGTTATATGAATTGACTACTTCGTTGACAGCAGAACTAATCTCTTCCTTTGAATATTTTTCAGAATTACCTATTTTCTCCGTTGGTTGTGAAGAACACCCCGTGATTCCATAAGTGAAAAAAAATAGAAATGCCAATCGCGATAATTTCATACTATCACTCCAATCACCAGTGTCTATTCGTTGTCTAAGTTTTCTTTGTTAATTAAAGTAAATTTTATTTTTGCAACATTTTCACCAATATTAATGATAACCCAAGCAAATGCAAAACCACCCACATACAGGAAGAAATTTTCCGCACGTTCTATAGCAAAATTAATCCTATATTTGGAAATAACTTCTTCAGATAATTGCAACTTAGTAACGTCCATCCCAGTAATAGTTTGAACTATAAAGTTTATGAATACTATGAATGCTATGATAAAAAATAAAACCTTTATCATTCTAAACAATACGTACTCTTTTTTGCTAATGAACGTCCACTTATAATTCATTTAATTTCCCCATTCTATTTATATGTGTGTGCTACGCTATAGTACATTCCATAGGTTTTTTTTGCAGTTCCATCTTTACCATTTGGATACGATGCATTTCTAACAGAGTATGAATGCGTGTTATATAGTGCCCCCATCCTAACTGTAGAATATTTTACCTTACGCCCATTAACTTTTGATGGAACTGTATATTTTCCACTATGTGTTACACTATACGATGTCGTTACAGAAAACCCAACAACCGAGCTTATAAATTTGGCATCAACACCTAATGAAGCTGAATATTGAGCTGAAACACTCTTAGTCAGAGAAAGGTTAAGTTCAACTCCTGAATCACCTTGAATAGCTTGTAATCGTATTGATTGTTCTGGTGATGGCCGCAAGACTCGATATATCCTCGTATAAGCTGACATCGAGAAGCCTCAACAATTCGTCCACAATCACAACGACACTGCCAGACGACCGCGCCCTCCTTTCTCCTTTCTGTTTTTTCCTGGACAGTCAAATCACCAAATCTTTGCCCAACAAGATTCTTGTATTTCTTCCTATTTTGTTGTTCTAAATGTCCACAACTTTTCGTCCTACCATACTTAAGATTGGAATAGATGACATCAGAGCTCCTCCCACAGGTACATAGGCAATGGCACATTCTGTAAATGGCAATCTTTTTTGATCAAACGCAACAGGCCTTCAATCAAGAAACAATCCCCGTAAACCAGTTGAATCCCCGACTTATTCTCTTAATAGTTCTGTTGCGAAACTTCTAAACAAATGATATTCCTTCATTGTAAAGTTATGGAGATAATTCGAGGAATCTACAAGAAAAGTCGAAAAGAGGACGATCTCTTTGGCTTTCCATTCTGTACGGAAATCAGGGTGGTACTAGGAATCTCAGCTAAAAATAGAGCAGTATTTTTAGCTTTTAAAATTTGCAACAGAACCATTTGCTTGTCTATTTTTGATCATTCAATTCTCCATTCCTGGTATATTATATATCGAAGCGATCGTGCCAACTGTTCAGTTCTGTAGCCACAACCATTGTTCATAGATAATTTTAATATTGTTACCCGCAGCAATAAAATTTTCAGCTACTTTTCTCTTTTGTGTTCGGCTATCTGCTTCAGGAAATTATCCTACTATCCAAAGTTCCACTAATACTATTTTCAATTGCTACAGCAACTAATTCTGTGATTTTTAATTGATCTACTTAACTTCCAGCCACAAAAAGTTGTTATACAGCTAGTTTTAGTTCTTGATCTTTTGTGAGGTTGAGTCCTTGGTAGAACACACCTTCAATTATATTATAACCAATTAAATGGGTTTATTACTTCCAGTATAACCGATAAAGTACCATCTAAAAATATATCTTTTACGTTAAAGAAAAAAGCTTCTTGCCTCACTAGCTTTAAGTACAATAGCCTTTATAACAGCGCATAGTAAGCAAAGAATCACAATAAAAAAAGTAACTAAAAATATTCCTAGTGCTATTTCTTTTATCGTCATTTGACATGAAAAAACTCCTTTCGATACGATGAGCGGTTGGTAGCCACTCACTAGTCTATCGAAAGGAGTTTTTTATCGCTAAAGCTACTTCATCCACGCGTAGAAACGCGTGGTTTTCTTGTTTCGCACGCTTTACGCACGAAACCGACTAAAATCATTAACAATAACGAAAGCACTATTTGAAATATTTATCAAATAGTGCTCTCGTTACAAATTATTCTACTGAACGGTGTCTAGACTATCTTTAGGTTCAGCCGACTCAATTGGTGCGTCACCAGCATGGGCTGGTTTGGTACCATATTTCTCGGTTAATTCCAAGCCCTCAATTTCAAGTGCTGGATAATATTTCTCATTAGCAGCATTGAGATCTACATTTTGAGTTGATCCATCGTTAAGGAAGGCTTTAGCTAACTCATAGATTCCATTATCTGCCATTTCTCCAACATGGGAAATGACTGAATCAGGTTTATTGTAAAATTCTTGAGGAATAATAGTCTCTCCCTCCGTGCCTTCTGGTAGAGTCGCAAGAGACTTAACATCATCTGATGTTGTCAATTCATCATTCTTCGAGATTACTGACAAGTAATTGATCCCATTTGGAAATGCTGACGAATTAATTCTTGCTAAGAAGTCTGAACCTCGTGTCGCTTGTCTGATAGCAGGTACTAATGGTATAAAATCAGGAATTACTGGCAATCCTTGGAATGGTGCTCCTAAAGCAACGTAAGTTTCAACATTTTTAGACATAAATGTTGGACGATAATGTAATGCCCATGCTGTTGCTAAGTTCCCCATACTATGCGCAACAATAGATACTTTATGATCTGGGTATTTATCTTTAAGCAACCAGACAGCAGCGGCCACAAATTTGCCAGAATATTGTAAGTCAGTTGTGTTCCGACTAGGTAAAGTGATTGTCGCTGGAACGAAGCCATCTTTAGGTAGTTGTGCAGCATATGACCACGACCAAGCTCCAAAGCCTGTATTATCCTTACCGTTTACTAATAATACAATTTCATCACTGTTATTGAGTAATTCTGAATCAGGATATAGCCAAAGACTATTTTCAACAATTTCTTTATCGACATTCTTAAAATCAAGATCTGTTTCGAATGATTTTGAACTAGCATACACGTTCTCTTTAGAATTCTTATTCTCTACAAAAATTGTGCCAACTCCAATTACCGCAGCGACTAAACAAACTAAGCCAACCTTTTTACCCATCCTCATTTTTATTCTCCCTCTTTAATAAAACCTATAGCTTCTACTACACCCTTTTCCGCTTCATCATAAACACCAATTTTGTCCATAAAGGCGTGAATCATTCCTGGATATACACTTAAGGAACCATTTGTCTCTGCTTTACTCAATTCATTGACAAAAGCCTCGACTTGTAACCGTAATGGATCAAATTCACCAATGATTACTTTTATAGGTGGCAACTTTGCTAACTCTTCATCAGCTGCATAAAATGGTGAAATTAAACTATTAGAGCGATCAACTTCGCTCCCACAATACCAATCTTCAACTTGGGATTCTAACTTTGAAAAACCGATAATATAGTCTCTTATCATTTTAGTTTCATCATCATCTTTTGCCTGTATGGATGAAACTTCCCAAAAATCACCTTTACCCTTTGAAGTTAAGTCAACAACTGGATAGTAGGAGATAATTTTTTTGATGTAGTTTGTTCCAAATACTGATGAATCCAAAATTGAAGTAGTGATTGCTAAATTACCTCCCGCAGAATCACCTGCAACAAAAATTTGATCTCCTAAAACATTGAATATCTGACCTTCGGTGGCGATTGTTTCGACTACTTCAAAACAATCCATCAAGCCAGCTGGGAATGGATGTTCTGGACTCAAAAGATACCCTACAGAAACCACAGCCATATCTGATCTATCTGCAAATGTACGACAAATCTGTTCGACATTCTGAATTGATCCTCCAAAAAATCCTCCCCCATGATAATATACTAATACCGGGATTACCTCGTTAACTAAAGTCTTTTTTCGATAGAGACGAACAGGAATATGACCTTTAAGTACCTTATCTTTAATAACTAATTCATTAGTTGTAATATTCTTTGCTGCCCAACCCATTCCATCTCTCATCTGCACAATTGTCGGTGACTCGTTTTCCTCATCTGGCTCGATAGTAGTTCGTGATAATTCAGATCTGCTGCCCGATGTCAATTTTTGATTTAGCTTTACGTTTTCAATTCTCATTATTCAGTCACCTTCTTTGCCTTTTTTGATTGTATTTGAATCGCTAGGTAGTACACAATTGCACCTACTACCAACAACACTCCAGCTAATCTAAATGTATTAGATGTAGTAGTGATTCTAGCAATATTACTTATTTCTGAAATAACAGTAGGATTCAGGAATACTCCTAAATTTATTCCAATCAGCAAACAAGTTGAAGCTAAATTTTGAGAAGCTGTATTGCTTATTTCCGCTACTTCACTAAATATTGTTGGATTAATCAATCCTTGGAAGAATCCAATTGCAATGACTAGCAATATTACGACAAAAATATTATTAGTTATACTCAAGCAACCAAGTGCGATACCCAGAAATGCTACAGCAACGGGGCCCGTAAACTCTTTCAAACTTTGCTTAACTTTGCCAAAGATAACTCCACTAAAAAAACCACATGCCGTTAGAACTGCTAAACATAAGCTTGCTTGCGCTGGTGATCCAATACCAATTTCTACAAATAATGAAGCTAACTTAAATATTGCAGTCATAAATAGAGCATATACAAAAAACATGTACACCGAATAAAATATAACTGCTCCCTTAATAGTTGCTTTTTCAACTACAACGCTTTGATCTAATGTTTGTTTATCACTAGGAATAAATAATCCAAAAAGAACAATCGGGAGAAGAGCAAGTAGATAGACTAGATAGCTAAAGTGCCAATTAAATTGGAGTAACCAACCCGCTAATAAACTAAAAATTGTGCTTCCTAGAGCAGTTAAGGCAGCCTGATATCCAAGTAGTCGATTTCTCTCTTCACCCTCATAATACTTAGTGATTAATGAATAGGCTAAAGCGTTAAATAGACCGATACCACTTCCGAGCAGAAATCTCGATACGAGTAAAATATTATAGTTTGTTGTAAATACTGGTGTAACTCCAGCTAATAAGGAAATTGTTAGCCCCAAGAGAACAGTAGTTTTGTCACTAATTATACGTGTAATCATAGGGGCTAATAATACAAATAAAAAAATACCAAAGTTTGGGACAGACATAAGTAATTCAATCGAACCAGAGTCTCTATTGGGAAAGGATTGAAGTATATCTGGTACTGTAGCTGATACGGCAGGGGCAACCATACAGATTAATGAAATAGATAAGATAGAAAGTTTGAATATTGGTTTATTCTTACTCATGTTGAAAACCTCCACTTATTTTAGATAGCGCTTTCTATATAAGAATCATATCGTATAGCGCTACCAAAAATAAGATGTATTACTGATGAGTATTACGGCATATACTGACATTTGCTATTTTCTAAAAGATTTTGCTGTCTGTTTGTAATGTAGCTTCAGTGTCTTATTCAGCGCCTTTGTACTAGCGAAACCTGTTTTTAAAGCAATATCTTCAATCGTTTGATCGGTATCTCGTATTAATTGAATAGCATAATAGCTTCTTATTAGTTCAAGATAGTTTATAACTGATACACCTACTTTACCTTTAAAATACCGAGATAGATATCCTTCAGATATATAGAACTGCTCAGAAATCGTAGATATAGTGAGTCTTTCGAAGTAGTTTTTGTGAACAAAATCAAGTATTTGATAAATTTTCTCATCTAAAAGTCTACTGTAATTTTCGGTATATTCTGTTGAAAAATTTGAAGCATAAATCCCTAGGCTCTTTAACAAAGAAGCCGTAATAAGTACATTATTTATTGGTGTTACAGGCATTTTCACCAAGTTAAAAATTGAATTAAGTTCATTAATTAACTGGTGGTAAACCTCCCCTGAGATATTATTAGGTGAAATTTTTGTCTGACTAATTCTATACCTATCCAATTCTGGAAAATATTTTTCAACAAATGGTTGTGGGAATACAATTGTCAATACTCCTTCAGGATATGAGGTTTCCTTTAAGTTTCTTACGCCATGTATCTCAAAAGGATTTACATAAACAATTTCTCCCTCTTCCACAATATAGCTATTACCTTCAATAAAGTAGCTATCTATCCTCCCCTTTTTAGCATATGTAATCTCAATTTCCTTATGCCAATGACGAAGTATTTGAACATCTTCTGCTTTTTGGATTATAAAAATTGCAGGGAAATTACTATTCTCTAAAAACCTTTCAAGCTTGTAATGCAACACGACCACACCTTCCATATTTAAAAGACAGTGTTTAAGTAAAATATTTAATTTTTGCATTATTCTTCGGATTCGGCGCATTTCTTCCCTCTTATCCATTTTATCACCACCCCCTCCTTTTAAACGGTGAGCGGCTGCCTATTAGATCAGTTTGAAAATCACACCTTTTGCCAGTCCTCGTGTAACTGGTTCCCCTGTTTTCAAGCTACGTTCAATCGTATTTTTTAAACAGTCGAATTGTATGGCAGCTTCCCCGACATTTCTCACTTTTCCGACTAAACCATCCGGGTAGAGGATCTTAACCTGGCGTTCCTTTCCATTGCTTGGTCGGCTGGTAATATCATCCATTGTTGCAATAACTTGCCGAACCTGCTCAACTTTTTCTTCACAATCTTTCCAGCTATCATCATTCCCCATAATAGCTAAGATTTTCTTCCGTAGTAATCGCTTTTGTCTCTTTTCATTCACTTGATTTGACAATTCAAGCAATAAAAATCACCTCAGCTCACCCATTTAAATAAGTAATCAACCACGTTGCATACCAATCATCGCAGTGCACGGTCGGGTTCAATTTCAGCAGGCTCGGAAACTGACCCCGACGTACAGATTTTACCGTTTGAATGAATTACTGCCAGTTTGAAGTCAATAGGACCAACCCAACGAGAAATTTCCGCTGCCTTTCAAGTGACTTCGGCCGGCGGTTGTACGCCGGGGTCAGGTTGGAGAGCATTCTGAAACTTTTCGGCACTCGACCGATTACTTTAATTCCAGTCCAGATGAAATACTAGGATCGTACCTTTTCTATTATACCTCTCTAACCATTGGCTCACACATTCAACGTGTGGGCCTTTTTCTTTTCCGTCAAACTTCTACCAACATTGAAAACATAACCTGAGATACAAAAATTAGATGCATACGTCTTCTTTAAAAACTTTGCAACACAATCTATAAAACTACAGTTAGAAGATTCTCCCCATGAATGACTTCTTTTTGATCCATGTCCAAAACATCCATAAAACTATTAGTATTGGTAATCACAATTGGTGTGATTGTAGATAAACCAGCAGCTTTAATTGCATCTAAATCAAATTCTACTAATAAATCTCCTATTTTTACTTGATCGTCTTGTTGTACTTTAATTGTAAACCCCTTGCCATCTAACTCGACAGTATCGATGCCAATATGCATTAAAATTTCAGCACCTTCATTAGTGGTAATCCCCACCGCATGACCAGTTGGAAATAGTGTTGTGATGGTTCCGTCTGCTGGTGCGTATAACTTTCCTTCTGTCGGTTCAATGGCAACACCTTTTCCAAGTGCACCTGAGGAAAAAACTTGATCTTTTACTTGGGTCAAAGGTAAGACTTCACCATTTAAAGGACTTGCTAACATAATCGTATGACCACTTGCTAATTCTTGTGCCACTGGTGTGACTGTATCTGCTTTATCAGCCGCAGCTAGTTGTTTTACTTCCACTTGATCGTCAAAACGCAAGACAAACGTTAATACAAAACCTAAAACAAAGGCAATTCCAGTACCAATCGCCGCCATCATTAAACCGGTAGTTGTTTTGGTATCTTGTGGAATATACCCTGGTAAACTAAGCAAACTAATTAAGCCAAAAACGTAATTACGGACTTGGAAAAAGCCGATAAATGCTCCCCCAACAGCCCCACTGATACAAGCTGCAATAAAGGGTTTTTTAAGCGGTAAGTTAACCCCATAAACAGTTGGTTCTGTGATACCGAAAAATGATGTGATGGTAGAAGATAATGCCAATCCTTTTAACTTCACATTTTTTGTCATAAAGAAAACCGCTAAGGCTGCGCCACCTTGTGCTAAAACAGCTGGTAACAGCATAGGTGTCATCGTGTCAAAGCCTACTTGGTTTAAATTTACCATCATAATCGGTACAAAACCCCAGTGCATCCCGAACATCACAAAGACTTGCCACAAACCACCCATCACAGCACCGGCGATAATTGGACTAAAACTGTAAATCGCATCATAGCCGCTACCCAATGCGTTCCCTAAAATCGTACCCAAAGGACCCACTGCAATAAAAGTTAAGGGCGCCATCACTAAAAAGACAGCCAGTGGCACAACAATGGTTTGTAAAAAACTTGGAATAATTTTTTTAAAGAATCTTTCAACGTAGCTTTGTAAAAAGACAGCTAAAATAATTGGAATAACAGAAGAAGTATAGGCACTTGCTCCGATAATAACCGGCAGGCCTAGAAAACTTAACGTTTGCCCCGCTAAAGCAGTAATGGAAGGATGCACCAATGCCATCGCTAGCGCCGCTGCCATAAATTCATTGGTACGGAATTTTTTAGCCGCTGTAAAAGCCAACATCACTGGCAAGTAGGTAAATAAACCATCAGCAATCGCCCATAAAACGACGTAAACACCAGAAGTATTGGTCACCCAATTTAAGGTCAAAGCCAAAGTCAAAAAACCTTTTAATACTCCAGCCCCAGCCATTGCTCCTAAAAATGGGGTGAAAATAGAAGAAATAATATCAATTAAACGGTCAAAAATATTGCCACTTTTTTCCTGAGTGATCTCTTTTTCATTGTTAAAATTAGCGATACCGTTTAATTCTCGGTAAACATCACCGACATGACTGCCAATAACTACTTGATATTGGCCGCCTTTTTGCACCACTTGAATGACATCGTCATCTTGACTTAAACGCTGTGTGTCCGCAACGTCTTCATCTTTTAATTTGAAGCGCAAGCGGGTGGCACAATGCACCACACTGTTCACATTTCCCTTGCCTCCAACAGCTTCTAAGACGCGTTTTGCGATTTCTTCATTACTACTCATTTTTTTCTCTCCTTGTCATTTTTAATTTGTTTAAAAAAATAAAAAACCCAGATAGAAAAAACACGATCCAAATAAAATAAATCACCTGGTATCTTTGTCTTTTCAATCTGGGTTTTGCCTGCCGTACAGTAACAATCCGTTATTGATTGAATGTTTATTCCTCTGAAACCACCCGTTGAATGTGAATCGTCAAATAAATCATCTCAGATTCTCCCAGTGGTTTTTGATACATTTTAACTAAATAATCATTGATGCGCTGCACCGTTTGAAAAGCTTTAGGGTATTTAGACTGAATTAAAGCAAAAAGAAATTCATCGGGCTCTTCTTTTAATTCATCTTTTAAGTAGCGTTGGGCAAAATATTGTAAATGAGTAACAATCCGCTGATAACTCAGAGAATCTTGGCGGAAAACCACACCATAAAAACGACTGATAATCTGCAATATATCCCGCACAATTTCTGTTGTCTGCATCGTTTGTTGCATCGAGCCATCGGTATTCATCTGTTCACTATTGACGATGTGAAAAGCGATAAAACCCGCTTCTGACTCCGGCAGTGTCACTTGCAGTTTTTCGTTAATGAAAGTGATCGCATCTTGAGCTAACGCAAATTCTTTTGGATAAAATTTGCGGGTTTCAAATAAAAGCGGATTGGGAATTTCAATTCCTTTTTTACAACGCTCCAATGCGTAGTGAATATGATCAGTTAGCGTCAAATAAATATTTGACGACAATTCTTGCTGTAATTTTTCCTCAGCATTGTCGACAATCTGCTTGACTAAATCTACTTCTTCTAACGGAATATCAGCAAACAATTGTTGAAATTGACCAGAAGTTAGCGAATCTTTCAAAATAAATTCTTTTTCAATCACACCAGCATCAATCACATCTCCGACTTTTCTACCAAAAGCCAGACCGCGTCCCATATAAATGACCTCTTCACCAGCTTCATTGTGGGACATGATGATGTTGTTATTTAGAATTTTTTCAATTACCACGCTTCCCACTCCCTGCGTCTGCTTCATTTCCAGACAAAATAAAAAAACCTAGAATTTCCCCCTTGATACTTGCGGTAAATTCCGGTTTTGCCTGCCAAACAGTAACAATCCTTAGACATAATCTAGCACAGTAAAAACCAATTTGCAACCCCTTTCAACTTCTTGTGTTTTTTGTGTACAAATAATTTTAGTTCTGTTATAGATAGTGTCGTAAATTTTGCTTAGTCCTATTTTTACTGTATGCTCTAACAAGCACTCTTAAAAAAGTGGAGGGGATTATTTTGACAAAGAATAGATTAGAGGTGTTTACGGATGGTGTGATGGCTATTGTGATTACTATTTTAGTTTTAGATATTAAACTTCCAGAAATGCTCTCATTCTCTATGTCTTATGAAATAAGGCACACCTTTATCGCCTATACAGTTAGTTTTATTTTTATCTCTGTAATCTGGGTATCTCATCATCGACTATTTCAATTGGTAGATAAAATTGACTATACGGTGATTTTGGCAAATATTTTTTTTGCTTTTTTGGTTAACTTTGTGCCCATTAGTAACTAAGTGGGTAGGTTTGTTCCCCGGTGAATTCTATCCAGAATTATTTTATTCTGGAGTTTTTATGATGTGGAGTTTTTCCTTCAATCTAATAGGTAAACCGGTCGCTAAAGCAAATGGTTCTGATTCATGTGTTGCAAAAAGATTGAAAAATGATAGACGTAGTACATTTTCTGTATTATCAATTTCTTATTAATTCGAGGTATATTTCTATTTCCGGTAATTGCTATCGTAGGAAGATGTTTAGTCTCAGGAATTTGGATTCCTTCATACGAAAACATCAATAAGTATTTAACAAAAAAAGGGAATTAGCCAGGATTTCATTACAAACTTTTCTAAGGGTACGTGACAAGTCCCTTCTTAGTACATGTTTAACATGTTTTCCCTAACTCGTTAACTCTTGCAGATTTGTCGAAAATCTGACACATCCAACCTTCAAAAATGCCCCCTCCTTTTGCACATATATGATTCGTGTATGCTCTAAAGTTGCTTCTGCCACATATCAATCTCTACTTGGGAGCTTATACACCAGATATTCTAATCCTCATATTTTTCAGTTTTGAGAATTGACACATTCAACATGTGGTATACTTAAATTGTTCATTCAGAGCAACTAATCAAAAGGGGGTCCGATTACAATGGAGTGGATATACATCTTAATTGGTATAGTTTTATTGGGTTCTTTTTGCTGGAGCTGGTCAAAAATGCCAGGTATTTTGAAAGATTGGAGTAACAAAAGAGGCAAATAGTGAGTTGACGTAACTACAGGTTCGAATAGGAGGATTTGCAATGAAATTATTTTGCAATTTGGTTTTAGGTAGTTCATTATTATTGTCGTTTGGCTTGTTATCCACCATTGAAGTCTCTGCTTCCGAAATTCCAATTACAGCAACCACTCAAATGATTTCACAATGTCAACCTGTCAACTTTGAAGATATTCATGATATCAATGAAGTAGCTCATATAATTGAAGAATACTATAATAACAATAGTTCTAAAGGTGTTTCATTACGAGCCGCAGCTGGGACCAAGTGGGGTGAAGGAACAGTCGAGTATATTGGTCAAGGATCACATTTAGTTACTAACTATTTTTGGGTTAGCGGTGGCGACATGTCTTCGTTAAACGTTGTAGGAAAAGCACAAAGAAAAGCCGTAATTGCAAAATACGGAAGTGTCAACAATAAAACTTCTTATAAAATGAAAACTCAACAGAAGATCAATATGAGTCCCCAAACACAAGGATATGTTACTGTCTCAGCTCAAGCCTGGTGTTACGCCAGAGATTAGGATATGAAAAGCATCGGTACTCAGAAATCGGGTGCCACATGTGTAAGAAACTAGCGAATCAAGTAGATTTATAGCTACTCAATTCGCTAGTTTAGTCTTTCTATACTTTACTTTTCTTTCCACCCTAATGATGCACTTAAATCCTTGTCTCATTAGGATTGCTGTCAGTAAAGGTAGGGTTATACGCTATTGATACACAAAAAAGAGGCCACCATTTGATGTCCTCTAATTTCTATTATTAATCTATCTCTTTAAATTATCAATTCAGTCAATTTATCATGCTATTTTTGATTTTCAACCTGGCCATTCATTATATACAGCAGAAACTAATGAATTTCCACTAGTTTTACCTGTTGCAAGATAGGTTTGTACTGCATCAATATTGGATCCTTTGAAAATATAGCTTAATGTTCCTTTCATATTAACTTGAATATACTTTTTATTTTTTGATATCGTTGTCCAAGAGCGTATTCCTGTCCATGCTGATAATGTAATACCGCTCTTGTATGAGCCACCTAGTAGACTAAGTTGATTGACTTTTGAACTACTTATTTTTGCAGAAAAATCCTGGTTGATGTGACCCCAGCCAATAGCCGGAATTGCACAGTTGACTTTTGCTACGTAGGTACTCCCATCTTTTGCAATATCCCTTGTTTGTATCCGTCCACTTGATTTTTCTTCCTTAGAGACTTCTACGGTTGTAGAATCTACCTGTTCTTTCAATGAATTGATTACTGTTTGTTTTTCATTCTCTAGTTCTTCTTTAGTAACTATTTTGGTTTGATCGACATCGAATTTTAGGCTATCAAAAATGACTACATTTCCCTTTTCCGAAGAGTACTTGTTTAGCGTTGCTTGAATCTCTTGCTGAGCAGTCAAAATATCTTCTGGCGTATAACTATCAGAGTTCAATTCAACAGCACTAACATTTCTAGTAGTTCCTAAAGAAATCGACAAACCCAGTAGACATATTATTGAAACGATAAATTTCTTTTTCATTCTTTATTAGTTACCTTTCTTTGACTTAACTTTTCGAGGTAGGAAATCAAAAATTAAATACATCATGATGTAGATGGTTAGAATTGATAACACTAATCCCCCTAAATCTATATCAAATGAATTAAATAGACTATCTCCTTTCAATATTTTTCTGACAGTTAAAAACTTGAATGGAAATCCGAGAGTTACGCTTGCTGAAAGATCATTGAAATTAAATTTTTGAAAATATATAATTAAAAAATTTAATATTACAGATATTATTAGTATGTTAGAATTAAAATATTTTCGCATAATGATTTCCTTTCAACTGTATTCATTCACTCATCGTTAAAGTAAGTATACACCCACCAGGAGAATGTAACCACTTACAATATTGAAATATCGAATATACCAATATTGTTGAACAACCCTTATATTGTTTCTTTACAAGCTTTACCTGTTTGAACCAGTCAAGTATGCGACTAAAGGAAGAGAGGTCGATCCTCATAGTCGCTAAAGATAAGTCCATTTCAATTTATATGGGCAAAAGCAAATATCATGTCCGAAAAAATACTACAGATCACTAAAAATGACACCTCTCGCTATACCTTTCTCTACCGGATTGCCAGTTTCAAGGGAGCGAACAACTGTCGTTTTGGAACAACCCAAAAGATCCGCAGCTTCCTTCACGCTTTCGACCTGTCGCACAGATCCGTCTGGGTAGTGAATCACAATGGAGCGAGAGCGATCCCGCGCTGAAAATTTCCCACAGATTGCTTCCAACTCTGCCACACAGACCTGCACCTGATGGACTTTTTCTTCTTGCTCTAACCACGAAGGATTTTCACCCATGATAGCTAGCATCTTTTTACGGATTCGTCGCTTCTCTTCTCTCGCTTCCATTGGATCACCCCCCGCCCTTTTAAAACGGAAAGCTGCTGCGTGTTAGATTACTTGGAAAACCATACCTTTTGCTAATCCTCTTTTTACCGGCTTCCCAGTCTTCAAACTACGTTCGATTGTAGTTATTGAACAGTCAAATTGTATGGCAGCTTCCGTGATACTTCTTACTTTTCCAACCAAACCATCCGGGTAGAGGACCTTAACCTGGCGTTCCTTCCCATTGCTTGGTCGGCTGGTGATATATTCCATCATCGCGATACATTGATGGACCTGCTCAACTTTCTCTTCACAATCTTTCCAGGTATCATCATTCCCCATGATAGCTAACATTTTCTTCCGTAGTAATCGCTTTTGTCTCTTTTCATCCAATAAAGGTCACCTCAGCTTACACAACACTCATCTTTAAATAGTAGTTAGCCACGTTGGGCAATTAGGACTGGCTGATCCCCAATCATCTGCCAGCGACGCAACATGTACTTCCCTCGTTTTCGCTCAAACAACTGTAATTCAAAGATTTCTCGATTCTTGGGCGCTATCTCCATCTGTAAAAGCGCCACTAATTCAGAAACAAAGATATGTTCACTTGTTTGATAACCCGTCGCCTCTAACAAAGCAACTGATGTGGACGTACTCCTATGGCTTTGACCTGTAGAAATCAACGTTTCTCGATGGATACCATAGATACTTTCGCATTCTGGCACAAACACCGTCACCCACATCATCGGACTAGCCTGATCCAGGTGTCCAAGCAGATCTTCTACACTCCGAATCGGTGAATCCTCTTCAATCTCGTTTCTCTGAAGCTTTTCTAGTAGACCAGCTTCACCATAGTATTTCAACATATTTTCTGCCTCCTGCTGCTATCCTAACAATCCCGCTTAACCCCACTCTACCGCAGAAAATACGATTTGGAGGTCGTCTGAATCCAATTCAGATACTTCTCCAGAATTTTTATTTGTCACCGGGATAACGTCGCCCTCCGAAGCGCGAATCTCAGCAGCTAGTTCTTCTGCAATGATTTTCGGTACGGTTTTAAGTAGGTCGATGTCATTGGTAAAAACAAAATGATCGTCGGTTGATTCTATACTCAAAAAACCGTGAAGGTTGTTTGCTGAATCTAAAATTAACACCGTATGATCTTTTACTAAATAGTCTGGCATAAAAGTGATTTCTTTCGATTTATCCACTCGTAAACTCCTCTCAAGTTCCGCCTAAAATACTCGAGCTTGAGAAACTTTCCGATATAATGCGACCGCAGGTAAATGTAGATCTGCTTCAGTCGGATTCACAATCATAGCTCCGTGGTCCTCTTCCAACTCATTCATCAGCTGCAAGTATCGCAAATTCTTCTCGCCCTGTCCCATGTCACCGCTGGCCTGAATATCCTCAAAGACACTCGCAATCGTTTCTAGGGTCCGGATACCTGTATACCCCCGCTTCGGTTGATCCTCAAATTTAACCATGCTTTTTTTCCACCTCTCGCATTTGTTTTCTATTTTTCAAAACTTCTTTATCAATAACAGACTCAAACACGCTGGCGGGATAATAACCATGTTTTTCAATCATTATATTTTCAATGACAAGCTTTGCCGAAGTGACTGCTTTCAGGTTCTCACGATCCAGCGCATCTGCTTGGCTATTGTGGCCATATACTTTTTTCCTCAACTCACGATAGACACCTCGCGCCAGCTTCAGCCGAGACAGCAATTCGACATAAGTCATCTGCAATAATTCTTTTGTCGTCGTGTATTGGAAAAAGAACGGATCTGTTTCGACGGTTGGTTCTCGATACAACCCCGACCTGGAGTCGATCAATTGGTCCTCACAAAAATTCAGCTCACAATTGGCACAGTGATACTGCCCCGCTGCTAGTTTCATAACCTTTTTATTGCAATATCGACAAATCATATAAATCCCCCCGTTTTCACAAATAGTATAGCACGTAAAAAATCCACGTGTTCCTTCTTTTCTGGCCAGAATTTCAACTACAAGATATACCCAAGCTGAAGTCTCTCAGCTTGGGTAATCTAAAAAGGTCTGGTGCGCTATCTTTCCTCCTCAACCTTTTAAAATCGTTGTTCTAATTGCTCAAAAGGCTTCATTTTCCCAAAACTATCTATAGAACTTACCAACCATTCTCCTGTTTGTCGTTGAACATACAAATATCCGTTATTATCTGACCCACGGTAAGGAGTAAAAACCTTATATCCATTCACAACTTCTTCCCACCCGTCGATTCTGCCCTCATCTGTTAAGGTTAAATAATCGAAATTTCTGATCTCTTCAAGCGATTGTGCACAATAGACTTCTGTTTCTTTTCTAGCGTATAAACAAAATTCATGCCAACCACAATAAGTCAATTGTCGATACTCGATGTTCTCATACTCATAGAGAACTTCTGGTTTCACTCCCAAACAAGAAAGACCCTTTCCCTGATCGATGACTTGTTGAATTTTCTCGGGATTTTGATAATGCTTGTATAAAATAGCCCCAACACCATCAATATAACCATCCCAATGACAGTAAATCCCTAGAAATGTCCCATCTAATTGCTCTTTAAAAATAGCTGATCGTGTCCCCATATTATCCTCCCTATCTCGCATTTTCCAACTCAGCAAAATTTTGTTGCTGATATTCTTCCATCATCGCACCCTCAACATGTTTGTACTCCTCCAGACAACCCTGTATTTGGTCCAAAACCTCTTCAGCGGAAAACCCATCCTGATTTTTCAAACAAGCCTCAATCCCAATCAGGGTACACCATTGTTTGTTGTAAAGTGTGACTTCCAATTTTCTTAAAGCATCCATGTGAAAAACTCCTTTTTTGTTGGTTTGAAACCCATTTTTTTTAGGAGCTAGGGCGGAGCTGGAATCTTTAAAAAAATTCCAATTTTTCTTTGTCCAGTCGGGCCCATTGTTCCTATTTGTCATGGGTTCATTTTTTCCAGTGTGCTTAGGTCGTTTGCTGTGGTTATGCCTTAGATCGGGGCTGACAATAGGTAAAGGGCGGCCGCTTTTGCCGCTTGTATACCCTTTACCTATTGCCAGTTTTGATCTATAACCACATGCAGCAAACAACCTTAGCACACTAAAAATGAGACCAGAATAGGAGCGGCGAGTGACGGACAAAGCAAAATTCGCTCGGAATTTTCAGGCGGGTGGTTTTCCCGCCGTCTTGCGAGAAGTCGAAGCTATGCTTCGAGCAAGACCTTTCAATCCTTTTGCTTTTTTGCCCTGGCAAAAATGACTGAATCGGCTGACTTGGCGGAGGAACGCAGCCAACCAAAGCAACTGCGACTGGCGAAGGCACGTAGCCATCAAGCGGTTAGATTCTGTCACTAGGCAAAAGAAGACTGTCGCGTTTTGAGCCAAGGGCAACCGCACCGCAGGCGAAGTGACAGTCTTGCCCTTAGTGATCTTGAAGGTAGAGCGATCACGGTTTTCGCTCTACCTTCTGCTTTAGTTTAAAAGGGCCTCAACAGCTTTTTTGTCTTCCTCTGAATAAGGGTAATAACGTTTTGAAGGGAAGAAATTGCCGTTTTCGTCGATTTCCAAAGCTACTTTTCTTAGTCCTTTCACGAAATAATAAATTGGTTTTTTCTTCCATTGAACAACTGAACCGGATGCTATCAATTGTTCAGTTTTAGGACTAAGGGTTTTCTTTTCATCACGCTCTTTCATACTTTCTAGGGATTTAATTTTATTTTTTAACTGCGTAATTTTCGTGCCATAGGTGGCCGCTTTGTTTACTGGTTTCGTTTTGTTATAGGCTTTTGCCTTTTCATTTGCTTCCTCAAGTTCATTCAGCTGTTGCTTAAAATACTCGAGATTATTCACGCTTGTTCTTGCGCCAACACTGGCCGCACCTGAGCGTCCTACAACAGCAACATCTTGAATAAGTTCATTCTGTACTTTAAATCTTTCTACTTTTTCCAACATTTCGACACGATCTTCTTGCTTTTCTTGTTCCTTTAACAGCTTTCTTGCTCTTGCCACCTTTCTGTTGATTGGGGCATAAATATCTCTTCGCCCGATAATATTCGGCTGTCCAAAGGGAATTCTTTCCCGTTCACTGCGGATACTGTCTTGTAATTGGTTTTGCGTGTCATTTAATCGTTCCAGCTTTCTTTTGGCCTGCTCCAGTTTATTCATCTTAACTCCCACTTTCTTTCATGATTTTTGAAACCATTTTTTTTAGGATCTAGGGCGGAGCTGGAATCTTTTGAAAAAATTCCAATTTTGATTTGTCCAGTCGTCCCTTTTGTTCCTATTTGTTATGGGTTCATTTTTTCCAGTGTGCTTAGGTCGTTTGCTGTGGTTATGCCATAGATCGGGCCCGGTGACAGGTAAAGGGCGGCCGGTTTAGCCGCTCGTATACCCTTTACCTGTCACCGGGTTTGATCTATAACCACATGCAGCAAACAACCTTAGCACGCTAAAAATGAGACCAGAATAGGCGCAGACATTGACGGACAAAGCAAAATTTGCCCGGAATTTTCAGGCGGGTGGTTTTCCCGCCGTCTTGCGAGAAGTCGGAGCTATGCTTCGAGCAAGACCTTCCAATCCTTTTGGCCTTTTTGCATAGGCAAAAATGGTGAGGTCGGCCGACTTGGCGGAGGAACGCAGCCAACCAAGGCAAGTGCGACTGGCGAAGGAACGTAGCCACAAAGCAGTTAGACCTTGCCACTAGCCAAAAGAAAACTGTCGCGTCTTGAGCCAAGGGCAACTGCACCGTAGGCGAAGCGTCAGTTTTAACCGATAAGCGGCTTACCAGAATGATGTGTTTTTCATCACTCTGGTAAACGTCCTATCAGTGTGCGGTTTTGACCCAATTTTCTATTACCTCTTCGATTTCAGGAGGTGCCGCATGATTTCTCTTCCCACGCAATTGAACAATATGGTGATTTTTCATCTCTAGGGTAAGATAAGGTTCATCTAATTGGTTGGCTTTCCGAACAAAGAGAATCGTTGTTTCTCCTTGGGCATGTCTTCGAATATATTGCTGACCTCCGACACAATGTCGGAGTGTCTTTCCTTCCACTAATAACTCACCGATTTCTTTTGGAGCAACAATTTGAACCTCACCTAATCGTCTTTCAAGTCCTTTTAGTTGCTTTACTCGGTCATTAAACTCTTTTTCATACACTTTATTATTTTTGACGCCTATCAGATTTACTTTCTCGTCATGCGCTTTTCTAAAGTCTTTTGGCATAGCGTTCCCTTTATCTACACCGATTCCAAGTTCGTCTAACATATTGAGATAGTCCACATACATGCCAAAATCAAGATCTTGTGCAATTGCCCATTTTTGAAAGCTGTTTATCCCCACACAAGCCGGTATTTTCTTCAAGTCCTGTACGGTCAGGATATTTTCAATTCCTGATATTGGCTTTCCATGACGTTTTCGGAGTGCTTCACCTAGCCGTAATTCTTGATAAGTGATTGTAGAATTTTTCAAAATACCTTTGTGTCGATAGAGCCATTTCATGTTAACGGTTCGATAGTCAATACCTGTAACCCAACGACCACCAACTTTATGTCTCATTTCAAACAACACCTCGTCCGCAAATCTATCTGCATGAATGAGTTGTAAGAACTCAATTTCATGTCGATATTTGTACGCATGTCCCAACTGTTGCCAAGAAATTTCTTTTAAGTTGCAGTATCTCAACGGAGAACTTTTCGTAATTTTTTCTCGCCACCTGTTTAGATAAAACTGAGTATTGGTGTAGTACCCACTCATGAACCCATACAGCTGTTGCAGGCCACTTCTCCAACGATTACCACATTGATGAACTTGATAATGAATATCGTCACAGAAGCACTCTAGATTTGTCCGTCTGATTTCATAGGTTTCTTCGCCATTCTCAACCCCACACCAAATACCAAAAGACTGAATCTCGATACGTGTTTTGCTACTCAGAACGATTGCGAACGGGTAAAATTTTTCCGGTATATTTAGATTCGACGCTTTCGTCAGTCGCTTCGAAATCAAAGGCGCTTCCGGTCGTGTCGTGGAGACAATCGTCCGGTCTTTGTTCGCCCAGCGATAGCCAGTAATTTGCGAACTACACCACTTGAAAAACCCTTTCGGTGGTGTGAGTGGTTTAAATGGATAATCGTATGCGATTTTCATAGTAGTTAGAACAGACTAATTTGCTGTTCTTCCTCCTTTCGTTCTGTTTCAATCACTTGAGGTGTTGGTGTGGTCTGCATGGTTCCCTTCACTGAACTTGAATTTTTCACTTCAATATCAGTCGTGTAATATTCCCTTACCCACTGAAAAACGACTTCATCACTTACCATCATAGCGGACTGTTTTCCTTTGCTTGCTGAAGCTTTCTGAATACAAAATTGAACCAATTCGGATAGGGACCTTTCTTCTTTTAAGACACCAATTAATAACTCAGAATCTTCTTGTTGCTCTAACCAACTCGCAAGCCTTGTTTCAGTTGGGTTTTCAGACGTTTCTAGTTGTATTTTTAGGTACTCTTTCACTGCCCCTCTCAAATCGAGGTCAACTCCCTGTTCCGAGTGTTCAGGTGGCGAAAAAAAGTTGTGGTAAGCAATTTCATCACAGAGAACCAGCCACGTTTCTTTCCCTAGTCCGTCCACTGCTATATGGACAGGAGAATAGCCACCTTCCAATCCGACTGTCGCAACGACTGTTTGGTCAGGATAGACCTCTAATCGTTCCAAAAACTCCCCCACAGTCTTCATTTTGACCGAAGGTGCCGCAATCAACGTGACCCATGAAATACTTCGTTCACCTTTTTGCTGGTGGTCGATACGAAAATCAATTGCCGCATACCCAAGCGTTTCATCAAAAATCGAGAGCTGTTTTTTCAGGTTCTCCTTCCTCAAAGCAGACTTCAAGTCTGCCATTCGTTTGATAGTGTCCTTTTTCATGGTTTTCGCTCCTTTTGGTCTTTGCGCTATACAGGTGGTAGCCAAAGGCTGAATTTTTTGCGTTTTGTTGCGAAGCTTTTACCATGCAGCAGAAAGTAGGCAAGGGGGCGTAGCCCTTTAGCTTGCCCTTGCCTACTTTCGAAGCCACTTGCGAGAATCAGAATGAGCAGGCGCAGCCTGGAGGCTCGTTCTGATTCGCAGCTAGTCGGCGTCTGCAATGGTAAAAATGTAGCGCAAAACCAAAAAATTCAAATAAGGGAACCCGGCACGGGTTCCTACCGCTTTTAGATCCGGAGAAGTCAAAGCTATGCTTCGACGGATCTCTTCTAATCCTTTTGGTCTTTTTGCGTAGGCAAAAATGGTGAGGTCGGCCGACTTGGCGGAGGAACGCAGCCAACCAAGGCAATTGCGACTGGCGAAGGCACGTAGCCACCAAGCAGTTAGACCTTGCCACTAGCCAAAAGAAAACAGACGCGTTTTGAGCCAAGGGCGACTGCACCGCAGGCGAAGCGGCTGTTTTGTCCGATAACCCAAAAAGACTGCCTTATTATCAGGCAGTCTTAATCGTTAGTTCCAATAACCTTCCTCACGTAAGGAAAGGTAATTTTTTTGACCGACAATAATATGGTCAAGTAGTTCAATACCCATCACTTCGCCGGCTTTTATTAATCGATTGGTAAACTGAATATCGTTTTCACTAGGTGTTGTATTTCCTGAAGGGTGATTATGTGAAATCATAATTCTAGCGGCATTTGCCAATATAGCACGTTGGAAAATGCAGCGTGGGTGGGCAACTGACTGATTCAATGTCCCCACATGAACGATTGAAAAATGGGTAATTTCGTTTTTCGTATTCAGACACAGTAGCGCAAGGTGTTCTTGTGCATAGTCACCAATTTCTTCAATCAACCAATTTCCAACCTCAAAGGAACTTCTCACTTTTTCGATAGGCAAACTTTTTTCGGCTACTACCATTTTTAGTGTGACAATATCAACAATTTTCTTTTCGTTATACATAACTGTAGTTGGTTCCATTTTTTTGACCTTCTCCTTTTGGTCTTTGCGCTACACAGGCGGTAGCCAAAGGCTGAATTTTTTGCGTTTTGTTGCGAAGCTTTTACCATGCAGCAGCCAGGTGGCAAGGGTGGCGTAGCCACGTAGCTTGCCCTTGCCGCCTGGCGAAGCCACTTGCGAGAAATAGAATGAGTAGGCGCAGCCTGGAGGCTCATTCTGTTTCGCAGCTAGTCGGCGTCTGCAATGGTAAAAATGTAGCGCAAAACCAAAAAATTCAAATAAGGGAACCCGTGCCGGGTTCCTACCGCTTTTAGATCCGGAGAAGTCGGAGCTATGCTTCGATGGATCTCTTCTAATCCTTTTGGCCTTTTTGCTTTGCAAAAATGGTGAGGTCGGCCGACTTGGCGGAGGAACGCAGCCAACCAAGGCAATTGCGACTGGCGAAGGCACGTAGCCACCAAGCAGTTAGACCTTGCCACCAGCCAAAAGAAAACTGTTGCGCTTTGAGCCAAGGGCGACTGCCCGCAAGCGAAGCAACAGTTTTGTCCTTTTTTGTTTCTTTCTTTGCCACAGATCACTCGTTTTCTTCTTCAAGACCAAATAAAAAAAGTAGAAACCAACCGATAGTATCGGGTAGTTTCTACCTGTGGTATTATGCAAAATTCAAAAGATTATACATTGACTTTCGAAACTCTACTTCGTTCCAAAAACGGTTATCTTTTATATATTGTACTTCTATGTCCAATTGAGAATATCTGGATTTCAATTTCAGAATCACAAATATTAGCCAATATTCGATAGTTTCCAATTCGATAGCGCCATTCCCCACTCTTATTTCCAGTCAAACCTTTTCCGTGCTGACGTGGGTCAGTCGTATTTTCTAAATTCTTTCGGATCCAGGCGACAATTATTTTGGCTTGGTTTCTGTCCATTTTTTTTAATTGCTTCTGGGCTTGCGGCATGTAAATGACTTTATAATTCATTTAACAGTTTCTCCATTTCCTCTTGAGAAATACCAGTCTCTTTTTTCTCTTTGGAAACTTCAATTGCACTCCGTAAAGTCCGTAGATCGATTTCATCTTCGATTTTATCCAGTACAGCATTTCGATAAAGTTCGGTCAATGAAGAATTGTGTGCTTTTGCATATTCTAATACCAGTTCTTTTTCATCGTCAGGAATCCTAAATGTAATGGTTGATTGAGACATGATTCTACCTCCGTTCATCATCTGTACTAACATTGTACTAAATAAAACTCATTTTGTCAATACAACGTTAGTACAAACAAGATTTGCATCATATCCATTATTCAAATTCTTTGAGATAGCACGGTATCGCAAAATCTCTGACTGATCGTTTTAAGAAGCTGGTCATTTTGAAGAGTTTTTCGCCAGTTTTCAGGGATTGCTTCAAATCCGTAAAGAATACCCGCAAGAGCACCAGTTACGGCAGCAGTAGTATCAGTGTCCCCTCCTAGATTGACCGCAGTCAACATAGCTGCTTCATAACTATTCGTATTTTGGAGACACCACAATGCCGCTGAAAAGGTGTCTACCACATAGGCAGTAGAATTCGGCGCAGCCTTGTTTTGTTTGCCCTCTATAAGATCTCTTTCAAAATGATTTTCGTATTCTGACATCAAATCAGTAGACCCATTGTAATAGTGGACAAAGTTTTTGCCGGTTTCCTGCATGGCTTCGCCTAAAGCCATGCCTTGCAACAAATTTCTGATCAATTCACAATACAAAACGGAAGCTACTTGGCTACGTAAATGACCGTGAGTCAGTCTGGTGCATTCCCGTACAACATCTGATCGCCGGTAAAAGTCGGTTTCTTCATACAATGAAAATGCCAACGGAAAAATTCGCATTAAAGCCCCGTTCCCATTTGCGGTTTCATCTGTTGAGCCAGCTTCTAGCGGTGAAAAACCCAATTCAAAACGAAGAATGGCCTGAGCACAGGTATCGCCAACATCAAACGCCTTTTGAAAAGGCGTGTAGGCACCTTCGTCGCGAAAGGCAACAAATTTTTCCATGAGTGTTCGCCAAGTGCCCTCTTCAGACAAATTCTCCATGAGAGCTAAGGTCATCGACGTATCATCACTCCAGGTCCCCGCTGGTTGATTCCAAGTCCCGTACCTAGCCATACCTGATACTTGAAATGTCCCTCGATAGCGAAATTCATAGGGAACGCCAAGTGCATCACCAACCACAAAACCGTAGAAGCTGCTTAGAAATTTTTCTCTTGACGCTAACTCTGACTGACCCAATTTCTCTGTAAACAATTTATCCATTTCTATTTCCACCTTCCCAATCGGTTGCATTCATTGACACAAAAAAGGAAGATTAGCCAGGACTAATCTTCCTTTTTTGTGTGAGTGATTATTCATATTCACCACGGAGTTTATGTGCACAATCTTCACAGACATATCCTACACCCCAAGCACCGTTAGGCATAGAAGTAAGCTCAATTCCGCACTCTTCGCAAGTGCCAAATCCTACCGCCTCTTCATCTTCTAAAAACTCTTCGTCAATTTTCTTCCATTTATTTTCGAGCGAATCACACATTATTTTCAACCTCACTTTCTACTTTCAAAATTCTTCTGTATCACACTCACTAAGGGAAAATTATAAATATGGCAATAAAAACATTTTTACTACAAGCCAACCGCCATAGATCAAAAGTCCCGTGAAAACAATTCTTACTGACTTTCTCACTAACCGCCGCAGCGTTCCCCAAAAGAATGAACGAATCAGGCCAGCACCAACTCCTGAATAAGCAAGCGGAATGATCAGATCCCACAGCTCTCGTTTCATAGCACCACCCCCATTCGATCCAGGATCAAGACCGGTTGTGCTTCTGATCCTTCTCCAAAAAGCCAGACGGCTTTCACAAATTGCAATAAAT
This sequence comes from Candidatus Enterococcus leclercqii, assembly GCF_009933135.1. GTDB lineage: Bacteria > Bacillota > Bacilli > Lactobacillales > Enterococcaceae > Enterococcus_C > Enterococcus_C leclercqii. The sequence goes on from NZ_MAEH01000003.1 coordinate 82,207, forward strand.
CATTCATGATGAAAACAGACAATCTCGCACTGTCTTCTTGATCTGCTTCAATATTCCATTTCACTAAATCAAGAAATTCGGAAATATAGGCATGATCCGGGCCGAGATATTCTGCTGCTTCTACCGCAGCATAAGCTATCGGATGGCGTTGTCCAGCTTCAGACTCTTGGAAAGTCAGGCACTCCCTGTGAACCCCTCCTATACGTCCGTTAGTCGTAGAGAGCCACGACAGAGACATTGATGGGTTACACCCCTCAAGGGCTGTCAGAACGTCCCTAATCGTGCGTACTTCGATTTTTTTTGTAATCTCTTCTTTTTCGATATGGTCGATTAATGCGTGCACTGTGAAAACTGCTGGCATTTTTCCCACTCCTTTCGGTAATTACCCAGGGCGGCTGTCTCCCGCCCTGGTACCACGCCTACAATTTTTAGTATGGCAAATCGTCATCACTGAACGACGGTGGCTCTGGCATATTTTGCTCAAGAGAATCATCTTTTCTTTGTGTTTCTGCACCATTTGTCCGCTGTTGCTCCCGATCATCAACCGCCGATTTCTTTTCCAGAAACTCGAAGTTATCCACGACAATCTCTGTCACATAATGTGTGTTGCCTTGCTGATCGTCATATGAACGAGTGGCAATTTCTCCTGAAATCCCAATTAGACTTCCTTTACGTGTGTATTTGGCGAATGACTCCGCCCGTTTACCGAAAACGACACACCGCAGAAAGGCGGTCTCAGGATTGCCTTCCGCATTCAAACGACTACGTTTGAATGCTCCTGTCGTCGTCGCAACTGGGGTTCCGTTTCCTGTGTATTTCAACTCCGGGTCTTTCGTCAATCGTGCTGTTCCTGTTACGTTAATCATGTGAATTCCTTCTTCCATTTATATTTTTGATTTTTACTCAATTATCATCAAACCGGTGCAGTACTCGCTGCCATATTTTTGATAGAGTGTTGTTTCAAACACTCTATCCCAACATGCCGTTTCTCTCGCTTCAGTAATCAATCCATATTCCTTTTTTGTAACGTGTGTCGCTCCAACTCGTAAAGATTTAAGCTGGTATTTCATTTCTTGATAGCATTTCATCATGACCCACTCCTCGAAAATAATTTTTGCTGAACCAAACCATTTTCGGCGGCGTTTTTCTTGAGGCGGAAGTTGAAATTGGAAATTTCAACTGAACCGGATTAGAAGAGTGACCGCTAATTGTCGGTTGGTTCATTTTCGTATGGCTGTTATCCATCGGCGTGCTTCGTCCCTACCCCTGAGGCTCGAGAAAAAAAGGGAGTGCTGTAGGGAAAAATTTTGTGTCCTTCAAAAATTTTCCCGCCCCTTTTTTTATCGGGCAGCTGGGGTATAAGCACATTCGCCGGTGGATTGCAGCCGTGCGTGATGAACAGACAATCTTTCGCACATACAATCCGGATCAGTCGCTTTGAAATTTCCGATTTTGACTTGGGTTTTGAACTTGGTATTGATTCTGTTTCTGATTCTTGCTTTTGCTTTTCACCTGTCTAAGGTTCCAGAAGAGCGGCGGTGGCGGTTGGAGCGATGAAGGAACCTGACAACTCACACAAAAAACCGCCCGAAACGCTGTTAAATAAACGTTTTGGACGGTTCTCTTTTATGGTATAATAACAGTGGTAGTAAAGTTTATGACGGTGGCGACTTCCGGAAAAAGGTGGTGGTGCGCATGAAGCAATTCAGTGCGAAACCAAAATCTAGGAAAGGAGTAGCCTGTTGTCTGTTGAATCAGCACTCACATTGATGATTAGTTTCGGTACTTTTACCGTTGCTTTGATCGTCGCTGTCGTGCAGATTGTAAACAATCAGAACAACAAAAAATAACCGTCTACTTTAGCGAGCTGACCGGTTATTTTTTGTAACTATTAAAGTCTTGCCACCGTCTTAATCGGTGCTACCAAAGGGAGACTGTTACTAGCAGTCTCTCTTTTCATTTGTATTATACCATAATTTAGGTACGAAGTGAAGATTCTGTTGCTACACCGCCGGCTATGCCGGCTTTTTTGTTGCCCCGGTAAACGGTGGTGGCGGTCGGAGTGTCCGGGGCAACAAAAAACTTTCCTCTCTAGAACTCACCACCTGTTTCTGCACAATTCCCTTTCTTAATTTCATCATAACTACCAATTAATATACGGATCATTGGCAATAATATCGCTGATGGACTTCTCAAAGTTTTCAGCTGAGAAAACATGCAACCTACGATAAACATGGTCAAACTTTTCTTTACCATATTCTTTATCACTCATGAAAATGCGCCGAAACAAATCAAGCTCATGTTGAATAGTTGGGTTTGGTGTGACATAAAACAGTTGGTCATCAAACGCCTTATATAGTTCACGAATATATTTCGGAAAGATATTTTGTTGGTACCTATAACGTGACTTTAGTGTTAGTTCAATTTCAAATGACCAATCGATATCTGCACCATCTTCGGCTATAAAACGAAAAATGAAATCCGGCACAAAATATTTCTTCCCTGACTTTTTAATCTGACCATCTTTTGTTTCAAATATTTTTCGTCGCTCCGAGATAATTCCAACAAAATGTGGGTGTCCATTTAACATTTTCAAAATTAAAATCAGGTAATCATTAATTTGTAAATGGTGGTAAAGATTATATTGCGGAACTTTTGGCAGCGTTAGAAATCCCCCAATACTTTGATGTCCCTCAAGAGTGAGATAATAATATTTTGGAAACCCTCGCTTTGATTTATCGGTAATGCTTTCGATAAGTCCCCGCTCCTCTAAATCCTTTAAGTGAATGTGGACGTTTCTCTCGGTTAAATCATTGTCAATTGCGAATAGCTCTATAAGTTGTTTTCGCGAAACAATTCTCAATTCATGAAGAGCATATAGGATCTGCAAATTCCCACTAAACGTATCCTTTCCAGGAATAAAATAATACATCAATAAATATTTCATCTAGAATCCTCCAATGCCAATTTCGAGTGGACAATTTTTTGAAATCTAACTCAAATATTAAATCTCAAATCCTGGTTAACTATCTAGGAAAAAACGTGTACTTTATCAACATCAAGTTTTGATAAAACGTGTATCAAATGATTGTCGGTTCTGGTCAGCCCCAAGTTTTGATGGGGCGTTGACCGAGGGGTTGTTGCTTCTGGCCAGCCCCAAGTTTTGGTGGGGCGTCGGCCGAGGGGTTGTTGCGACAGCCCCCTCAAGGTTTGGTGAGGGGGCGTCGTCGCAAGGGGGAGTTGTTGCTCTTGACCTTGACCCCCCCCAATCATCATCAATCATTCATTCTTTCTTCTCTATTTTTTGGTTTTGATCTTTGTCCTGTGTGCCCGGTATTTTTTCGAAGTTGTAAAATTCCTGACCATTTT
>NZ_MAEH01000004.1 GCF_009933135.1 Candidatus Enterococcus leclercqii
GAAGGAACGAATAACAAGATAAAAATAATCAAGCGTGTCGCTTATGGATATCGGAACTTCCTGAATTTTCGCTCAAGAATCTACATCATCCAAGGGCTGATTTTTGTTTAAGAAAGAGCGAAAAATAAAAAAGCGCTCAGGCAAGAATTTTTTCCTGCCTGAGCTCATTCACTCATTCAATTTGAACTCACCAACACTATTTGACGAAGAGCCGAAATTTTTAGCAATGAAAAGCCGACGATCTTCCAATGATTTTAATGGAAGATCGTCGGCTTTTGGGGGCTCACGTTCGGTAGTGTTCGCTTCGTAGGACGGTGACTCAACTATTGTCACATTCCCAGCAGGCAATTTTTATTATCAGTCCTTTTTGCGGTCGTTTTTCAACAACATAAGAGATTGTTTCAACGAAGCAAAAAAGCCGTTGTCGTTGTAAACCAGCACATTGGATTTATACAGCCCCGCAGAAACCAGCATCATCACCAGTGTGACGACCGCTAAAATTACTACCGACACGACGGCACTTGAAACGGTGGCCGTATCCGAAGCCAGTCGCACTGGCATGGAAAAGCTGGAGAAAAATGGAATATAAGAGGTTACCCGCAAAATGGCGCTATGAGGATCCATCAATCCCATCAGATAAGCGATAAAATAGCCGGCCATAGACAAGTAGGTCACCGGAACGATGGCTTTGGCAGTATCTTCCGCTTTGTTGACCAGAGAGCCGCATAACGCAGCCAACACGGAATAAATCAAGATTCCCAGCAATACGAAAATTACCGTAAAAATCAAAAATGGACCGAAGAGTTTTTCAAGAGAAGCCTCTCCTAAAAATTCTTTCACCACATCCATGTCTTTGAATTTTTGCCAACCAATGATCCCCATCACTACATAGATAACCATCTGGGTCAAAGCCACCAGCAGCACCCCTGCTAATTTTCCATAGTAATGAGTTTGCGCTTTGGTAGACGACAAGATAACTTCCATGATTCGAGTACCTTTTTCCGAAGCAATTTCTTGTGCAATAATGCTTGCGTAAGTCATGATGAAAACCAAAAGCAAAATCGTTGCCACCATTGCTACAATATTTTGAATAGAGCTATGGTCGTCTTTGTCTTCCATCTTCCCAGATTCGTCAAAGCTGACTTTCTGAGTTTTAAAGACTGCCGGCTGGTCCAATTGCGCAACTTGCTCTGCTGTCAGTCCCAACGCTTGTGAACGGGCGCTACGCTGCATGCTGTTCAAAATCTGCTGAACAGTCATCTGCAATGTAGTCCCCACCGAAGATTCGGAAAAAATGGTGCCCTCTACTGCTTCATCAGACATCTTCAAGACCAGATAAGCATCTAGTTTTTCCTCTTTCAACTGCTTTTTAGCCGTTTCTTCGCTGTCCACCGCTACAAATTCGTAGTCATCCCCCTCCATTTTGGTAAAAGCTTCTGCCACACCGGCATCTGCCGCATAAACACCAATCTGATTTAAATCACTGCCGGAAGCAATGTTATTTACAAACCAGAAAAATGCTCCGAATAAAAATGGCGCCAAAATCAAGATAGCAAAACTAGCGGATTTTACATTTTTCTTATACACATCTCCTGCGATCACCCAAAACTTACTCATGGTGCTCACCTGCTTTCATTTTGAAGATCTCTTCCAGAGTAGGCGGCTGCTGATTAAACATTGGGATATAGCCGTCAGCAGTAGCCAATGAGAAGATGTCGCGACCGACATTGGGATCAGACAAGGTGACTTCCAAGCTGCCGTCTTCTCTGGTGGCAACCGTCTGTACGCCTGACAAATTCGCCAATTGGTCTTGACTAAGCCCTGATTCCAAGAACAATTTGGTACGACCAAAGGATTCACGGATATCGTGGACTTTTCCGTTCAACACCGTTACACCATTATTCAACATGATTAGGTGGTCGCAAATTTTTTCAACATTGTCCATATTATGACTGGAAAAAATGACACAGGACCCTTTGGCTTTCAGTTCAATGATTCCGTCTTTCAGCAATTCAGCATTGACCGGATCCAATCCGCTAAAAGGCTCATCCAAAATGACTAATTTCGGCTCATGGATCAAGGTGGCAATCAGTTGGACCTTCTGCTGATTCCCTTTAGACAAAGATTTTACTTTATCGGTTTTCTTACCTTTCACCTGAAATTTATCCATCCACTCATCAATTTTTGGCAGAATCTCTTTACGGCTTTTCCCTCGCAGTTCTGCAAAGAAAACCAGCTGATCCTGAATGGAAACTTTAGGGTACAGCCCTCGTTCTTCCGGCAGATAACCAATTAAGTTATATTCTTTGCTGCTGATTGCATACCCATTCCATAACACTTCGCCTCGATCAGCTTCCAAAAAGTCTAAAATCAGTCGAAAAGTCGTCGTTTTCCCGGCGCCATTTTGACCAATCAGACCCATGATTGTCCCATCATTGATGGTAAAAGACAAATCATCTACCGCGGTGTAATCGCCGAAAGTCTTCTTTAAGTTTTTGACCTCTAACATCTTTCATTGCTCCTTTGCCATAATTTTGCCGCAACCCTACCAAACTCTAAGTAACCGGCGACCAGCAGATTGCGTTAACCTCACAATCGTTTCCTTTTTCTATTCTATCTGAAACCAGAAAGAATACAAAGAGTTCTTGCAATTTTTTTTAGAAACACAAAGAATTTTTTTGTCATTTGGTGAAATCAACTGTTAAATTCAGCCTTGACCTAAAAACAGCTGATTACAATCCACAGGTTGTCCTTTGCGATACGTCGCCGAAATTGTAATCAGCTGTTGCATAAGCGTATCAGCCAACCAAACTGTCTCAAATCAAAAAAAGCCGACCCTCTGCAGGATCGGCTAGCTTATAATGATTTTAGCTTTTTTACCATTTTTTGGCTCTTAGACAGCGCCTTCAGTCACTGATGCAACCTCTTCAGTGAAATGTTCGTCCTTCCAAGCATCCAATTGAATCGGCTGCTGTACTTCTGCCAATTCCCGTTTTAACCGGCGAATCTGTTCCAGCTTACCAGCAATGGTATCCAGTTGATCCGGCAAACTACGGCTGTGTTTGGCAAACTCATCCAGCTGGGTGCGGACATGATCCACAAAGACACCCTGATTTTCTACTTGGATCCCCATCGTTGTTTCCAACTCTTGGCGCCATGTCAGCATACCATCGAACTCAGCCGCCGTTTTATCTTGCAATGCGATCAGTTCTTCAGAAAGCTGGTTCAACAAAAGATCTTCTTCCTTCAAACTGTCGTGAAGGTTCTTTTTTAGTAGGGATGTTTCTTCCTGTGTCAAATTGCGGCACTCATTGACAACCTCTTGACGTAACGACGCCACCATCCGCTCAATTTCACCCATTTTTTTCTCTTGCTCATTGTTCATTTCGTATAAACGACGTCCCATTTGCGTGATCTGTTTGCGACTGTTGTATTGACTCAATGCCGATACAGCCACAGCTGCCAGTGCGATTACACACGCAATGATCGCGATAGTTGAAGCTTCCACAAATCAATCCTCCTCAAATTGCATTTTCGCTTATTATAACAAAACAAATAAGCTCTTTCCATCTAAATTTAAATGTTTTCAAGCCTTACAGCGATTATAAAACATTTAAAATAAAATTAATCTACGAAATTTTAACTGTTTTTACCATGGTTAAATTTCCCTTAATCACTCTTTACCTGCAGCTCTCGTCCTTCAATTTTTATGATCTATCTCTAAATTAGGTGGCATTTTCGAAGCATCGTCGTCAAAAATTAAAAAACAGAATAATGGCTGTCTCTTTCAGATCAGACTGCCCCAGGGCTATCTAGTACTTAACAAAAGCAAAGACCGGCAACTCTATAAAAAGCTGCCGGCCATTTTTAATCAATTGAGGCATCATCGGCTTTTTCTGAAGTCTCTGGTGTCTCTGGTTGTGAGGTATCTCCTAGTGCGTGTTTTACTGCCTGAGCCACTTTTTCTGGAATCCCCAACAGGCGAATTTCTTCAATGCTTGCTGCTTGAATGTTCTTCAATGATTTGAATTCCTTCAGCAAAAGCTTTTTACGCTTAGGTCCTAAGCCCTCGACGCCGTCCAGCTTAGAAGAAAAACTGTTTTTACTGCGGAGCTGCCGATGAAAGGTGATGGCAAAACGGTGGACTTCATCTTGGATTCGCTGCAGCAAGAAAAACTCTGGCGAATTCCGCGCCAACGGTACTACAGCCAACTCTGGTCCAAAAAGCAGCTCACTGGTTTTATGCTTGTCATTTTTAGCCAAACCGGCAATAGGAATATCTAATCCCAGCTGATTTTCCAAGACATCTCGTGCTACATCTACCTGGCCTTTCCCACCGTCGATCACCACCAGGTCTGGAAACGGCAAGCCCTCTTTCAAGACTCGAGAATAGCGGCGGTAGATGACCTCTCGCATCGAAGCATAGTCATCCGGTCCTACCACAGTTTTGATTTTGTATTTACGGTATTCGTTTTTGGCTGGCTTACCGTCAATAAAGACGATCATGGCAGAGACCGGATCTGAACCTTGGATGTTGGAATTGTCGAAGGCTTCGATTCGAATCGGTGTCGGAATGTTCATCGCATCCCCCAGCTTTTGCACTGCGCCGATTGTTCGTTCTTCTTTGCGCTCAATCAACTGGAATTTTTCGCTCAAAGCAACGCGAGCGTTTTTCCCAGCAAGGTCGACTAATTTCTTCTTTTCCCCTCGCTTCGGCTGTAAAACTTTGGTTTGCAACAGTGCTTCGACTGACTCTGAATCGATATCATCAGGAATCAACACTTCTTTAGGAACAAAGTGTTCGTTTTCTTGATAAAACTGGCCGATATAAGTCAAAAAATCATCGGGAGCGTCATTATAGAAAGGAAAGATCGAGACATCCCGTTCAATCAGTTTTCCTTGACGAACAAAAAAGACCTGAACACACATCCAGCCTTTGTCCACTGAGTAGCCAAAGACGTCTCGATCCATAAAGTCAGTTTGCGTCATCTTTTGTCGGGTCATGACAGTTTCGATGGCTTTGATCTGATCCCGATATTCCGCGGCTTTTTCAAATTCCATATTTTCTGCAGCAGTGGTCATTTTTTCTTGTAAGTCATGCTGGATCTCACTGTGGCCACCATTTAAAAACTGCTTGATCTCTTTGACCATATCCACATAAGTCTGCTTGGGAATGTCAAAAACACAAGGTGCCAGGCATTGGCCCATGTGGTAATACAGGCAGACTTCCTTAGGTAACACCTTACACTTTCGCAGCGGAAACAATCGATCCAGCAGTTTTTTTGTCTCATTGGCTGCACCGACATCCGGGTAAGGCCCAAAGTAAAATGCTTTATCTTTTAAGACCTTCCGAGTGATCAGCAGACGAGGATAATCTTCGTTGGTAATCTTGATGAAAGGATAGGTCTTGTCATCTTTGAGCATGATATTGTATTTAGGATCATTCTTTTTGATAAGGTTGATCTCTAACAGTAGTGCTTCAATATTTGATTCGGTAACAATGTATTCGAAATCCTCAATCTCAGATACCAGTCGCTCGGTCTTGGTATCATGACTGCCGGTAAAATACGAACGCACCCGATTTTTCAGAATCTTGGCTTTACCTACATAAATAATCGTTCCATTTTTATCCTTCATCAGATAACAGCCTGGCTGATCCGGCAAAAGAGCTAATTTATTTTTGATCCGTTCGTTCAAAAGCCTCACCTTCCTGTTGGATCCCAAACTTGCTGCGAAAAAAAGACGCCGCTTACGTTTTGACTATACTAAAGCGACCGAAAAAGTGCCAGCCCGAACCATTGGGCGACTGCTTATTAAAAAGCAGTTACTGCAAAAGTCCGAGCTGGCAGGAATTCATTTGGATGTTTTACGCTGTTTTTACATGTGGGGTTGGATCAATTGTTGCAATTGTTCCTTCGTGTGTACCCCAACAACTTTGTCTACCACTTCGCCGTCTTTTTTCAACAACAAGGTAGGAATTGACATGATACCAAATTGGCTTGGTGTTTCAGGATTTTCATCCACGTCCATTTTTACGATCTTCAATTCGTCTTCGCTGTATTCTCCGGAAAGTTGTTCCAAAATCGGAGCTTGCATCCGACAAGGGCCACACCAAGTTGCCCAAAAGTCGATCAAAACCAATCCGTTGTCAGTTTCTTGTGAGAAAGTTGCATCAGAAATAGCCTTAGCCATGTCTATACCTCCAGTTATTTTGCCCACTGAAAACATCAATCAACTTGTGAAAAATGCATCTCAGTCTGCTTAATTTTGTTATTTTGAGGTTTCCCTCGTTCACTGAGAATATTATAGCACGCAACTCATTCAATGAACATTGTTCTGCTTACAATTTGTAAGATTCCCAAGAAATCCTCTCAGGCTATTTGAATTTCACGATGGTGGCCCCATTGCCGCCTTGATTAGCTGGAGCAAATTCAAAGGATTTTACACTGCGATGGTTTTTAAGATAATCGGTGATGCCTTGTCGTAAGGCACCAGTCCCTTTCCCATGCACAATCGTCACTTGCGGATAGCCAGCTAAGATTGCAGCATCCAGGTATTGATCCACCTCGTTCAACGCTTCTTCATAGCGCTTGCCTCGCAGGTCCAATTGTGTAGAGACATGAGACGCATTGTCAGAACGAACCGTGCTAACCATACGTTGAACAGGTTCTTTAGCCGGTGTGACCGATTGCAAGTCGGCTTCTGGCAAGGTCATCTTCAAAATCCCCAACTGAACCTGCCATTGATCCTTGCCGACTTTTTGTACCAATACTCCTCGCTGACCATAAGAAGTCACCAAGACCTCATCGCCGGCTTTTAGTTTTTTAGCGGCCTTGGCCTTTTGTAGCACTTTATTTTTTTGCAGGTGTTCTTCTTGATGCAAATCATTCAAGCGGCTCTTAGCATCGATGAGTTCATGCTCTTTGACCTTGTTTTGGCCCCCTGCCAACTGCAGCTTCCGCAGATCGGAAATAATTGCTTCCGCATCATCTTTGGCTTCTTCCACTAACTCATTGGCCTTACGCTTGGCTTTGGTCATTTCTTTTTCTCGTTCTTCAAAGAAATACGTATATGCTTGCTGTAGATCACGATGGAGTTTTTCGGCTTCTTCGACGTGATGCCGCAGCTCCAAGTATTCAGTCTCCGTCATTTTGCGACGATTTTCCAGGTCTGCGATCATTTCATTCAGGTCTTGACTTTCACCATCCATAATTGCCTTGGCAGCATCGATTACATGTCCGTCTAAGCCTAAGCGTTTAGAGATTTCAAAGGCATTGGACCGCCCGGGAACACCAATTAAAAGTCGATAGGTGGGGCTCAGTGTATCCACGTCGAATTCCATCGATGCATTGATTGTGTTGGCACGATTGTAACCATAGACTTTCAGTTCTGGGTAATGGGTAGTCGCCATGACATAAGCGGATTTCCCCCCCAGCTCATCTAAGATAGAAATCGCCAGCGCTGCCCCTTCCTGTGGATCTGTACCAGCCCCCAACTCGTCAAACAGCACCAGACTATGGGCATCGACCTTTTTCAAAATCGAGACAATGTTGGTCATGTGTGAAGAAAAAGTGGACAGGCTTTGTTCGATAGACTGTTCGTCGCCAATATCGGCGAAAATCTCATCAAAAATTCCCATTTGGCTCTCTTCTTCTACCGGAATAGGTAGGCCGGCTTGACCCATCAGTTGCAAAAGTCCCAGCGTCTTCAATGTGATCGTCTTCCCACCGGTATTCGGCCCTGTAATTACTATTGCTTGATATTCTTGCCCGATTAAAATATCGTTGGCAACGACTTTTTCCTGATCAATTAAAGGATGTCGTGCTTGTTTGAAAATCACGTGATTTTCTGGGCTGACAGCTGGCACCACTGCTTTTAAATCTTGACCAAAGCGTGCTTTCCCATTGATGAAATCCAAACGGCCAATCACATAAGCGTTTTGCAAAATATCTCGGCGATAAGGGACCAAAGCTGCTGAAAGCTCCGCCAAGATCCGTTCGATTTCCCGACGTTCGGCAATCTGTTGGGAACGCAGCCGATTATTGGCTTCTACGATTTGTTTAGGCTCGATGAAAAGCGTTTGTCCAGAAGCACTTTGATCATGGACGACGCCGCCAAAGACACCACGGTATTCTTGTTTAACAGGAATCACGTAACGATCGTTTCGCATCGTGACGATCGCATCACTCAAGTATTTGGCATTGCCCCCGCGGATAATGCTGTCAAGCTGCTCTCTGACAGTCTGTTCACTGTGGCGAATGCTGTTGCGGATTGTCTTTAATTCCGGTGAAGCATCATCGGTCACCCGCCCGTCTTCATCGATGGCGGTCTTCAACTGTCTGGTCAGTTCCGGTAAAGTGACTAATTTGTCCCGCCACTCATACAGTCGTTCAAACTCGATTTCCGCTTCTTCTAAATCATCCAAAAAGCGCGTCAGCTCACTGGTGGTCGTCAAAACTCGTGTCACTTGAGCCAATTCGATGCCGTTCAAATCCGCACCGATTTCAATCCGTTTCATTTGTGGACGGATATTTTCAATTTTGGGGATTGGAATTCCCCCTCGCAACCGTTGGACTTTTAGGCCGTCTGAAGTCTCTTGCAGCCACTGGGCAATGGTGGCTGCTTCATTGGTGGGTTGTAACTGGGCCAGCTCTTCTTTGCCCGGTTCTGTTACCAAAAAGTTGGCTACCATCTGTTTGACTGCATGAAATTCCAATGTATTCAATATACGTTCATTCACGTTGTTCACCTGCCTGTTTAATAGTTCCCGCAACCGTGTTTTTAGCTGAGCAAAACTACGATCTGTGGGCAATTTTTGCAAAGAATGCATCAAAGGCAGACCGTGTCTCACCGTCTGCCCTGCAATTATTTCAAGATATTCGTAAACCACAAGCCTTCAAAAAAGTTAGAAAAGAAAAGCGAATGCTCCACGATGGTGCGGGCCGCAAAGCTCTTGCGGAAAAGATTTTGGACGGTTGCCAATGGAATCATGGACAACACCGAAAGTAGTAGAAAAATCACCAGATAGACGGTCAGCACATTCAGTATGCCACTGATTAGCCAGTCAAAATTTTCCGTCATCCGCTTGAAGCGCAGATTATACAAAAAGATGCCTAGAAACTTCGTAATCAGCCAACCAACAAATAAAATGATGATAAAAGCAACAGCGGCATAATAGGACTTGTCCAAATCCAATGCCTGTTCCATCGTATAAAATACTAACTTACTGTCTTGAGTCACTGAAAGATAAGGGATATAAAGTTCAAGCTTTTTGGCAAGACCTTGGTACTTGCTGCATGCAACTATAAAAGCGATCAGATAACCGACAGAATATGAAATCTGCAACGGCGCTCCTCGTCTGCCACCCACATAAAAAGCGACAATTAGGAGAATAAGGATGATTAACCCGATCATATATCGTTCCTTTCTGTCTGCAGGTACTGCCTGCCCAACACTATTTCTATCCACCTGCCTTCAATAAGTTTTGAAGGTGGCAGCAGACGCTACCGCTACCCGTGGTAGCTTTACCCAGAAAATAGCCGCTTTCCGCTCACTTAGTTTGCGGTCCGCCAGTCTCCTGTTTTTCCTGTGGCACTTTGCCACGAATTTCTTGTTTGCGATGTTGATTTAGAATTTGCTGTGCTTCCACATGATTGTGAATTACAATATCGCTACGACCAGACTGTTCCAATACTTGCTTGGCTTCAGCTTCGATTGCTTCAATGCGTTTGATGCGATTTTCCAATTCTGTCGCTTTCAACGCCTGTGTTCGCAGTTCCCGATTTTTCTTTTGCAGCTTTAACAACTCTTCTTGCCGCTTCAATTGATCACTGATTGCATTGACTGCCAAAAGAATGGCGGCCTGTTCGTTATCAATGGCGGGTGAAAGACTTTTGATTTCTTTTAACTGGTCATTTACCAGTTTGATCACCATATCCATATGGGCGGCCGTTTCATGACCGATGATGGTATAGGTTTGATTGGCGATCACTGCTTTGTAACGTTTCTTTTCTGCAGGCATGCCCACTGATTCCTCCTGTAATGATGTACAAAAAGGCGCCGCAGAACACTTGCTTCTGCCGCATCCGCAATTTCGTCTGCTTACTGCCGTTTCCCCAAGGGTCGCCAGTACTTACGCCTTGAAGCCTAATTGGCTGCTTTTCAGACTTGCTGAAAAAATAGAAGCTAAGGCAGCCGTTTTTTTCTATGCCCACGAATCTTCTGCCACACTCCCGAAGTCGCTCTTCACGGCACACGAAAACACCTATACATTATATGTTAAACGACGGTGAATTTCCACGTCTAAATATAAGCCACAACGATTTCTTACAGTTTTTAGTCATCATCGGCAAAAAACTGAGCAATTATGTTACACTTATCCTCGACAATTTACAGAATGGATGAGAGCTATGACACAAGTCGTTTTGAAACCAGATACTGCCCAGCTGCAGGCCATGAAAAAGCACTATCAGCCGCAGCTAATACCAAATAAAAATCCCTATGCCGCCTTTACTGCCAAAGTCGGCGCCGTCACTATCACCGCTTACAGCTCTGGAAAAGTGATGTTCCAAGGCGGCGGTGCCGAAAAAGAAGCCGGGCGCTGGCAGTCAGTTTCCCCGACAGCCTCCAACTCTAAGTCAATAAAAAAAACAACCACATCTAAGGGAAAATCTGCTGCTGTCGACACAGCTAAACTTCCCGCCGGCTTTGCCGGCTGGAGTGTGGCGGGCTCTGATGAAGTCGGCAACGGCAGCTACTTTGGCCCCCTGGTGGTTTGTGCCGTCTATGCGGCAAAAGAGAAATTACCCGCTTTGCAAAAACTAGGAGTCAAGGATTCAAAAATGCTGACGGATGTTCAGATTCGGCAAATGGCTCCCGCAATCATGGAGTTGGTGCCTTATCGTAAACTAGTCGTTACACCAGAAAAATACAATGCCGTTCAGCCTCGCTACAATGCTGTTCATATGAAAGCCGTCTTGCATAATCAAGCCTTGTATTTGCTTTTACAAGAAATCGCTCCGGAAAAACCCGACGGTATCTTGGTGGATCAATTCACCAGTCCCGCGAATTACCGCAACTATCTGAAAGATGAGTCTCACAAAGTGACTGAACCTATGTATTTCGTAACAAAAGGAGAGCAATATCACCTTGCTGTAGCAGCGGCCTCTATTTTATGCCGGGCGAGTTTCTTAGAAGAACTGGAGAAGGAATCTGCCGAAGCAGGGCTGACTCTCCCTTCAGGAGCCGGTGCGAAATCCGATCAAGTGGCTGCCCGCCTCATTCAAAAAGGTGGCTTGGAGCTATTAGGCAACTATGCTAAGCTCCACTTTGCCAATACCCAAAAGGCATTGAAAATCGCTGGAAAGTAATATTTCCAGCAATCAGTTGATAGCTTAAGGATCACAAGAACTGCTCATATCTCACATAAATAGCTACACAAAAAAGTAAGGCAAACCGCATCGATTAATTTTCTCTGCGGCCGCCTTGCTTTTTTCAATTACTCTTAGACGTCAAAAGCTAACAGCTAATGCCACCCTATTGCCATGCAGTCGGTAGTCGGAACAAGCCCGCTGCTTCAAAACTACGACCGATTGCCAACAATAGGTCTTCCCGCCCTTTTTGAGCCATAAATTGGATTCCCAGTGGCAGTCCTGCTTTTGTCACATGCGTCGGTAGGCTGATTGCCGGCTGTCCCGTCAGATTTGCCAGCTGTGTAAATGGAGAGAGGGCCAGACTTTTTTCAAACATGCGATAAATCAGCTCTGCTCCTGCGTCAGTCGTTTTCTGATCCATCACTGCCAGCTCTTCAACTATTTTTTGACTGACCAGCTCTTGATCCAAGCGAGGAGCCACTTGTGCGGTGGTGGGGGTCAAAAACAGGTCATAGGTTTCATGAAGGCGACTCATCTCAGCTGCTGCTTGATCCCAGACAGCCAAAGAGTTCACATACCCGGCAGCCGGTAACTTGCGGCCATACTGCCAAATCCCCCATGTCATCAATTCTACCTCGTTTTTAGACACTGGTCGCTGCAAACCAGCTTGAATATTATCAAACATCGCCGCCGTTTCGGCCCCGTTCATCTGATAATAACTGCGAATAATCCGATCACCATCTAAAGGATACTTGATTTCCGTCACTTGGTGTCCTGTTGCTGTCAAAAAGCTGACCGCTTGATGAACAGCTGCAACGGCCTCAGCAGAGACTGCGCTGCCTACCGGAGAAACTGTCGTAAAAGCAATTTTCAAGGGGCGCTGTAACTGTAATTTTTGGTTCTGATCGTGCTGCCATTCATTGCGCGGCGCTTGGTAAGGCGCCGCATTTTCGGTGCCTCTCATCCCGTAGAAAAAGGCCGCTGTATCTCGCATGGAAACAGTAAGAGCAAAATTGATCGACGCACCTTGCCAACCTCGCCAGCCATCCGGTCCCACCGGCATCGTTCCTCGCGTAGGCTTCAAACCAATCAATCCGCTAAAAGAAGCAGGAATACGAATGGAGCCGCCTCCATCACTAGCCCCGGCCAGCGGAAACATGCCACTGGCGACTGCCGCTGCTGCCCCACCACTAGAGCCACCAGGATAGCGAGCCTGATCCCATGGATTGCGAGTGGGACCAAAAAGTTCAGGATCTGTGATATTTTTAAAGCCAAACTCTGGAGCATTGGTCTGACCCATAGGAACAATACCCAAACTCTCCATCTGTTTCACAAAATGATTGCTTTCTGAAGAGACCGCGTCAGCAAACAAGCGGGAACCACCACTATCTTGCCAGCCTTTTTTTGCTTGGCCGAGAATCTTCAAGGGTACCGGTAATCCGGCAAAAAGGCTGTCGGACAAATTTTCAGTCGCGGCGCGTTTTTCATATTCTGCCTGTGCTGCTTGATAGTCGATGGCCACCAAGGCATTTAGGGCTGGATTCTCCTTTTCGACCTTTTCCTTGATTTGGGCTACCAGTTCGCCAAAGCTGATCGTTTTTTTTCTGAGGGCTTCGGCCCAATAAGTTGCATCTTGCATATTTGTGCCTCCGATTCGGAAAGTTGCTCCGGTGTTTGAAACGATTATACTATGAGAAAAGACGATTTAGAAAGCAGATGATCCCTATGAATAAAACATACCACTTTACAGCTGAAATTCTTCCCTCAGAAGTCGGTAAAGGGGGAGCCTATGTAATCTTTCCCTATAATATCCGTGAAGAATTTGGCAAAGGTCGAGTGAAAGTGCATGCCGAGTTTGACGGCATTCCCTATGAGGGCAGCATCGTCAATATGGGTGTCAAAAACAAAGACCAGATCTGCTATATTCTAGGAGTCCGCAAAGATATCCGGCAACAGCTGGGTAAAACGATTGGTGATTTTCTACAAGTGACGGTCGTTGAACGAACATAAGCTTAGTGCCCACATTGCAGCTTATTGAACCACCAACCTAAAAAGAGTGGGAAACACCGACGATGACGATATCGCTGGAGATTCCCGCTCTTTTTTACTGCTTCGTATTGCGATAAGGATCGCTACTTTCACAAAATGTTTCACCGACACCTTCAAGTTTTACAGCTAGTCACCAATCAAATAAATTCGACTTTTTCCACAACTTCAATCGCTGGGTCCAAAGATTGGATAACCGGGCAGTGTTGAGATACCAAGCGTACACTCCGCTCCGCCCGGCCTTTTAATTCCTCTGCCACAGTCACAAAGAAGGTTACTTCGATGCGTTTCAAAGGTTCCGCTTTCTTGTCTGGATTTCGCTCATAGCGCAGTTCCACTTTATGAAAAACAGCCGGAATCTTGGAATTTTCCAGGACTTCCTGATAGACGTATCCGCCACAAGCCCCCACCGCTGCTACTAAACTTTGGACTGGTGAATAGCCAAATTCCTTTCGCAACACCCAGTTTTCGCTGCCTTCTCGGGGCAGCTCAAAGCCGTGTTCCCCACTGATTAGCTGCAATTCATTTTGTCCATTACTCATAAAAATCCACTCCTCATAAGTTTTTAGTTATCTCAAAGTTGCCCTATCAACTCCGACAACTCTTTCTCAACATTCTAACCGGTCTCAGCTTAGCTCGCGCTTTTCTCCCATGCTAAACCAACCACAAAAAATTGCAAGTCCAACAATCAAATCCGAACGAAATGCTCATTGGCATAGGGTACTAACTGATTGCCCACCACGATTTCTGCTTTGCCATTGATGCCTCGCCATTGTTTTAAAGCTTTTCGCGCCTTTTGGGGATCCGGAATCGGGGCTGCTGCCAGTAATCGTTTCGTATAGGCGTGCTGCGGGTCATTGAAAATGGCAGCTGCTGGGCCAGCCTCGACGACTTGCCCTTGGTACATCACAAAAATCCGATCACTGATGTGGCGAATCACATTCAAATCATGAGAAATAAACAGATACGTCACCCCAATTTTTTGTTGCAGCTCCGCCAAGAGTTTCAATATCTGGGCCTGAATCGACACGTCCAGTGCGGAAGTTGGTTCATCGCACAAGACAAATCGCGGCTCATTGATTAAGGCCCGAGCAATCCCAATGCGCTGCCGTTGCCCGCCGCTAAACGCCCGCGGCAATTTATGAACATCTTCTCCTGTAATACCCACTAACGAAAGCATGGCCACTGCCTTGTCCTGGGCAGTCTTGCGAGGGACGTCCAGCAATGGTTCTTGAACCAATTCCAATGCCGTCATGCGCGGATTCAATGCAGAATATGGGTCTTGAAAAATGATTTGCATCTGCTGATAACGACGTTTGCGTTCACTTTTTTCGAGGCTGTCTAAAGAAGTGCCTTCAAAGAAAACGTCTCCGGCAGTCAACGCTTCTAAGCCCAAAATACTACGGCCTAAAGTAGTCTTGCCACTTCCGGATTCTCCGACAAGTCCAACTGTTTCTCCTTCATAGATTACCATATCGACTTCTTTCACCGCTTCAACGGTGAGATTTTGGCCACGCCAGTTACGGGAGCGAAAAATCTTGGAGGCCCCCTCTACACGAATCAATTCTTTTTTCACAGAGATGCCCCTCCTTGATCTTCTTCAACAAAAGCTGCGGCTTGCAATAATTTCTTCGTATATGGATGTTGTGGACGATAAAAAATATCTTCGCCACTGCCAGACTCTACAAATTGTCCTTCTAACATCACATGCACCTCGTCACACATGCCAGCGACAACTCCGAAATCATGGGAAACTAAAATCACCGTCAGTTCCGTTTCTTCTTGTAATTGCTGAATCAGCGCCAAAATCTGGGCCTGCACAGTTACATCCAGTGCCGTTGTCGGCTCATCGGCAATCAATACCTGGGCATTTGTCAACAAAGCCATCGCAATCATGACCCGCTGCCGCATGCCACCGGATAGCTCATGAGGATATTGTTTCAATCGTTGCTCCGGTTGCGGAATTCCAACTTTTTCTAATTGTTGAATAGCCAATTGGTCGCATGCAGCCTTTGACAATTTTTGTTGTCGAAAAATCACCTCTCGCAGATGATAGCCCACTGTGCGTACCGGATCTAACGAAGTCATAGGATCTTGAAAAATCATACTGATGGGCAAGTCTGCCGCATCTTTCACTGCTTGTCCGTCAAAAAGATAGCTTTGGCTTTCGGCTTGGACTCCTTCTGGTAACAACCCCATCAAAGCCTTCATCGCCATACTTTTTCCACTACCGGATTCACCGATAATACCGATAATTCGGCCTTTAGTAATACTTAAATCAATGCCTTTGACCAATTCTTTGGCCGCTGCTTTCTTCGGTACATGTCGCACTTTTAGGTGACGAACCTCAATCAGTTCAGTCATTTTCAGCCCTCCCGTTGCAACAGAGATTTAAGATAATCCCCGAGATTATTGAATGAATAAACAGTTAGTGCCACAAACAGTCCTGGTAAAATCGCCATATATGGTGCTCGTTGCAAACTATTTTGGGCATTTTGCAATAAACTGCCCCATGATGCCAGCGGTTGTTGGATGCCCATCCCCAAAAAGCTCAGTGCCGATTCAGTCATGATAGCACTGGATATACTGTTTGAAGCCGCCACAGTTAATGTAGGCAAAACCGCCGGCAAAATATGACGACGGATAATCTTGGAAGTAGTCACCCCGACAAATTGACTGTATAACACGTATTCCCGCTCCTTAACTGCCAACGTCTCGCCGCGAATCAAGCGGGCAATACTCATCCAGGAAAAACCACCAATCACGATGATAATCGTCGACAATCCCGGTTTCAAAAAGACACTCAAAACAATGACTAAAACCAGCCAAGGGATTGAAGATAAAATATCCACTAAGCGCATCAAAAGATTGTCCAGCCAGCCCCCGAAATAGCCGGCAGCTAGACCAACTACTGTCCCAATCGTTGTTGCTGTCAGCATCGCCAAGACCCCCACCAAAAGGGATACCCGCCCGCCGTACAACACGCGGATAAAGTAATCTCTTCCTACTTCATCCGTTCCGAATAAGTGCTGCCAGCTGGGGGCTTGTGACATCTGGCTGACATCGGTAGCGTTTGGATCGATGGGAATCAATGGTGCTGCCAATGACAATAAGATCAACAACGCCAGAAAGAAAAAACTAAAGAGATAGACCGGCGAGGAAAACAGCGCCTGCCGGCTTTTTTGAAATCGTCGGGTCATGACTGTCCTCCTTTTCTGATGCGAGGATCCACCAAAGAATACAAAATATCAGACAGCAGATTCCCCAAAATTACCAAGGTCGCTGACAACAACATCAATGCCATAATGACCGGATAATCCAAACTTTTGGTGCTGTTCATAAGATAAGGGCCAACTCCCGGCCAGCCGAAGATACTTTCGGTAATAATCGCACCAGTCACCAGCATCGGCAAAGCCATCCCTAACTGTGTGACTACCGGAACCAAGACGTTGCGACTAATGTGGCGTTTGAAAATCTGCCAGCGAGTTGCTTTAAAAGCTTTTTGAACCGTGACATAGTCTTCTGCCACCTGCTGCAGTGCCGATGATCGGATATAGCGCGTCAACTCTGGGAAAAAAGCCACCGTCAACGTCAGGTAAGGCATGAAAAAATGTGCCAGAAAATCCGCAAAAGAGCCTTCTTGCCCCACCGTGTGCATACCGATAATCGGAAACACATTCAGCCGATACCCCAAGAGATAGATCAAAATCATGGCAAACCAAAACGTCG
This sequence comes from Candidatus Enterococcus leclercqii, assembly GCF_009933135.1. Taxonomy (GTDB): domain Bacteria; phylum Bacillota; class Bacilli; order Lactobacillales; family Enterococcaceae; genus Enterococcus_C; species Enterococcus_C leclercqii. The sequence goes on from NZ_MAEH01000004.1 coordinate 17,148, forward strand.
GTACAGCAATTCCAAATGAGGCAATCCCATTAATCAGTCGGTCTGGCCAGCGATCTTTGTGTGCCGCTGCAGCCAGTCCCAAAAGAAAGGCCAACAACAGGGCTGTCAAATAAGCCGGTACGACCAGCTTGATGGTATTGGGTATCCGCACCGCCAACTCTTGAGCGATACTGGTTTGCGATACCAAAGAATGACCAAAATCACCATGAAAGATATTTTTCAGCCACAAAAAATACTGAATCAAAAATGGCTGATCTAATCCATTTTTTTGTCGCAACAGATCAATTTGGGCCTGACTCATGTTCGGCGTGGTCAAAGAATCGATGACATCATAAGGAGCCGCCTGGATCAGCGAAAATACAATGAAGGAAATAATCAAAAGCATCGGAATCGCTTGAAGCAGACGTTTAAAAATAAAACGAGACAAAGCAAACATCCTCTCCGAATAAATTTTTCGTATCAGCCGGTACTATGAAAAACGGCTGTCGTTTTTTAGCAAAAAGCGTTTCATCAGCTTAGAACTTAGACAGCGACAGAGAAGTTTGCTTATCTGGCTGCGGTTCTGACTTTAGTGTGAAACACTACTTGCAAAAAAATCGAAAAGAACAGTCGCCGCCGCAAGCTGCAACTGTTCTTTTTTTGACCTTCAACACTTATTTGATGGCAAGTTTTGACAAGTCTTCAAAGGTATAGATTGGGATCAAGCCGGCTTTTTCTACATCTGTGATCCGGTTATTGACTGCAAGAATCTTTTTATTGTCAACAATCGGATAAATCACTGCATCCTCTGCGATTTGCCCTTGTAGTTGATTGTAGATTTCTTTACGCTTTGTTTCATCTAATTCTGCAGCACCTTTTTCAAAAAGTTCGTCGGTCGTTGCACTGGCATATTGGAAATAGTTCGCCGAGCCACCAGATTTGAAGAGGGCGCTGTACAGATCAGGATCATTCCCCATAATATAACCTCCCAAAAAGAGATCATATTTGGTGCTGCCCGCTTTTTTCAGTTCAGCAAAGATTGCCGTCCCGTCACCACCTTGCAAGTCCACCGTGATTCCGGCTTTTTGCAACTGTTGTTGAATTAGTGTGGCTTGAATGGTCTGAGCGGGATCAGATGAGCTGAAGCCCAAAGTCAGTTTCAAGTCTGAAACACCCGCTTCTTTTAACAGGGCTGCCGCTTTATTAGTATCCGTTTGATAAGCTTCGACATCTTTAGTTGCAAACGGATTGGCTGGCGGCAATATGGAAACTGGTTCTTCATAGTATTGCGAATCAAGATAAGCCGCTTTATCCAGCTCAGCTTTATCCAGCGCATAAAGTACTGCTTGTCGAACTTTGACGTCTTTCAAATTGTCCGTTTGTGTATTCAAGCCCAGATAACCGATTCGATTTTCACTGTAGGGATACGTAGTGATGGTTTTAGCATCCAAATCGGCAATGTCACTTGGCAATACGAAGCTAGCATCCACTTCACCTTTTTGCAGGGCAACTTTGGTGGTATCCGCTGAAACGATAATCCGCAGCGTAACATTTTTGATTTGCGGTTTGCCGCCATAATAGCTGTCGTTGGCTTCAAAACGCAGGTATTCCCCTCGTTTGTATTCAGTCAGCTTGTAAGGGCCGGTTCCCACCGGTTTTGCCGACAATTCATTGACAGAAAAATCCGTTTCTTTTTCAAAGATGTGTTTTGGAATGATATAAGTTTCTGTTGCAATGTTATTAACAGCCGCACCGCTGACAGAAGGCAGTTTGAAATCTACAGTGTCGTCATCGACTTTCTCTACAGTGATTGGTTTGTCTGCCACCCAGAGACTGTCGGCATTGCCGTTTTCTTTTTTAACCTTTTGTTCATAGGTAAAGACGACATCATCTGCAGTTAAAGGTTGACCGTCGGACCATTTGATATCTGGTTTCAAATCGACAGTTACCGTTAAACCGTCTTCAGAAGTCTTCACATCTTGGGCCAATTCATTTTTCAATGTTCCGTCACCTTCGACCCGTACTAGTGGTGAATAGATCATGTTAGTAACGGTCAGTCCCCAACGATCACTCGTGTTGATGGGATTTAAAGAAGTGGGATCTCCACTGATTGCATACGTAAAAGTATCAGCAGCTCCTGTTTGACTTTTTTTATCAACTGATTCGTCAGTAGCAGCTTTTTGTCCACCGCAAGCTGCCAACAAAAGAGCGGTAGTACCCAGTAACCCCAGTAATTGATTTCGCTTTTTCATATCATTTCCTCCTGAAAGCTGCTAATTTCAACAAGCTTAGAATAAAAAGGTAAAAACCAATTTTCAATCCAAGTTGCCAAGTTATCAGCAAGTATACGAGGAATTTCAGCAAATGAAAAATCGGTATTTTTGATAGCTGGTCATAGGTTTTTCTTATGGATGTTTTTTCATCTGCAACTACTGCTGCTCCTAAGTATAGATACAACGCTAAAAAGGTCGCCCTTCCAATAATTGAAGAGCGACCTTTGAATGAGTTATCTATTCAGGCAGAGCTGATTTGAGCACGTTTTTTTCTTACTCACCTTTAGTCAACGCCAGCCACGCTTGCTTCAACAGGGCTTGGTAACCATCTTTTTGAATCGCTGCTAAGGTCGTTTTCCCAATGGCAATCAACTGCAGCTTTTCGTCAGAAGCAGTCGGTAACGTTTCATAAATTTCTCGAAAACGGCGCCAAGCTGATGGACTAGTCAAATAAACTGCCGTCAATCGTTTTTTTGTCAACAGTTCTAAAATCCGCTTTTGACTGTTTTCTGGAAGAATGTTGCGATACGCTGTAAAACTAGTCACCCGCAACTGCTCTGCCAAGTTTTCTTCCAAAGAAGTATCTGCCAGCTGCGATTTGGGATACACTACTTGCGTCCCCAAAGGTAACCGACGCTTCAGCTCCTCCACCAATGCCTGCTTGGTTTCTTGAGGACTGATCAGATCCACGGTAAAACCTGCAGCAGCCACAGCAGCTCCGGTCTTTTCACCGATGACGGCAATCTTGACTCCAGAAGCCGCCTGTTGCAACACAGGAGCCACTGGTGCTTGACTGGTAAAAACCAGCCATTGTGCATGACGAATCGCTGCTACCATTTCTTTTGAAAAAGTTACTGGTTCAATGCCAGTCAAAGAAACGTTCACCGTCCGAAAGCCCGCACCTTCAAAAAAACACGGTCTTCTTGATTCAATCCTTTGCCTCGTGTCAATAAAACCAGACCCTGTCCTCGCTGTTTTTGACTATTTCCCCAGATCCTTTTACTTCGCTCCTTCAATGCTGTCATGTAACCTGCCAGATCAGTACCCTGTGTGGCAATATAACGGGCTACTTGGCGACTGATAGCCGAGACTTTTGGCTCTTTTACAGGCTCTGGTCTCTTGGCTAGAGCTTCATGTCGCGCGCTGCGACTGCCGGGCTGATTTTTTTGTGAATATGGGGGCATCCTTCATTCTCCTGTCTCAAATCTTTTTTATTGTACGCAATCTCAGTTGACTTGTATAGCGCTTTTTAAGTCTTTCTATACTTTTAACAGCACTCATTTTTTAATGGTAACTAGTGAATCTTTCAAGCTATTCAACATGGCAACTGGCAGTGAAAAAAAGTGGTCGATAATGTTGCAACTGAATCTGCAAAATGAACAGCCCCTTACGTCTAAAAAAGTGAATGACACTGACTGGGCTTAATAAAAATTAAGGCTAGTCAACATTCGAACTGTTTCACAACGAAAAGACGAGTAACTTCTGGTAAAAAACCAAAAGCTACTCGTCTTTTGCTTGTCACTCACTTGGGGGATTCGTTTCGAAAACCGGTGGCAAGACGATTGTCATCATCTTGGATACGGCCTGGATTATTCGTTTTCTAAAATCCCTTCGACTGGGTCTTTTTTAACGGCGTTAGAAGTCGTTGTCGTTTGTTTCATTCCAACTTTGAAAGCTAAGAAGTAGCTGCCTGCCAAAATTGCGCCGCCGCCCACCAGATTGCCCAGCCAGACAAAGAGCAGGTTAGAAGCAAATTGCGACCAAGTTACGCCACCGGCTAAAATGCCCGCCATAATCAAAAACATATTGGCTACTACGTGCTGATAACCAGCAATCACAAAGCCAGTAATCGGCAACAACGTCCCAAAGATTTTACCGATAAAATCTTTTGAAGCCATGTTCATGTATACCCCTGTACACACCAAGATATTACAAGCAATTCCTGAGAGGAAGGCTTGCAATGGCGCATCAGCAACCCGTCCCATAGCAACAGCAATTGTTCGCTCCACAAAAGCACCTTGCAGTGTGTTGGAAAAGTAACCAAAGAAAACAGCGACACCGGCGGCACCGACAAAATTGAAGACGGTAACCAAAAACATATTGCGCAGCCACTGTTGGAAAGTAATCACTTTCCCATAGAGGGCCATCGTCACCGTCAGCATGTTTCCGGTAACCAATTCCCCGCCTACTAAGAGAAGGCAGATCAAACCAAAAGGAAAAATTAATGCTCCCAGCAGATTCACAAAAGTTCCCCATTCTGCCGGCATTGAACCCATCGTGCGGATCATTGCCACTCCTGCCAGACCGATAAATACCCCTGCCATAATCCCTAAAACTGCCGTAGTCAACGTGCTGTACTCGGCTTTCGCCTTGCCTCGTTTAATTGCTTCATCCACTAATTCTTTCGGTGATAAACTCATAACATTTCCTCATTTTCTTTTGAATTTGGTTCTTTAAAAACCGTTTGTATGTAACCTTAGAAGGCAGGCCATGGCTTATGGCAATTGCCTTCTAATTTGATTTAGGCGATCTCTAAATAGATATCATTGCCCTCTACTGTGAGCGGATACGTTTTTAGCTGACCTTCATCCGGCTCTTGGATCTTGCCGTCTAAAAGAGAAATCTTGTAATCCCGCATTGGATCAAAAACATATTCCCCCGCAACGAGACCTTCTAAAATGGGTGCGCCAGTCAATGGACAATAATCTTCCAAGGCAAAAATTCGTCCATCGGAAATTTGATAAATGGCGATTTTTTCCCCGTTAACAGTAACTGAACGTCCCACCAGCGGCATCAGTTTTGAAACTTGTGTGGCCAATACTTTCATCAGTTGACACCTCCTGCCAAAACGACTTCCCGATGGTCCAATGTGTACATTTTTTCTCGCAGATCCGGACTTTTAACGATTTGTCCCCAAGGATCTTTGCGCCCTTTAACTTCTGAAGCAAAATTCAAGGCTTCCCAAAGTTCTTTGCGCTTGTCAGCATCTAATAAGACAGTTTTGACGTTTTCAAAGCCCATCCGCTCTACCCACGGCGCTGTCCGTTCCCCATAGATCCCTGTTTCACGGTAATATTGCAACATTGCACCGCAAAGTTCGATAACTTCTGCTTCTGTTTCAGCTGTCGTCAACAGTTGTGCTTCCACCAGTTCGGTCCCGCCGTTGCCGCCGATATAAATTTGGAAGCCATTTTCTACTCCAATAATCCCAAAGTCTTTAACCGCTGATTCAACACAGCTGCGGGGACAACCAGACACACCCACTTTAAATTTATGAGGCGTATCAATGTATTCAAAGGTTTCTTCCAATTTCACACCGAGCCCCATCGTATCTTGGGTCCCAAAACGACAAAAACTCTTGCCGACACAGGTTTTCACCGAGCGGAACACTTTTCCATAAGCCTGTGCCGCTACCATATCCAATTCTTCCCAGATTGCCGGTAAATCGGCTTTTTTGACCCCATACAAGCCGATTCGCTGTGAACCAGTCACTTTCAGCAACGGAACATTGTATTTTTCAGCGACTTTGGCAATTTGGATCAGCTGCTGAGGATTGGTTTGCCCCCCTCGCATCCGTGGAACTACAGAGAAGGTTCCGTCTTTTTGGATATTGGCATGCATGCGTTCGTTGGCCACTCGTGAAGTCCGTTCATCTTCGTGTTCGGCTGGCCACGCCACGTTCAAATAAAAGTTGACTGCCGGCCGACATTTCGAACACCCTTCTGGATTGCGCCAAGCCAAAGCTTCGAATACTGCTTTTGTACTAGTCAAATGTTTGGCGTAGATCTGAGTCATCACCTGATCGCGGTTCAAATCCGTACAACCGCAAATTCCGGTAGCTGCTGTCACCGCATCTCCCAGTTCCGCTTCCAACAGGACTTGAATGTCCCCTTTACATTTTCCACAAGAAGTACCTGCTTTCGTCACTTTGCCAACTTCCGCTACACTGGTGAGGCCTTTTTCCCGGATTGCTCGTAAAATATCGCCTTTGGAAACGCCGTTGCAACCACAGACTGTTTCGTCGTCTTCCCATTCCAGTACATCGCCGCCAGCTGCGCCATCACACCCAGGTGCCGTCAGTACTGAAATCGACTGCAGGTCCTCGATAGTAGCGCCTTTTTTCATCATATTGTAATAACGGCTACCGTCTTCGGTATCCCCGTATAACACAATCCCGACGATCTTATTGTCTTGTAAAAAAATCTTTTTGTATTTGCGAGTAGCGCTATCGAAAGCTTCGATAGTATCTAATCCTTCCGTATTCAAGATATTTCCCGCTGAATACAGATCTGCACCGGAAACTTTTAAAGAGGTGAAGGTTGTCGATCCTTGGTACGGCTTGATATCCGCTTGATCAGTCAACCGATCTGCCAGTACCTTGCCTTGTTCAAATAACGGAGCTACCAGGCCGTAACAGATGCCGTTGTGTTCGACACATTCTCCCACACCGTAAATATCTGGCAAACTCGTCTCCATAAAGTCGTTGACAATGATTCCCCGGTTGATTTCAATGCCACTTTCTTTCACCAATTCAACAGCTGGACGAATTCCGATAGACATCACTACCAAATCCGTTTCAATTTCACTTCCGTTACCAAATTTCAGTCCCGTCACACGTTGGTCACCAAGAATTTCATGAGTGGCGTGTTCCATTAAGAACTTCAGGCCCTGCTCTTCTAGTTCTGCCTGCAGCAATTTGCCGGCAGTTTCATCCAGTTGCGTCTCCATCAACCATTTGGCCAAATGAACGACTGTGACATCCATGCCTTGATCTTGCAAGCCTTTAGCAGCTTCCAAACCTAAAAGTCCACCACCAATGACGACAGCTTTTTGGTACTTTCCGGCTGCCGCCAGCATTTCAGCAGTATCATCAATTGTTCTGAAGGCTACGACACCTTCTTTATCCGCTCCCGGAACTGGCAAAATAAAGGGATTTGAGCCCATAGCCAAGATTAATTTGTCATAAGACAGTGTATTTCCGGCAGTTGTTGTGACAGTTTTCTTTTGGTGATCGAGAGTTTTGGCTGGCTCGTTGTTGATCAGTGTCACGTTATTTTCTCGATACCATGCCAGTGGATTTGTGATGATTTCGTCCACTGTCATTTTATTTTGCAACACATTAGAGAGCATGATCCGATTGTAATTTGGATACTCTTCTTTCCCAATAATAGTGATTTCATAACGATCTGGGTCCCGGGCAATGATCTCCTCCACAGTGCGGACACCGGCCATCCCGTTACCGATTACGACTAAACGTTCTTTCATTTTGTTCACCTCATAGATTATTTTACAAGCAGCGAATCAGACAAAAATAATCCAATATCTCAGATCATTTGTTACAAAATTCACAATAAATGAAAAGGAAAAAAATGAAAATTAGGGGATTCCCTAGTATTGTGCATTACTGATCAAGAATCGTTCTCAATTAACCTTTTAATGCTTCCGCTGCCGATAATAACAGCGTTTCCGAGCTTTCCGAGCATTTCGCTCAAATCCCTAATCGTAGGAAAGAAAATGTGATAAGTAATGTCCAAGTGCTAAACGACGGCTGTTAATTAAAACTAATAAAACTGTATGGATGAGGGAAATTTGTGAGCCTCTTGATGTCTTAGTCCGAAGAGAGAACATGACCATACGTGTCAAGAGAAGTGAATTAGACTGACTTGGCTTGATGAAATCAAGGTTAGTCAGTCTTTGAAATTTTTAGCAATGAAAAGCCGACGATCTTCCAATGATTTTAATGGAAGATTGTCGGCTTTTGGGGCCTCACGTTTGGTATTGTTCGGTTCGTCGGAGGGTAACTCAACCATTGTCACAGCCCCTCGCTTCATAAAAAAACAATTAGTCGTCAGCCAGCAGACGATTGATTTTTTCTTTCCAGTGTTTGGCTGTGGCAGGATCGGTACCGAAAGTCGTAATACCCACTGTCCCCGCTCTTTTTTTCACTAGGGCTAAATTCATAAAATTCCCTCGAGAAGCCACTGTGGTGTCGTTCACCAATTGTCCTGGTCGCAGCTCACTAAAGACAGCATCATTCACTTTTGGCTGATCTGTGGCGATAAATACCATGTCGAATGCTTCAGTGTCGCCGCTACAGAAGTCCCGCTGTTTCAGAGTTACCAGCCCTGCATCTGCCCACTCACGAATCTTCTCACTGACTTTCGGCGCAATAACCACCGGACGGCTGCCTGCTGCAATTAATTCAGTCAATTTTCGGCTGGCAATTCGACCGCCTCCCACCACCAATACCTGCAAGTGGCTGATTTCGATTAAGACGGGATACATCCTGCTTCCACCAGCCTTTCTTTCAATGCTTCAACTAACGCTGGACTTTCTTCCAAAGTTGGTAAAATCACATCCATTGGCAAATGATTTTCTTTAATCCACTGACTGATCTTTTCCACGAGATGGCCGTGAGTCAAAAAGAAAGGTTGAATCACAAAGCGTTCCTCTGGATGTGCGGTAAGAAAGCTTTGGTAATCATTGGAGCCGATATAATTTGCAGCAAGGATTTGATCCCCCGTTTCTTGTGACATCTTGGCGGCAATCTGTTGCAATTCTACTGCCGGCTCCTGATAATGGGGCGTGCCGTGAGCAATCAAAAGGCCCCTCGTCCCCGGCTTTTCTGCTAAGTTTATCATTAATTGCTGTTTCAAAGACTGATAAATCGCTTGTGTCGTGCCCAAAGGTGCCAGCAGTTGAACCTTGGCCTCACCTAAGATTTTTTGGGTCCGCTCTGGTAAATCCTGCTTAAAATGAGTCGCACCAAACAACAGTACCGGCACCAATAGATACTCTGTCACCCCTAATTCCTGCAACTGGGTCAGTGCCGCTTCCAACGTCTGATGATCACCTTCCAAGAGACCAATCCGACACAAAAAACCATTTTTTTCTAGCAGGGGGACAAGTTGTTCCACCGCAGCAAAATTTCCACGAGCGATGCGATTTCGCCGCCCGTGAAGCACAAAAACAATTCCTTTCAACGTCTTGCCTTCTTTCCTAAAAATCTACCAGATGATGCTTCAAACTGTATTGCAGTAAGCCCGCGTAATTATCCAGCTTCAACTTTTTACGGATATTCGCTTTGTGGACTTCTACCGTCTTCACAGAGATAAATAGCTTTTCGGCAATCTCCTTGTTGTTATACCCTAGCGCAATCAATGGCAACAGCTCTTTTTCCCTCTTGGAGAGACTTTCATACAAAGGGTCCTGCTCAATTTTTGCCAAACTATTCAGCTGTTGATCATCGTACCCGTCATAAAAACGATCACCGCGACCTACTTGGCGAATCCCTTCAAGAAGCGTTTCCTCATGGGCACTTTTCAGAATAAACCCATCAGCCCCAGCTGCCAAAGCTTCTCTGATGTAGGTTTCTTCGTCGTGCATCGTCAAGACGATCACTTTAATATCGGGATGTGCTTCTTTGAGGCGACGAGTCGTCTGTAAGCCATTTTCTCCTGGGGGCATGGAGATATCCATCAGCAGAATATCAATTGGCAGCTGTTCTGCCTTCAAAAAGACTTCACTGCCATCAGCGGCATCCCCCACCACCTTCATATCTGGTTGCGCGTTGATCATGAAGGCCAGTGCATTACGAATCATGGCATGGTCGTCAGCGATCAAGATATTCATTTCAGCCAGCTCCTTTTTCATCAAATGCTAGATTCGTTTTTTCGTCCTCATAAGGTAGGCGAATCACAATCTCGGTGCCATTGCCTACTGCGGTATGAATCGTCAACATCCCACCTATAGCGGCAATGCGTTCTTTCATATTGGCTAAGCCAAAACCATGGGCCTTTTCGGCTAGTAAAAAGCCGGTTCCCTCATCTTTTATGGTCACTGCCATGTAATCCGACTGATAATCCAATGTAACCTGTACTTCGTTGACACCGGCGTACTTCAATGCATTGGCGACCGCCTCTTGCACCACTCGATAAACCGCCGTTCGTTGGGCGTCTGACAACGGGCGCGGCCTGCCTATGTGATGTTGGACTATGGAAAAACCCGTCATTTCCAACGTCCGGTCAGCAAATTGAGTCAACGCCGGTTCCAAGCCAAATGCATCCAGCGTCATCGGCCGCAGCTCCCCGGCCAGTTCTTTAACTTCCTCTAGAACCTCCGCAAAATGTCGGTCAATCCGCATCATCTGCTCCGGTTGATCCGCCACCGGCATCCATTTCAGTCCACGGGTTTCCAACATCAAACTATAGATACTTTGGGCAATACCGTCGTGGAGGTCTTGCGCGATTTTTTTCCGTTCTTTTTCTCGAGCGTCATTCAAATAGTCAAACATCGACGCCTGCTCCGCTCCGAAATTTTCAGCATTTTGTGGGGTTAGTTGCAACAACTGCTGGTGCGAGTCAAGATCTGTGTGTAGACTGCCCCAAAAATCATACAGCTCGCCCTTTGGATCCAACAGCACAAAAGGAAAACCTGTAGGATCCACCTCCCCCACCGGACATTCCAGACAAACCGCTTTGGTACTATGCAGCAGACAGCCCTTCCCTCGGGGAATATCCAGCACCTTTTGCAGATCCCACACATAGTCTTTTTCGATTTGCTTCGCTGCTATTGTTTTCAGCAAAACATGATCGGCATCATCTAATAGCCAAACAGCTTCTTGAATCAACGTAAACAACTGATCAGAAACGGTCATCTTTTTCCGCCTCCTTTTGTAACAAATAGGCGACGTCTGCTCCACAAGCCGTAAGCTTAGTTATTTCATCTTGGTTAAACTTACGGGAACGGCGAAAGCCTACCATCAATACGCCAATCACTTCTGTCTGGGTGCCAGTAAAAGTCTGGTCCTGGCGTAAAAGCGGCGTTTCAACCACCGGCGCAAGCACCGGTACTGCCAAAGCAGACTCCAGCTTTTCCGTACGGGAGATGGGGTATTCCATCAGCTTTTCCGGCTGCGACTGCAAGTGATCTTCGCTTTGTGGACGAGCAGTCTTCCAAACGATGCCGGCAATTCCCCGGCCAATGCGCAACCGAATTTTTTGATGGGCATTGTTTTTGGGTCCCTCCGTATACAGCCAACGGATCTCTTTTGCCTCTTGCGGTGGTGCTGTGTTCACTGCAATTCCAATAAAATCACAATCCCACGCAATTCTTTCACTTTTCAGCCAAGCTTTCACAGCATCCATATTGACTACTCCAATTCCCTAAAATTTGTGCAAAAACGCACAATCCTATTGCAATCCCCGCCTACGATCACTATTATAATAGCAGATTTCCTGAAAATAACGAAACAACGGTGATTCCCGATAACTACAGACTGCCGTTTTCCATAACAAGAAAGTGAGACTCACAGATGCCTGCAAAAAAACACGTCTCTTTACCGCAACTGGTGCTGATTATCACAACCACAGTCTATTCTTTTTCCAGTATGGCCACTGCCTTTTACATGATGGGAATCAAGGCTCTGCCTTGGTTTTTACTAGCTGGATTTGGCTACTTCATTCCTTACGCCTTGATTGTCGCTCAATATACTCGCAAATATGGCGATCGCTCCGGCACAGTTTATGACTGGCTAAAAGACGCGCTGTCTCCAAAAGCGGCATTTGTCACTGCCTTTTTGTGGTACTGCAGCTATTTCACTTGGATGGTCAGCCTCTTTATGAAACTGGTCATCCCATTATCCATCCTGCTCTTTGGTCAGGATATCACCGGAGAACCCTCTTGGTTTGAAATCCCGACACAATGGCTAGTGGCGTTCTTTGGAATCGCTGCGGTGGGAATTTTGACTTGGCTTATCAGTCGCGGCTTTGGTACGGTATTGCGCTTTTTGAAAATCTCTAGTCTGGCCATGGCAGGCTTATTGCTGCTCTCGGCTGTCAGTAACTTTTTTTTGGTATTGCGCCAGCCGACAGATATGTGGCACAACCTACAACACAGCTTATCAGCCCCTAGTTTTTTTGCCGGCACCGGTGATAATCTCCTCAGCCAACTGCCTTTCTTTATTTTTGCCATCACTGCATTTGGCGGTCTGGATACCGTCGCCGCTTTGTCTGACCGAACCAAAAACAGCCGCCGCCAGTTTCCTCGGGGACTGGTGTATAGCGGTGTCTTGATTCTCCTCCTCTATATCGGAGGGATCCTGTTGTGGAGCGGGGCCAATGATCTGGGAAACTTACGACAAACCGATCAGATGCACCTTGGTAATCTCATGTACGGCTTGATGGGCAGCTTGGCCCATGCCGTCAGCGCGGGTCTTGGCTTGACGGGTAACACCGCTGCTCTCGTTTACCAAATTTACATCCGCTACACAGCTTTTGTCCTGTTCGTCTCTTACTTAGGACTATTGTCTTCAATTACCTTTGGACCGCTAAAAAGTTTGATTCAAGGCACCCCGAAAGCACTTTGGCCTCAGCGTTTAACAGCCCTTAACCGACAGGACATGCCGGAAAAAGCACTGCGGCTACAAGGACTGGTGATCAGTCTGGTGATTTTGGCCATCACCTTTAATACTCAAGTCGCCGGTGAGCTGTTCAATCAATTAACCTATATGACTAACGTAGCCCGGGCGATGCCTTACTTTGTCGTTGCTGCTAGCTTCCCATTCTTTTTGAAAAAGCGACTCGTACCAGCAAACGACCTCTTTGTTGCCAACCAAAAATTGAGTACAGCCTTTTCACTGAGCGTTTGCAGCTGTATCGTCTTTGCCATTGCCTTTCAAATCTGGCAACCCTTTTCACTGGGACATTATAGCGACGCATTGACACTGGTGGGTGGTCCCCTTCTCTTTGCTGCAGTGGCGATGCTCCTCTATCGTCGAGGCGAAAGCCGGCAGCTGCCAGCGAAATAGCAGGGAAAAGCATCTATTTACATCAAGTTTTGCTCCACTAATTGGAAGAATCCCTACTCAATTTTTGCTTCAATCCATTGGCCTTTTTGGCATTGCATTGCATAGAAAATAATCTGATATCGGTTATCTTATGTATTCACAAAAGAGAAGCAACTTCCATTAAAGATTGGAAGTTGCTTCTCTTTTCATCGTGTATGAGATGTCTAGGAGTTCGCTAATTATCATTTAGAAATGATTGCTGTCACCCCTCCTTTATCCAAGTGAATGACTTTGTCTGCTACTTCAGAAATAAAACAGCCATCATGTTCGATTAAAATCATGGAAGGTTTCACAGACAAAAGTAACTGTTGCAGCTGATCTTGATTAAAGACATCCAAGTAATTTAGCGGCTCATCCCAAACAAATAAATTCGCACGCTGGGATAGAGACTTAGCCAACTCAACCTTTTTTCTCTGCCCCATGCTCATCTCTTGAATATCATTTTCAAAAACATTCCGTTCCATACCCATTTTTCGAAGATTATTCAAAAAGTGGGAATAATCAAGTCCTTCTTGCCTCGCAAAATCTTTCAAAGTTCCTCGATTATCTCCATAATTCTGTCGAACCTGACTAATCACAATTCCTGTCGCAATCGTTAAATTACCTCGCCGCAATTCGCCAGCAAATTCTCCTAATAGAGCAGCTAAAAGCGAACTCTTACCACTCCCATTTGCTCCTGTTATTGCCAAACACTCTCCCTGAAGCAGTTCAAAAGAAAGCTTGTTGAAAAGGTCTGGGCCGCTAGCATACCCTAAAGTCAGCTCCTCTATTTGAATCAAGCGCCGGTTATAAGCAGGTGTATAACACATTTTTAATTGATCAATTTGCTCGATGTTTTTCAAAAGACCTTCTTTTTCAATGACTTGAGATTCTACCCGCTGTAAAATTGCTTTGGAGCGTTTCATCAGACGAGCAGAATCAGCGCCAATTGCACCAGGACTTTTTCGACGATCCTCAGTATCAATAAACCCACGAGATGGATTATGCTTATCACGTTCCCGGTTTCGAGACCACTCCGCCTTCTCAAGCGCCGTCTGCTGTAGTCGATTGATTTCTTTTTTCAACTTACGATTTTGAGCCTGTTCAAAGGCATCTCGACGAGCTTTCTCTTCTTCATACACTGAAAAGTTCCCTTGGTATAAAACCAACTGGCTTTTTTCAATAGCCAATATATGATCTGTCACCATATTCAGGAATCCTCGATCATGACTTACCACGATATAGCCGGATGATTTATGTTGTAAGTATCCCGCTACTTGTTTACGACCGGTAATATCCAGATGATTGGTCGGCTCATCGATTAAAGGGAAGCGCCCTTCATTTACGAATAAAAGTGCAAGTAGTACCTTGGTCTGCTCACCACCGGAAAGTGTCGTAAAAGGACGCCACAGTACTTCTGGATCACACTCCAGCAGATTCAGCTCTCTTTCTAACTGCCACTGCTCGAATTCCTGTATCTCGTAAAGAGCATAGAAGGTCAACAGGTGAGGATTTTCTATTTTTTGTGGAAAATAATCAAGTTCCAATGGTTGGCTGATTCGCCCCTGGTAAGGTAACTTTCCTTGTAGCAGGTTTAGCAAGGTCGTCTTGCCACGACCATTTCGTCCTACTAAGCCCAATTTCCATTGAGTATCAATCATCAGTCGGGCTTCATCAAATAACAAACTTCCCATACGATCGTAGCCGAAAGTCAAATTTTCAATTTTTATAGTTGCCATTTTTCTTCACTTCTCCATCCCTGTTCACACAGGACAGACAGAAGCAGCCTGGAAAGATTCCAGTGACACTTTTTAGCAAACCAAGTATCAATAGAAAAACAAGACCAGCCCGCCTCAGTTATCTTCGCAAAACTGGGCAGACTGGTCATCAAGTCGGTATGAAAGAATGCGACAAAAAAGATGTTAGAACCACTGCAAAACACAACTATTACAGTCGTGCTTCTATCTTTTCATCATCTCTTTTATTGGACCTGAAGAATCATCTTTTACCACCAGTTCTTGCGAAAATCTGCACACTAATCCCGTAAAGTTCTCTACGGACAGTCTGAATGCAGCTTTTGCCTTATTTGGTGATAATGATCATCAGGATCCCTCGCTCTCCTATTATTGGTTTTACTGTAGCATGGCTAAATCAAAGGGTCAAACAAAAGACGTCGCCAAATTTTGTACTCCCCTTTGCAGCGCTAACTCCATACTTGCTGCGCTATCTTCACGTATTCCATGAAACTAATGGACAGTCAAGTCTCTAACAACATAGTTTTCTCTCAATCAGATACTCAAGCTCTGTAACCAGAAAATAGCAGCTGATTCAAGAGATCTTTGTTTATTCCAGAATAACTTTCCTCAACCTAAATCCGGTTGATCGAAAAAGGTGATGCTTTCTCCAACCTTGCCATCAGATTCGAACACGATGATTTCGTTTTTCCCGCTCTTCAATAGTGGTCCTGGCAGATACAGCCGTTTTTGCGGACCGACTTCCCAAAAGCGACCTAAATTAAAGCCATTGACGGTCACAAAGCCTTTTCCCCAACCGGTAAGCTCAATAAAAGTATCTCCCACTTCATCTACCTCTAATTCAAAGCGAGTGAAACTTGGCTGCCCAGAAAGATAGTCACCGCTGAAGTCCACTTGCTCCAAATTATCCATTGGCAGGCTGTACATCTCCCAATCGGCACGATAGGCACCATTGACGATTACACCGTCTTTAATTCCTTTGTGCTGATGGTTCATCTTAACAGAGTAATTCACTCGTCCCATGTTTTCCACGAGAATCCCCAGCTCATTTGACTCTGCTGTTAACTCAATCTTTTGAGACACGCCGATTTCTTGATCGTATTGTGTCATCAACAGTGACTCATTGACAAAGATATTGGCTCGGTCCATGCAAGAAATCAGCCGAAAATCTTCAATGTGACGAGGGGCGCCGATAGCACTCTTGTAGTAAACATAACCGGTAGCCTGATTCAACTCTTCCATCGATAATGGGTAAGGACTTTTCACGGGTTCAGCCAGTTTATCCAATGTGCTAAACAAAGAGACCCGGTCTTTTGCCTGAAGTTTTCCATAGGCCTTTTTCACGATTTTCGTAGAAAGCGCAAACTCGGGAAGCTCTGTGTATTGGGCGATAATTTCTTGAAAAGCTTGGTATTTCGGTGTAATGTCCCCCCACTCTGTCAGCAACGCATCATAATCATAGCTTGTCACATCCGGTGCCAGTTTTTCGTAATAGTTGGCACCGGACGTAAAGCCGAAGTTCGTGCCGCCATGGAACATATAGATATTCACGCTTCCTTCTGCCAAGATATCCCGCAACTCTTTGGCGGCAGCTTCCACTGAGGTAGTGTGATGATGCTCATCTCCCCAAGCATCAAACCAGCCAATCCAAAATTCCATCACCATCAGCGGCTTCTTTGTCCCATGAAATTTTCGTAACACGTCGAACCACTTTTTGATATCTGAACCACAGTTAATCGTCGGCAAGGCGATGTCTGGAATTGTGCCATTGTCCAGCATGTCATGCCACGGACCATCAGAAGTTACCAATGGAACGACCACACCTTTGTCTCGCATCAACTGTGCCATCTGTCGCAGATATTTTTTATCATTGGCGTAACTCCCATATTCATTTTCCACCTGCATCATGAGAATTGGGCCGCCGTGAGTGATTTGCAGATCCGTCACTTGCGGCAGCAACTGATCAAAATACCGTTGAATTTTTTCCATAAAAGGGCCATAGGAAAAGCGCAGTTTCATCTTCGGGTCTTGCAGTAACCAATAAGGCAGCCCCCCAAACTCCCACTCCGCACAAATATAAGGCGCCGGACGTAAAATCACATATAGGCCCACTTCCTGAGCAATCTGAATGAAGCGCCGCAGATCATTGCCTCCAGAAAAATCATATTCTCCTTCATTAGGCTCATGCTTGTTCCAGGCTACATACGTCTCCACCGTGTTACAGCCCAGCAATCGCAGTTTTTCCAACCGATCTCGCCAGTATTCTGGCACCACGCGGAAATAATGGATGGATCCACTGATAACTTTAAAAGGCTTTCCTTCCAAATAAAACTCATCTTTGATTTCAAAACTCATCTTCGTTCCTCCTGCTTCTTATGTAGCCGACAGCCTAACAACAACTATCGCCACACTTAACGATGAATCGACCCGTACCTAACTAACAAAATACTTTGCACTTAGTTTAAAGCGCCGGTTTTACCAGATAGGTGGTGTATTTTGCCAAGTCATGGGCTTTTAGCACCGTACCTTTTAACAAGTCTGTTGCCCCGACAAAAGCTTTTGGCAATGGCAGTGCGTCATCTGTGAAGTTCATGATGAAATAATAGCGCTGCCCTTCTTTTTCCCGAACCGCAATTTCCAGTTTAGTGGGTTCAGCCAAGACAGGGGATACACCGGCAGCTGCCTCTGTCAGAACCTTATCTAGTAAAACCGGCTCCAATTCGGTTCCTACATAATAGACAGTCCCTTTGCCAAATGTATTTTTAGTCATCGCTGGGGAACCCGCGTAAAAGTTGCTCGTATATTCTGCCAGGCTTTCTGCTCCTTCGAGATGGAGAATGTCACACAAGAGATGTGCCTTCCCGCTTGTCCCATCCGTAAATACGACACTGTTGCTTTGTTCCGGCGCCAACGCATCAATCTCCTCGGCCCAAACCCCGCACATTTTTCGCAGTGGGCCTGGATAGCCGCCTAGATGTACATTGTCAGATTGATCCACGATTCCACTCATAAAGCCAGTGATCAACGTACCACCCTCTGCCACAAAGGTTTCCAGCGCTTCGGCCATTCCCTCTTTAATCATGTATAGAACCGGTGCGACAATCACTTTATATTTGGAGAAGTCTGCTGTTACACCAAGCATGTCCACAGAGATATTTTGATCGTAAAAATAGCGATAATACTTGTGCATCTGATCCACGTATTTTAAATCAACAGACGGCCCACTGGTATACTCCAGTGCCCAGTAGTTGTCCCAGTCGAAAATCATTCCCACTTCAGAAGGTGTTTTGGCTCCAAGTATTTCAGATAAACGGGTCAACTCTTCTCCCAATTCAGCCGTCTCCCGGAACACTCGGGTATTTTCTGTTCCCACATGTTCAATTACTGCTCCATGGAATTTCTCACATGCCCCAATGCTACGCCGCAATTGGAAAAATTGAATCGTGTCTGCACCATGGGCAATCGTTTGGTAGCTTTGGGCTCGCATTTGGCCGGGCTTTTTCAGTGAATTGTAGGCTTGCCAATTTTGTTGTGACGGTGTTTGTTCCATCAGCATAAACGGTTGCTGATCTTTAACCCCCCGCATCAAATCATGCGTCATCGCCACCTGACTCCATGGCGTATCGTAAGCCGGATAATTGTCCCAAGAAACGATATCCAATTCTTTGGCCCATTTGAAGTAGTCCAGCCCCTTATAAGTCCCCATCAAGTTAGTAGTAATCGCGGTGTCTTTGTCATGCTGACGAATGGCAGCTTTTTCCAGCTTGAAAGTCTCCAGACGAGAATCCGACATAAATCGGCAATAATCAATGGAAATCCCCGCAAAAGCCGTCTTGTCGTAGCCGATTCCTTCTGACAAGGCATTTGGTACAACAATCTCATCAAAATCATAGAGCGTGTGACCCCAAAATTCCATGTTCCAGGCTTTGTTTACGGCATCAATGGTCTGGTATTTGTCCTTCACCCACACGCGAAAGGCAGCTTCACATTTTTCACAATAGCAGTAATTGCCATACTCGTTGTTAACGTGCCAGCAGGTCACATGAGGATTGCTGCCATAACGTTCTGCCAGTTTACCCGCTAAACGAGCAGAATATTTGCGGAAAATTTCACTAGACGGACAGTTGTTGTGGCGTCCACCAAATTTGTGTGTCCGACCGTCATAATCCACGTGAGCGACTTCTGGATATTTTTTGTACATCCAGCCAGGCATCGCTGCCGTGGATGTGGCCAAAACAATATCATAATTGTCCTTTGACAACATCGCGATAACTTCATCCAATTCGTCGAAGTAATAGTCATTTTCAGAAGGTTGGATCTTCGCCCATGAAAAGACATTGATCGTGGCCGAATTGATCTGAGCCTTTTTAAAAATACGCAGATCTTCTGACCAGACCTCCTTTTCCCATTGATTCGGATTGTAGTCACCTCCATAGAGGATTCGATTAAACATAGTGTAGTCTCCTTTTCTTTGCTGCCGCCCAAAAATAGAAACAGCAGCAAGTTTATATATGATTTAGTGTCTTAAAATGTAAACTTATATTTGTCGCAGGCATTGCCAACCCACTGCTTAACACCCTCATTGTAAACGCTAGCGACGCATGTTAGTATAGATTCCACAAACAAAAAATATAAAAAATCGAAACAAGAGGTACCTTGCCATGCCCATCTATTTTCAACCCATCAGCGAAACACTCCCATTCTCATTAGAATCCATCGGAAATCATTGGGGCCAAGAAAGCGTCTCTCGCAAACAAGGCTATTCTCATTATCATTGGCTGCAAACTGAAAAAGGCCAAGGACAGGTGCAAGTAGCTGGACAACTGGTCACGCTGCGTCAAGGTGAAGGTGTCCTGCTGCCGCCTTATACCCCCCACGCTTATTTTGCTGATGAGGCAGTCATTGAAATTGGCAGTCGTTCCGAAAACAGAACTGGCACTCTTGGTTTGGGACGCGCTCCACAACTAATCAATGAGTACGGCATTCGGTCAGATCACAAGATTCACCAAGACGTAGCAGACACTGAAAAGCCGTTGACAGACTACCTGTCAACAGCTGACAAAAAAACCGCAGAAGAAAACAACGGCTGGCAGACCCGCTTTGTCACCTTCAACGGCATGTTGGAAGACCATTTTTCAGAAATACTCGGCACCAATCGAGTCATTTTTTCCAATGATACTCCGGAGTTTTCCTTTTCCCGCTGGATTGACGCCGTAGTGGCCGACCTCACCACTCGCATCCTTGATTCCGCGCAAGCCTCAGCAGACTGCTATCGCTTTTTAATGTATCTATCAAAAGGCTACGAAAATCAGCTGGCAATCAGCCACCCGCTATTTCAGCAATTCGTCCTACCGACAATCGAACACATCGAGTTGGCATTTGGCGAGGATTTGACAGTAGAGGAACTAGCTGCGACACTATTCATCACGCCACAATACCTCACCCGCCTCTTCCGCCGTTTCACCGGAAAATCAACCCAGCAATATCTGCTGGATTTCCGCCTAAACAAAGCAAAAGAGTTCCTGATGAATCATCAGGAACTCTCAGTACAAGACATTGCCAGTGCAGTCGGCTTTGCCAGCGCCAGTCGCTTTGTGCAGGTCTTTAAAGAAAAGAACCGAGTTACCCCGGGACGCTTTCGGCGAGGGGAGTGACCATAAAAAGGAGTTGAAACCTAGACTGGTCTTCTTGCAATGTATCCTTGATAAAATTGAGCCAGGGTTCATTTGCAGCAAACTTCTGAAGTAACGTGAGCTTATCACAAAATTTCTGAAGACCCCTGTCTCTATCCCATTCCTTTTACTCTCATGTTCAAGGTAACAATTAAAAAGATAGCCAACTACTAAATAAATGGACCAAGCAAACTGATAAGTGAACTTTTTTGTTCCAGTTCTCAATTTTGCCTATAGCCCCTGTCTCTCAAAGACAAGGGGCTCTTCCTGTAGCCATCTGTCTTTTCGCTATTTCCCTACTGAAACCACCCGCAATTCAAAAAAATTCTGCCAAATCACGAAAACTTTCAGGAAACCCGCAAAAACTTGTTGCTTTTTTCACAAAAATCCGTAAAGTAAACAACGGACTTATCAAATTCAGTGGTCACGTATCTGCTGTCTTCTCATTAACATCCTTCCCCGCTTTCTGGATTGTCATTGACTATCGGACAACGATTCACCCTTGACCACCAAAAATGAACGGCTTCGAGACAGACAAGTTGAGTTGAACACTGTTTTGCAAATGACAGACGACCAAAACGGGCGCATTCTCCGTCCTTTTTTCATCGACTACTCTATCTTCCCAGCCAACTATCGAAAGGAGCACTTCTCATATGTACACCCCTTATGAAATCGTCGATATTTCCATCGACAATGGTATCAAAAAAATTCAAAAACCGTTTCTAGCCAAACTGATTCTAGGCTTTATTGGTGGGGCTATGATCTCGCTGGGCTATCTGGCTTATGTGCGGGTCTCAGCTTCTATCCCTGCTGACCTTGCCAGCGTGGCCGCATTGGTGGGGGCCAGCGTCTTTCCCATCGGATTGATCGTGATTTTACTAGCTGGCGGCGAACTGATCACCGGCAATATGATGGCAGTGGCAATGGCCTTTTTTGACAAAAAGGTCAGCTTTAAAGAACTGCTCATCAACTGGATTACCATCACTCTGGCAAATATTGTCGGCGCCCTATTTGTAGCCTATTTCTTTGGCTATTTAGTCGGATTAACTCATACGGGGGTCTATTTGGATACTGTCATCAATTTGGCGCATCATAAAATTGAGGCTACACCGCTTCAGGGAATTATCTCCGGTATCGGCTGTAACTGGTTTGTTGGCTTGGCTCTTTGGCTGTGCTATGGGGCCAAAGACGGCGCTGGTAAGATTCTGGGCATCTGGTTTCCAGTAATGGTCTTTGTTGCAATCGGCTTTCAGCATAGTGTGGCCAATTGTTTCATCATCCCCGCTGCAATTTTTGAAGGCCAAGCTACTTGGATGGATTTCCTACAAAACTTCCTTTTCGTCTACCTCGGCAACATCATCGGTGGCTCAATCTTCGTTTCCGGCTTTTACTATTTGAGCTACAAACACCACTAATCAATTCATCCTCACTGCCTGACAGCTCAATTGTTAGGCGGTGTTTTTAGTTATTCGGGTGATATTTTGGGTGGTAAGAGAATAGTAGACTCACTTAGATGAAAATTTAGATTCCCATGCAAAAAATTCTTCCCCACAACAAACTTCAACTATTGCATAAATAAAATTTCAAGAATAACGATCATAAAAGTCCTGGCAATCTCGATAATCCAGGTTATCTGCCATTGTGCCGGTATGGTTCCAATAATCAAAGCCTTCCTCTTTCAGCCCCTCACCGGTAACTAACGGACGATTGTCATCAATTGGCCGAATTCCCAGTACAGTACCATCTGCACCACATATTACTTTTAAAGCTGACTGTTGTTCCAGTTCGTGGTGTCCAGTTTTTTGCTTTTTACTCTTCTTTTTCTGAGATTTGCCTTTGTTTCCGTAATACTGCTTCTTTTTTGTCGTTTGCTCAACAGCTATTTTTTTTCGAGACATTTCATGACTTCCCACTATTTTTTTGTGCTCAGAAAGCAGTTCAGCTATTTTAGTTAAATCCCCGTCTCGTTGTGCTTTCAATTCAAGATAGAACTGACCATCAATAGGATATCTCCTCATTGCCCTGAGTAAAAATTGTTCAAAACACCAGTTATACCCCATTGCATGGTCTGCAGGAGTAATCGCTGGCAGCTGTAATTTTTCCATCAGCGAGGTGAGCGCCGCGATTCTCTTATGTTCCTCCACAGAAAGCTCTTCGCATTTACGTTGGCTCTGTTTCCACACGATTCGGTTCTGTTCATCTTCACGTTTTTTCTTTTCATACTCCTCTTTTGCCATATATTGTCTAAGCTCTCGAAAACTGTTGAATCTATTTTGTTGCATTTAAGATGCCTCCCTAATTTTTCCCTACGTAAAAAAAACAGCCTATCGTTCTGATAAGCTGCTGTCTTCTAAGCTATGATTCTCGTATCAATACTACTCGAAAGCCTCTTAACACTGTTCTTTAAAGCCTCATATCAGTCATACCGCTCCATATCAACAATTACCAGTATCTAAATCGTGGACTACAAGCTACTTACTAGTCGCTCGCTCTCTTCCAAATTATCACTATGTGCAGCATCGTGTCTTAATTTTCTATGGAAGATTTCATTACATCTTTTATTTAATCACAAAGTAAAAATGCCGTCAAACGAGACCTTACCTATCATTCTGTGATCACTTCTGCACTTAATCGTCACTATGATTTCGCTCGTAATAACTAACTTTATCCAAACTACTTTTATTCGAATTCGTCTAATTCTGCTGCTATCTTCACACTTTAATCCCATGATATACTAAAAATAAGGTGGTTTTGTAATGTACACTATTGAAATTCCCTTATTCAAAACAGCTGGGAAAAATATTCTTGTCTGGCACGAAAATATGCAAATTGCCTCATTTCGAAAAACTTTTCGAAATATTGGTCACCGTACTTTTGAATGTGTTCGCCCCCATTCCATTATTGATATGAAAGGTGAAAATAGTGATCACCATACAGTCACACTCAAAGAAGAACTCTTTTCAAATCAAAAATTTGCTCGTTCTTGGCAAGGAACCTCGGAACAACTTGGCAGTTTTTCCATTCTCAACGAACCTTGGAGTTTTTCCGACCCACTCTTTTATATCCACTTGCCCCAACAAGAAGCTAAAATTATGGTAAGAAAAGTTCCCGCAATCCCCGAAATTCATTTCTTATACGAAGGAAAATGCCTCCAAATTGTCAGACTAGACTCCAGCTCAATAATTCAAAAGCTGACATTTACATACAATAAAGAACAAGAGCTGCTAACTCCTTTAGAAATTGCAATGTTCACCTACTTATTACTTTTTAGTTCTTGAAATTGAATAGCTGAGCCAATTTCTGCGAAAAGAGATTTTAGCATCAGCGAAGTACATTTTCTCCAGAGCACAAAAAAGCTGAACCCTTATCCATCAAGAGTTCAGCCATCACTTTAGGTCTATTCTTCTTCTTCAGACATGAATGATATCTACGAAGCAGTAGACATCATTCTATGGAATATCAAGATTTTTAAAAGCAGAGAGAACCTTCAAATATCACTAAATAGAACTAAAAATCAAAAGAATGGCATTCAAAATTGGGGCACATAGGAAAGTAATATAGAGTAATTTTAGTTCCAACACTTCCAAAGTGACTTCATTTAACTGAAACGTTCAAATAATTAGGCGTTAATAATGATTTCAGGACTTAAACCACATGTAGTGAACATTTTCGTGAATATCCAAGTGTTAGCCAATATGCAGATGTCTGCGCTCCTCAGATATACGTATTAATTGTTTTCATCTTTTCGAAAAAGTAATATTCGCAAAAAGTAACATTCTTCAGAAAGATGATTCTTTCAAAATAAATAGAGGACAAGATATCAATCTCGTCCCCTACTGATTAAATTGAATTTTCATTCATAATAGTGTTGCTTTGAATTAGTAATTCAAAGACTGAAGATCAACTAATGTAGTGTTTGAGCCAATAAACCCATTTACTGGAATCTGATGATCGATTCTAATAAACGTTGGAGTATATAGAGGTCCAACTTTTTCGTTAAAGAATGATAGCATCAATTGTTTGTCTTCACTTGATAACGTATCACCATATTTTTTTTCTAAATTGACATAATAGATCGGCAATTTACTAGTCTCTTTGAATTCAGACAACACTTTTGAGAACTCTCGACAGTACGGACATCCTTTATAACCAATCAACATAAAATATGAATCATCACTTTTCAGTAGATTGATTAGTTCTGAATCATTTACTTCCTTAATACCAGATATGTTTTGTAGATATTCTTCTTCTGTTACATTTGTCGCATTTTGATGGTCAACCTCAGTAGAATTTGTGCCCGGACTATTCTCATCCGCATAGGAATTTTGCGGAGAAAATGACAGCCCAACTGTAATTGAAAATAATAATGCTATTAGGGGTAAAAATTTTTTCTTCATTCTTCTCTCTCCACTTCTATTTAAAAAAGTTTTTTATTGCATTTAATACGTCTTGGGCGACATGAGGACCGCCAGAAATGAAATCAATTCCTCCAGGAGTTCCTCCTTTGATTTTTTTCAATTCTTCTTTTGGTAATATTTTTCGATCTGTCATATGAACCACTCTCCTTCTAATTGATAACATTAGTATATTTTTATCTTTGACTATTTAGTGGCTTATATCCGGAAATCAACAATTTGTATCTTGAAATGAATCCCTATTTTGAGTTCAAAAGCTGATTCTTTTATAATTTCCCTCAAAAGATAATTCCACAATAGAAAAAAACTCAAGAGCGCAGGTTCTTGAGTTTTTTAATCTATTAATCTATTACAGTTTAATGTTAAATCGTAATTAGCTATTCGAATTGAGATTATCTAAAAACACCAATAGATATTAGGTAATGTATTATGATTAAGGGTCCTGAAATTTAATATTATCGAAAAATTACAAGAATAAATTACATGCCCCCACTAAATTGTTGCAGCATCATTTAACTAAATTCGCTGATTATTCCTGTTTATCGTTCTATCAATCGTTATAGCATAATAGCGCACCTATTTACGATTTGATCTTTCAATGCTATCTAGGGTTTTTCTTAAGATTTTGTTTTTTGCCAGTGGAAACCTACAAGAATACTCGTCTGGAAAAAATATCATTCTACTCTTATAATCTACAGAAATTATTTTTTTTGGATTGATTAAAAACGACTTATGAACACGAAGTAATTCAGGATATTCTTTTTCTAAATCATTCATTTTTCCATAAAATTCATACATCAGGTTTTCGCCGTATAATATAATTTTATGAGGCGTAACCGACGTCTCTAAGAAATAAATCGAAGTAATATCTACTCTAAAATTCCTTGCACCAATCATAAAGGATAGATGACGTTCATTGGTTCTATTGTCTACAAATGTTAACTTGTGGCGCCCATCTAATACATTTTCTATTTGTCCTTTTTCACTTTGTTCGTCCTTAACAATATAATCTAACGGTGCTATTTGTCTTTTTAACGTCTCCATTGCCAATTCTTGATGAGAAGTGATAAAGACGATTTGGGCGAACTCGTTATCAGTTCTAATATGTTGTGCGACATCAATTCCATCAAAATCTTTTCCAAGATCGATATCCAAAAAGTATAAACTATTTGTTACCTTGTTTTTTGATAAATACAAGAAAATATCTTCCGGATCAGTCGTTGCTAAAACCAATTGCATATCATAATCATTGATCATGACCCAATTATCGATAATTGCCTTGTAATGTGACATCAATATTATGTCATCTTCGCAGAGAATAATTGGTAATGTCATATTATTCACTCTTTCTTATAGTTAGTGTAGAAACAAACATTCCTAGATTTGAGTAATGTGCCAGATCAGCTTGCTTGGTTGCAGTAATGATATCTTGTGCATTGGATAAGCCTAGCCCCCTGTTCTTCCCCTTTTTGCTAAACCCTAATTTTTTCATTTCCGATAAAGAAGGCAGCTTGCCAAGAAAAGAATTTTCAATTGAAATCTCAAGCGAATCGGTGGAATCAATGACCAATATGTTCATTTTTTTTTCTTCTGATTCAATTGCTGCTTCTACCGCATTGTCGATTAATATACCTAAGATTCGGACAAGTTTTATTTCATCCATATTGATATTTGCTATTGGAAAAAGACATTCAAAATTTACCTCAATGCCAGATTGTTCTGCACGGATTAACTTTGCTATCATCAAAGATTTTACGGAGTCTACATTTAAGCTGCTTAGTCCTGAAAAACGCATCACACTGTTATCTATCATCTGATGAGAGTAATCAATCATTTTATTTAAATACCCTGCATCAATCGTAGATTCATTTTGCATTGCCTTAAGACCTAGTAGCATATTTTTATAGTCGTGGCGGAATTTACGCAATTCCTGATAGTTTCTCTCAATGTCCGCAGTATAGACTCGCATCATTTCCATCTGTTCTATAAGATTGCTCAATTCGGTTTTTTCGTGATTCTTTTTCAAAGTAAGATAAGTAAAATACATCGTAACCGAAAATTGAGCAACTAAAAAACCAATCATTATGATTTGAAAAATGCCTAGTATCTGCATCCTTCTTAATACTTCTCCAAACAAATAGACAAACGTCAAAAATATTCCCAACTGCATACAATATACTTTTGCTTCTTCGGAAGGAATTGATTGGTTCATTACCTTTGATTTTATTGTCAACGAAATGATGATTGACAGAATCCAATCCAATCCAATCAAAATAGCTACTAACAAAGATCCATGTTCATTAAATACGTTGAACTCGGGTTTAAAAATTCTAGATACAATGATGGATGAAAAGAGTGGCACTACGCAATAAATCGTTAAGGAAAGCAAAAGACCCAATAACTCGTTAAATTTAGCTTCTGGTTCCTTTCGCCAAGACTTAAATCTTAATATCACAATTAAAGATATCAGTGCGATTCCAGTCAAAAGTGCATCTGTTACTGAAATTAATGTGAGTGGAAAAAGGAATATAAGTAGAGCAAAATAGAATGATTTTTTTCGAATATTTGTTAGTAGCCCAATCATAAATAGAAAAAGTAACAGATCAAATAATTCTTTAAAGAAATACGAGAAAGAATCTACAAAAACCATATAAACACTTCCCTATTATTATAGATAACTAATTATAACAAGGATGAATAAAAATAGGCAGGGTGTTTAAAGCAATCTATATTGTTCTTTTTTAAGCGATTGCCATCATTTTCCAAAGTTCTTCATAGGTCCCATGTAGTGCTCTTAATTGGGTATGAGTTCCAGATTCGACAAGTTGCCCTTTATCTAAGACAAATACCTGATCACAATCTTTTGCAATGGATAAGTGATGGGCGATGAACAGAATGGTTTTATTCTCTAGGTTCATCAAATTTTGAATTATTTGATGCTCTGAGCGTGTATCTAAACCGCTAGTTATTTCATCGAGTATGAGAATTTCTGAGTTCTCTAACAGCGCTCTCGCAAGAGCTAAACGCTCTTTCTGACCACCTGAAAGATTGCTGGCACCTTCTTCAATAGGAGACTGGAATTTAAGGGGCAGCCCTTCAATGTATTCTTTTATCTGAGCTATTTCACATGCCCAAATAATCTGTTCTTCCGTGGGTTGATAGTCTAAACCAAAAATTAAGTTTTCAAAGATGCTGCCACTAAAAAAGAAGGTTTCTTGTGATACATATCCAATCTTATTTCTCAAATCGATTCTTGGAATATCTTGAATAGATTTTCCTTGAATTTCTATTTCGCCTTTTTGAGCAGTATAGAAGTTTACGAACAATTTAGCTAAAGTCGATTTTCCTGATCCACTCATTCCAACGATTGCTGCTTTCTCATTTGGTTTAATTGAAAAGGAAAGATCATTTAGAACGTTTTCATCAAATCCATAGGCAAAGGATAAGTGCTTTACTTCGATTAATGGCTCTTTCGTAAACAATTCAACATTATTCATTTGTTGACTGGTTGCTTCACCCATCAATTCTCGATCCAGAAAGAAAACTTCATTTAATCGATCGTTAGCTACTTTAGCCGTTTGAATCTTTACCTGAAGATTAATGATATTTTGCAAAGGTGTTGTGAAGAAAGACATCAGGGCATTATAAGTAATCAATTGCCCAATAGACAAGCTCCCTTCGATTACTAAGTACGTACCTACCCACAATAACATGGTAGAACCTATTACTTGAAGCGCCGTTTTTAAGTTCGATTGTAGGTTATCAAGATTCGCATTTTTGAATGATTTATCCATCATCTCTTTGAATTGACTCTGAACTTTCTCAAATACTTGATTTGTCGCATTAAAAGACTTTATTGTCTCTATCCCTTTCAAACTTTCAATAATCTGAGAGTTGACTACAGCACTAGATTCCATTTGCTCTTCATTTGTTCGATCAAATGGTTTCATAAATAGAAAGACGATTAAGCCGTAAATTGGAAGTGTACTGAAACTAATTAAAAACAAAAGACGATTTTGTAAAAATAAAGCTGTTCCAATAATTACAACCATTGACACATCTAAAAATAGGGATAGTGTCGCATTCGCCAAGGCATCGATGATTTTATTGGCATCTAAAAATCTTGACACAATCTCCCCTGATTTTCTTGTTGAAAAGAAGTTCATTGGTAAATTCAAAACATGATTGAAATACTTCAGCATAATCGAAGAACTTAACTGTTGTCCTAACCTAATTAAAAGATACTGTTTCAAATACTGGAATAGTATTTGTATCACATACATTGATAAAAGACCTATTGATATTATTTCTAATAGGTTAACAGATCTTGAAGGAACAATTCGATCAATTATCACTTGAAAGTAATAAGAACCTATGATGCCAAACCCGGTTAATATAAAAGACAGAAGTACAATGCCGGCAATTGTCTTCTTATAACTTGTCAATAAGGGAACAAAAGAGAATAATCCATTTGATTGATCTTGTATGGGATGATAATTCTCAGTAGGAGCAGTAGTTAATAAGATTCCTGTCCATATGGAAGCAAACTCTTTTGGGGTTCGTTCAATTTTTCCTTTAGCCGGATCAGCCAGAAGCAACTTTCCATTTTTCATACCATAAACGACAACGTAATGGAAAAAAGCTCCATCGATGATTACGTGGGCAATCAATGGATAGGTCACGTCTTCTTCCTTCCAAATTGATTCATCAGTTTGAAAAACCTGCGTTTGAAATTGGAAATCATTTAATGCTTGGACTAATCCAAAGGCTGAGGTACCTTGGCTGTTTGTCCCTGACATTAAACGTAGTTTACTGATAGGAACGCTCGTATCATAAAAATTTAGAATCATAGAAAGACAGGCAACACCACAATCTTTTTCATCATGTTGCTTAATCAATTTTATTTTTCTCATTGAAACTACACCTTTTCTAGCGCTTAATATGGTGTAAATATACTTGTATTCATAGAATATTATTCAGAATTGTCCTGAAATCTCTCATTCATATCCTAAAGTGAATAGAATTACAGCTGAAACGAAAATAAGCAAAAATTTCACTAAAAAGACACAGGTGGATAGGCTCGTTTACATTTCAGTACAAAATATTATCATCTTGAGACAATTTACATTAAAAACTCAATTCGAATGATATTTTTTTCGTAATAAAAAAATATATGGGAAGTTTTACTATGAAAAATGTTCAAAGTTTAAGCAAAGAAGAATTGATACTTCTAGTCGATGCAGGACAAGACTGGATTTCACAAAAATAAATCTTTATAAGGAGGATGACTATGCCGAAGAACGAAAAAAAGGATCTCTTTTTAACTGCTTCTATAGCGATAATTGGGTTGACAGCAATATACTTTTCAAATGCACTTTTGAATAGTTTAGCGATATCGTTTTTATTAATCGGCATAATAGTCTTAACTACTCTACCAGTTCAAATCAGAAAAAAGAAACAGCGCAGATTAATTACGGATTATTTAAATAGAATCGATACTACTTTACAAAAAAATATTTATGAAGCTACTCAAGTCACTCGGAACCAATTAAAAAATTATACTGTAATAGGAACTGGTATAGCATCTTCTAAGCTTTATAAAATTGAAGAAATCATATCAAAGATGTAGATTTGAATACAATTTTCTCGTACCAAAAAATAAAAAATGGAGTGTGTTTGTTATGAAAATAGGGGAAAAATTATCAACTTTGGAAATGAAAGTCGTTCAAGGAGGTGGCTCTTTTAAGGATCTTATATATGCTATGGGTGGCGGAGCTGCCGGTGGTGCAGCGTTGGGAGCGGCAATTTGCGCACCAACAGTAGTTGGTTCTCCAGCCTGTAGCGCTTCAGGAGCAATATACGGTGCAGTAGCTGGAGGATTTACAGCTGGGCTTGATTCAAAAAAATAAAAGTAGATTGAGATGAAAAAAATGAAATACGAAATATTAGAATTGCACAATTTAAAAGATATTACAGGTGGTGGAAAAGCTACTAATACATTAACCGGTGGCTTAAGTGGTGCTGCAACGGGCGTAAAGTGGTGTACTGCTGGAGGACCGTGGGCTATGGCTGGTTGTGGTGTAATTGGAGGAATTATTGGAGGAGTTATCGGCTACAATGCTCCTTAAAAAAGGCAATGAAATAAAAGAACGGATGGAACCAGTAGATATTTTTGTTCTAGTAATTACATTTAGCTTATTCTTCTTTATTTTAAAGCCATACAAAAATACAGGGTCGCTAACTATTAAGATAGTTATTTTAGCAGTTGTACTACTTTTAAATATTCATTCAATTACAAAGAAAAGCCCAAAATAGTATCGCTAGCTTAAAAGTGATATTTCAAATAATATAATTTGGAAAGAAGGAATAGAAAATGAAAAACGTGGAGAAAATCTCATTAGTAGAATTAAAAAAAGTAACCGGAGGAGCAACTTACTATGGTAATGGTCTATACTGTAATTCAAAGAAGTGCTGGGTTGAATGGGGAATCACTGGAGGCTGTCTAGCCCAGTACGCAATTGGAGGCTGGCTTGGTGGTGCAGTGCCAGGAAAATGTTAGATCAAAGGGAACGATCAGCACAGAAAATTATTCATGATCTCTTCAACGATCTTGAAAAAAGCAAAGATAGCTCGTTTAAGGATATTCAAGATGTATTAATGAAAGTTTATCAAAAACTTGACGATCCTAAGATTGAACAGGCCCCACTGGTCAATCGGCTCGTGAATTACATTTCTTTTACTGCTATTACAAAAAAGCTCAAGTTTTCCTCTATGCAAAATGAATGGATAATGGAGCTAAGTACCATTGGAAGGAAAGCCGGGTTGAACGGAGTTTACCGATCAGATTATGGTGATAAAAACCAATTTTAATCATTGAAAAAGCAGTAGGTTAAGAACTGAAGTGCCGCCGAGCTCACGGTAGGAAAATTCATCCAATCTCTGATTTAGCTCCCTGCTTGACTGCCTACAGCTCTGCTAAAAAAAACATACTCCCCTTTCCCATCCAGGTATTCTTGAACAATTTCCAATTTGAATTCAAAACTATATTTAGACATAAAAATACCGACCCCAAAAGCCTAGATTTTTGGTCTAACTTTTGGGGGGCGGTTCAAATTATCTATTTTTTTATTTTTAGGAAATAATTGGAAAAACGAATTGATAAAATAAATAAGATATAACTTGCGACGAACTGTAATTTCAAAAAATCACTACTTTTAGTGGTAGAAAAAAGTATGATGTCTTTTTCGATTATTTTCATCAATTACTATATTTCAAAGTAGATTTTAACTCATATACGTTCTCTCACATATCGTAGATTTTCAGAGGTTTTATTTGATTCTAAAGAAACAATCAAGTTGCTAATCTATCACGACAATTTAGAAAAGAACCACTTTTTACGTTTTAGGATAGTTTTTTATTGTCTTGAGATAAAAAACAAATAGAAAAGAAATCAGTAGTATCTTGTACATGTAACATAAATCTTTTGAGAGGAAGTTTTATTATGCAAAACTTGAAAGAACTAAGTCATTTGAAATTGACTAAAATCAGTGGGGGTGGAGTTACACCTCCCAAAGGTGCCTTTTTTAATCCTGATGGGAAAACTAATCCTTACGATATGGCATTAGGTGGCACTACCTATCCCCATCAAGGCGCCTGCCCAATTGATTCCGATACACTTGGTTACATCGGTGGCGGTCAGAACCTTTGTCGTAAAAGATAGAATCATCTGTTTAATTTATCTGTAGGAGCAGCATTATGCGTATCAAAAAATATCTAAGTTTTATCAGCGGTATCGGGATCATTATTTTTTGTTCTCTTTCTCTATTTTGGATACATCCGAAATCAATTGATCCCCGTGGATATGAAATTTTTTCTACTCTATCACAATACGAAATTATCAACGATCAACCCACATGGAAAACTATTTCAAAACTAACTAGTTACGGGAAAAAAATAAATAATGTAGATGATTGGAATGGGTTGCTTTATAGTATCAATAAACATAGCTCTTTAGTGAAAATTACTTCTGATGAAGAGTTTCAAACATTCGAAAATAGTAATTTCCCTACAATCTCAAAATATAAAAACTTGACAATCATCAACATTCCAAGTGCATACAGTCCAGACGATAAGAACTTTTTAGAATATTATGCTTCTACACTTGCTAAACTGATTAATCACGCATCAGGAAATATTGTTTTAAATCTATCTAATAATCACGGAGGCGCTCGAGAACCAATGATTCTTGGTACCAGTTCTTTGATTCCTGATGGTGTACTTTTTAACGAAATAGACAACCACAGAAATAGATACCCTGTATTATTAAAAAATGCTCAACTACTCGGAGGTATTCCTGGCACTATCAATACGTTATCTACATCTTGGCTTCCTTCACAACAAGAAAAAATCTTAAATCAAAAAGTCGCTGTTATAACAAATGATAAAACTTCCAGCGCAGCAGAAAGCCTTATACTAGCACTACGAAATAATCCTAACGTAAGAGTTTTTGGCCTCCCATCCGCCGGTTATACTTCAGTTAATATGAATCGCTTTTTTTCTAATCATAACTCAAAGGAGCTTTGGTGGCTTATTTACACCGTAGGGTATTATGAAGTTAACTTCCCAATAAATGGACAGTGTATTTTTAATAACCAACCCATTCCTCCAGATTATAAGGTCGATTTTTCATTACTAAAGGATAGTGATCAAGATCTTCTATCTTCTCAAGGAACAGATAACTTGTTAGAAACTATTAATAACTGGTTTGTTTCCGACTCCTGATGTATCTGTAGATCCAAAACAAAGATTTTCTATATTAAAATCAGAAACAAGGGTCAGAATCCCTATTTGAAAAGATAGAGGGTTGCATGCTCCTTGTTTCTTTATGGTTTAAAAGATAGAGTCAAAGGAGTTTTCTTTTTTATTTACCCAAATAGTTTGTTCTATACAATATTTCCCTAGCTTCTCGTAAGGGAAAAATGAAGAATTTTTTAGGCTCTCCAATCATTTGGATTATTTTTCAATTGATTCTTATCATCTTAATCCGATTGATTCCCATTCAACCTAGCATTTCTTCCAATAATCTCTAGTACAACAATACATTTAATTTGCTTGGTAGTAATTTAGCCTTAATTCTTTTGTCATGTACCTTACAAATGGAGATAAATTAGCTTAAGGCTAGACAATACCCAAATAGAGCCACCACCATTATTTTAGTAATGACTCTATATTATTTTACTTTTAACATTTATTCATTTGTAGTTACTTTTTTATTGATTGCTGCTGTTCATTTGTATCAATGACAGATTCTGCTGCAAAAACAGTTTGTGGCAGGTAAGCTGAGAAAATTGATACTATAATTAGTACACTTATTGCTGCTTTGACAATTTTTTTCAAAACGAACACCTTCAATTTTTTCAATTAATTGAATTATTAGCTAATAAATCGTTAAAAAAATAGAAATCTGCATCATAGAACGTCTCAATACAAATCCATGATGCAGATTAATTTCTCAAAAAATTTTAAGTTAGTAACAATTTGTCTTTATTCTGTTCTCTAAAATGTAAATGACATTATCTATCAAGTTAGAATACTCCAGAAAAATTCATAGATAATCAAGAAGATTGCTATGGTAACTGTTACATTCAATTTTTTTTTTGAAGGTAAATCTTTCTTCTTTAGATAGTTGCCGACTGCAATTAAAGAGATTACAGCAGAGAAAATTAATGCTTTTACCATTGATCCCAAATACTTCCAATAGCTCCTGTCAGACAACCCCCACCGGCTCCACCAAGTCCGCCTAACGCACCACCAATTACGGCACCACCAACACAAGAACCACCTACACTACCCCAGTTGATTTTTCCCCCAATTACTTTCAACATTTCTTCTTGATTTAGTATTTCTTTTTTCATTAATAGCTCCTCCTAATTCCCCAATAGTCCACCAATACATGCGGCTGAACCGCCAATTACTCCAAAATGTGCACCGACGAATGCTCCCGGGATAGCACCTAATCCAGCAGCTAATCCACCACCAGCTGCTCCAGCTACTGTTCCCGCTCCTATCCCTTTACCAATGTCTTTTAGACAATCTTTTGAACTATACCCCCCCATTAATTGTTTCATTTCTTGTTCATTTAGTTTTTGAAACTTTTGCATAATAAAGCTCCCTCTCAAAAAGATTTATGTTACATATACAAGATACTACTGATTTCTTTTCTATTTGCTTTTTTATCTCAAGACAATAAAAAACTATCCTAAAACGTAAAAAGTGGTTCTTTTCTAAATTGTCGTGATAGATTAGCAACTTGATTGTTTCTTTAGAATCAAATAAAACCTCTGAAAATCTACGATATGTGAGAGAACGGTATATGAGTTAAAATCTACTTTGAAATATAGTAATTGATGAAAATAATCGAAAAAGACATCATACTTTTTTCTACCACTAAAAGTAGTGATTTTTTGAAATTACAGTTCGTCGCAAGTTATATCTTAAAAAAATGGCAATTAAATCAAAAAGAATTTATGTTGCACATTGGATTAACCAATCCTGAAATGATTTTTTGCGGTATTTATAAACAAATCGTAACTCATCATGCTATCTATGTACGGTTACAAACAATTACCGAAAAAGCTGGAGTTCCCTTTCTAGGTATCCATGTGACAAGGCATACACATGCTAGCCTTCTTCTAGACGCTGGTGCATCATTAAAGGACGTACAAGATCGACTAAGACATGCTTCAATCAAAATTACAATGGATACTTATGGTCATCTAAGTAAAGAGACAAAAGTCCAAACTGTTAATAAATTTGTTCAACATCTTAATGCTTGATAATCTAATGGCATTCAATTTGGCATTCAAAAAAGAAGAAAAAGGGCAGAATCCCTATATACTAAGGATTCTGCCCTCTAAAATTCTTATTCTTCTTCTTCTGCCATAAACGTATTAAAGACTTCTTCAATCATGTCCCATTCGGCTTCAGTTTCGATTTGTTGCAGTTCGCCTTCTGTGCCTTCTTCGTTTTCCAAATATGCGTAAGCTTGAAGCTCTACGTCTTCTTCTTCGGAAACACCTGCTGGATACAACAGGACATAGTTTTTACCGAATTCTTCCTGACCATCGATTGTCAAAAGAATTTCGTATAAGGTTTCATTGCCTTGGTCGTCCACCAAAGTGATATGTTCATGTCCTTCGTGGTCATGATCGTGGTTATGGTCGTGGTTATGGTCGTGATGATTGTGTTCTGCCATGATAAGCTCTCCTTTTTAAGTGTTTCGACACGCGGTCTGCGGTCTTGCCCCAACAGAAGTTCTGTCGATAACACCCGCAATGCACATCTCAAATTCACTTTAATTATACTATTTGATTGTGAAATAAACATGAACCGAGACTGCTGAATCTATGAAAAAAAATCTTGTTTGTAGTCACTTCTCTATAGATTTGGCAATCGTTTCAGTTTACAAGGTCATGACAAAAATCCGCCACTGGCCCGATCCAAGTAGTTCTGTAGGATCATCACTGCGGCAACTTTGTCGATGACTTTTTTTCGTTTGGCACGGGAAGTGTTGGCTTGTTCCACCAGCATCCGCTCTGCTTGAACGGTAGTTAGACGCTCATCTTGATAGTCTACCGGCAAACCGAATAATTCAGCGATTTTTTCTCCGTAGGCCATAGACGCTTCTGCTCGCGGACCGATGGAGTTGTTCATGTTTTTAGGCAGACCGACGACGAATTTTTCGACTTCATATTCTTTTACCAACTCCCCTAAACGAGCAAAGCCGAATTCGCCTTCGTCTTCATTGATGCGAATGATCTCAATTCCTTGTGCAGTCCACCCCATCAGATCACTGACCGCCACCCCCACGGTTCGGGAGCCGACGTCTAATCCCATGATCCGCATTACAGGTTAATCCCGTGGTTGCCCAGATAATAGCGAATCAAGACTTCCATAATTTCATCTCGTTCGTGACGACGAATCAAGTTACGGGCATCCCGGTAGCGAGGGATATAAGCCGGGTCTCCGGAAAGCAGGTACCCGACGATCTGGTTGATGGGATTGTAACCTTTTTCTTCCAACGCTTTGTAGACGATTGCCAAAGTTTCGCTGATTTCTTTTTTGCGACTGTCGTCAAAATCAAAACGTACTGTTTCATCTGTATAGCCCATGCTTTACACCTCTTTTGATTATTTTAGTGAAAAAATGCGGAAAACCCGCGATTTTTCAGAAATTTAACTATGGGTTTTTCCTATGTTAATTGTACTTCATCCCACTGTAAACTACAAACAAATGATTATCTACAAACTGCAAGATTACCGATTTTTCCTTGACAATACAAGACAGCCGTCCGAATAATCTACAAAGATTTTTAGAAAATGCGGTTACTTGTTCAAATACTCTTGATAGGCCGCGTCATCATAGACCCGGTCTAATTCACCGATGTAGGCAGTGACGTTGTCTTCCCCGACAAAGCCGCGTTTAAACTTATAAAGACCATCTGTTTCATCGATTTCGAAGATTCCGCCAAAGTCATACCAACGTGTGCCACGCTCTAAGCCCCACTTAATCATTTCCCATTGCATGAGATAGTTGGGCATTAAGTTGCGGTGGCTATTAGTCGAACCGCCGTACATATACCACGTACAGGTTCCATAGCTGAGGCATAGAGCACCGGATAGAACTTCTCCTTCATAGGTAGCCAGATAGATTCGCGCATTGTCTCCAAATGCTGCCATTACCCGCTGGAAATATTCCAATGGTCGGTGAGTGATTCCCTGACGTGTACTCATAATTTCATGGGTATCATAGAAAGCCTTCACTGCTTCCTCGCTTTGCGACCAACTGACTTCGACCCCTTTTCTAGCCGCCAGACGAATGTTATAACGGGTTTTTGAATGAAAGCCCGCCAAGAGTTCTTCTTCGGTCTGACCAGCGGTATCCAAGCGCATGTTCATTCGCGGTTGGATTGTGGCATGGGGCTCTTTTTCCGAATTGCGAACGATGAAGCCAGCTTTTTCATAGGCTGCTTGCAGCTGCGGATCATTTAAGACTTCCGGATCACAGCGAAGCAAAAAGATATCTTCGGTCTTTTGCAAATAGCTTTCTGCTTCATCAAACATCCGTTTCACTAATTGAACATCTCGGGGATCGCAAACCGGTCCCCGATTGGCATAAGCTAATTTTTTTCCTTTGGCTGCGGTAATTGTCAAAACAGACATAGCAGCAAGGATGGCGCCGTCTTCTTCAAGGAAGAAATAAAACGGCTGCCAATTGTTTTTCACTTGGCTCCAGGCAGGATCTTGACAAGCCTGAGCATAGGGACTGTTTCTGACGAATTCGGTATAACGTGTCATTGCGGCTTCGTCATGTACATCCACCATTGGCATCGATTAAGCATCTCCCTTTTTTTCAAACCATTTTTGATAACGTTCTGGATATCCTGCATAATACTTTTTAACTGCTTGATTTCGCAGCAGCGATTTATCTTCGTCATAAATCAAGGTGAAGCCGTAATTGCCTTCATTAATCAGCTTTTCAGCTTCCGCTTGCAATTTCGGGTCCTCCGTATAGGTCGTTACGACTGATTCTGGTACGCCCAGCCACAGATATTCTTTGTCACCATAGACGGTTTGCGGCACATCCTTTTCGAAGATCAAATCTTCGATAGCAGCCTGCATTAAATTACAGCCTGCCAGCGTGGTATAAAAACTAGAACGGCCTGGACGCAAGTTGATCTCAAAGATTTTGAACTTGCCGTCACGAGGATCGTATTTCATATCAAAATTGGCAAACCCGTGATACCCAATTTTTTCCAAGAAATCTTGATATTTCTGATAAATTTCCATGTTGGCCGTCGACTTGATTGCGACATAATTGCCCACCAAAATCGGTGTCACATCTTCTAAGTAGGGATGCCCCAGACACATCAGCTGGACTTTACCATCTTTGCCTACATAGGCATTCAAGACGCGCATATTAGAATCTGGCCCGGGAATGAAATCCTGAATCAGCATTGTTTCTTGATAGTCGGAACTGTAAACCGCCGCCAAAACTTCCTTTAGTTCCGCTTCATCTTTAACGATATACGCTTTTTTCTTGCCTTCAAAATCCACTTCAGCGTATTTTACGCTGTTGCTTGGTTTCACCGCCATTGGAAAACCAAAAGGACAGCTCACTTTTTGATAGTTGGTTCCATTGACTTTAACTGTGGCTGGGTGGTCCAACCCAATCTCTTCGGCAAGGTCATAGAAGTTTTCCTTCAAGATCAGCTCTTGCAGCAGGTCTTGTTGCACAAACGGCAGCGCATAGTAGTCTTTAAGGCGCTCTTGATTATTGATGACTAATTCGGCATAACCATCACTAGCGGCAAATAAGATCAGTTTGTCATAGTGCTTCAATTGTTCGTCAGCCACGGCAATCAACGCGTCAGCAAAGTTTTCTGGCGCAGTCAATCCTTCGACGACTTGGATTTTTAATATTTTGGAATGATTGGTCATCAACAGCTTGCCTTGACCTACACAAAGGCTTTTAACACCGTATGCCATGTGGACAGAACGGGCGATTCCGTATGCGTTGACATCCGTACCTAAAATCACTGGTAAAAAGTTCATTTTGTCGGCTCCTGTTCTTTTTTATGGTGAAAATCGCAGATACGCCTTTAAAAGAAGGCCGCGTTTTCCCAAAAATCAGCTTTAAACAGTATAACATAATTTTATGAAATTCTCAGAAAGAACCGATCAAAATGAGCGATAAACATATTGATTTTGCGGCGCTGCGATTGTCGTCACTTTTTCTGCTTGTACCATCGGCAACGTTCGGTTAAATGGCTTGTAAAAACCCGACTGAATCACGCCTTCGACTCGCACCCATTGATCATTTTTCAAGGTCTTCGTCTCTTGGGGAAGATGTACCCGCAGACCAAAAACCCCCGAATCAGCTACACAGTGAATAATGCCGAAGCGAAAGACGAAATCCTCTTGCGCATCGTCTTGGGTCGCATGAAAAATAAAGCCTTCATAAACAATCTTACGGCCGATAAAGTCACTCGGGTAATTATAAATCAGCTCCATGACTTCCAAATAATTTTCATCGGTAATCGTCAAAGTTCCTGTGTTCCCGTATTTTTTCTGCAACTTTTCCATCTGATTTTGATAATCTTCTTTGTTGAAATAAATACTAGTATTAGGTTGCAGGTACTGGGTCTCCATCTGAGGATCCCCTACCGATTCCTTAGCCAACGGAAATTGAAAACCTTTTGCTTCAACGATGGTGGTATTCAAAGAAACGGTGGGAAAAAATGTCCCTACGATGATCGGCAATGCTAAGAGCGCATAAGCGATGACCCGCTGATAACGTTTTTTCAGTCCATGGTCGTGCTCATCTTCTAAATCATGGGAATGATGATGATGTTCATGGTCATTTTCATGATTATCTTCATAGTCATGTGAAAGTTGTCCTTCAGGCTTATCTTGTTTGTGGTTTTCATGCTCTGTTACATCAACCTGATTGCCATTTGTCACAGTCGCAGTTTCTTTCAACTCGATGGCTGCCTCAGTTGAATTTTCTTCACTGGTCACAGCTTTGCCAGGATCTTCTTTGACCCAGAAATATAGTTGTACCAGAGCCAAAATCAATGCCAGAACAGTCGACAAGGTGGCTAAGTATTGGTAATGCACATTGATGAACTGATCCAGTTTGCCTGTCACTTGCAGATACAACATCAACTCCACATAACCTGCTAATATCAAAAAGCGCGCCATCTTTACACCACCAATGCATAGCCAGTCACGCAGATCATGATGATTGCCACTAGCTTCAGAATAAATTTACTGTTGAAATACCGATTCATCATCAACAGATTTTTGATATCTACCATAGGGCCGAAAACCAGGAAGGCTACAACCGGCGCCGTACCAAACAGGCTCAATAAAGAGGAGCCAATAAAAGCATCTGCTTCAGAGCACAACGACATCACCAAAGCCAATACCAGCATCACTAAAATTGCCAGCAGCTTCGATGAACCCAGCGTCAAAAGGGCCGCAGTTGGCAAATAAGTTTGCATAGCAGATGCAATCAGCGCCCCGATCATCAAGTAGCGACCGGTATCAAAAAATTCGTCTAAACTGTGCTTTAACAAATGACTTAGCTGGCTTTGAAAGTGTCTAAATCCCATTGCAGCTGTCTTTGCTTCTGCAGCTGTCGATAACCCATTGGAAACCGCAGCCTCAACTGGCGCATCAAAATCAACAGTATCAAACAGCGCCTTCTCTGAGGTCAGCATAGAAAAAGCGGCAGTGTCGGGGTCAACCGCAGCACCAAATTCAGCAGCTGGTGTCACTTGGCAAGTTGTATTGGCAGACTGAAGAGCGGCTTTAGGCTGTTTTAAAATGTCTTGTTTGTTGAAATAAGCGAGCCAGATTCCCACGACCATAGCGACCAATACTGCACCAACAACTCGCAAGGCAGCATAACGCCAAGAATTACCAAAAGCAATATAGGTAGAAAAAATCACGATAGGATTGACAATGGGCGCCGTCAGCATAAAAGCGAAGGCCGTGTGCTGGGGCACGTCTTTTTTTACAAACTGATTGACGATAGGCACAATCCCACATTCACATGAAGGAAAGAAGACCCCCATCACGCACCCTACTGCTACCGATGCCAAGCGATTTTTTGGCAAAAAGCGTCTCACCCGCTCCGGTGTTAAAAATACGTGCAGTGCGCCCGAGATCAAACAGCCCAATAAAACAAAGGGCAACGCCTCAATTACAATGGATAAAAAAATCATGCTCATCTGCAAAACTGAATCCGGCAAATTAGCAAACATAATCCAACCTCCCTGAACAGATCAACTCATGACCTGTTGTTCTTTTTATGTAAATCACTCGCTGACTACCCGCCAGACCAGCCATGCTGTCCTGACATCTCACACACTATACCGCCGGGTTATTTTCCTGACAAGACTTTCCAGATCTTCTAAAGAAAAATTAGGAAAACCTCACGAGAAAACAGAGGTTTTGACAATAGCGACAGCAGGCTTTAAAGTGCAGATAAAGAACTGATGTGTGTTGATTCTCCCTTATAAACAACAAAACCTGCTGTCTTTGAGGCCAACAGCATTTCAGCAAACCAACTACTCGAGGTGAATGTCATGATCCCAGTAACAGATTTCAATGATGGGTTATCACAATTGGCAGCCGCAGATTTGGCAGTAGCTTATGTGTCGCTACCCGGCTGTAGCGTCTGCGTCTCAGTCAAACCACAGTTGATTCAACGCTTGTCTGATTTCAAGGTACCTATCTATCAATTCGATGCTCACCAATTACCCGAAGTCGCCGGTGAATTTCAAGTGATGACTGCTCCCGCTGTACTACTTTTTGCAAAAGGCAAAGAGGTGGATCGCCAAGCACGCTTCATCGATTTTGATCGGTTGGAAAAAAAGATTGGTGATTATCAATCTGCCGGCAATGAACCCGTTGATTATGCACAACTGTTTGGAGCCACCAAAACAGACTAAAGTTTTTCCTGTCACTTTAAAAGACCCGCTGAAAGCAGGCACTGCATACGCAGCCTGATTTTCGGCGGGTCTTTTAACTATTAGTCGGTCGCTTTTTCGTTGGCATGTAAAAAGTAAATCAAGGTCTGCAGCTCATTGGTCAAATCAACGTTTTGGACTAAGACGCTCTTCGGTGCATGCAGACGCGCCGGTGTAAAGTTCAAAATTCCTTTGATTCCGGATTTAACCAGCTCATCGACAATCGGCTGCGAAGTTTCAGCAGGCACTGTCAAAATTGCGATATCAATTTGTTGGAGTTTGATTTGTTCGGCCATGTCGCTCAGAGGATACACAGGAATTCCGTCCACGATTCGTCCCACGATATCATCATTGACATCAAACGCTGCACTGATGCGGATAGAATTGGATTGGTGGAATTTGTATTTCAACAGCGCACTACCCAAGTTCCCGACCCCCACCAAAGCCACGTTTGACATGTGGTCGTCGTTCAATGTTTTGGCAAAAAAGTTCATCAAGGCTTCTACATCATAGCCATAGCCGCGTTTGCCGAGCTCGCCGAAATAAGAAAAATCACGACGAATGGTGGCACTGTCCACTTGGACGGCTTCACTAAGCTCAGTAGAAGACACCTTTTGTTTACCAGAATTGTTCAAGATACGCAAATATCGATAGTACAAAGGCAAGCGTTTAGCAGTTGCCTTTGGAATAGCATGCTCTTTCAAAGAAAATCCTCCTCAATATGATTTGTGAATATTTTTTTGGAAAACTGACTGTCTCCTGTCAACCATTTGTCTGCAATTGATTGCTTGTTTTAACCGGCTCGCGCCACTTACAAACACAGGCCACCCTCAGTTTCCTCAGCTGGTTTCCGCTAATAACAGAGAAACCTTAGTGATTCTTATCAGTTCCGGATCATTTTTCTCAAATGCTTGACGAAAAAAGCCCCGATTATTTGTGAATTTTTCACTTGCTATCGGGATAATAACAGGATTCTTGTGAAAAAACAACAAGATTGCTCACAAACAAACCTTTTCTAAGTTTTTCCTTGGGCAGTGCCGTCGCGCCGGTCAGGAAAATATGATAGACTTACGAGGAATCCCTCGCTTGCTGATGGCTCGTCACAAAATGACGCTTTTTTTCACAAGTTAGAAGCCAATCATTACCTGCGATTGAAGGTCTGGTTAGCTAAGTGCCTAACAGTCCGTCTAAGCGACAAAAACCGCAAATTTTTGTAAACTTTTGCCGCTGAGTAGAAAGATTCCCTCATATCATAATAAAGGAACTGAAAACTATGATTTTACTACAAACCAATCAAATCGCTCGGCTCTTCGGGG
The DNA here is from genome assembly GCF_009933135.1 of Candidatus Enterococcus leclercqii. Taxonomy (GTDB): domain Bacteria; phylum Bacillota; class Bacilli; order Lactobacillales; family Enterococcaceae; genus Enterococcus_C; species Enterococcus_C leclercqii. The sequence goes on from NZ_MAEH01000004.1 coordinate 60,918, forward strand.
CTGAAGTTTTATTCAAAAATATTCAACTGGAGGTGGCTGATCACTCTCGAATCGGATTAGTGGGTCGCAACGGTGCCGGCAAGTCTACATTGTTGAAGATCATTTCCGGACTAGAGGCACCGGATGAAGGAACAATTGCCAAAAACAAAACTGCCACCATGGGTTATCTAGCCCAAGATACTGGTCTGGATTCCGAGGAAACCATCTGGAACGAAATGCTGGCCGCTTTTGAAGAAGTCCGTAAAATGGAAGCTCGCCTACGTTCTTTGGAACAGGCGATTGCTAACACCCAAGACCACGCTTCAACAGCCTACACCAAACTGCTAAAGGAGTACGATCAGCTGCAGCACGATTTCACTGAGAAAAACGGCTACGGCTATGAAACCGAGATTCGTTCGGTGCTTCACGGCTTTCAATTTGACGAAAGTTTTTACGAACAGAAGATCAATACCCTTTCCGGCGGGCAAAAGACCCGTCTGGCATTAGCTCGTATGTTGTTGACCCGTCCAGACATCTTAATCTTAGATGAACCTACCAACCATCTGGACATTGAGACATTGGCCTGGTTGGAAAACTACTTGCAAAATTACAGTGGCGCCCTTTTAATCGTTTCCCACGACCGCTATTTTCTTGATAAAGTCGTCACGGAAATCTACGAACTCAGCCGTCACCGCATGCGTCATTATAAAGGCAACTACAGCCGCTATCTGGATTTGAAGGCTGAACAGCTGCAAAGTGAATGGAAGGCCTATGAAAAACAACAGCAAGAAATCAATAAGCTGGAAGATTTCGTAGCCCGCAACTTGGTTCGTGCTTCCACCACCAAACGGGCCCAAAGCCGCCGCAAACAATTGGAGAAAATGGACCGCCTAGATCGTCCTCAAGGAGATGAAAAGTCTGCCCACTTTCTCTTTGAAATTGAAAAACCTTCCGGCAATGTCGTCTGTCAATTAGAAGACGCTGCCATCGGTTACAGCAAAGAAGAAATCCTCTCTGACCCAATTGATCTGGATATTCGTCGCCAAGATGCAATTGCTCTGGTGGGACCAAATGGGATTGGCAAATCCACGCTGTTGAAATCACTGATTGGTAAATTGCCACTGCTTCGCGGGGAAGTCACTATGGGTACCAATGTATCTATCGGCTACTACGATCAAGGACAAGCTGATCTCAATAGCCGCAAGACCGTTTTATCAGAATTGTGGGATGAACACCCCGGAACACCGGAAGTAGCGATTCGCAATGTACTGGGAGGCTTCTTATTTTCCGGCGAGGATGTGGAAAAACCGATCGCCCTCTTGTCTGGCGGCGAAAAGGCTCGGGTCGCACTAGCCAAGCTGTCTATGGATAAAGAAAACTTTCTGATTCTAGATGAGCCCACGAACCATCTGGATATAGATAACAAAGAAGTATTGGAAAATGCGCTGATTGATTATGAAGGTACGCTGCTTTTTGTCTCTCATGACCGCTACTTCATCAACCGAATCGCCTCTAAAGTCATCGAACTTTCCGAAACTGGCAGCAAACTGTATTTGGGAGATTACGATTACTATCTGGAGAAAAAGCGAGAAGAAGAAGAAATTGCCGCCATGCTAGCCGGTGAAGAAACAGCCGTAGCCCAACCTTCCAGTGGCCGACAAAACTTCCAGCAGAGTAAAGAGCAGCAAAAATTACTGCGTTCTCTGCAACGAAAAGTGACTGAAGCTGAGGAAAAAATGGCCCACTTAGAAGAAGTCATCCACCAGCTGGAACTGGCAATGGCCGATCCTAAAGTCTTGGATGATCACCTTCAGCTCAATCAGCTGAACCAACAGCTGGAAGAGGCCCAGCAGCAGCAAGAAACCTTGTTAGAAGAATGGGAAGAGCTTTCGTTGGAATTGGAAGACTACCAGGAAAACCGCTCATAATTTGCCGTGACGTTTTAGCGCGAGCCGCTATTTTCAACAAGGGACGGTGAAAATATTCCTGTCACCCTCTTTTGAAATGAACACTACTAAACATGAGTTACAAACATGAGTTACACTGAAAAGAAAGTCACTTCCATTAAAAAAAGTGGAGGTGACTTTCTTTTCAGTGCTAAAAATTTCAAATACAGACTTTGACACAAGAATTATCGCAACGATTTGTTAGCATCTAGTTTCTTTCTTAATCAGATGAAATGTTCACCAGTTATCGGTTAGAAATGATTGATATCGCAGTCACACTTTCCCAGCTAGTCAAATTTAGTAAGCAAAGAACTTTGCTTGATTATCCCCATCGTTATTTGCATATTTTCAAGCTATAGGACTTTAGACTGATGCATTTTAGAACCGCTTTTGTTTCAATAGATAAGAACGGTATCTCCACTGAAAAGCAAAATTTTGCGCCACTTTTCGCTCCATTCTGTAGATAAATCAAACTTTTAAAGGAGGAAGTCCCATGCGCCATCATCGTTACGTCCTTATTCCTCAACTGGGAAAATTCATTCTCGGGGTCAGTTTCATTTTGTTAGGCTTAGGTATTGCGCTCCATCAACGAGCGGACTGGTCAGTCTATGAATCATCCTACGTGGAAGGTGAAGCAGTCATTGAAAATATGGCTCAGACTGGCTATTGGGACACTCCCCAGACTTACGCTCAGGAAGCAAACGAATACTTGAAAAACGAGAATGTCAAAACACCGCTAATTCTTCAAACAGATGAGCGCTGGTCTGGTGAACCTTACGGAAATGACGGCGCCCAAAACATTTACGAAAATGGCTGTGCAATTGCTTCACTTGCCATGATTCATTCCTATTTCCAACAACGAGAGATCAATCCTTTGGACATCACTTCTTGGGCAGGTGAAACTTATTATCGCCAAGGCGAAGGTACCGCTTGGAGTATTTTCCCAGCTTTCGCCAAAGAACAGGGGTATGTTTGCCATGACCTCAAAAATGACTTTACTCAAGCACAGGCCTATCTGAAAAAAGGAATTCCCGTAGTGGTTTCCGTGACTGCTGGCGAATTCACAGAACGCGGTCACATCATGGTATTGGCCCGTATGGAAAATGAAATGATCACCGTTCTAGATCCAGCTGATGATAACGACAAGAGTCACAGCTACACGAGCTATTCTCCTGATGAACTCCAAGATCAGATTGTCAACTACTGGGCCTTCACTGACGCGCCGGCCCTCTGATTTGCAAGTAAAAACAAGCCTTTCTCCCCCCTTCGAGTGAAACACGCTCGAGGGGCTTTTTTAGATTGACACATCTCAGCAGAGGATTTTGCCGGTTTTTAAAAGAGCTTTGATTTGGGATTCATTTTATCTGTCGCTTTCTTTTTGCTATAATTAGAAATAAATCGAATTATTCAGACAAAAAAACGAGGTGTTGGGATGAAAATCGGAATTGCAAAGGAAATCAAGAACAACGAAAATCGGGTCGCGCTGCCTCCTAGCGGTGTGTTGGAGCTAGTGAATTCAGGACACGAAGTACTGGTGGAAACCGGGGCTGGTATTGGGTCAGCTATTACTGATGGTGACTATCGCCAAGTCGGTGCTAAAATCGTAGACTCCGCTGATGAGATCTGGGCTTGCGAACTGGTATTGAAAGTCAAAGAACCCGTCAAAGAAGAATACCATTATTTTAGAGAAGGCTTGATCCTCTTCACTTATTTGCACATGGCTGCCAACAAAGAACTGGCTGAAGCTTTGTTAGCAGCAAAAGTGAATGCGCTTGCCTACGAAAATGTTCAAACAAAAACTGGCAGTCTCCCCCTTTTAGCACCGATGAGTGAAATTGCTGGTCGGATGGCGCCGCAACTGGGGGCACAATTTTTAGAACGACAGACTGGCGGCAAAGGCATCCTACTGTCTGGCGTGCCCGGCGTCAGACAAGGAAAAGTCGTGATAATTGGCGGCGGCATCTCCGGAACCAATGCGGCTAAGATTGCTAACGGTTTTGGTGCGCAGGTCACAATCATCGATATCGACTTAAATCGCCTGAAAGAACTGGATAATCAATTCAACGGCCAGATTCAAACTCTCGCCTCCAATACCACCAATATCCGAGAAGCTTTACAAACAGCTGATTTGGTAATCGGCGCCGTCCTTCTTCCCGGGCACAAAGCTCCATGCCTGGTCTCTCGGGAAATGGTAGCCGGTATGCCAGAAGGTTCCGTAATTGTCGACATTGCCATCGACCAAGGGGGCATTTTTGAGACCGGCGATAAGGTCACCACTCATGACAACCCTATCTATACCCGTGAAGGAGTCATCCACTACGCCGTTGCCAATATGCCTGGTGCTGTCCCGCAAACCTCAACTTACGCATTGAGTAATGCCACTCTTCCTTACATGAAACGCTTGGCAGCCAAACCGTTAGCAGACGTTTTGAATGAAAACCCCGACCTGTATCGCGGTGTCAATACGTACCAAGGAAAACTAACGTTACAAGCCGCCGCTGAAGATTTAAATTTGCCTTACACAGAATTAGCTGAAATGATTTGATCTGCAAATACCAGCTTTTTATACCGCTCATAAAAAAATGTTTTTCTGGCGCAAAATCTGAGAAACCACCTCTAGAGGAAACAAAAAATCCCCTGTCTAAATTTAAAGCAGTTTCCACAAAAATTTCAATTTGAAAATCTACCACTTCGTTTAAAAAGCATCAAGACTTTATCCTGGATAAGCGGATAAGGTCTTGATGCTTTGTTCTTAACTAAGCTGTTTTCATAATCCCTTTTAATAGAAAAATAAATACTAGTTCAATTTCGAAAATCACTTTCCAATACTTACATAGCTCAACTTGATAAATAATCGGTCAATGCCTTACTTTCCACTGTTGTGGGCAAGCGGCTTCCCTGAGTTAAACTTTTCCAATCCTCATTCGTCATTCCAAATTGTTCAGTTAGCTCTTTTTCTGATAAATTCTCTCGTCTTGCTTTAGATTCAACATCTATCATCAAAATGATTGCCTCGATATCCTCATCACTTAATGAATCCGCCTCAGATTGCTCATAGTTGACCAACTCTTTTAGTGTGTTCTTACTAAGCATCATTCCCAACCCTCGCGCAAGTTGCTTCACCTGCCGAAGAATAAAATCCTTATCTTCTAGTGCCATCATCTGACCTCCCCTTAACCCTCAAGCTAATTAATAGCCATCCCTAATCCATTTTTTCAAGCTAAAAACGAGAATAATACCACTTGAAATTAGTGAGATGCCCATTACAATCCACAATAGTACTTGATTATCACTAAACGGCAGCCACCAAGCAATAAATAGACAAATGAATGCTGCAAAGTACATCATTATGCCAGTTTTTCTCCCTATTCTAGCTGCGTCTTCTTTAGCTAAGTCACCGAATGTATTGCCCGCAATTAATCTTAGCCAATTACCACGACGGAATTGTATTCCCATCAAGATAAATAGAATCATCAAAATTAATAAAAAGATGCTAGCAATAAACAATCTTCTTCCCCCATACTGAATAAATTTGATAAATATTAGTCTGGCTTTCTAAAATAATTACCTGCCAGATAAATAATGAATAGTAAAATCCCGAGAATTCCAAATCTTTGTAGTAATACATTCTCATGGAAAAGTAAAAGAATAAACAATGCAGGTTGAATATATTTGAAGATGAACGTTGAAACTTTTTCTCCCGTGCGTTGCTCAACTTTCTCATCTGGTAAAACTTTTGAAAATAAAAGTCTCGTAAGATCAGTAAAGACAAATCCGTTATTCAGTTTGGTAACATACGCAATAACACAACAAACAAATGCGAAAGCAATCAAAATATTCAAGAGACTTTTATTTACCGAAAATGGAAGCAATTGATTGATCATTTTTTTCGCTCCTTATTTTCCTACCAAGTGACTTATCTTTATTCTACTCCTTTTAAATTTTTTCGAAACCACTTTATTAACTATACTAAAATATCCCCTACTCCATAGTCTTCTCAGCCACTTTTCTCTGGTAGAAAAACGTGGTAGAAAAAATGACACAAAAAAAGCGGCTTTTCAGCCGCTTTTGGTAGAAAATTGGAAAATCCAGATAGGAAAAAGACGTTTTTTTCCTCTTTAGAACGTTGATAAATCCCCATTCTTACAGCCTTTTGCCATTATCTCCTATACATCTTCAACTCAAGGAACAAATCGTTATAAATCCCCAGGTAGTCTTTGCCTAGATCCTCGTAGACTTCCATATTTTTCAACATGTCATCAGTTGGATAAAATTGGGGGTCTTCAGAAACCTCTTTGGGTAATAGTTCCTTGGCTTTTTCATTTGGCGTGGAGTAGCCGATATATTCGGCGTTTTGTGCCGCATTTTCCGGTTCCAACATGAAATTGATAAACGCATAGGCCCCGTCAACGTTCTTAGCCGTTTTTGGAATGACAATATTATCAAACCAAAGATTGGAGCCTTCTTTCGGGATGACATAATGAAGGTGTTCATTTTCAGACATCATGTCCGCGGCTTCTCCAGAAAAGGTGATGGCCAGTGAGCTTTCCTCGTTTGCCATGTACATTTTGATCTCGTCAGCTACGATGGCTTTGATATTGGGGGTTAACCCTTTCAAGTGTTCAAATGCCTGGTGTAGTTGATTGTCGTCTTTGGAATTCAGAGAGTAACCTAAGCTTTGAAGCCCGATTCCCATGACTTCTCGGGCACCGTCGATAACCATCAGCGTGTCCCGGTACTCTTTGTTCCAAAGGTCATTCCAGGAAGTGAGGGCGCCTTCTTTGATAAATTTATCGTTATAGACAATGCCCAACGTTCCCCAGAAATAAGGGATGGAATATTGATTGCCTGGATCAAAACTCAAATCCAAGAAATCTTCGTGGATGTTCGCCAGCCCTTTGATCTTGCTGTGGTCTAGCTTAATCAATAGGTTTTCTTTCATCATCTTTTGGATCATATATTCAGAAGGGATGGTGATGTCGTAAGCAGTGCCACCCTGCTGGATTTTAGTGAACATGGCTTCATTGGAATCAAAAGTTTCGTAATTTACCTTGTAGCCGGTCTCTTTTTCAAATTTTGCAATCAAATCAGGATCAATATAGTCACCCCAGTTGTAGATATTGACGACTTTGGCACCGGCCATTCCCGTTGCGTGTTCCAGCTGCTTAACCCCCAAAAGTAACACACAAATGATCGCTATGATTCCAATAATCAAAGATTGTAGTCGTTTCATCGGATTTCCGGCACCTCCAATCCTTTACGGCGTTGGCGTCCCGTTTTTTTCACGCGGTTTTCCTTACTGATGAAATAATAGCCCACAACCAGGATCATAGAAAACAAGAAGACCAGTGTCGATAAAGCATTGATTTCTAAACTGATTCCTTGTCGAGCACGAGAATAAATCTCTACGGACATCGTGGTGAAGCCATTTCCCGTAACAAAGAAGGTCACGGCAAAATCATCCAGTGAATAGGTGAAAGCCATAAAATAGCCGGCAATGATACCTGGGGTCAAGAAAGGCAGAATGATATTCTGCAACACTTGCAAATTATTGGCACCCAAATCTCGTGCAGCATCCACCATGGAATCATTCATTTCCTGAAGCTTTGGCAAGACCATCAAAACCACAATTGGAATTGAAAAAGCTATGTGGCTCAACAAAACGCTGGTAAAGCCCAGTTGGAAACTTTTAAAGACGCTTCCCACCATCGTAAAAAAGATCAAGAAGCTGGCACCAATGATGACATCCGGTGAAACCATCAAAATATTATTCGCCGATAGCAGCGCTGTACGCGTACGGCGTTTTTTTGTGTAATAAATCGCCATTGCACCGAAAGTTCCGATAACCGTTGCCAAAAGTGCCGACAAAAATGCCAACATGAACGTGTTCAACACGATAATGATCAAGCGAGTGTCTTGAAAGACTGCTTGATAATGCTGGAGTGAAAAACCACTGAAGCTGTTCATGGAATCGCCGGCATTGAAGGAGTAAAAAATCAAGTAGAAAATCGGCAGGTACAACACAATAAAGACGATTGCCAAATAAAAATTTGACCAACGAAATTTCTTTTTCTTCATGCGCGGCGGCCCCCTTTCCCTTTTTCACCGGTGAGGAGCATCACGATAAACATGGCAATAATTAAAATCACACCAATAGTCGAACCCATCCCCCAGTTTTGAGTCACTAAAAAGTGTTGTTCGATGGCAGTCCCGAGAGTAATCACTCGGTTGCCGCCAATCAGACGGGTCAACATGAACAGCGACAAGGAGGGGATAAAGACAGCTTGGACACCACTTTTAACACCATTTAAAGACAGTGGGAAAATCACTCGCCGGAAGGTTTCAAAGCTATTGGCTCCTAAGTCGCGACTAGCAAAAATCAATGACGGATTCAATTCTTCCAAGGCATTGAAGATCGGCATAATCATGAATGGCAGTTCGATATAAGTGGCAACTACCAGAAAGCTGAAATCGGTAAAGAGAATCTGTTTCGGTGCGATCCCAAAGAGTCCCAGGAAATTATTAATACCACCGTGAACGCCGAATATCCCAATAAAGGCATAAGCTTTCAACAGCAGATTCACCCAGGTGGGCAAAATGATCAACAACAGCCACAAGTCTTTGTGCTTGAGCTTCGTCAAAAAATAAGCCGCCGGGTAGCTAATCACTAGTGTCAAAACAGTGATAAAAAAAGCATAAACGACTGAATTTAGCGTCATGGTCAGGTATTTGCCACTGCCTAAATACGTTTGATAGTTCGCAAAGGTGAAGTTGCCGTCCATATCAAAAAACGATTGGTAGACAATCAACAATACCGGTGCAATCACAAACAACAACAGCCAGAAAAAATAAGGAACTGAGTAAAGGCGCCGCATTTTTGTCATATCCGCGCCCCCCTATTCTTCGTAGCTTTCCAAACGAGCGTCAAAATCTTCTTCTGACTCGTTGAAACGCATTACATGAATGTCTTCCGGCTCAAAATACAGGCCAACTTGGCTACCCTCTTTGGCTTTACGGGTAGAATGGACCATCCACTCATTGCCGTCTTCGTCATAACAGATAATCTCATAGTGGACGCCGCGGAAAAGCTGAGTATCGACTTTTACCACCAGCTTGCCCCGATCCACTGTCGTGATAGAAAGGTCTTCTGGTCGCAAGACGACTTCGACGGGCTCATTGGGCCGCATACCGCCATCGACACATTCAAAACGTTTGCCTACAAATTCGACTAGGTTGTCTTCAATCATCGTGCCGGAAACGATATTGGATTCACCGACAAAATCCGCAACAAAGTGACTGATGGGTTCATCGTAGATATCCACTGGTGTGCCGCTTTGGACAATTTTACCTTTGTTCATGACAAAAATGATGTCACTCATCGCCAACGCTTCTTCTTGGTCGTGGGTGACAAAGATGAAGGTAATCCCCAGGCGCTGTTGCAGCTCCCGTAATTCATATTGCATATCCGTCCGCAGTTTTAAGTCCAAAGCAGACAATGGCTCATCCAAAAGCAAAACTTTCGGTTCGTTAACGATGGCTCGGGCGATAGCCACCCGCTGCCGTTGTCCACCTGACATCTCGCTGATTTCACGTTTCTCATAGCCTTTCAGCTGGACCAGGCGCAAAGCCTCCATTACTTTCTTTTCGATTTCCGCTTTCGGCAATTTTTTAATCTTCAGGCCGAATGCTACGTTTTCGAAAACATTCATATGCGGAAATAGCGCATAATCCTGGAACACCGTGTTTACTAGGCGTTTATTGGCGGGGATGTCATTGATTCGTTTCTGATCGAAATAAATGTCTCCCTCGGTTGCTTCGGAAAATCCAGCGATGATCCGCAAGATGGTGGTCTTGCCACAGCCGGATGGTCCTAATAATGTGTAAAACTTTCCTTCCTCGATATCAAAACTGATATCTTTCAGCACCGCATCGTCAGTATCTTCATAGCGCTTAGTCACGTGCTCGAATGAAATGATCGGTTTTGCCACTGTCGTCCTCCCCTTTTTATAGCGTTTCGTTGCCGTTGTGGCACCTTTTGAAACGCTACTTCCGTTTTTTTAAGTTACTTCATAAGCATACTGATTCTTGCAGAAAAAACAAGCAAAAATTCAGGCCCGTTTCCAGAAATATTTTCAGAGGGAAATCCCTGTTGCAGGCAGGTCTTTCCCCTTTGTTTCCAAGAAGATATCCTGTGGCGGCATACTGTGTTTATGGTATCATTGATTGGAAAGAAATGGGGAAATGGCGACTTTCTGCAAATTGTCATTTTCTTTTGATTGGAGGATTTGTAACATGAAAACAAGCCACACATTAATCGTAAAAAACGAACCAACCTTCGCCGTTACTGTAGAAAAGATTCCCCGGCCCGAACCCAAAGCCGACGAAGTGCTGATTCGCGTACAGTGGTCGGCAGTCAATTATAAGGATGCGCTGGCGCTAAGTGAAAGAGGCGGCGTCCTCCGTCAATATCCCATGACGCCTGGCATCGATCTAGCTGGTGTCATCGTTGAAAGTCGCGATTCCCAATTTCCTGAGGGCTTGCCTGTACTAGTGACCGGCTTTGGTCTGGGAGTCAGTCATCCCGGTGGCCTCAGTGAATTTCAGGCTGTTCCAACCTCTTGGCTCGTGCCACTGCCCGAAACCATGAGTCTCCGAGAGGCTGCACTTATTGGTACAGCTGGCTTTACTGCTGCTTTAGCACTTCGCGAGGTTGTTGCTAAAACAACGCCTGAACAAGCGGTAGCAGTCACAGGAGCTAGTGGTGGTGTGGGTAGTTTTGCTATTGCCTTGTTATCACAGCTTGGCTATCAAAATATTACAGGGGTCAGTCGTAAAAAAGATGTAGCCGATCAATTGAAAAAGTTGGGTGCTACTGAAATCATCCAACCGGAATATTTCATCACAGAAAAGCCCCGGCCCCTTTCAAAACAAGAATTTCATGGCGTGATTGATACAGTCGGAGGCGATTTACTGGCACAGATTCTGCCCACCGTTTATTATGGTGGGGTAGCTGCACTGTGCGGCAATGCTGGCGGCATCAAATTGACTACTACGGTCTTGCCTTTTATCCTACGAGGAATCACCTTAGCAGGTATTGACTCGGTAAATGTTCCTATGACACAGCGTGTACAGGTCTGGCAGGAATTGGCGCAGAATCTGCACTTTTTACAGAATCTGCCGGTTACAGAAGTCTCTCTTTTTGAAGTTCCCCAAATTGCACAAGCGCTTTTGGCCGGTACGCACAGCGGCCGCACTATCGTTAGAATGTAGGTGAAAAATATGCACATTTTGATTACAGCCGGTGGTACCTCCGAAAAAATCGACGAGGTCCGCACCATTACCAATCACTCTTCTGGAAAGTTAGGCGTAGAATTGGCAAAAGCAGCATTGGCCCAACAAACCACCATTGTTGATTACATCATAGCCAAGGGCGCCGTCGAACCGCCAATCGATCCTCGCATCCGACTGCACCGAATCGAAAATACGCAGCAGTTACATGAAACAATGGCAGCTCTATTAGAGAAGCAGCCTTATGATGCAGTGATCCATTCGATGGCAGTCAGCGACTTTACCCCTGAAGTTTCAAGCGACCAGGATACTTGGTTAGCTGTTTTTAATGATTGGTTGTCTACTCGTGACAACGAGGAGATGCTTGACGGGCAGCGCTTCAATGAATTGTTGCGAAAAACCGCGACGCAAACCCAAACTCAAACAAAGCTATCCTCCCAAACCGAGCATTTGATTTTGGTATTACAACAGACGCCAAAAGTCATCGCCATGATTAAAGAAAAGCAGCCGCAGACGCTTTTAGTTGGCTTCAAATTGCTAGTGGACGTTACCAAAGAGGAATTACTCAAAGTAGCCGCAGACAATCTGGCAAAAAACCGAGCCGACTATGTATTGGCCAATGACCTGACCTCCATCAAAGAAGGACAACATCACGGCTATCTGTTAGATCATACCGGCGTCAAAGGCGAGGCCAATTCCAAATCCGCGATTGCTCAACTGATTTTAACCACCGTAGCAGCGAGAGTTGTCAACAAAGGCTAAGTCTCAATAGCTTTCAAATTTCAGCTATTGAGACTTAGTGCACGATTATACTTTATGGAAAGGAAGTTTTCTTCATGAAACAAAAACATATCCTGCTGGGAGTCTCCGCCAGCATTTCTGCTTACAAAGCAGCCGATCTTACCAATGAGCTCACAAAGCGGGGCTATGCTGTTGACGTTTTGATGACTAGAAATGCTACAAAATTCATCACCCCACTGACGTTACAATCTTTATCTAAGCGAGCAGTCCATACCGATGTCATGGCTGAAAACCAACCCGATCAGATCAACCACATTGATTTAGCTAAACAGGCAGATCTCTTCGTCGTCGCACCGGCTACTGCCAACACCATCGGTAAATTGGCTAACGGAATTGCTGATGACATGGTTTCAACGGTTGCAATGGCGATTCGTCCCGGAACGCCCCGCATGATCGCTCCAGCTATGAATACTTATATGTATCAAAATCCCGTCAATCAAAAAAATCTTGCTTACTTGAAGGAAGTTGGGTATAAAGAGATAGAGCCGCGGGAAGCTATGCTAGCTTGCGGTGATTTCGGACGGGGGGCTCTGGCCACAGTCGAAATGATCGTCAAAGCCATCGAAACCGAACTGGCGGAAAACGACCGTAGCCAAGACTGAACGACAGGCAATCTTCCCACCATAATCCATTGCGACAGGAGTTAGCACAATGAAAAACAAGAAAACCTTTGATATCGTATTGACCGCCTTCTTTTTAGGAATCATGATCTTGATGTCGGTGGTACCGTTTTTGGGTTTCATCCCCATCGGACCACTAAATGCCACGATTCTCCACGTACCAGTGATCATCGCTTCTGTAGTCTTAGGCCCGCGATTGGGCGCCTTTTTGGGAGCTAGTTTCGGTGTGATGAGTGTCATCAATGCCACGACACGTCCCAGCGCTTTGGCATTTGTCTTTTCACCTTTTATTCCCATCATCGGAACCGATCACGGCAGTTGGAAGGCACTGATCGTCGCAATCATTCCGCGTATTTTGATTGGTGTTGTTCCTTATTATGTCTATAAACTTTGCCGTCGCCTGTCAAAAGACAAGGCAAACGGTGTTGCCTTGTTTATTGCCGGTGTCTCAGGAGGTCTCACCAACACTTTGCTGGTGATGAACCTGATTTACTTTTTATTCAAGGACGCGTATGGAAAACTGATTGATAAAGGTGCAGATCAAGTCTATGGTGCTATTTTGGCCGTCATTGGTACACAAGGGGTGCCCGAAGCTCTGGTCGGCGGCCTCTTAACTACGGCAATTGCCAGCATTTTGCTGCGTCTGAACCGAAAAAACGAAACTGAAATTCTGTAACACTTATAGGTGAAAAGTAAAAAAGCGATCTGCTGATTCGGTAATTTCCGATTGCAGGTCGCTTTTTTTTGATTCAATCATTGTATTCTTCTCTACGCTTTTCTCACAAGGAACTACCCTCGGAAAGGAGTTCTTGCAGTTTAGCAAACTGCTCTGGTGTCACGTAATCTTCAAAGATGTCCAAATAATCTTGCAGCTCTTCTGGTGTGTAATCTTCTTTGGTGGCTGCCAGTTCGTCATACATTTGTTGGAATTCTTCATCTGTCAGCGGCTCTTCTTCATAGTCGCCTTCATCATAAAAATCATAATCTTCCTCTGTCAAATCGCCGGAAGAAAGATTGCCAGCCCCCAACAGATCAGATAACTGTTCTTCTGTCACAATTTGATCTGCGGCAGGCATTTTGACTTCCGCCTTTTTGTCGGTAGGTTTCATTGTGACGCTGAATGCCGCATTGATCGTATTGCCGTCCGCCGCTCCGGTCATCGTCATTTTCATATCCTGTGCACCGTTTTTGGTATCCACTGTCGTTGCCAAATCAACGACCGTCAGATCTTGTAAGGTTTCTTTCAACTGGCTTGCGGCCATTTTGGCTTCTTTGTCACCGTTTTTTTCAGCATAGGCTACAAAATCAGATAGCTCTTCTTTCGTGAAAGTGTGGCTGATTTTATCGCCGTCTTTTTTGAAAGTATCCGCCTCCAAGGTCAACAACCACTTCTTCATGAGGTCGCTATTTGTCTGTAATGCGGTGATTGCTGCGGTACCACTTTCCGTAGTTCCTTGGCTGCCACTACTTGCTAGTAAATCTTTCATGTCTTCGGCGTTTAATTCCAGATACTTTCCTTTTAAAGCCTCTGTATCTACCGCTGCTCCCAGATCCCCGCTCCCCATCAGTGATCCGGCCAATGTCATGATTTGCTGATAAATATCGGTAGACATATAAGCGACTTGTTTTTTATTGTCTGTCAAAATTTCCACTGGAAAAGTAGAACCTAACACTTTGACTTCCAAATCCATCTGCAGCCGGTCATTTTTTGTATCATTGGCAACTGTGCCGGTCAATTGCGCATCTTTCAAGCTGTTCAAGATGCTGTTTGCCAGCATCCCTGCTGCAGCATCCTCATCATTGGCCATAGCAAGTTCCAACTGATCGATTTTAAAGCTGATATCGACGGTTTTATTTTCCGTGTTGCTGTTCAACGCCCCATAATATTCTTCTTGCACCTTCTTGCCACAACCGGTCAGTAACAAGAACCCTACTAAAACACCTACCAGTACCCTAACCTTTTTCATGATTCTACCTCTTTTCTCATAAATAACAATTATTTTATTTCCACTTGAGCATACCAAGGGAGCACGGGTATTTCAAGATAGGAAGCTTTTTCTGATTATCGTTTTTCACATTTTTTACTGTAAGCATTATCTTACCTTCGCTTTCAAGCCAGATGAGACGCACTCGCTACTGACGGTACTTCAGCTGAACCGAGTCTGATTTTCTGCTCTTTCACAGATCAACGGTTTAATACACTAGCAGCTGGCTGGTTCCAGAAGCCTCATTTTTCACAGTATCAAAAACAATCATTTTCATCTTTTTAGTATGCTTGCTGGCTGGTTGCCAAAAAATAGCAGCCACGATTCGTTTCTCGTGGCTGCTGACATAAAACATAACTCGTTATCTAAACAAACGGCTTATTGATCTTCACCAATGATCCGAACTTCCGTTTCCAGTGACACATCGAACTTTTCTTTAATGACTTGTTGGATGTGAGCGATTAGCTGGATATAATCTGTTGCGGTGGCATTGTCAATATTAACGATGAAGCCGGCGTGTTTTTCGGAAATCTGCGCGCCCCCCCATTTTAAGCCTTGCAAGCCGGCATCTTGGATCAATTTTCCGGTAAAGTAACCTTGCGGACGTTTAAAGACGCTGCCACAGGATGGATATTCCAGCGGTTGCTTCAGCAAGCGCAACTCCGTCAATTCCTTCATCCGTTTTTCAATCTGCTGGTGATCTCCAGGTGTCAGACGGAAACGAGCCCGTAAAATGATGCCGTCCATTTCTTGAATAATCGTATGACGATAGCTGAAATCCATCTCAGCATTGGTTAACGTCAGAATCGAGCCATCTGCTAACAGCACATCGCAAGATTCAAAGACCTCTCGAATCTCCCCATCGTAAGCCCCGGCATTCATAAAGACTGCACCACCAATACTGCCAGGAATACCACACGCAAACTCAAATCCTGTCAAAGAAGCCGCCAGTGCCTCATAAGTGGTATCAATCAGCTTAGCGCCTGCTTCTGCTGTAATCAGCGTATCTGTCACGGTGACTGCTGTCATGTCTGACAACATGATCACCAGACCGCGAATACCACCATCTTTGACGATTAAATTACTGGCATTGCCCAACACCATCCAGGGAATCTGCTGTATTCTGCAAGCATCCACCAGCGCCTTCGTTTCTTCCGCAGATTTAGGAAAGGCTAACAAATCAGCTGGTCCGCCGGTTTTGGTAAAGGTATAATTCATTAGCGGCTCATCCACTAAAATTGTAATGGTGGGAAATTGTGCTTTAAATTCGTTTTTCAAGAATAGTCCCTCTCTTTTTATAGACAGGTTCTGCTGTCAGCGTAGTATTTATTGCAGTTTGCTTTTATATTTCTTGGTAAGTTACTGCACATTTAGCGACTCAGAATCTGTGTTTACTCACTGTTTTTCTCGCATTTGCTATATCCTGTTTCGTACTTTTTTATCGGATAGAGTCTACAAACAGCGGTCAATTGACATCTCGCTTATTTTAGCACGAGTTGTAAAAGGTGGCTAGTCCGTGGTGAAAGCTGCGACTGCCCATAGTCTTTGAGGCTTGCTGCTATTATAAATAACAGTCAGAACTCTGGGGCTGTCGTGCTGATGTGCTAATCTTGGCTTGCGTGCCGCAATAACTCATCACACAATTGATGACTCAGCAACACCCGTTCTTGGCGTAGACAACTACCATCACCGGTTTCGACTCCCTTTAAAAAGGCCGTGACCATGGGTGCAAAGCCTCGCTTAGTTAGCGTTGTTTCCCAATCATTGCCCCGCTTTTCAACGATTTGTTGTTGGTCTGTCACTGTCAGACGAGTCAATTCTGCTAGCTCTAACCGGCCATTGGTGGCTGTCAGCTGATAATTTTCCAAATTGGTACCACTCACTAGATCCATATGCAAAAAAGCACTGCTACTTGCTGTTTTCAACTGTAGATGTGCCTTGTGTAACAGCCCATCTTTGACCATCAGCCCGCCGCCAGCAAACACAGCCGGCTCTTCTAATAAATAGACTGCGGTATCCACCAGATGTAAAAACAGATCATAAATCACAAATTTGACTGGCTGCGGCTTATTAATTCGATGTTTTTGCAAGATCAAGAGATGCTTTTCCGGTGTGGCTTTTAACTCTTGAACCAACGGCGCAAATCGCCGATTGAAGCCCGCCATCAAGAGCAGTCCGCGTTTTTGGGCCAATTGCTGCAATTCAAGACTTTGAACAGCTGATTCTGTCAGCGGTTTGTCCACAAAAACATGAACGCCGGCTTCCAAGCACTTTTTAATCAACGAATAATGCGCTTTTGTGGCTGCATGAATCAGTATGCCATCCATTTTTTCGGCCAAAAGCTCTGTTATATTTTCATAAACATGCTTAAAACCATAGCGATTTTTCAGCAACTGGCGGGTACTTTTCTGTGAACTGGCGAAGTAAAAATCCGCTTGGTCCCTTGCTTCAGCATAAATTGGCAGGTATGCCTTTTGAGCGATATTTCCGATTCCAACCACTCCAACTTTCATAATGCGCCTCTTTCTCCTGCTTCGTGTCTCATTTTGACAGGGGTGTTTTCTTTCATCTTACCGCAACTTTCGTTAAAATGAACAGAGAAACAGGTTTTAACAGCCGGCTGTATCATCAGATGCCCTGCTATTGATTGAAATTTTTCGCAATAGTAATCCTGGATTGCGATAACAGCTGCCACTGCTTTAAAAACCAACTGGAGGAAATGATACGTGAAATTGATTTCTTGGAACGTCAACGGCTTGCGCGCCGTGATGCAAAAAAACTTTATGGAAGTCTTCAATGAATTAGACGCCGACTTCTTTTGTTTGCAGGAGACCAAACTGCAAGCCGGTCAAATTGAAATGGATTTGCCAAATTACCACGAATACTGGAACTATGCTGTCAAAAAAGGCTATTCCGGAACAGCGATTTTTGCCAAAGAACCGGCTTTATCTGTCAGTTATGGCATTGGTCTTGAATCTCATGATCAAGAAGGCCGTGTCATCACATTGGAGTATCCAGAATTTTATCTGGTCTGCTGCTACACCCCAAATTCTCAAAACGAACTGAAACGACTAGATTATCGTATGACTTGGGAAGACGATTTTCGTCAGTATCTCAATCAGTTGAACAGTAAAAAAGGGGTAATCCTTTGTGGTGATTTAAACGTTGCCCACGAAAACATTGATTTGAAAAACTGGAAAACCAATCAGAAAAATGCTGGTTTCACTCCTCAAGAGCGGGAAAAATTCACCCAACTGCTAAATTCCGGTTTTGTCGATTCTTTCCGCTTCTTTTACCCTGATTTAGAGGGGGTCTACTCTTGGTGGAGCTATCGTTTTAACGCCCGCAAAAACAATGCAGGTTGGCGCATTGACTATTTTGTCGTCTCCGAGGATTTGAAGGACAAAATGTCAGATGCCAAGATTCACACAGATATTTTCGGCAGCGACCATTGCCCGGTAGAACTGGATATTCATTTGTAAGTTTTCGACCCACAGAATTTTTACAGTGCACCGTTTCGCAACAAAGAAACGGTGCTGTTTGGTGTTTCTTATACAAATTGTCTTAAAGGATGTCGGGTTTTGCGTTACTACCAGCAAACAGGTATACTGACCCTAGCAAAGAGGCCGCTGGCATGCTGAACTTTTCAGACAGGCGGTGGTGAAAGGAATGACTGAGATGCTGCTGCAAAATGTATTAGAAACTGAAAAATTAGCTGAGCTCATCGGAAAAGTAGCGCAGCCGGGAGATGTTTTGGTATTGACTGGTGATCTAGGTGCTGGCAAAACCACCTTGACTAAAGGAATCGCTAAAGGACTGGGGATCACTCAAATGATCAAAAGTCCCACCTATACAATCATCCGAGAATATACTGCCGGTCGCCTGCCGCTGTATCATATGGATATTTATCGGGTAGAATATGGTGCCGACGATCTGGGTTTAGATGAATATTTCGAAGGTGACGGCCTTTCCGTAGTTGAATGGGGCAACATGTTGGCAGACAGTTTGCCAACAGACTATCTGGAATTGATATTGGAGAAAGACAGCGCAGATCCTGATCGTCGCAAAGCTTCTTTCCAAGTCTTCGGTACACAAGGAAGTGCTTTTGAACAAAGAATTCTGGCTGCTTGGGAGAATCTTTCATGAAAGGACCTGTAGAAATTCATTTGCGAGAAGCCCAAGCTGCCGATGCCCAAAACTTATTACAGCTGATGCAGCTTTTAGGCAGTGAAACCGAGTTCATCGCGCTGGATCGTTTCGGCATGGATCTTACACCGGAACTATTGGGCCATCAATTGACAGCCATTGAAGAAAGTCCCAATAATTTGTTGTTGGTAGCCGAGACTTCCACGGGAGCTTTAGCAGGAATTGCATCAGTAACAGCTGACAGTGATCCCCGTACCCGCCATATCGGTGAAGTCGGCATCGCCCTTTTACAAGAATACTGGGGTGTCGGCCTAGGCAGCTTAATGCTGGACGAAGTGATTTATTGGGCAGAACAAACAGAAATCATCCGACGCTTAGAACTCACTGTTCAAGTCCACAATCAGCGAGGAATTGCCTTGTATCAAAAATTCGACTTTTCTGTTGAAGGAACATTAGTCCGAGGCGCCCGTGCCGATGACGGTCACTTTTTAGATGTTTGGCTCATGAGCCGAATGATTGATTAAAAACCCCATAGCCAAAAAAAGATTGCGATCAAACAGGTCGCAATCGTTTTTTGGCATTTGCCTTACTACTTCGATAACAAATTCATTGCCCGTAGCGTTTGCGACTATCTCGATACTCACTGGGACTCATTCCCATCTCACTGCGAAACACCTTACTGAAATAGTTCCCGTTGGCATAGCCTACTTGGCGAGCAATTGTTGCAATTTTATCTTCCCCCAACAGTAACTCCAATGAGTGGATAACACGGATCTTCTTCAGATAAGTAATCGGTGTTGTATGGTAGTTTTCCTCGAACTTGCGAATCAGTTGGTATTTGGATAGCCCAAAATGATCTGCCACCTCAGTCAAACTCAGATCTTCTTGAAAATGACGATCCAAGTATTTTTTAACTCTTTTGATGAGTGGGTCTTGGGGTACCTGTTTTTTTGCCAATAAAGTATTTATCTCCAAAAAAAGTGTCATGGCCATTTGGGCATTTTTATAGAGACTTAGAGGCAGTTCTTCTAACTGTTGGATTTGTTTTTGCCAATGGTTCAATTCTTCCTCTGTCAATTGAAAAACTGCCAGGGGTAGTTCTAACCATTGGCTGAAGATTGATGAAAATTCTAAATAAAAAAATTGCCAATCTTCGCCATAGTAGCGAAAATTCCCAGGCATTGCTGCTAAAAAAGCACTTCCAGCCGGCAGTTCTTTGACCTCCCCATGGTGTTCCAAAAATCCGCAACCACTGAGGGTCACCTGCAAGACTACCAGTCGCTCTTTGCGTACACTAGCATCCCAATTGTACTCTTGATTTCCCTGCCCACAGCTAGC
Source organism: Candidatus Enterococcus leclercqii (assembly GCF_009933135.1). GTDB lineage: Bacteria > Bacillota > Bacilli > Lactobacillales > Enterococcaceae > Enterococcus_C > Enterococcus_C leclercqii. Next base: position 81,021 of record NZ_MAEH01000004.1, read on the forward strand.
TGCTTGCAATATCGGCAACTGGCGTGTTTGTACATAATGGTATTGTCGTAGAAATATCTGCAATATTTTACCCTCCCTACAATTATCTCGTCTTGTTGTCTTCTATTATGCAGCGTACACTCTGGTTAAGCAAATAGAAATGAGGGCTTAATTATGTTGATAACTTTTGATGAATCACAACAGTTTTTCCATTTAAAAAATGATCAACTCAGCTATGTCATCGGGATTGAAAAAGGTAAATATCTTACACATCGTTATTTTGGCCCCCCATTGACTAGCTATCATGGTAGCAATCAACTACAGCTGATTGGTCGTGGCTTTGCTACCAATCCAATCGCCGAGGAGCGTCACTTTTCATTAAATACGCTGCCTCTGGAAACCAGCACGAATGGTAGTCTCGATTACCGTGTTTCCAATTATCGATTTCGCAATTTAGCTGGCGAAGGAGTGACCGCCTTTGAATTCAGTGACTATCAGATTATAACCGGCAAGCCACAGCTAGCCGGATTACCTTCGCTACGTGGCCCAGCTGCGGAAACACTACAAATTACTTTGGTGGATACTATTCAACAGCTGAGTCAAGTCATGACTTACACCATCTACCCGGACCGTCCAGTAATTACTCGCAGTATTACTTACCACAACGACTCTGAACAAGTTGTCTATTTGGAACAAGCGGGATCAATGCTGTTAGATTTTCCCTCAAAAGACTTTGACTTTGTGACATTGGATGGGTCTCACACGGATGAAGCCAATATCAATCGCAGTCATTTGCGTAGTGGCATTCAGGCAATTAGCTCCTTACGAGGGACTAGCAGTCCACAGCATCAACCTTTCATCGCCTTAGCAGAGCCTCAAGCCACTGAAGATCAAGGAAAGATTTACGCCTTTCACCTAATTTACAGCGGCAACTTTTTAGCCCAAGCGGAAGTGGAGCAATACGGTAGTACCCGTGTCCAGATGGGGATTCATCCGGAAGAATTCAGTTGGAAACTTTCGCCAAAAGCCGCATTTCAAACGCCAGAAGTGGTGTTAAATTTCAGTGATAGCGGCTTCAACAAAATGTCACAAACCTTCCACAAACTCTACCAAGAGCATTTAATCCCGGAATTTTGGCAAAATAAAGCTCGGCCGATTCTGTTGAATACTTGGGAAGGAAATTACTTTTCGTTTACTGAAAAAAAGCTTCTCTCTCAAGCAACGCAAGCTAAAGATCTTGGGATTGAACTCTTTGTTTTAGACGATGGTTGGTTTGGCAAACGAGACGACGACACAACTTCTCTAGGAGACTGGCAGCCAGATACGACCAAGCTTCCCGAAGGCATCATTGGACTAGCAAAAAAAATCCACGAAAAAGACTTACTGTTTGGTTTATGGTTCGAACCGGAAATGGTCTCAAAGAACAGTAACTTGTTCCGACAACACCCCGAGTGGGTCCTGCAAGTAGCCAACTATCCCATGACAGAAGGACGCGGACAACTGGTACTGGACCTTAGTCAAAAAAACGTACAAGATTTTTTGATTGACATGCTGGATGGTTATCTCAAGGATGGCCATGTAGATTACATCAAATGGGATATGAACCGACATTTGACAGAAGTCGGTAATCAACTGATGCCAGCAGATAGTCAAAAAGAAATCAGTCACCGCTATGTTCTCGGACTGTATCGGATTTTAGAGACTATCACTGGGCGTTACCCCAACGTACTGTTTGAAAATTGCTCCAGCGGGGGCGGTCGCTTTGACCCGGGAATGATGGCTTTCATGCCTCAAACTTGGACTAGTGACAACTCTGATGCCCTCTGTCGTACGCGCATCCAATCTGGCTACAGCTATCTTTATCCACCAGTTATGATGGGGGCCCATGTCTCAGATGTTCCTAATCACCAAGTAGGCCGAATTACGCCTTTGGAAACTCGTGGTCTAGTTGCAATGAGCGGAAATTTTGGCTATGAATTGTCTCTTCAAAAACAAACACCAGAAGATCTGGAAATAATTCGGCAACAAATCACTTTTTATAAAGCCCACCGTCAGCTGCTTCAATTCGGTGAATTTTATCGTCTCCAGTTACCAGATCACCTCTTCGCCACAGCCTGGCTATTTAAAAACGAGATTGAGGCATTGTTAGTCTACAGCAATGGCCTCGCGCAGTCAGCACAGCAAATTCACCAACTACAGCTGAAGTATCTGGATGATGATGCAGACTACTTGGAAGCAACTAGTCAAGAACGCTATAGCGGAAGCGAACTGAACCATGCTGGAATCTTAATTCCTCCTATGAATAGTGATTTTCAAAGTTTTTACCGGCACTACCAAAAATTGTAGAATCCTATGTAAAATATTTCTAACTAACAAGACTTGTTCCCCACGTAATAGACTAGAAAGAGTGCCTGTGATAATTACGATATTTGTATTTTAAAAGTGAAAGAAATATCAATTTTTGAAATAGTTAACAATAAAATGACAAGCAACTCCCACTACAGACCAGTGGAGGTTACTTGTCATTTGCTTTTGCTTCAACAAACAGTGTCAGAAAGATTATCAGCGTTCTTCTATTGAATCGTCACCAGTTTTTTCAAGGGTTCAATGCCAAAATCATTTTCTTGTCGCAATAAAATCTCCGCACAAGCCCGACTATCCTCTAGTGCATCGTGATGATTGTCTAAGCGAATGGCCAACTTTTCACACATCGTATTTAAACGATGATTAGGAAACTCAGGATATAACTTGCGGCTAGTCCGGGCTGTACACAACGACAAAAACTCCGGCTGTTCCAGATTGTAATAATTCAAGCACCCCTTTAAAACACCGTTATCAAAAGGTGCATTGTGGGCGACGATTAAGCTTTTCGGATTGTAGTACTGGGCAATCTGTTCCCAAACTTCCGGAAATTTTGGTGCCTGGGCTACGTCAGCAGGTCGAATCCCATGAATCTGGATATTTTTCCAGAAAAACTCGGTCTCTGGTTTTATCAATGTATAATATTCTCCTACAATGCGGCTGTCCCGCACCATGACTAGCGCCAGCGAACAAGCACTGTAAGGTTTGAAATTGGCTGTTTCAAAATCCATCGCGATAAAGTTCATCTTCTGCCACTCTCGTTTCCAATAATCTCTTTCAAAAAAATATACCACAAACAGTTTAAAAACCGGTGCCATTAAAGGAAATTTTACCAAAAGTGAAAGGTTTGCTTACGGAAATACTTCTCCAAATTCCACTGATAATTTACTGCGAAGAGCTGTATTCGTCTAAGAAGCGAAGTCGTTCTAAATCTTTTTTTCTACCAAAAAGAGGCTCTTCGTCAAATAGTGTTGGTGAGTTCAAATTGAATGAGTGAATGAGCTCAGGCAGGAAAAAATTCTTGCCTGAGCGCTTTTTTATTTTTCGCTCTTTCTTAAACAAAAATCAGCCCTTGGATGATGTAGATTCTTGAGCGAAAATTCAGGAAGTTCCGATATCCATAAGCGACACGCTTGATTATTTTT
>NZ_MAEH01000006.1 GCF_009933135.1 Candidatus Enterococcus leclercqii
TATCGGAACTTCCTGAATTTTCGCTCAAGAATCTACATCATCCAAGGGCTGATTTTTGTTTAAGAAAGAGCGAAAAATAAAAAAGCGCTCAGGCAAGAATTTTTTCCTGCCTGAGCTCATTCACTCATTCAATTTGAACTCACCAACACTATTTGACGAAGAGCCGTTTTTTTGTTCTTTTTGAGTTCGGTTGTCCCACATTGAAAGCGAATCGATACATACACGCAAGCCAAAAAGATTTTCTCTCTACATTCTCTTGTAACCTTGAAATAAAGAAGCGCTCATTAGATGTAGGCGGTTAGCTCAGTCTTCTTCAGTCATGCTCTCTCCTTTTTTTTGAAGACTATCTTTTTTGCTAACAAAATAAAGGCCGCTGCTGCCTAAAAGCAGTGGTGCTGCGTACAGCAATACCAGCGAAATTCGCTGCCATAATCCTTTGTACGTAAAGTGCAATCCTTGAGAGATGCCATTAAATAGTGACGTCAACAGACAAGCGGCAAACAACAGCAGATAAATCTGCTGACCGCGGTGATTTTGCCGATCTTTGGCCATCGCAGACAAAATCAATGGAACTGCCAGCATCCCCACGATTCCTGCTCCAGAAGCGCCCCCATGAATGATTGTTCCTAAGGTTAATCCTGATGTGCTGTGATTTGTTTTGAAAACACCGGTAAAAATACAATCCCCCACAGCAAAGAGTGCCAAACCGACAAGCAGCAGTTGCCGCTTGCGACGATTGTCTCCTGATGTTAATTGCCAAACTCCCGGTAAAGACAAAAGCAATAGAGAGCCGGTCACAATAGATCCTCGTTCGAAGATGGTCTTCACCGGACTGCCAACACTTCCCAGATCACTTACCACTTGTCGCAAGGGATCATAGCCTGTTACTATCGGCCCTAATACATAAGGCAAGCCCCAGTCCCCTATTACAAACAAAAGCAATGAGACACTGCCCAGCAAAATAATTTTGTCAGTCTTTTTTGGTTTCACTGTCTTTCCTTCTTTCAACGAATTCTGAAAAAATCGTCCGCCACCTGTTTCACCTGAACAAAAAAGCGCTCAGATTCCAACAGTCCTAGCCAACGTCGAATCACGATTGGCCTTTCATTCAGATAATCCGCCAGCTCTGCCAGTGGTACTTGCTCCCCAACTTCTAGTTGTCCAATCTTGGCTGTCAATGCCGCAAAAGGATTTTCCCGTGAGCTTCGAGAACTAGTAGCAGAGTTGCGGGGACGCCAAGGCTGCTCATCACGCTTGGAAGTAGCAATCGCTGCGGCCAGAGTCAATAAAGCTTTTTGATCTTCTTCATAGATTGGCAGATTCGCCTGCGAAAAAGCCGACAATCTACGCTGAGTTGCTTCCGGAAGCTGCTGTTTAAGTTGGTGAGGGCTGATTTTTTGATAGAGGCGTTGTGGGAAATGAAGGCCCGCCGCTACCTGTTGCAAAATCAGGTCTGTTCCCCGATCGATAGTGTGTAAACCTTTACGTACTTGAGCTGCGACGGTTTCTGACACCCCCAGATGTTGGGCAAAATGAGTAGAGCCCAGCAAAAGCAGCTCTCCGGTAGCCACTGCCAGCAAAATAAACTGATATTTCACCTGACGGCCACAGCGGCAGTAAAGTTTTTGATCCCCATTAGGATAATGCGGGTCTTCTTTGAAATCTACCAACTGCCACTTATCTTCTTCCAAGAAGTGTTCTGTCAGAAACAGCGATTGCAGCCGATACTTCTTATGCTGGGTCAGTACTGCCTTTTGTTTCTCATTCAACTGTTCCCAAAGTATCTGCCGTTCTTGCATCGAAAGATCTAACATCGGCTTGCCTGCCTTTCGTTTTTCTCATCTCCAGTGTATCATATCGTTAACAACATGCGATTTAAAAGAAATGAGGCTCTGTTATGTCCTTTGTTCAAAGCAATTATCCTGGAGCGACGTGTTCTATCTGTCATCGCAAGCTTACATTGCTCCTAAAAGGCAACACTGCTGCTGAAAATCTTGCCGTCTGTTTTCATTGCAAAACCGTGACTACTTTGGCCGGGAATGCTGTTAAAAAGATGCTCCACACACAGTTATCTGCAGACCAACAGCAGCTACTTCACAGGTTCTCAGAGACGTTGCCTGAATCAGCCACTTACAAAGGTCGCGGTAGTCAGCTGCGCCTGGCAGCTGATACCACTTTTCAGCGCCGCTGGCTAAGCTTGAGGGAATACGAGCGACAGTTTGGCGAAACGTTGACAGTCGGTACCCCAGACCTACGATTGTCACCTGATAGCTGCAAATGGTGTGGCAAACAATTGCCTGCTGGAAGGCGTTCCTTTTGTAAAGACAGCTGCTCTCGCAATTACACCAAAGCGACGTTTACCAAACGCAGCACACCAACAGTTCCTTACCGTATCGCCTGCCGTGACGGCTTTTATTGTCGTATAACCGGTCTTGATTTAGCATATCACAATCGCTTTGATCAACGAATCCCAGCCAGCAATGGGGAGCTTACTATCCATCATCTGATTCCCGTTTCTCAGCAAGGAACTGACTATGAAGCCAACCTAATAACCCTCAGTTATAGTGCCCACCTGGCTTATCATCAAGGAGATCCTGCAATCACCGCTAAGCTAGATGAAATCCGAGATGCTCGCTTAGCCGAACCCACTGGTAACAAAATGTACTGGCGGTAAACAAAAAAACACCGGCTGCTCAGCCTGAAGGGAAAGCTGGCAGTCGGTGTTTTGGTGTATCCCGAAATCTCGCGATACGATTGTTGGTTGGTATTTCATACGGCTTGCGCCGGTAAAACCAAAATTATAGTTTTTCACCGTTGGAGCGGATAACTTCACGGTACCAATCGAAAGAACGCTTCTTGCTGCGCTTGCCACTGCCTTGCAGCTGATCGTCCAAATCGACATGGATCATACCGTAGCGCTTCTTCATTTCACCAGTACCTGCAGATACTAGATCGATAAATCCCCAAGGTGTGTAACCCATCAAATCAATGCCATCATAAGCAACAGCATCTTTCATGCTCTGAATGTGAGCTCGCAAATAGTCGATCCGGTAGCTGTCATCGATAGTGCCATCTGGTCCAACTTCATCAATTGCACCAAGGCCGTTTTCCACGATAAACAATGGCAGTTCATAGCGTTCGGCAAACCAGTTCATGGCATAACGTAAACCCTCCGGATCAATCTGCCAGCCCCAGTCAGAAGCAGGTACATAGGGATTGCGAACTAAATCTTTGGCCTCATCATAATCATACGCCGGCGCTTTCCCCGCTCCTTTGACAGCAAATGACATGTAATAAGAAAAACCGATATAGTCCACGGTCCCTTCCCGCAGTATGACCAGATCCTCATCTGTCATATCCAAATGATAACCTTTGCGGGTCAGGTAGGCTTTCAGATACCCTGGATACTGGCCTTTACAATGCACATCGGTAAACCAGTAGCGCCGTTGCATCGCGACTGTCGCCGCCAGCATATCTTGCGGTTCACAACTATACGGATAGATGGGCACCATAGCAATCATACAGCCAATCTTCGCATCCGGATCAATCTGATGGCACAACTGAACTGCCCCGGCAGAAGCCACTAATTCATAGTGAGCCGCTTGATACATCACGGCTTCACGGTTCTCCCCTTCAGAAAATTTCAAACCGGAGTTGGTAAAAGGCGCGAAATCTTCGTGATAATTGGCTTGGTTGTTGATTTCATTAAATGTCATCCAGTATTTGACGACCCCTTTGTAACGGGTGAAGCAGACTTCGGCAAAGCGTAAAAACAAATCAATCAGCTTGCGATTACGCCAGCCGCCATATTTTGTCACCAAATGATAGGGCATTTCAAAGTGAGACAAAGTAATCACCGGCTCGATACCATATTTCAGACATTCTGCGAAAAGATCGTCGTAAAATTTCAACCCGGCTTCGTTAGGTTCAGTTTCATCACCATCAGGAAAAATTCGCGTCCAGGCAATGGATGTCCGAAAACAGTTAAGTCCCAGTTCTGCAAACAGCTTCACATCTTCTGGATAATGATGATAAAAGTCGATGGCGTCATGATTGGGGTAGTTTTGACCTGGTTGAACCCCATCAGTAATTTGCCGGGGAACGCCATGGGCACCTTTTGTCATGACATCAGCTACACTAATCCCTTTGCCACCTTCTTGCCAGCCACCTTCCAGCTGATGGGCGGCAACTGCGCCGCCCCATAAAAAATCTTTTTTCAATACACTCATGTCGTTCCCTCGTCTTTCTACTGACTTAGGCTTCATTTTCGACGGTTACCGCAGCTTCTGCCGGTGTCTCACCTAATTCCTCCGCGTAGTTCAATTGATCCACTTTACGGATGAACGGCAAGTAGATGAAAAAGCCTAGTCCCAATACGATGACTTGCAATAACGCTGCTCGCCAGCCCCCTACCAAAAAGCCGGAAATTACAGGCGGTGTTGTCCACGGAACCTGTACAGCAGTAAAGAGCGGTACTAACCCTGTGTAAAGAGCAAAGTAAGTAATCAGCCCAGAAATCACTGGTGTTAAAATAAACGGCAGTGCCATGATTGGATTCATTACGATTGGTGTTGCAAAAGTAATAGGTTCATTGATATTGAAGAAGGCCGGAACAATCGACAAACGTCCCAATTGCTTGAATTGTGCTGAACGGGCAAACCAAACCATATAAATTACGATCCCGATAGTCATCCCCGCACCAGTCACAGTCATAAACTGATCCAAGAATTGTTGCGTAACGATGTGGCCACCATTGGCAACAGTCAACGCTTTACCAGCTTTCACAATTTCGGTATTTTCAAGGGAGTTGGCTTGCAAGATTGGTCCCATGATCCCGCCGACGATGGTGGAGCCGTGTACCCCGAAGAACCACAAGAATGGTACTAGGAATCCCAACATCAAGGCACCACCCAAGGAATCAGTAACCCCTTGCATCGGACTTTGGATAACTTCATAAATCCATTCTACAACAGTGGTATTGAAGAACTTGTCAAAAATCACGTAAATGATCAATGAGACAGTGATAATCACGGCTGCCGGAATCAAGGCAGTAAATGAGTTGGCTACGTTGGTTGGCACTTGTTCCGGTAATTTGATTCGAATATCCCGTCGTAAAAACCAGACATAGGCCCAACCGACAAATAACCCTACCAAGATAGCAGCAATCATCCCCTGCCCGCCTGTCCAGGTTTTGTCGATGACATTACCAATAGTAACCTTTGCTTCCGCATCCGTTACACTGGAATGTTGAGTCAGCAAGAAGACTACCAAAGCGATCATCCCGGCTGGCAATCCTTCAAAGCCGTCATCTTTTACATAGGAGTAGGCAATCCCGACAACCGCGAAAATCGCCATGATTGCAAAGGAAGCACCGTATGCTTCGTTGAAATAATCTGCTAAGCCGCTGTTGGTGACCCAATCACTGACGGCTTTGACTGGAAAGTTGGCTAGCAAGAGAAAAATAGAACCGACGATGGTAAAAGGCATCGTGTACAGCATTCCGTTTCGCAAAGCAGTAATAGCTTTGGTATTGACAAATTTCAACACCGGAGGCAGAACTTTTTCATTGATCCATTCGTTCATGATGGTCTCGCTCCTTTTCTTGTTTCACGTTTTAAAAAGATTTGGCGGCTTTTTCTCGGTGGCCTACCGAAACCAAAGCCTGCAACAATAATAATGGCGTGCGACCCGTTTTCCGGAAGTCTGGTTGCAACAGCGGTATCGCTTACATATTCATCATAAAGGGTAATCGGTTTCAAAACCAGTCTTCACCGCTTTTAAGAAACATGTTACAGAAGAAAAAACAGATAAATTTGAAAACAATTAGCCATCCGAGCCCCCACAAAGCGAAGTGAATAGTAATGAAAAAAGAGGTAACTTCGGCTCTTTACCCGAAGTTACCTCTTTTTTGTTTGTGATTCACATTTGGTCATGTCCGCTCTAAAGGACGGTAACTCAGCGATTGTCACAACTCCATTTTTCAATTTATTTTTGCGCAATCAAACCCATCTGCCGGTTCAAATAGATTTCCAAATGCTTTTGCAACCAGCCAATGGCAATGCACAAGCCCCAATAAACCAAGGCGACCAAAACATACATGCTCATATAATCAAAAGTACGCCCACCGACAATTTTAGCTTTTTGAAAAATATCGGGAATTGTAATCATTGCTGCTAAAGACGTACCTTTTACTAAATCCATCGCTACATTTCCCAGAGCAGGCACAGATAGTCTCAGGGCCTGTGGCAAAATGATCAAGCGAACTGTCTGGGGAAAGTTCAATCCCAAGGCATATGCCGCATCCCACTGCCCGCGATCTACCCCATTGATTGCCCCTCGATAGATTTCACCAATAAATGCGCTACTCGTCAAAGTGAAGCAAATGATTGCCGCACTCAGCGCTGGTAGCTGATACGGCAGTCCAAAATACAACAGAAACAGCAACACCAACGCCGGAACACCTCGTAAAAAGGACAGGTAAAAAGCGATCACTCCTCGTAAGATTCGGCTTGGCAGCATTGCCAAAACCGTCAAAAAGATTCCCAAAATATTTCCCAGTAAAAAGGTCACTACGCTGATTCCCAGTGTGTATTTCAGGCCCTGCAAAATGAAAGGCAGCGACTCCAGCATCAAAGAAAAATCTAGTTTTGGGATATACATTAGTCTGCCGTCACCGTTTCAGTGACTTCTTGTTTTGGCTTAACAGAAACATCCGTTTGAAAATACGTTTCGGAAATCTTCTTCATAGTCCCGTCTTTTTGCATTTCTTTTAGTACCGTGTCGACCTTTTCTTTCAAGGCATCATGTCCTTTGACAAAGAGGAAACCAGTAAAATTGGCGTTGAAATAAACATCTTCCAAAATTTTGACCGGGATATCCGGCAATGCGCCCACTGACATTTTTTGCAGATAGTAGTCGTTTAAAATCACGTCAGTGCGACCATTTGCAACATCAGTCAAATACTGATCGTTCGTCGCGTTGTCATAGGTCACCAGCTGGGCACCATATTTTTCGGCGATCTTCATATAACCTGTATTCGGTTCACCAGCAGCTTTTTTTCCTTTCAGGTCTTCAAGCGACTTAATCCCGGAATCATCGCTTTTGCGAACAATCATACTATCAAAGGAATATTTAATCGGTTCAGACAGCATGAATTTTTTTGCCCGTTCGCCGGAAAGACCAAAATCATTGGCCGCAAAATCTGTTTCCCCACGATTGACAGAAGCGATTTGGCCGTCCACATTGTATTCCTTAAATGCGACCTTAAGATCTAGACGTTTGCCTACTTCCTTGGCAACGTCGACATCATAGCCTACCAACTGATTTTTATCATTATAATAAGAAGAAGGAAACAGTGTGCCAGAAGTTGCTACTGTTAACGTCTGATTTTTGGTCACTTGTTCCCAACTTGTGTCTTGTGCTGTTTGTTTACCTTCACTGCTTGCTTCTCCACCACAGGCCGCCAATAAAAGCCCACTGACCGCCAAAACTGCTGTCACCCACCATTTTTTCATTTTTGTTCCTCCATTTTGTAAAAAATTGTTGATTCACCCGACAGCCTGAACAACTAATTTCATAACGAAACACTCAATTCATTTCAAAAAAACAGCCATCGTATGCCTCAAGATTATTTTTAACACAGCAGCAGAGTTATAACAAACAATAAGCACTGTACTACTATAAAAAATCCGATAATTACACTTGTATATTCATTATTTCAAACAACTAAACAGGAACCAGAGAGAAATATCATCTAACAGTTTATCAATCTGTTATAAACGTCTAATACGCAAAATTAAAAATAACAAATGAATGTGAAATAAGTAATTTTCAAGTGCTAAACAGCGGCTGTTTAACCACAATTAATTAAAAAAATACGGATGAGGAAAACTTGTGACCACCTGTATGTCTTAGTCCGAAAAGCGAACATGACCAAACGTATAAAAAGAAAAAATGAATGCTGCTGACTTCCCTTGATGAAATCAAAGAAAGTCTACGTTTAAAATTTTTTAGCAATAAAAAGCCGGCGACCTTCCAATATTTTTAATGGCAGGTCGTCGGTTTTTGGAATCTCACGTTTGGTAGTGTTTGGTTCATAGGGCGGTGACTCAACTATTCTCACAGCTCCTTGTCTGGAAATTCAGGCATCAGGCATAAAAGCTTGTAGTTCTTTAGCGACTTGATGGGCTAAAATCTCAATCAGCGCAATTACCGGTACTTGTGTCGTCAAATTAAGATGCGCTTCTCGCGGACTGCCAACTTCCGGCATGTAATAGGAAATATTGTAATCTGCTATGCGAGCGATGGTAGAATTTTCATCATTTGTGATACTGAGAACCTGCGCACCATAGCGCTTGAAATCCATTGCCTGGTCGATCATCTGCTCTGTTTCTCCAGATACGGATAAGATGATTGCCAAGGTATTTTCCAAACCTCGCGGCGGGATGGGAGCAAAGGGATCGGCAATGCTGTAAGCGTTGATCTCCATGTTTGTGAAATAGCGGCTGCCATACATCCCTAGAGTACCGCTCGTCCCAATGCCGGAAAAAGCGATATGGCGGCTATTTAAGATCAACTTTACCGCCGGCTCTAAGACATCTCGATAATTGTCGTCGTTGACCTTTTTCAAAAAGTTATCCACTTGTACCGTAGCATCATAAAAATAATCAAAGGAGCGCTGTTGCCTTTGTTGTTCTTCTTTCAGAAAGTATTTGAATTCTGAAAAGCCATCAAAGCCTAGTTTTGTCAACGTCCGCAAAATCGTAGAGGTAGAAACATGGGCTGTCTCCGCCATTTCGCGAATCGTCAAACGCCCCAGTCCCTCAAAATGTTCAATGATATAACGATACACCACCATCTCTAGTTCATTGAGTGTCTTTACCTTCTCTGTATCGAACATCTGCCTGCTACCTCTTTTCTTTTTCCACCTGATTTTTTCTATACTATCAGGATACCTGTTTCCAAGAAAAAAGACCAGACGAATCTAAGAACTGAAGCATTAACGACTCTCAGTCTGTACCAGTTTTTGATCAGCCAGAATCCAGACTTCATCTGCTACGTTTTGAACAAAATGGGCGTCATGAGAGGTGAACAGAACTGTACCCGGATACGCCTTTAGCAGTTTTTCGAGGGCTGCTGTCGTTGCTAAATCAATAAAATTCGTGGGCTCATCCAAGACCAACACGTTAGCAGGCTCCAAGAAAATGCTGGCGATCGCCAGTCGTGTGCGCTGCCCACCACTTAATTGAACTATCGGAGTCAAAAGTGATTGTGGTGCAAAATCTAAATTGTGCAGTAAAGCGCGAATAAAGGGCTCTGGCTGCTGCGTTTCCTTCAATAGATACCTTAAAAGAGGTTCAGTAGTAATCATGTCATAAGCCGTTTGTTGATAGACGGAGAAGCGGACTTTTGGAGACAAGCGAATGCCAGGTTTTTCAGCGACAATCCATTGCAGCAATGTTGTCTTTCCGGTACCGTTGCCCCCAGTTAACGCAATTTTTTTACCCAAACCAAACTGAAAATCAGCTTTCTCCAACAATACTTTATCCCCAACCAACAATTGAACTTCTGCTCCTTGGATTGGAAAAGGATTATGCATCTGCAACGCGGGAGGATTTGGAAAACGTAGAGGCGGCTTTTCTTTGGTTTTTTCCGGTTCTTCAAGCCGCTCCAGTCGACTCATAGCCGCCTTGGCTCCTTTATGGAGGTTTTTTTCCACAGTATCTTTCTGCTTAGAAGCAGACAAGCGATCCGGCTTTATTTGCTGCTGTTTTTTGCGGCGGGATACGGTGGCCGCTTTTTGCGCTTGTTCCTGTTTTTTTTGAATTGTTTTCTCTATTCGCTGCTTCTCCTTCAAAAAATTTTCGCGAGTCTGCTGAGCCGTCTTGGCAGCAAGCTCTTTTTGTTCCTGATAAGCGGCAAAATTGCCTTTATAAACAGTAACTTTTCCGTCAGCCACCTCCCAGATTACCTCAGCCAAATCATTTAAGAACTGCCGATCATGGCTAATAAAAAACAAGGTGCCATAATAGTAACGAAGTTCATCGGTCAAAACTTCGATTCCTTCTCGATCTAGGTGGGTCGTAGGTTCATCCATCACCAGTGCTGGCTGATAATCCGCCAACACTTGAGCTAAACGAAATTTTGTTGCTTCGCCGCCACTCAATGCCTGTAGATTGTCTTGTTGCGGCACTTGCAATCGACTCATTAATGCCAACTGATCACCCGTCTCTGGCAACACTTGAGCCATCCCCCCTTGTGGAAACCACCCGAAAGAAACCTCACGTTGAATCTTTCCAATATCCGGCATCAATTCACCAGTAATTAGTTTAGCCAGGGTCGTCTTCCCACTGCCGTTGTCGCCGATGATGCCAATGCGTTGATTTTCATATACTTGCAGCTGCGGAATTTCCAAGATCTTTTTTCCATTAAAGGCGATTTCAATATTTTCTAAGCGCAATACTAATTCTTCCATATACAAGCTCTCCTTTTGCTGCCGACTCATTTTTTTACAAAAAATGAGTCGACATCTTTTCAATGCGCACGTACAACGTTATCGCTGCAACATGCTAGGACTGCTTGCAAAGTTGTTTTCTGAGATTCACTGTCAATTCTATTTAGCTTCCTTCAAACTAGTCAATAGACCAGCTTGTCACAAGGTAGCCGGCTTTCATCAAATCAGCTCCCAATTTATCCGAGGACAAAAAAACGTCAAGAACAGTCCTATGCTGTCCTCGACGTTTAATCAATTACGAAAAATGAGCAGACTCCGCCCATGAAATGTCGACTTTGCAAGACTTTTAGAGGATTATTTACATTCTAAAAGTGTGCTGCGCAATTTCATCGATGCGGTCATCGTAATGCCCCTTTCTTAATCATAGTGTTTTTTTAACCATACCATATTCTTTGGAAAGCAGCAATTGCCGGCTGCCTAATATTTACAAAAACAGCTAGGAACACTTGCAGCTCACCTCAAGTGAACAGGGGCAATCGTTTAAATTTTGGGGAAAATTTCACGACTAGAGAAAACCTCAATCTTCAGAGGCGTACAAAACGGTCGACAAGTACCGTTCACCATTATCAGGAACGATGGCTAATACTTTCTTACCTGCACCCAGCTTAGCTGCCACCTTCAACGCTGCACTGATGGCCGCTCCAGAAGAAATCCCCACCAAGAGACCTTCTTTTTGGCCAATCTGACGAGCTGTTTCCAACGCATCTTCACTAGCAACTGCCACTGCCTCATCATAAATACCGGTATCCAATGTGTCCGGTACAAAGCCGGTTCCGATTCCTTGAATTTTATGCGGACCTGGCTTACCGCCTTCCAAAACAGCCGATTCTGCCGGCTCTACACCGTAGATTTTGATTTCCGGATAGGCTTTGCGCAACGCACGACCTGCTCCGGTAATCGTGCCGCCAGTCCCAATTCCGGCTACGAAGGCATCCAATGTGTCCCCTTCAAATGTCTCAATGATTTCTTTACCGGTAGTTTCTTCATGGATCAAAGGGTTTTCCGGGTTCTCAAATTGCAATGGTAAATACCAGCCATTTTCTTTCGCCAATGCTTTTGCTTTATTGATCGAGCCAGTGATTCCTTCTGCCCCCGGTGTCAAAATCAGTTCTGCACCGTATGCTCGCATCAATTTACGACGTTCGACACTCATAGTATCGGGCATCACAATGACTACCTTGTATCCTTTGGCAGCACCTACCAAGGACAAACCAATCCCTGTATTACCAGACGTTGGCTCGATGATAGTTCCGCCAGGTTGCAGTTTTCCTTCTTGTTCTGCTTTTTCAATCATAGCCAACGCAATTCGGTCCTTTACAGAACTGCCGGGATTGAAATACTCCAACTTCACATAAACATCAGCAGAGCCTTCCGGTACACTGTGCTGCAACTTGACGATTGGTGTTTTACCCACCAAATCCAAAATTGATACATCTGCTTTACTCATTTGATATGACCTCCTAAGTCTGCTTGCCTTTTCCAGATTGCTGTCTGAGATTTAGCCCTAACGGCAATCCATAACGACCGTTTCGGTTATTCCTTATCATCTAGTGTATCACCAACCGGGGTAAGATTCCCAATCATAAATACTTATCACCATTCATAACCCCAACCTATGGATAAGAAATCGTTACATCCCAACATTTACCGGTGTTGCTCCTTGCATCTACCGCAAAACATGGTAAGATACACCTTGTGAAACATTAGGGGGTGATCAGATGATACGTTATGTATCTTCTGCAGCACAGGTTGTCGGCTTGCTGGGCTGATACCTGGACCTTTCCCGCGTATCAGCAGTCCGAGGAAAGGAATTTACTATGAGACCAACGATTCAACCATATCAATACATGGCACTGCGCCAAACCGTCGAGGAGCTGATCAACGTTTATCAGTCTGTCAACGACCGCCACACGATTCAAACTGTCCAAGCACTGGCAGTCGAAAAAATTCGCGAAGCGGTTCCTGAGGACTATCCGGAAATCACGGATTTAATTACGCTGGCTTTGGATACTCGACTCACTAAAGCCCGGGCCGCACGCTACTTTGACGAGTTCAAAGATTTCGTGATCCCTTTTGCAGCACCTTCTGCCAAACAAGTGGAGAAAGCCTTCCGCAAAGTCAAAAAGTTGAAAGTTCCCGATTTCAACCAACTGGACTTACGGGAGCACACCTATATTGGCTGGAATGACCCCGGTAGCCAGAAGAAATTTCTGCTGCTGTATTCTGACGATCGTCTGCAAGGCATCGCCGGCTCGCTTCCTGCCAGTGTCAAAAAGAACATCTGCGCTATCTGTCATAAAGAAAGCAATGTTGCCTTGTTCATGGCTACCACCAAAACCGGCGCAGAAGGAACCTATACGAAAAAGGGAAACTACATCTGCATTGACAGCGACCAATGCAATCGTCAGCTAACAGATCGTGAAAATCTTGAACACTTTATTGAGCAAGTCAAAGAAGTAAAATAGCTGCATGACCAATAAACAAATAGCAAAAAACGAAGGCAAGCTGCTGGACTCAAATTCAGCAAGCTTGCCTTCGTTTTTATTATCTAATAGTTATGCTGTACCCATCAGCCAACTCTTGTCCTGGATTGAAAATTGCTGCATAAGTCTGGTGACACGCTCTTGCAAAGCTCTTTTCATCTGCCAAAAAGCGGTGCAGCCTTTCCAGCTGTTGTTGATTTTTTGAATAACTCAGCCAAAATTTCAGATTGCTATTTGGCCCATACTTTTCAGTCATGTAAGTGGCCGCTTCTTCCGTCAGCTCGGGTAAAAATTGCAGACCTTTCTTTTCAATGCCGTATACAAATGTCCGATACAAAATCCGCTCAAAATCTATGTCTCGATCCGCTTCGGAAATGACTTTTCCATAAAGTGAGCGCGGCGCTAAGGATAAAGATGCCCGATGATCTTCTACTGCTTCTCCCATCACGGTTAATTGTTCTAAAGAAAACCACTGAGCTAATTTTTGATCTGCCATCAGCAACTCCTTTGAGCGAGTTTCGTGATTTTCACGACCAAACAATAGTCCTAAATCATGATAGGCAGCAACCACATAACACATTTGCGGATCCACATCCGGCAAGTTCAGTTCTGCGAGAATTTCAAAACTGTTGGCAATCACTTGATGGACATGAGGAGAGGCATGACTAGTATCTAACTGATCGTAGCGGGGAATAATTTCGGACTCCATATAATTCTTCAAACTTGCTGAAATCATCGTATCACCTACAAAATTTTTTTGATTTGTTTGTTCCGTATTCATTAAAAATTATACTTTCATTCGCTAAAAAATTTCCCCGTATCCCTTTATTCATACGCACTCAGAATCGGCCTTTTTTTGCATTGCCAGCTCACTGATTTTCTTTTGAATTCGGGTCATGCTTTGTCCATCTAAGACTGGATCAATAGCGATAAACGCTACATTTGGTGAAATCCGGTTCAACTTACCCGTAGAAATAATCAAATCATACTTACCACTGATTTCATAAACAGACTCAGCTGTTACGGAAATCGTATCAATTGAAAAATTACCGTAAACTCCGGTATTGATCAAGTAGGTAATAAATTTCTCTTCAGTGGGAGTTAAGCTCGAGACTACCAATATATTAATTTTGGGACTAGCCTTTTGCAGGCGCTCCATGCTATCAGGAATCAACGTCAGCGTCCAATAGGTGAAGATATAGCGAAACCCTTCCTCATCGTACAATTTATAACGTGTGGCTTGTCGATGTAATAAATCCAAAATCTTAGAGACGGATTGTTCATACACTGCCAAAAAGGCCAGCACTAAATCTCGCTCGTTTCGCCGTAAAATCTGGATATACTTGCCATCTTCAGGATACAAATAAGATGAATTCATCATAGTCGTAGCTAATTTTTCCAAAACTTTCTGTGAAACCGGTTCGGAAAATAGTTGATTAAGCTGTCTAACTGTTTCCATATGAT
The DNA here is from genome assembly GCF_009933135.1 of Candidatus Enterococcus leclercqii. Taxonomy (GTDB): domain Bacteria; phylum Bacillota; class Bacilli; order Lactobacillales; family Enterococcaceae; genus Enterococcus_C; species Enterococcus_C leclercqii. The sequence continues at coordinate 14,461 of NZ_MAEH01000006.1, forward strand.
GGTTGAACTGCTGACATACACGTTTATTTTCCCGCAACGCTTGACTTCGATGTGCTTCGTTGAAAATCAAAGCATCGCTAAACTGCAACCACATCAGTTCTTTGAAAACTTCTTTTCTCCATACAATTTGATAGTCCCTTAACAAAGCCTTCGCTAATGCTTCACAAGATTGCTGATTGGGCGCTTTAGGATAACTGGATATCAATTCCTCTTCAGGAAAAAAGTGGCCATTTTTAATACGCCAAGCACTGATGTACATATTATAGACTAGCCGATGTTTGAAAATATAAGTAGGGTGATACTTGTTCACTTCAATGAACTCATTGACAAAGTGTTCAAAGGTCTCCTTTTGACCCGCTGATCCCTGAGGCAATGTAATCTCTATTTCATGGTATTTTTCTGTAAAATAGCGATAATACATATGCCGCACCGCCCCTTCGTGTCCACCAATCCGTAGTGGTCGATGATACAGCTTCATCTGAGTCACCCTCAGAATTCGATCCAATTTTCGAAGACAGCGCTGTGCATGAGAAGGACTGACAAATAACGTTGCCGCCAACTGCGAGATATTTTCACAGCGTTCATACAACAACTCCTCTAAAATTTTAAACTCAGTGGTGTAATTTAAAAAAAAGCTATAGAGTTCACTTAGAGTCGCCTGGTCTGCGCTTTTCAGATAATACAACCCCCATTTTTTTTCAATAAAAAAATCTGATTGTGCCTCGTTAAGCGCTTTTTGGTCCTTCAATAAAACAGGTAATGAACAATTCAAACTATCCAATAAATATTCCGTGGAACAACCACTACGACGCTCATACAGCAGTTCCAAGAGCCGCAACCGTCGCCTGTCAATCGTACCGAGTAAATTCCTAAAATCCATCGTTGTCTCTCCTTGTTGACTTGAACTCGGCTACAAAACCGTTTTCTTCTGTCATGTTACCTAAAAGCGTCCAACAAAGAAAGAATCAGCTACTATTCTGAAAAATTTTAGCCAATGTGATAGAAAAAATAACTTGCATGAACTTTTCACTCACTCTTTACTCATCGAGACCAGCTTTTTTATTCAACGCTCTATCTTTTTGTAAAGGATTCCACTAGAATGGACACAAAGACTGTAACGTTAAGATTTGGAGGAGGATTATGAATCGCAAAGAATGCACTATCAAAAAAGGGCAACGGGAGACCAAAGCGGCATTGATAATCTTCGCTGCCATCGCCTTATTTTTCTGTGTTGACTTGTACCTAATGCAAAAAGCGCCGGCAAAATCTGCTAGTGGGGAGCCGGCGACTACCCTCACCTCTGACAGCAAAAAAGCCGCCAATAAAAAAGACACTGACAGTACTCCTAAAAAAGTCACGATCACTGCCAGTGGAGACATGCTGTATCACTATATTTTGTACGGTAGTGCCTACGACGGAAAAAACTACGACTTTGATAACGACTTCCAACAGATCAAACCGTTAATGGACAAAGCCGATCTGTGTCTGGGAGACTTCGAAGGAACTATCAATCCCGAATACCCTCTGAGTGGTTATCCGATGTTTAATGCCCCTGCGGCTGTCGCCCAAAGCATTCAAAAAGCCGGCTTTGATGTTATCGACCTGGGACATAACCATATTTTAGATACCGGTATTGATGGTCTATTGTCTACTGCCAAAACTTTCCATGACTTAGATGTGGATACAATTGGCGTCAATACCGACGATAACAGTGACATTCTGATCAAGGAAGTCAATGGTATCAAAATTGCTCTCTTAGCTTATGCATACGGCTTCAACGGCATGGAAAATACCCTGACCCAAGAAGAATACGACAAATACCTTCACGACCTGAATATGGACAAAGTCGCCGCCGACATCAAAAAAGCTGAAGAGATTGCTGACATCACTGTGATCATGCCTCAAGACGGCGACGAGTATGCCTTACAGCCCAACGAAGAGCAACAAGAAAAATATCGCCAAATGATTGATTTAGGGGCTGATGTCATCTTTGGTGGTCATCCCCACGTAGCCGAACCTACCGAAATCATCGAAAAAGATGGAGAAAAGAAATTCATCATCTATTCTATGGGCAATCTGCTTTCCAATCAACGTTATGAAACCATCCAAAATTACTGGTCGGAACGAGGAGTCATTATGGAAGTCGAGTTGACCAAAACCGGCGACAAGACCACGATTACCAATATCGTGCCCCATCCAACCTGGGTATCAAAAGAAATAATGGCAGGTAAAACCTACACCCAAGACGGCGTCGTCAACCAATCCTATGATTATCAAGTATTTTTGGCTGAGGACTATCTGAAAGGTGCCAAATATGCCGACAAAGTTCCCGCCGAACAGCAACAACGAATCGAGACCGCCTACAATGAAATGATCGATCTCTTGGATTTAAAATGGCCTGATGCCAACACCAAAGCTGGAGAAAGTACGACAGATACCACGTCTTCAGCTAAGACAGATACTACTAAAGACAGTACGACGACATCTACCGATTAAAATCCCTTAACACAAGTGAATTTACGCGGGCTTAGCTTGATAAAATCGAAGATCGTCCGCCTTTGAAATTTTTGACAATAAAAAGAAAAGCAACTTCCGTGAAAGAACCGAAGTTGCTTTTCTTTTTTTTATCATTAAATAGCCCTAAGCAAACAGAGGACTTTTATTTTTTTGCCACAGCAGTGCCACCGTTTCCGTCCCGCGAGAGATACCTGTGTACAGCAGCTGACGGTCACGACCACTGTGATAATTTGTCTTTGAAGCATCATAGATTAATACATTGGAAAACTCCAATCCTTTGGCAAACGCAATCGGATATACGCTGATTTGGTCTTTTGGCAATAGCTGTCGGAGCTCTTCTGCCTGTGCCAACGTTTTAGTCAAAACGGTCAGGGCAGTCAGACCTGTTGTCACTACGTAGTCGGTCACTGTTTGAACCATTTCCGCTTTTTCAGCCACCGAGAGCCAGGTGATGGGAGCGCCTTCTGGTCGAACCGCCTGGATTTCCAATTTGGTCGGATCCTTCAACAAGGCGCCAAAAAGACGGGTGATGTTGCCACTGGAACGGTAGCTTTTCACCAGCGAATACCCGGTAACCTGCTTTTTCCCAAAAATCGCTGCGATTCTTGAAAAGTCAGTCTGGGAATCAAAGATTGCCTGATTTTCGTCTCCCACCAAGGTAAAGTGGGCTTTCGGGAAAAGTGCTCGAATAAACTGCAGTTGCGCCGGTGTATAATCTTGGACTTCATCCACTAAAATCACCTTAAAGTCAGGAACTGTCAATGGCTCGATCAATATATGATGCATATACAATTGTGCTACTGCCAGATCGAGATCCGTTTTTTTCGGAAGTGGCGGCAAAGCTTCTCCAGTGTAATTGAAATAACAATCTGCAAAGAGCCGTTCCGCTTGTAACCAAGAAAAGTCCTTGATTTGTCGGCTGATGTCTCGATAGCGTTTTTGCAGCAATTGCAAACCATACTCAGACAGCTTGGCTTCTGAATCAAACTCGATCAACCCACCCAGTAATCGTTGCTGTTCTGCTTCTGTCAGCCCCAAAAGCTGTTGGCGGATTCGGTTGCTGCGGCCTTGGCGGATCAGATGGCGTTCCCATTCCTGAAGCAAACGGGCCTTGACTGCCTGCAAACGATCTGCCAGTTGGCCAGCAGGTGTTTCATTAAAAAGCAATTGGATATGCTCTTTGGTGATCAGCGCTTTTTCACCATGTAAAATATCTCTGAACTGCGGTTTGACCTCATTGCCAGTGATTGCTGTCAAAGATACCAAAAAATCTGTGTCCCGCAAGGTACTACGCAGCAGGGAAGTCTCCTTGACGCTGATCCTCTGAAAGTAAGCTTTTTCACTCTCCAACTCTCCTTCAAGTCCCCCCAACCTTGCTACCAATTGCAACAGTGTATAAGTAGCCGGGTTTTCTTCTCCCAAGCTGGGTAGTACCTGGGCGATATATTTTCCAAAAGAACGATTCGGTGATAAAATCAGCATCTCATCTGCACTGTATTTGTCCCGATCGCGATACAATAGATACGCAATTCGCTGCATGACAGTAGAAGTTTTGCCACTGCCGGCGACACCATTTACCAAGACCACCGGACTCAAGCGATCCCGAATAATCTTATCTTGTTCTACTTGGATAGTCGTAGTGATATCTGTCATCTGAGACGAATTGTCTTGAGCCAAGGCTGCTAATAAGACATCATCTTGGATAGCAGTGCCGCTGTCAAACCAATTCACCAAGTAGTCACCATCGGTAATCAACTGCCGCCGATTATCAATGACAACCGAAATCTCCCGAGTGTCGACTTGATACGCCGAAACGCCCAACTGGTTGTTGTAAAACAATTCAGCAATTGGTGAACGCCAGTCGTAGATTAACTCTTGCTTCCGATCATCAGTAAAGCCATTAATCCCAATATAAAAATTTTCAGCCGCCTCATCTGGTGTAAAATGCGCAGTAATTTTGCCAAAATAAGGACTTGGAAGCAACCGTTCGACTTTATCCAACTGTTTACGGGCCGTTGCCAGTTGTTGATTGTACTGGTCGATTTGTCGATTCAGCGCTTCAATATTGGCATAAGTATCCAAATTATCGGCAAAATTATCATAGTTGACCCGCACTTCGCCGGTCATCTCCTGGATAGCTGCCTTGCCTTCTGAATTTTCGACTGCAATCAGTTGTTGCAGTTCTTGTCGCTTCCGTAGCAATGACTGATAGACTTCCTGTAACTGTTGTTCTTCGACTTTTCGTGTGTTGACCAAAACACTCACTCCTTATTGATGTTACTGACGACCGACACCTTCACATGACCCTTTCAGTAAGTTGCACTTGCACTGGGCAGAAAACCGGCAACCGGATTGCGACACACTACAAGTCACACCGCTGGCCGGATATGCAGTCTACACCCGCCGCAGCCCAAAAACAAGACTGTTTTTTGCCACCGATTCGCGGTATAATAATGGTGAGAAGAGGATAGGCCCTTCTTTTTTTGTTTTTTTGGAAAATGAATAACCAGAAAAATTTCAGCTAACAAATCCTACTACACCAATGCCACCCAAAGGAGCGGATCAGCGTGAACTATATTCTTTTATTCGGCAGTCTCAATGTTGGCAAACAAAATCGCATCAAAATGTCTGATTTGAAGGCTTTTCTTGAAGATATGGGCCTGACCCACCTCCAGACTTTTTTACAAAGCGGCAATGTCTTGGCAAATTCTCCTCTTTCAACTGACGAACTGCGCCAGCTTATCAACAAAGAATTTGCTGAAAAATTTGGGTTTTCCAGTCTGGTCATTGTTATTCCCGCGGATAACTTCCAGCGAATTCCTGCTGAACTCCCCTTTACCCAAGCAGAAATCCAAAATGCACAGTCCTATGAGCCCACCATTAAACACCTTTATGTTTATTTTTTTGAAAGTGAGCTCTCAGCCGAACAACTAGCCACCGTTACCATCAACGGAAAAGATCGCATCAGTTATCAAAAAGACCTTCAAGTGCTCTATGTACTCTCTTATGATAGCGTTAGAACCTCCCCCACAATCCGAGCTTTAGGCAAGCTAAAGCTGCCTATGACCGCCCGCAATTGGAATACGGTTGAAAAATTAGTCACTGCCATCAACTGCTGATTTCACCAACATATATGATTATTGTGAAAAAAAGCCCCTTGTCCATCAGTTACGGACAGGGGGCTTTTAATATTGAGATTAGCGCAATTTTGCACCTAAACGTTGAACGTCACGGGCGATAACCAATTCTTCATCAGTTGGGATAACAAAGACTTTCACTTTGGAATCCGGTGCTGTGATTTCAGCTTCTTCCCCATGAATCAAGTTGTTGACAGTCGTGTTCAATTTGATACCAAACCAAGTCATTGGTTTCAGAACTGCTTCACGAATATAGGCCGCATTTTCACCGACGCCGGCTGTGAAGACAATCGCATCCACGCCATTCATAACTGCAATATATTGTGCAATATATTTGCGGATTCGGTCAGCATAGATTTCCAAAGCCAATTCAGCATCGTCGTTGTGGCTGGCAGCTGCTGCTTGAACATCCCGCATGTCACTTGAAATGCCTGACAAGCCCAGAATACCAGATTTTTTATTCAGGATATCGATGAAGTCGCTGACGTTTTCGATACCTTCTTTACGCATCAAGTAAGGAATCAATGAGGCATCCAAATCACCAGAACGAGTCCCCATGGTTACACCAGCTAATGGTGTGAAGCCCATAGAAGTATCAACAGATTTACCGCCTTTTACAGCAGTGATGGAAGCACCGTTACCGATATGGCAAGTAATGATTTTCGTTTCTTCTTCCGGCTTATTCAAAAATTCAATCGCCCGTTGAGAAACAAAACGATGGCTAGTCCCATGAGCGCCGTATTTACGTGCAGCATATTTGGTGTAGTATTCTTTTGGCAGACTGTACATGTAGTTGACAGCCGGCATTGTTGCATGGAAAGAAGTATCAAACACCGCTACTGACAAGATATTTGGCAAAATATGACGGAATGCTTTAATCCCCATCGCATTAGCCGGATTGTGAAGTGGTGCCAGTTCAGCTAGTTCTTCGATTTTTTCCAAAACGTCATCAGTGATGATGGTGGAATCTTTGAAGTATTCCCCGCCGGCTACGACACGGTGACCGACACCGGTGATTTCTTCATAAGAATGGATGATTTCCAATTCAATCAAATGATCCAACAGCATTTGTACTGCAACTTCGTGATCTTTGATGTCTTCCACTGTTTCAAATTTTTGGCCTTCGCCATATTTGATCGTAAAGATAGAATCATTCAAACCGATTCGTTCAACGATTCCTTTTGCGATAACTTTCTCAGTAGGCATTTGGTACAACTGCCATTTTAAGCTGGAACTGCCGGCATTGATTGCGATTGTTTTGCTCATATTACTAGGTCTCCTTCGATTGTCTGTGTAGTGGTTTTATTATAAATTCGAGGCTTTCCAGTCTTCGAATTGTTTAAAGAATTCGGTGATCTTCACTGGATCCTTCAAAGTCGCCAGTTTTGCTACCAATACTTCTTCTGCTTGACGGGCATGTTCGCCACGATTTTGCAGTAAAATAATACTCTTGCGGGACTCTTTGTTCAAAAACAGTTCGTCTGGCAGCTGAATAATCCCCTGCAGATAAACTCTTTCGGTGAAAAGTTTTTTCAATTGTGGCGCTTGCTGTGTTTCAAGAAAATTCGCCGGTAATAAGAAGATTCCAAAACTGTTTTCCTTCACGTAGGCCATTCCCTGTTCCATCAGCAGATGGTGAGCGTAACTGTGTCCTTCTGGAGCTGCGGTCAGAAAACGGGCAGCTTTTTCATCTTGCGGGTAATATCCCACCGGCAAGTCACTGATCACTGCATCCACTGGGTCCAACAACAAATCCTGCAACCCATCTTGGTGGAATAGCTGTAAATTAGCGCCTATCCATTCACCATCAGCGGCAGCCACAGCCAGCAGGGTTTCGTCGATGTCCACGCCGACACCTCTTACAGAACGTTTAGCCAATGTCAGATTTGTCAAAGCCGTTAACAACAGATTCCCCATCCCTACTGCCGGATCAAACACTGTCAGCGGTTTTTCCTGAGGATAGAGTTGTTCCAATAGATAGACGAACAAAAATCCGATACCGTCCGGCGTCAATTGATGATTCGGTTGCATTTTTTCAGTCTTGCTGCCTTTCAACAACAACAATTGGGACAACTTGCGAATATCTTCTGGCGCCAACGACAGTTCCTGCAACTGGCCATAGAGCTTTTCGATTCGCTTGGTAGTCAGTTCATCAGGACGGCCTTCCATCACACGGACTTGAAAATCATCCAGTTGATTTTCAACATTTTCGACATATGCATCAAGAAAAGAGGTTGCCAATGCATTTTGCAGCAATTGGATTGCCTCCAGGTTCAAATCAAAACTTTTTTCGATCTTTTCAGGGAACACATTGCCACCTCGCCTTATCAGTCATTTTTACAGCGGCAACCAGAAAATTTCACCTCAGCAAAGACTGCTGAAATCTGATTCGCTGTCTGACTATTTTTTAGCGGTTGATTATAACAACCAACATACCTGTACAATTTTAGCCGATTTCCCTTGATTTATCAACGGATTTCCCCCTTTTTCTTTGTGAAACAGCGAACAGTTTAAGCCGTTTCAATAACGAAAATCACCATGATTCAGCCCTTGTTACTTCAACAAAAATACCCAAATCAGCCCCGTCTCACCTGCTGTCTTTGGCAAAAACAGACAGCCAATTACTTTGCAGCTGCAGCCCTTGTTCAGCAAAGTAAAAAAGTGAGCCGGAGTCAATCCGGGTATCTGATAGCTATTTTCAAGCGCTATTTCGCTGTGAAGTTCTAAATAGCACAAACGCATGACTTCAGCTTTTCACAGAGTAGCATCAAGTCTTGTTTCCAATGTTGAGCCTGTTTTTTGTCTTCAATGAAACCAGTGAAGCTTACAACCAGATTTCCCTCAGTTGTCTGGCAGCACTTTGACATAACTGCGTCCGGCAATCCAGATTCGCAGCTTCAATTTGCCATGATCGCTTTCGTCACGGCCAAATTCAACATAACCGGTATTGAAGGTCATCCGGCCGTTTTCCGGACGCTCTTCTTCAGGCAGCTTTCGATAGTGATGCCAGAACAGCTCTCCCATGGTTTCTGCTATGTGGGCTCGCTGCGTACGTTGGGCGATGTCAGCAGTCAACCGTCGATTTTCGATAGCAGTGTAAAAGATAACACTCACTAAAAATAGCAGCCCGATGGCCGACAGCATAATTCCGCCTCTATGATTGATTCTTCGGTGGAGCGATAAGAACTTTGCCATAGCGCACCTTCCCGTCCAAAAATGTAAATCTAATCAACAAAGATTGCGTTTGCCTGGTGACACGTATTCCTTGCACACTCATAACCAGTGGCTGATGACCAGTGTTCAGTGTCTTGGCAAACACATTGTTAACCACGCGAAATTCTGCTTGCTTTCCGTTAGCGTCCTTATAGTAAAATGTGCTACTCGCAGCATTATAAAAGGTCAATCCTTTCATCTCTTCTTGCAATTGGACCATAGCTACTTCAAACTCCTGGTCCTGGTAGCTTGCCAAATAAATCTGGTTACGCTGACTTGATTGAATCACAGGTCCTACCAGCAACATACAAAGCCCCAAGACTGCCAGGGCGATCAGACATTCAATCAATGTGAAAGCTGGCAGTCTCCAGGCGGATTGCCAATTCTTGATCGTCATTGACCACTTTTCCATAGCGCTTATCCTCCGAAAAAAAGACCCGATAGACTTCCTCATCATAGTCTAACTGACGCTCCCGTTCCCCACCTTGCGCCAGATACTCTCGAAATTCTTCCTTCAATACTCGCGCGCAACGAACACGTCGATACTGCGCCTGCTCTTGGCTCAACATCTGTAAAGTCCCGGCGTGGTAAATCAAAATGCCGATACTCAGCATTCCCAGCGAAACCAGTGCCTCAAATAAAATGTATCCACTAGGTCGTCGTCTTTGCAAATCGTCCACTCCCCATCTGAATAGCATAAGTTACTGAATTTTTTCCACCGTTTACATAGAAGGTGAATTTCAGCAATTTTTGTGGGCTTCCAGTCCCTGAAGCAGTAAAGCCAAACGACACACTACTGGTGCCTTGCGTCTTAACCGCTTCAGGAAATGCTAGCGGTGTAAATCGATCCTCCGAAAAACCCCCGCCCGATCCGCCAGACGTGGCTTCCGTTACAAATGTCACGGTTTCAGTTGTTGGATCCACGGTGATTCCTGTTGCTCTTTTTTCGACAATTGCAATCTGCTGACAGACCAAAACCATTTTCTCAAAACGGCTGAAAAAACGTTGAATCGCCAACTCTTCCTGCCAATTTTTTAATGCAAGTACCGGTAGCAGGCTAAAACTTGCAATCACAAGAAGAACCAACAGCGACTCCATAACCGTAAAGGCGCTATGGTGTAATCTTTTCATAAGCTTCTTTTTGTTCCTCATTCAAGTAACCGGCTTGAACGAGCTCTTCCAAAGAGGGATCTTTTACCGAAAAATCAATTTCATAAAGCAGCTGTTGATTTTCCACTAACTGCACCAATGCATCGTCACTCTTCTTACTGGCGATTTCTTTTGATTTTCCGACATTTGGTACCAAGATGATGATCAGTACACCGATAATTAAAATCACGACCATGACTTCAACAAGCGTAAATCCGCGAGCTTTTCGCAACCATTTTTTCAATCTTTTCATAACGATTCCTCCTTTTTCACACAGCTAACCAACTTTTCCAATACCCCATTGAACTGCGCTTTTGGTAGCTACAGTACTTCGTTTAAGTTTCCATACAAGGGTAGAAAAATGGCCGCATATACGCTGACAATCAACAGTGCCACCAGTAAAAAAATCAGTGGTTGGACTAAATGCAATAGTTTTTCCATTCTTTGATAAAAGCGTTTTTGGGTCAGACGACTGTACAAAACCAACTCTGTTCCTAAACGTCCCTTGGTTTCACCTTGAAAGATAATCAGTGAAAACTCCGGTGTCAAAAAGTGATACTGGGCGAGACGTCTTGCTAATGGGATACCTTCTTGCAAACTCAAATCCAATTCACGGGAAAGCTGGTACATCAATGACTTTTTTGAAGTGATTTGCATCGTTTCGATGATTTGTCGCAATTCAAGGCCTTCTTGAAAAAGTTTGCCCCACTCTAGCGCAAAATAGCTGGTAACCAACAAGCGATAAAAGCCCCCCACGAGTGGCAAACGACTCCAAAAGGTGCAGCGCTGCAAGACTGAGCAGCGCCTAAACCACATCCGCAGCAACAAAAAGCCGATACACAAACACCCGACTAACCCAGCCAGCCAATAGGGCACCTCTGTCAAAAAGCGTACTCCCCAATGATCTTTTGCCATCATTCCTGTTGCCAAAAGCGGTGGGAGCAAAAATTGACGCATTCCCAGAAGCAGTGCCGTTACAAATATCAACAGCAATACCGGATAGGTCAGTGTCTTCAACAATTCCTGGCGTTGTTTGGCAGTCAACTGCATTTGTTGAGCAATATTGGCTAAGGTCGCCGTCAAATCTCCATGATGCTGAGCAAGCTGGATTTGAGCCTTTTCCTGCGACGTAAAAGACAAACACTCAAAGCACTCGGCCAACTCAGCGCCTATTGCTAAGCGATTGTGAAACTCCACCAAGCGCTCCGAAACAAAATGCCCAGAACGTCGCATCACCCATAGCGCCTCTGATAGGCTGAAGCCATTTTTCAATAGGTCTGTCAGCGTCTGAATGTGCTGTTGCTTCACTTGTGCATTAAAGTTCCCTCTCCATCTCAGCTGACGCCAGTTGCCCTTTTGCTGCCAACTGCTGAAGGTTTTTTTGCCAGTCTCCATAAGGCAGTTCCTTTCCTACAAAATCATATGCCAATAAAACTCCTAAGTGCTTCGCATCAAAAGGCAACAAACGCTGATAAATGATCCCTGCCAGACACTCGGCCAGCTCTTTTTCTCCATTAGCCAATTCATGGATTCGCCCACGAGTACCGGCAACCCCTTTTGCATGGACTGTGGCAAAAACGGTGACACCCGTCAATGCCGCTCGCATCGCTGCTTTGGCAGTCTCCGTATCTCTGATTTCCCCAATAATTAAGACATCTGGCCGGTGCCGTAGCGACAGTTGAATCAAGACATCATAGGTCTGACCGATTTTCGAATTGGTCTGTAGCTGCAAAAATGCCGGCTCTTCAATCTCTACTGGATCTTCAATCGCGATTACTTGCCCTTTCATTTGCCGTGCCAGCTGGTACATCAACGTCGTCTTCCCGCTACCGGTGGGACCGGAAAACAAATACAATCCCCGTCGTGAGACTGCCTGAGCCAAGACTTCTTGTTGCTCCGGAATAAAGTAGCGGACAGCGGCTTCTTTAAGCGGATGTAAAAACCGAATGACGAGGCTTTCTCTTGTCCGATAATCCCCTACCACCGACAAGCGCAACCGCTGCTGGACCCCCTCAAAAAGCGGGTAACTAATGGCACCTAGCTGTACTTTACGATTTTCGCCCACATCCATCTCCCCTAGATATTTGAAGCGGGTAATCAGCTGTTTGGCGCAGTTTTCCTCCAACTCTTGATAGACAGTCAGCTGTTGGCCCTTACGAAAGACTGCAGCCCACCTTTCTTGTTGGTATTGAATATAAAGATCTTGGACTGCTTCTGCTGTGCCGAAATGAATCAGCTCATCTGATAAGCCTTGGATATCCATTGTTCACCTCCTCAAAAAAAGATACGTCACCCTTTCGCTTTTGATTTCATTACTCAGCCAACTTTTCCAGACAAAATTTTCACCGGTTTCAAACTTTGCGCCGTAATAAAAAAGAACCCCTTCTCCAGTAAGCGTTAGGTTGCTGACAGCAGAAATTCCTCTGTTAGATGCGTCTCCTTTGATATACCGCAAAAAAAGGTGCTTCTACCTCGCCATTTTCCTCATCTTTCCGTGCTAAAGCACATCAAAAATAGTTGAGCTGATCCTGAAACAAAAAAAACTGCCTTCAAGCTGTCATTCAGCTCAAAAGCAGTTTGTGTTTAGCTTTATTTTTTGCGTTTATCGGGAAAGCGCGCTTCCACACGGTAGATTCGTTGCCCTCGTGAGGAAAATTTTTCTTCATATTCGGTCATAATATTGCCTTCAAAGTCACTGTTATGCAGATCCAGCCAAACTTTTTGAATAGTCATACCGTATTGAGAAAAACTACCTAAAGAATATTCGAAGAGTCCTTGATTGTCAGTCTTGAAATGAATCTCACCTGCGGGTTTCAAAACAGTTTCATCTACGGCCAAAAAATCCGGTGAGGTCAGTCGGCGTTTTTCATGTCGTTTTTTAGGCCAAGGATCGGAGAAGTTCAGATAGATTTGATCTACCTCGCTGTCTGCAAAATATTCAGTTAGCGCTGAGCCGTCTATGTGCAGCAGTCGAACGTTGTGGAGGTCTTTTTCCAACACTTTGTCCAGTGCATGAGAAACCACACTCACCTGCATCTCCACCCCGACATAATTGATTTCAGGATGTGCTTGAGCCATACCGGTGATAAAGTTTCCTTTTCCCATACCAATCTCGATATGGATAGGGTGGTCATTGCCGAACAGCTGTTGCCAACGACCTTTCCAGGCAGTCGCTTCTTCTAGGACAATCTCCGGATGCTCTGCCAACATTTCTTCGGCACCTTTACGTTTTCTTACTCGCATGGTCTTGTTTCCTTTCCGTTATTGCGGAGTGTCCCGCTGTCTCTTCGTTTTTCAATAAAAAACGGGTCCCCTCCGCCGGTGTCTTTGGCTGTACACGGCGGTGGGATCCGACTTGTCAATCGCTGAAGACCCGCTTCAGCTGAGTAATGACTTCATTCATGCGGTCAAAATCACCGCGATTGTAATATTTTTTGATCTCTTGAAGCAGTGAAAACAGAGCATACCAGTAAACTTTTTCCAAGTTTTCAGCAGAAGGCATCATGCCGTAGCTTAACAGCCAAGAACTCCAAGAAGATTTTGGTCGATAGTGACCTAAAAAGGTTCCAACATCTACGCAAGGATCAGAAAACATGATTGAATCCCAATCCACCAGGTATAGGTAGTGACGGCACACTAGCCAGTTACGATAGTTGACATCCCCGTGAACCACTGCTTTGTCCTTTTCATCAAAGGCGGGCACATTGTGTTTTAAATAATGGAACACCAACTGCAAAAAACGGTTGGTTTCTACCGGATGAGGCAATGCCAGTTGATACTCCTCCAGCATCATTTGGGGTGTTACGATGTCCCCACCGATTTTTTCTAACATTTGGATCAAAGTTTTTGAATGATGGAGTTGATACAAGACATCCACGACATCATTGCGTTGGCCGATCTCTTCTGGTGAGATCATCTGGCCTTCCAACCACTCTTGGGCAGAGAAAGTATCGCCGTTACCGGTTCGTTTGGTCCAGATTAATTTGGGAGTGATTCCTTCTTTGGAAAGAGCCGCCAACATGGGCGTGGTATTTCGTTTTACGAAGACTTTGGCATCATCTTTTAAGCCTAGATAGGCTTTGCCAGTGTCCCCTTTGATGGGGCTCAACTGCCAGTCTTGTCCTAGTTGAAATTCCATCAGCGGCGCTCCTTTCGCAAGCAGGATAATCAAAAACTTTGTCAGTCCGGCTGCCAGCTTGCAGTTGATGTGACTGACCTGACTGGGGCCTCATCCCGCCAGTCAAAACACTGTGAGATTGGGCTTTACAGCCTATTGACACGCTGAGAAGCCTCGAAGAATGTCTTCGAAGCCTATCAGCCGATCGTTTTTTACAAAGTAACACTTATTCTAGCTTCTCAACTGCTCTTCGTCAAGCGACTATACGTTCCCTTTTCGTTGACAGAAAGCGGTTTTCCCGCTTCAATCCGCCATTTTTTTGAGGCGAAGAGGCAGATAAAGATAATTAAATGCGAGGGCTACCCCAACGAAAGCTGCCAACAAAATCCCTCGATCTTGCCACGAAGCATAAGGAATACTGCCGATACCCGCAAAAATCACCGCCGCCACTAACAATAAAACCAACAGCAGCTGTTGCAACGCTTGTTTTTTCTGATCGGCGGCTATCGGATACAGGCGAATCAACACCATGTACTGAAACTGATTGTATAAAGGCGCCAGTTGGAACCCGATCAGGTAAAGAAAGAGGCCACCTAAGCCCACAGAAAACCAAATTTCATCGACAAAATACAGCAGTAAACCGCCAATCGCTACCAACCGCAGATACAAACCGCTGAACTCTGAGCCGCGCAACATCCGTCTTGCATAGAGATAAAGGTAAGTATGATCTTTATCCTGGGGAATTTTTGCTAAGAACTTGTCCAGATATTTCCGTCGTTTGACAGAAGCAGCAATCTGGGGCACATCCGTAAACAAGTTGATAAAACGATAGATTCGGTGCATCCGATTGGCTTCCAGTCGAATCATTTTGTCCCAATCTAACGGTCGCGACACCCGTACCCACAGTACCTGCCAAAAAACTACTGCTACTGCCAGCCCTGCTGCCGCAGCCAACCAAGGCATGACAAAGATTCCCAAGCACAAAGAGCAAAGCACGGCGGCTAGCCAAAGTAAATACCACCGTCTCTGATCCAGACTATTTTGGAATAAACGATAACGCTGTAATTGCAAATGTGCTGTTTTCAATCCCCAGACAGTCACCACTAATGGTAAAAAGTCGGCAAAGCTTCCTTGCCCGCTGACCACGTACAACGGCATCAGAAAGCCTGTTACCAAAAACAAGGTGACAAAAGGCAGAATCAGCGAATAGCGCAGCCCCTTTTCCAAATACCCTCGCATCTGCTTTTCTTTTGGCAATAAAAAAACAACATCGGCAGATTTAGTCAGACTCACAAAACTTCCCAGATGAACAGCCGCCGCTAAGACAATGATCACCAGAAATTGCCCTGGTAAAAATCCTTCGGGCAGTTTTTTCACCAAATCGGAGTAATACAACCCGATTCCCCCCAGCAGGAAAGTACAGGCCAAAACAAAGTGGTCATTGAATACATAGCGTAAATAGCGCATCATCTGCTTTTGATGCAGCTGTAGACGCCGCTGAAACAGCTCTTTCATCAGACACCACCTGCTTCTTTCGTCAGGCTCAAATAGATTTCGTCCAGTGACGCATCTTGCAGTCCAAACTCTTGTCGCAGATCATCAATCGTCCCTTGTGCCCGAATCTTGCCCTCGTGAAGCAGGATAAAGCGGTCGCAGTATTTTTCTGCCGTCGCCAGAATATGGGTGGACATCAAAATTGACGCTCCAGCATTTTTCATCTGACCCATCAGCTCCAACAGTGAATTGATTGCCAATGGATCCAGACCTAAGAAAGGCTCATCAATGATGTACAGTGCCGGCTCGATCAAAAAGGCGCACAACACCATTACCTTTTGCTTCATTCCTTTAGAAAAGTTCGCGGGAAACCACTCCAGCTTATTATCTAAACGAAATGTTTTTAGCAGACTGTCCGCTCGCTGCATCGCTTCTTCCATGGGAATATCATAGGCCATGGCCGTGATTTCAATATGCTCTTTCAACGTCAGCTCTTCATAGAGTGCCGGCGTCTCGGGAATGTAGCCAATCTGTTTACGGTAATTTTCCGGATCAGTGGCCAACGTCATCCCATTTAAAGTAATACTGCCGGACTGGGGTTGCAACAAGCCGATAATTTCTTTAATCGTGGTACTTTTACCGGCACCGTTGAGACCGATTAGCCCCACCAGTTCCCCGTCTTTAATTTCAAAATTCAAATCTTTTAACACCGGTAGCTGACCATAGCCGCCGGAAAGATGTTCGATAGTTAATGTCATGTTCTAAGCCTCCGTATTTGCTTAACTTCCGGTAAAGCTCTAAGCTGCTACGCTTTGTTGATCCATTAAAGCCTTACTGAAAACTACCAGATTATTATACCACGGCAAAAAGGCGGCGACAGCTGGTGGCAGCTTTTATCAAAAGATAACGATCTGCTGTCAGCTCCTGTAACAGTATTCTTTCATAACTGCCAAGCTGTGCTCTATGCTTGAAACTCCCCGTTTATCAAGCAGGCCCCAAAATTTTCTTTACAATCAAAGCTTTGTCGTTACTTATCAGCGGCAAGAAACGATTGGCACCAGACAAAAAAATCCCCGCCGATACAACAGTGGCGAGGAAAAATTTTAAGCCGTGGCAAATAACGGAATCTGCCGTTGGTACAGCTGTACATAGAGTGCCATCGGTCCGCTAATCAAAAAGAGATAAAAGCCTACAGCAAAATCCGGCATTAAGAAATAGCAAAGACCAGCAAACAAGAGCAGCGGCCAAACCAATTTATACAACGTCATCAAAGTAATCACAAACGTCATACGGAACAAATCAAAGTAACCGTTGTAGTTAAAGGACATCTGGGTCAGGTACAAATTCAAGTTATACATGCCCAAAAACAGTCCGAAAACCACCAATAACAATTTGAGAGTCAAAGAGCCTGACAGGTTTGACTGCATCAGCCCCATCATAAAGACCCCGGAAAATACATTGAAAAATCCCAATGGTAGACTGCTCCAGAGATTTTTTTTGAAGTATCGGAAAAACGGCTTGAGGATATGCGGGTCTTCCGTGTGCTTTAAGGTATTGACCAATGCCGCAAGTGCCGGCGCCAAGGTGATGATTGGCAGTGCTGCCACCAAAAATAAGATATTCGTAAGCATGATTCGATAGATCCAAGTTGCGATTTTATAAAATTTACTGTCGATACCAAACATCAGCAAAGACCGCCTTTCATTCATTTGTGACTTTGACTATGTAATGGAAAAACAGCGACAGATGAGCCGCCGTTTTTCCGAGCACTTTTCGAAGCCAACAAGTAGTTGTTTCTTCGATAAGAAAGAGGAGTGGTTTATTTCAATTTTTCGATGTTTTCTTGGATTTTTTCATTGCGGTGATCAACAATCTTGTCCCAGCCATTGTTGTCGCGGCTTGCCAAGTAGTTATCCCAGATTTGTTTGCCTTCGTCTTCAGACTTAGCTTGGATTAGAGAAACCAACGCTTGTACCCGTTCGGTATTGATCTTAGTCAAATTACGGGCTTCGCTACCGGTTTTCGGATCGATGTCTTCAATTTCGAAGCGCGGTGCCAATTTGTCAGATGCCCATTCTACCATTTGACGGATAGAAGTTGCTGGTTTTTGTCCCATTTGGATAGCGTAGTTGTCGTTACCTACGAACCAGTAAGAGCCCAAGCCCACTGTCTTATCGAATTTGGCAATATCAGCATTTCGCAGATCTTCTGTTTCTTTAGAGTATTCTACTTTGCCGTCTACCAAGTTATACGTTTCGCCTTCCACACCAAATGTTGTTACCATTGTGCCGTATTCAGAAGCCAGGTAAGTCAAGAGTTCCATTGCTTTTTGTGGTTCTTTAGTAGAAGTAGTGATGAATGTTTGTGTCCACCCACCAATGTTCCCGCCTGAGAAGGTTGGGTTTTCACCTTTAGAGTTTTTCGGTCCGTCAACAGCGATATAGGTTTCTTCAGCGTTACGGGCATTGTTATCTGACATGAATTCGTTCAAGCCTTTAGTGTTGGTGTGCAGATAAGCAAAGTAACGTCCTTGACCCAATTTTTCTTTCATCGTGTTGTCATTGTCAGAAAATTGGTCGTTGGTGATAAAACCTTCGTTGTAAGCTTTACGGAAGGTTTCCAACCACTTCAAGTATTCAGGATCGCTGTCGCGGTCATTGAATTTGCCGTCTTTTGAAGGAGCGATATTCAAGAAGTCTTGCAAAATCCCGCCGTATGCTCCGTCACCACCGTTTGCAATATCCAATGCCGTTGAACCAAATGCGACTAGATCAGAACCGTCATCTGCTTTTGGAAAAGCTTCTTTGGCTTTTTTCAAAGCATCCAGGAAGCCTTCTGGAGTAGACATATCCGGGCTGCCGATTTTTTCATAGATATCTTTACGAACGATGAAGACTTGGTCACCAACAACATTGCCGTCATCGTAGTCTTTTTTAGTTGTAGAGAAAGAAGGATAACCATAGATATTGCCATCTTCCAACGTAAACCATTTCAGAGATTCTTTTTTGGCTGCGTGTTCCGTGAAGTATGGATCGTATTTTTCTGCCAATTTGTTCAACGGCAAAGCAAATTTTGGCGCTTCAGTCGCCGCAGATAAGTTTTTGTCAAAGGTCATCAAATCAGGCAAGTCACCGCCAGCCAACATGGTGTTTAGTTTTTCATCGTTCCCAGAAATAAACTCAACATCAATGTTCATGTCGTCTTTAATTTTTTTAGTTACGGTGTCTTTGGCCCAGCCTGGTTGTGCATACCAGTCAAAGTTGACATACCATTTCAATTTTGCAGCATGATCTGTGTCTTTTTGCCAGCTTGGTGTTTCTTTATCAGCCTCAAAACGAGCTTCTGGAAGCTTATCTGCAGCGGCTGCGCCTTTGGATTCACTGCCGCCAGATTTACTAGAACCGCCACTGCCGCAAGCAGCTAACGTGATCAAACTCAACATAGCGATACCTGTTGTCATCAATACCTTTTTCATCTTCATTTGTGTTTTCTCTCCTTAATTAATTATTCTTTTACTGAACCAAGGGTCATTCCTTGGATAAAGTACTTCTGTAAGAATGGATAAATAATTACTACCGGTACAGTCGTCACAACCATCGTCGCCAGCTGCATGGACTGCGATGTGGTATTACGAACTACGTTGGCCCCAGTAGCAACGGCCGGTGACAAGTTATCAGAAACGATACGGAACAAGAGCATCTGTAGCGGATACAAGCTGCGGTCATCCACGTAAATATTGGCTGTCATATAGTCATTCCACTGGTAAACCCCGTGGAACAAAGCAATCGTTGCCAATACCGGCAGTGACAGCGGCAAAATAATTTTCACGAAGACGACGAAAGGATTTGCGCCATCCATCATGGCTGATTCTTCCAGTGAGTAAGGAATACTGCGAAAGAAATTCATCAAAATCACCATGTCGTAAAAAGAGAATAAAACCGGCAGAATATAAACCCAGAAATTATTCAGCAAGCCCAACTGTTTAAACAACAGGAACGTTGGAATCATCCCGCCAGAAACGAACATGGTCAAAATTCCCAAATTCATATAGAGCTTACGACCGATTAAATTACGTCGGCTCATCCCATAAGCGACCATCGACGTTACCAACGTGTGGAGCACCACCCCAATCAACGTCTTTGAAACCGAGATTAGAAAGGCCTTGTAGATTGCTTTGTCTTCAAAAACCGTCAGATAGCTTTCAACAGAGAACTTGCGGGGCCAAAAGTAGATTCCGCCTCTCGCAGCATCCGTGGCATCATTGAAGGACAGCGCCACGATATTCCACAGAGGTAGCGCGATGATGGCCAAAAAGAAAATCATGAAGATTACATTGACGACATTGAAGATTTTTTCATCTTTGGAAAAATTTTGTTTCATCGTTTTCTCCCTCCTTTTTAGAATACGGACTCGTCACTAATCTTCTTGGTGAAGAAGTGACTGCCGACAACCAGAATCAATGAAATCACCGATACGAACAAACCAATGGCGGTCGCATAAGAGAAGTCCCCTTGACGAATCCCCATCTTATAGACGAAGGAATTGATAACTTCACTGGTTTGATAGTTCACAGGATTTTGTAACACCAAAGTCTGATCTAAGTTTGAACCCAACAGCCCGCCGACAGATAAGACGAAAGTCAATGCGATAATGTGGCGGATTGATGGCAACGTGATATTCCAAATTTGATGCCATTTGCTGGCGCCATCCATTCGAGCTGCTTCGTACAATGCCGGGTTAATACCGGTCATAGCGGCGATATATAAGATTGTGTTCCAACCGACTTCCTTCCAGATGTCAGATAATACGGCAATTGCCCAGTATTTATCAGGATCGGTCAAAAAGCGGATTGGTTCTTTGATCATGCCGAAGTCCATCAAGATATTGTTTACCAACCCGGTATCAGACAACCAAGTAATGAACATGCCCCCGAGAATTACCCAAGATAGAAAGTGGGGCAGATAAGAAACCGTCTGCACGACTTTTTTCAAGCGAACATTGACGAGCTCGTTGATCAAAACTGCCAACAAAATGGCTGCTGGAAAACCGATTAACAGTTTCAAGAAGCTGATTCCCAGCGTGTTTTTCATTACTGTCCAAAACATTGAATCACTGAAAAATTCTTGGAAATACTGTGTCCCTACCCAAGGTGCATTGGCGATTGTGTCTAATACCGAGTAGTCTTTAAATGCGATAATGATGCCGTAAAGTGGAATGAAGTTGAAGACGATCATCAACAGAACTCCCGGCCAAACCATTGCCTGGAAGAAACTCTGTGATCGCAACCGTGCCCAAAACCCCATTTTTTTGCGGGGGGGACGGGGTGATTTAGTAACCTTGTTTTCCAACTTGCTAACCTCCTGATTTTTTTGTCAATATACAGTTGAATTTTCACTTGTATTGAAGCCCTTACATTTCCGACCTTCGCAAGTCTTTTTAAATCAATGTCTGGTGCAATTGATAAACAGCACCGATCATGCCGGCATCGTTTCCTAATTTGGCAGACAAGATCTTGTTTTCGACAATTCCTTGCAGGTAATCCAAGCTGTGATGGCGGCTGATCAATTCCGCTAGCGTTTGCTTCAAACGATTCATGAAAGCTTCATTCGCACTGATGCCACCACCGATCAAGATTGCCTCTGGATCAAAGCAGCTGATAAGGTTCAGCAGTCCCACTGCCAAATCTCGATAAAAATCTGCCAACACCTTTTCAGCAATTTGTTCGCCGGCTGCCGCCCGTTCCATAATTTCTCGAGCGTCATTTACCGGAGTCAGCTCGCTTGCAGCGCTTGCCAATGCTAGCTGGTACTGATAACACAAGCCACCCACGACGGCTGCTCGCTGATTCATAGAAACTGTCTCCAAGTCACCGGTAGCCGGTAAGCGATCCATCAACATCCAACCAAATTCGCCGGCCATGCCGTTAAAGCCTCGATACACTTGGCCGTTTGCTACGATACCGCCACCGATACCGGTGCCCAGTACCATGCAAAGATAATTTTCCATCCCTTGCGCGTTACCAATCCAACGTTCTGCGATGGCAGCGGCATTGGCATCATTTTCGACTTTTACCGGCAATTGAACCCGCTTGGCAATCGCTTCTTTTAAATTAGTGCCGTATAACGGTTTAATAGCACCGGCTGTCAGTAAATAGCCGTTTGCTTTGATGATGCCTGGTGCGCTGATCCCCACCCCAAGGATGTCTGTATGCTCTGCTTGATAATTGGTGATAATTGCGATGAGGTCTTCAATAAATTGGTCCTTGTCATGGTTCGTGTCGATCATAGCCTTTTCAATGACCTCGCCGGCTGTAGTGATCAACCCGAATTTCGTGTGGGTTCCCCCAACGTCGATCCCGATATACACGATTACTCCTCCTGTCTGATACTCGTTGATTCTCTGATGCACAATTTCCCTTCCAAAACAAAGGAGGTTCCGGTGGCCTGCTCATTGATGAGATCCAGCAGATGATCCACAGCTAAGATGCCTTGTTCCTTGATAGGATTACGCACCGTAGACAGCTTCGGGGTGAAATATTCCAGAAGATCAATGCCGTCAAATCCCATCACGTTGAAATCTTCCGGAACCCGATAGCCCATCTGTAAAATTCCTTTAACGCTCCCGATTGCGCTCAGGTCATTGCCAGCCAGAAAAGCGGTGGGCAGTTTTTTTGGCGGATTTTTGAGAAATTCTACCATATTCTCAAAGGCCGCCTGTTCTTCAAACAATCCCGACAGCATCAGCTCTTCTTCCACCGGAATTCCTGCGGCTAACAATGCATCCCGATAGCCGGCCTCCCGACTGTCCGCATCGAATACTCCGTCGACTCCTTTGATAAACCCAATCCGGCGGTGGCCCATTGCCAACAGTTGTTCTGTTGCTTCTCGCCCTTTGTCATAGGAATCAAACACGACACTGCCGATAGTTTCTGAGCAGACATCTCGATCAATGAAGACGGCTTTAATACCTTCTCGCTTCACAGCATCTAAATCTTGCGGCGTTAAAAGATCTTCAAAGCCGATGATGCCATCCACAACACTGCCTAAAATACTGTTCAATACCACTTTCTTGTCGTAAGAGATGAATACGTTGATGCCGTAGCCGCGTCTCTCGGCTTCTCTAGCCATTGCTTCCACTAAAATACTGAAGTAAGGCCCGCTGATACTGGTCGTATAAAATCCGATCATCTTCGTCTGAGCGTTTTTCAGCTGCTTACCCATTAAATTGGGTACATAGTGGAGTCGTTCAGCTGCTTCTAAAATTTTTTGTTTCGTGTGGGGTTTCACCACATCGACGCCGTTCAAGGCCTTGGAAACTGTTGCGATGGAATAGCCAGATTCTTTGGCTACATCCCTGATGGTGATTCGATGTTTTGTTACCAGTTTTTTCACCCCCGGTTTAAGCCTCTTACTTTTGCAAGATTTGGTATTTTTGGACTTATGATACAGTCTTTTTTACCTTGAAAGCCTGCAAGGTAGAGCCTCTATATAAAAACGTTTTTATTTGTGAGATGAACAAAAATCTTCATTTCTTAATCACATTTGTATCATAATTAAAAACGTTTTCAAAAACAACCGTTTATGGTAGTTGTGGCTGTTGTACCGCGGTCTTGATACCTGATCCGCGATGGTACAACTCGTACCACCGCGAATCTGATATGTTTCACTGACTTTGTGAAAATCATTTGATTAATCGGAAGCTGCCTACTTCTTTGGCAGTAGCAGAACTGAAGCCAACAAACACATTGAATTCACCACTGTCACTTCGCATCGTCAGATCACTGTGCACATAGCGCAGATCTTTTTCAGTCAACGTAAAGCTGAGCTGCTGCGACGCTCCACCAGCGATTGTAACTTGCTGCCATTGTTTTAATTCCATCATCGGCAAAGCAATTTCAGCTACTAAATCTTCTATATATAATTGGACTGTTTCTGTTACAAAACGATGGCCTGGATTTCGCAAGGTTACTGATACTGTCAGTGTGCCTGTTTCCGACAATTCGGCAGTTGAAAGCTGAGTCTTTTCAGCAATCAGCTCACCATAAGTTAAGCCGTGACCGAAAGCAAACAGCGGCGTATTGTCTTCATCCATATAGCGGGAAATGTATTTCTGATCACTATTTGCCGATGTCATTGGTCGACCTGTCGATAGCATCCGATAACTTAGTGGGAGTTGACCGACAGAGCGAGGGAAACTCATTGGTAATTTACCAGTAGGTGCACTGTCTCCTAACAAGACATCCGCAATGGCTTGCCCACCACGGCTGCCTGGGAACCAGACTTGTAATATGGCCTTTGCCTGTTCTGCTACCTCAGTCAATGCCAGCGGTCGACCGCTGAACACGACGAGTACAATATTCCGATTTACTTCACTGACTTTTTGGATCAGTTCTTGTTGACGACGAGACAAACGAATGTCTGCAAGGCTGGCGGCTTCACCTGCTTCTTCAGAAGTTTCACCGACAGCCAAGATTACGACATCTTGGTTTTCAGCTGCTTGACAAGCCGCAGCAATTTCGGCATCTGTCAGTACTTGTCCGTCCACAAAAGGTACCAGCGTCACTTCAACCGGCTTGCTTTGCAGACCGGCTGCTAATGAGACAGCTGCTTTTGTTTGGCCAATCCATGACCAGGCCCCCAAAATATCTTGCGAATCAGCTTTTGGACCAATCAACGCTACCTTTTGTCCGGGGGTAAGTGGCAACAAGTCCTCTTGGTTTTTTAACAATACTTGGGTCTTATGAGCAGTTTCCAGCACCGACTTTTCCACTTCTCGGGCATCGAATTTTTCTGTGATTCCTGCTTCAGTCAATCCTCGGTAAGGATCTTCAAAAAGTCCTAAATCGTTTTTCAAATGCAAGATACGCATCACTGCTTCATCCAATCGACGGAGGTCTTCTTCAGAAACCAGCCATTCTTCTAATCCGGTCAAATAGCAGTCACTCATCATATCCATATCGACGCCGGCCTCAAATGCCAGCTGTGCTGCTTCTTTGCGATCCGCTGCTACTCGATGGGCGATTAATTCCATAACTGCGGCCCAATCAGAGATTAACACGCCATCAAAAGCCAATTCGTCTCTTAATATTTTCTGAATCAGTTCTTTATTAGCAGAAGAAGGTATGCCACGCACGGTGTTAAAAGAAGTCATCACCAGTTTGGCCCCTTCTGCCACTGCCCCTCGAAAAGCTGGCAAGTAATTACGGTACATTTCCAGGTCGGAAAAGTCTACTGTGTTGTAATCACGACCGCCTTCTGCAGCACCATAGCCGATAAAATGTTTGACGCAAGCCGCCAGTCGTTCCTTGTTTTCTGCTAATTCCCCTTCTGCTCCTTGGTAGCCGCGCACGTATGCCCGAGTCAGCGCTTCAGAAAGCACCGGGTCTTCGCCGTTGCCCTCCAGTACCCGTCCCCAACGGGCATCTTTCATGTAATCTGCCATGGGAGAAAAGGTTACCTGAACGCCAGCTGCGGCGGCCTCTTTTGCAGACAAACGCGCTGCTTCTGCCACTGTTTCCGGATCAAAGCTGGCTGCCAGCGCCAAAGGAATCGGATAAATCGTTTCATAGCCATGAATCACATCCGCCATAAATACTAAGGGAATCTGCAAACGATTGTGGGCCAGATAGTCTTTTTGGATGTGGTAGACTTGCTCTGCTGTGTGGGTTCCCAAAACGGAACCAATCTGATACAGCTTTTCTGCTGTCAGATTCCATTCCTGCATCGGCCCAGTGATTTCGCCGCCTTCACTGAAGAAATCCGGCGTCAGCTGTACGAGCTGCGCCACTTTTTCGGTGACTGTCATTTCTTGCAAAAGATCCTGCAATTTTGCTGTTTCCATGTTTAAAGCTCCTCTCCGTTGGTGGCAATCACTTGTTGATACCAACCAAACGAGTCTTTTTTACTCCGAGCTAACGTGCCGTTGCCCTGATTGTCTTTATCCACATGAATGAAACCGTAACGTTTTTCCATTTCACCAGAACCAAAGCTCACCAAATCGATGATGCCCCAAGGAGTGTAGCCCATCAAGTCGACACCGTCTGCGGTAACTGCTAATTTCATCTGTTGGATATGTGCTTTCAGGTAGTCACTGCGGTAAGGATCGTGGATGCTGCCGTCTGCTGCCACCTGATCGTAAGCCCCAAAACCATTTTCTACGATGAATAAAGGCAGCCCATAGCGCTCATAGACAATATTCAGGGTATAGCGCAGTCCTACCGGATCAATCTGCCAACCCCAATCACTTGCTTTGACATATGGGTTTCCTACCATTTTTGCGTTAGGAAATTCTACGATTGATTCTCCTTTAATGTCTGGAAGGGTAGTAACCGCCCCGGACATATAATAACTAAAGCCGATGTAATCCACACAACCTTCAGCCAATGCCGCTTCTTCAGCTGGCGTGACATCGATAGTAAAGCCGCGACTTTCCCAATAAGTTTTCGCATAACTTGGAATCACGCCGCGAGCATGAATGTCACTGTAAAAGAAACGGCGATCCATGACTTTTACTGAAGCCATCAAATCTTCCGGGTTGCAAGAATACGGATAAACCGGAACATAAGCCATCATGCAGCCAATCATAAAGTCAGGGTTGATTTCATGTCCTGCTTTGACAACTTTTGCACTGGCAATCAATTCATTGATCGCCGCTTGGAAAATAATTGCTTCTTTGTCTTCACCAGCAGCAATCTTGACTGCTGAATTCGTCCAGGTATGCAATTCATGTTGCCCGTCAGCTTGATTATTGATTTCATTGAAAGTCATCCAGTATTTTACTTTGTTGCGGTAACGAGTCATGACCGTCTTGGCATAATGAAGGAAGAAATCAATCAATTTTTTGTTGCGAAATCCGCCGTATGTTTCATATAAATGATAGGGAATTTCAAAGTGAGAAAGGGTGATTACCGGCTCAATTCCGTTTGCCAACAGCTCATCGAACAACTCATCATAAAATTGCAGCCCAGCTTCATTCGGCTCTGTCTCATCCCCTTTAGGAAAGATCCGCGTCCAGTTGATGGAGGTCCGGAAAGCTTTTAATCCCAATTCTTTAAACAGCTGGATATCTTCTTTGTAACGATGATAAAAATCGATGGCTTCATGGTTGGGATAATATTCATCCGCCAACACACCCTCTGTGATTTTTCGGGGAATGCCATTTCCTCCGGCTGTCATCACATCTGCGATACTCAAGCCTTTACCCGCTTCATTCCAACCGCCTTCCACCTGGTGAGCCGCTACTGCACCGCCCCACAAGAATTCTTCTGGAAATGTTTTATTCATTTTATTCACCTTTTTTCTAATGGTCTGCAAAACACCCTGCTTTTGTTTTGCAGCCGGAAAGTCTGCTACCGGCTCAGCACGCTTTTGCTGGCAACCTAGTAGGACTTGACTGCCCAAAGTATAAGTAAAAACGTTTTCAGGTACAAGGTGATCCGCAGCTTCCGGTAAATGTACCTGACTTTTGGGATATACACCATATTGGTACCGGCCGTACCGAAGATAGCGACTGATTTACCGGCGAAATTAAAAAGGGAACTTCCGCTACGCTGGCACTTGCTCATTTTTTGAGTCCTCGCAAGTAATCTGGACTGTCTTTCAAGTAGAAAAAAGCTAACAGTCTGATTCAGGTAAAGACTGACTGATACTGACTTTTCTTAATATTTTTGATTATGAAAAAAACGGGCATCTCCCACTCAATTAATGGAAGATACCCGTTGGCTGATGTCTCGCGCTTATTCATATTTTCTTTGTAGGACGACGATAGAACTATTCTCACCGCGTTACACTTCAGGAAAATGCTCTACTTGTGTCAGCGACTTGTTTAAAGTAACCCGTTTTGAAGCAGCCGGCGACTACCCCAACAAGCGCTGCAGTGAATTAGTCAAAGATTCAATCAAAAACAAGCAAGGCAGTTGGCTGGTGAGATCTTCGTGTTTATTTACCCGCTGCACCTCGATGCGATAGTCCAAAACATAGTCGGCCATTTTTCCAAGGGTAGAATTGACATCGCTGGTAATGGCCACAATTGTCGTGTCATCGTTACGGCGAAAGCCATTGACGATCTCCACGATTTCTGTTGTGTTACCAGTAACAGAAAGTACGACCAGCATATTGTCGGAAGTATTTTTCAATTTAGACATCAAGGGGTAAGTAGGATCCGTTAGTGCAAAGCTGTTGCAGCCCAGCACTGCCAGACGTCTAGCCGCATATTCGCACATGGAACCAGATGACCCCATACCGAAAAAGATGACATTTTCTGATTCCAAAATTCGTTCACTGATATTTAATAGCGTGGCTTCCAGATCCCGAGGAAAGCTGTCCGGATTTAAGGCTTTGATTGCCGCAAATACTTCATCGGTATTGGCCGGCGTCTGCTCCACTCGAAAATAGCTTTTAAATTCAGAAAAACTGTCATACCCCAACTTGCGAATAAAGCGCATCACTGAGGAAGCCGAAGTATGGCTTTCGTTAGCGATTTCCCGTACTCGCATATAAGGAATTTTGTCACTGTTTGAAGACATGTAATGATAAATGGCCTGATCGGTATCCGAAAGGTCATTGAAATCCAGTTTGCCGAAAAAAGACATGCCAGACGCTCCTTCCTTTATTCAAGAACTTGGCGGACCATTTTCAAATGGTCCCTTCAATGCACGTGGCATCACTACAATTATACATGATTGATTCGCTGCGGGGTATTTCTCTCTCTTATTGAGGAAAATTATGATAAAGTAGACTTGTGTCCTGCTATCAGGAAAACGCGGAAATTCTTATGAGAAAAGAAAGCTTGCCGGCTAATTATGACTGTTTGGCAAAGCTTTATCATAAGCTAAATAAAGGAGTGTTGCACATGAAGGACTGTATTTTCTGCAAGATCGTCGCTGGTGAAATCCCCAGCTACAAAGTCTACGAAGACGAGGCTGTCTACGCCTTTTTAGACCTTTCCCAAGTGACAAAAGGTCATACGCTGGTGGTTCCCAAAAAACATGTCACCGATATTTTTGAATACGATGAAGAACTGGCGGCAGCGGTTTTTGCCCGCATTCCCAAGATTGCCAAAGCCTTAGAAAAGGCCTTTCCTGATGCTGAAGGTTTGAACATCATCAACAATAACAAAGAACTGGCTTACCAATCTGTTTTCCACAGCCATATTCATCTGATACCTCGTTACAGCAAGGAAGATGATTTCTCCATGCATTTTGGCAACCATATGGAACAATATAGCCCCGCAGAGATGACGACAATCGCAGAAACAATCAAACAAGCTTTATAGCCAGTGCTACCCAAGGAGGATGACCATGATCAAAAACTTTTTCAAAGGACTGCTTTTTGGTTCACTTTTGGGAGGAAGTCTTGGGTTGCTTTTTGCTCCCCGTAGCGGCAATGAAACTCGGCGCAAGTTAGCCATTGATTTAGAAGAAGCCGCCGACACCCAAGAAGACCTCAATCGCAGTCTGCAGCGTTTCACAAACGCCGCCAAAGAAACACAATCTCTCACGGCTACGATGATACCTGAGTTAACTAAAGGATTGCAACAAGACATCGAAGCCTTCAAATTTCAGGCAGAGCCTCGTATCACCCGCATCAAAAAACAAGTGCAGGTCTTAAATGACCATGTGGCGCAACTGGAACCCGCAAAGTCCGATAAACAATCTTAAAAAAGAACGACAAAAAAAGGGGAAACTGTGAATTTTGTTTGAAAGATCACGGCGGCCCTTTTTTTTTGAAAACGGATTGTGGTATGATAGTGCATGTGAAAATAATGACTACAGGAGTGCAACCTACAAATGAAAAAGAAAATGTTAATTGCTGCAATCAGCGCCTTGAGCGTTTTGACCTTGGCAGCCTGTTCATCAAATACTGGCGGTGAAAAGATCGCAACTATGAAAGGTGCGACTATCTCAGTCCAAGACTTTTACGACCATGTAAAAACTTCCGATGAAAGCAAACAAGCCGTCTCTGAAATGATCGTTTCCAAAGTCTTTGACGATGCTTACAGCGACAAAGTTTCCGATAAAGACGTCGACAAACAGTTCAATGAAACAAAAGAATCCATGGGCGATCAATTTGCCACTGCATTGAAATCCAGCGGTCTGACAGAAAAAAGCTACAAAGAGCTGATTAAACAAAATTTAGCTTTCCAAGAAGGCTTGAAATCCCACATCAAATTAACGGATGCCGACATCAAAACAGCTTGGGATAGTTTCCATCCAGAAGTTGAAGTTCAATTGATGACCGCCGCTTCTGAAGATGATGCCAAAGCTCTGTTGGAGGAAGTTAAAAAAGACGGCGCTGATTTTGGCAAAATCGCTAAAGAAAACGACAAAAATACCGACACGACTTACAAAGAAGACGGTGGCAAAACTAAATTTGATTCCCAATCTACTACCATCTCCAGCACGGTTCAACAAGCGGCTTACAAGCTGAAAGACGGCGAAATTTCTGATGTCATCACAGATAGCAGTTACGATTCTTCCTACAATGTTGTCACAAACTACTACATCGTTAAAATGGTGAAAAACACACCTAAAGGCAACGACATGGAAAAATACGACAAAGAACTGAAAGAAATTGCTACGAATACCTACCTCAATGACAGTACTTTCCGTAATAAAATAATCGGTGAAGAACTGAAAAAAGCGAACGTGAAGATCAAAGACTCTACATTCGCTGATGTCTTGTCTACTTACATTGATGCTGCGGAAAGTTCAACTGCTGAATCAACTGCAGACACTAAAGAAAGCTCTACAAAAGAATCTGATTCTTCAACAGCTGAAAGCTCTACTGCTGAATCAACCACAGCTGAGTCTTCTACAACTGAATCCTCTAAATAAGCTTACCAAACGGATTTGTGACAGTTGTCTAGTCACCGTCCTTTGAAACGTTAGCCACAATAAAAAGAGAAGTTCCTTCCAGTAAAAACAGTGGAAGGGACTTCTCTTTTTATTTTTTAGTTTTCATGGTCTTTGCGGATCCGATTATAAGCCATTTTTTTATTGACAGCAGCTCCTAAGTCGATTTCAAGGATCTCCGCCATTCCCAACAAGTAGATTGCCACATCAGCTAATTCAGCTGCCAACTCTTCTCGACTTTTTTTGTGATAAGCTTCTACTGCTTCCCCTACTTCACCGTAAAGCAGCAAAAATTCCAAATCGACATCCGTCACATTGAAATGATGCGCTACTTTATTCTGGTAAACGGCTTTCTGAACAGCCCGGGTGTCCAATTGCGGCAGCTCAGACATCTTTTGGTACATAGAAGCTGCGGTTATCCATTCCAAAAATCCGGTCCGTGTATTCTCCCGGTGTTGTTTGTCGAATAGAGGTCAGCATCATTTGCATCGAAGCATCCAGGTTATCGATTTGATGCAAAATTTCAGCTTCCATAATTCGTGGTCGTACCGGCGAACCGTATTCCA
The DNA here is from genome assembly GCF_009933135.1 of Candidatus Enterococcus leclercqii. Classification (GTDB taxonomy): domain Bacteria; phylum Bacillota; class Bacilli; order Lactobacillales; family Enterococcaceae; genus Enterococcus_C; species Enterococcus_C leclercqii. The sequence goes on from NZ_MAEH01000006.1 coordinate 45,505, forward strand.
ACAGTCCGTGATGGGATAAAACCATGTGGCGTAAGACGATAATGTCTTCTTCCTGGTCGTCAAATTTTAGCGCCAGACACGCTTTAGTAATCTCTTCATCCACCAAAACCAAGTGCCCAATCAGATTGCCGGCAACAGTATATTCTGTCGCCATCGGTCCGGTGAGCTCCAATACTTTGCCCAAATCGTGAATAATAATCCCTGCGTACAACAAGGATGCATTCAAATCAGGATATTCTTTGACGATAGCTTTTCCTAATCGCAACATGGAGACCGTGTGGTAAGCCAATCCATTGGCAAATGCATGGTGATTGCGTTTGGCCGCTGGGTATTCAAAAAATTCTTTTTGGTACTTGTTCAAAAGAAAACGCACAATACGATTCCAGTGGGGATTGATGATTTCAAAAAGCGTCTGGTTGATTTCTTCTTCCAAATCGTCTTTTTTAATTGGTGCCCGCTCCATATACAGCGTTGGATCAGTCGGCTCATCTGCTTTTGTCAGGCGCAATTGCATGATCTTGACTTGCGGTTGGCCGTTATAGGTTTCCCGCTTGCCGTGAAGAGCCACGACTTTTCCAGGCTCAAAGCGTTCAATCTCTTCTTCTGATGCATCCCAAAACTTGCCGTCTACTGTTCCAGTGGTATCTTGAAAAGTGAAAGCAATGAATTTTTTACCATTTTTTGCCAAGCGCACCTCGGCATTTTTGATCAGATAATACCCTTGAAATTCCTGGTCGACGGTCATTTCACGGATTTTAGTCATGGAAATCTCCTCCTCGGAAGTCGTACTTAAATGTAGGAACTGTTATGTTACAGTGGTTATTTTTCAGTTTTCCCCAGCTGGAGTACCGGTTGGGAAAGCTCCTGATAATAGCTTACCATTTCCCTATCAGAAGACAAACAGATCACCTGGTAATTTTCTCCGAATCGGGCAAATAATTGTGCCAATTGTCTTTTGCGACGACTGTCATAATGGAGCCAGCCGTCGTCGATAATCACCGGTGAGAGCTTACGGCTGCTTTGCAACTGCAGATAGCCGAAACGAACAGCCATAATCAGCTGGTCTTTAGTCCCTGTAGAAAGTTCAAAAATTGTCGCTTCCTGTCCAGTGCTGTTCTCTCGCAGAACCAGCTGTCCTTCAAAAAAGCTCAACTGGCGATAGCGTCCTTCTGTCAATATCTCCAAATAATTGCCGGCAGCTTCTAGTAATTGCGGCAGTTGTTGTTGTGACAAATCTGTCGCTAAATCTGTCAGCGCCGCTTGTGCTGTCTTGCGGCCCCCCCATTGCACCAGCTCTTCGTAAAGTTCTGTTTCCAACTCCGCCTGTTTCTGCCGCAGCTCGTCTAAGGTGCCGTCTTTTTGCAAAACCTCCAACTGAACGTTTTGCCGCTGCAACTCTTCTAAAAGAGCCGTTTCTTCTTCTTGCAAGCGCCGGCCTGTTTGCTGATTTGTCTCTGAGTGGTCCCGCAGCTCTTGATGTAAGATTGGCTGTGGAAAAAGAGGAGCTAAAACGTTTTGCAGCTCTTCCAAACGCTGTTGTTGTCCTTGCATCTGTTGCACAGCCTGCAATCGTTGGGGAATGGCTGACAGACTGTCTGTCGCGGTCGCCTGTAGTAGCGGCTCGGCTTTTTTCTCCAAGGCTTGTTGCTGTAAGGTCAACTGTTGCCGCTGCTCTGCTAAAAGAGTGGTCTGCTGCTGGCCGTGCAACTGCTTTTGCCGGGTTAGCTTTTGATCCAACTGTTGTAGAAATTCGAAGCGTTGAACCAAATCCAACTCCTGTAAAGGCAGCCAGGCCGCAGCAAAATCAAATTCTGCTGTAAGATCGCCGTATGCCTGATCTTGTTTTTGTAATTGCGATGTTACCTGCTCCAGTTCGGTAAGGTACTGATGATATCGCAGATAATCTTGTTGGTAGCTATAGCTGTCCGCCAGAATCGGTGCCGTTGCAGCAGTTGCCAACAGTTTTGCCAGCCTCGTAGCCAGCTGCTGCAAAGACTCCGACAACTGCTGCATTTGCTGTGACAAAGCGGCTAGTTCCTCCTGTCGCTGGACTTGCTGATCCTCTTGGGTCAAATCAGTCGCAACAGCTTCATTTTCAGCTGCAGTGGTCGGCTTGCCCAAAACCTGGTGAAGGGCTTTTTGCTGTTTCCGATGATAAAAATACCAACTACCCGCCACCCCGCAAACAATAGCAGCCACGCCAAAAATTGCTTTATGATTGGGAAAAATGAAAATCCCTGCCAACAAAAAAGCCAGTGCCGGTAAAATCGAAAAAGCCAGCGAATAGTCAGAAACTCTTTTTTGATTGCTGCGGCGATTTTCTTTGCTTCCAGCTTCTCCTGTACGTTCAGAAGCGAAGGTTAAGGTGGTGACTGGTTGTGCCGCCAGCCACTCTTGTTGCATCTTCACATTGCGCAAGTCTTCTGCTTGCTTGCGAATCGTGTTGATCAGCTCGTCAGCAGCTTTTAAGTCTAATTGTTCCGGCAGATCCAACTGCCAACCGTAGCGACTTTCCAGCTTCTCGATTTGTTCTAACAACTGTTGTTGGCGAGCCAAATCCTGATGAAAGCTGTCCGTCAAGCGAACCCCTTCCACCTGCCGCTTCAGCAGCTCTTTGATAATCTGCTCGTGTTGTAAATAAAATTCATACTGAGGTGTCACTGTTTCTGCTTGCTTGGCCCGGTGATACTCCTGATCAACATTTGCCAATTGCTGGGTCAGACTCTGATTTTCCTGATAAATTTCCTGTAATTGTCGCTGCTGTGAAGCACTGAGTTCAGGCGTATCCTGCACTTTTGTCAGCTGCTCAAGGGTTTGCCACTCCTCGTATTGACTCCAGTGCAGCTGGCGGTCTTTCAAAATCAGTTGTTCTTCTTGTTGCTTTTTCAGTTGGCGTCGGACTGTCTGCAGCTGTTTGGCGGCCTGTGACTGACGAGCAAAGCGCTCTTGCACGGTTGCCTCCAGTGCTTCTTTTTCTCTAATTTGACGACTCAGCTGTTGCCAACGAACCAGTTGTTCATTGATGGGCAAGCGGGTTCCCCGTGGCTTATAGCGTTTTTGATTTTCTGTTTGATAACGCTGGCCTGCTGCCATCAGTTGGCGACTGCCGGTGATTCCCAAAGAAATCAGCGCTTCTTGCAACTCATTTTCCTGCAGGTGTTCCAATTGTGAAAGCTGCTCTTGCTGAAAGGTAAATACATCACTGAATAATTGCGGAGTCAGCCCTCGCAGCACCTGCTTCAAAAGCTCTTCATCTCCGACAGTCTCACCGATTGTCACTTTGGCTCGGCCGCGATCCACCAGTTTGTAACGCTCAATACAGACTTCTCCGATACCCTCTGCCTCTAGCCACAGTTTACCGCCAAAAGCCGTTCCGTCCTTTGGGGTATAATCCCGTTGCCGACCACGGCGTGCAGGAAAACCGAAAAGCATCGTTTGAATAAACTGATACAAGGTGGACTTGCCGATTTCATTGGGTCCATAAAGTAGCTGATTGCCTGTAAAAAAGGTAACCTGTTCCCCACGGTATCGGCCAAAGCCGGTGATTTCGCATTTGATCAGCTTCATCTTTCGTCATCCTCCAATGCAAAATCCGCCGCCAAATTTTTCGCGGCTGCAGCCAAAACTTCTTTTTGATAATCGGGATAGCTCTGCAAAAGTTCACCAGCCACGGGGTGTCGATAGAGTTCTTCTACGAGTTCCCCAAAAATCTGCCGGTCTTGATAAACTGCCAAATGCTGAGCGGTTCGAGCCGCTGACAACACTGGCTTGTCTTCTCTGGCAGCGGTTTCTTCACTAATTTGCAATGACGCGATCTGAATCTCAGAATCTCGCCACAATAACTGATTCAAATAATGCTGCAATTCGCCGTTTTCAATTGCCGCTGTCGTTTGCGGATCCAACTGACTATCAGTCAGTTGGACAGTGACCAGCAATGCGCGGTCTTCCGCCAACGATCGCAGTTGTTGCTCCAAATCCGCCAACAGCTGTTTTCTGTCAGAATAGTTAGCGGTAAAGGATATTTCACGCCAAAAAACAGCGGCAACCGGCAGTGCTTCTCGACGACAGCTTCCAGGTGTCAGTTCGACATATTCTACAAAGCCACCGGCAGTTTCTTTGCGGCTGTGTCCTTGAGGTGTCCCCGGGTATAAAATCGGTGGCGCTTCACTCAAGACTGTCGGTACGTGGATATGCCCCAGCGCCCAATAATCATAGCCCTTAGCCTTCATTTCTCCAATCGAGAAAGGGGCATAGACACTAGCTGTCGGATCTCCGTGATACATGCCGATTGCATAAGTTTCGCTTCCTCGGCTTGGAAAATCTGCTACCAGCCCCCGCTCTAAATGAGCAGTCTCGTAGCTGAAGCCACTAATCCGGTAGCTCTCCTTTTGATTAGTCACTCCGCTATAAGAACGGGCGCGTGCTTCTGTGAACAAATGGACATTACTGGGAAAAGCGAACCAGTAACGATCTGCTTTATAATAATCATGATTACCAAAACTCAAAAATACGGGAATGGCGGCTGTCTCCAAGGTTTGGAGGGCCTCCATCAATGCCCCTTGCGCTTTCAAAGAAGGCTTTGCTTGGTGAAAGGTATCGCCTGCCAGCAAGACGAAATCCACCTCTTTAGCGATGGCCGTCGCCATAAGATTGTCTAACATCTGCCGATTGCGCTCCGGCAGCAGGTGGACCGCTTCTTCAGAAAGTCCTTTGAGTCCTTCAAAACTCCGATCGAAATGCAGATCGGCAGCATGGATAAAGCGCAGCATCAGCTCTCCTCATTTCTGCTTTCTTTTGTTCGGGAAGCCCCGAATACTTCCTTTATTCTAACATTTTCCTTTTCTGCCGTCAGTAAAATACGAAAATTTGTTCCCATCTGATTTTTGTGTTTTTAAGGCCAATTTTCCTCGAAAAATACGTTAGACGCATCAGTACCCACTTGCAAGGATATCGTCATTTTTCTTTAAAAAGTCGCTTTCTATGTATCAAAAAAACTCTCCGCCAAATTCTGGCAAAGAGTTTTAAACTAGCAGGGTAATTGTTCTAAGCTTCTGGATTGTAAAGTTCGCGGATTGGACCGGTGATGATGCGGTTCAAGTCATCCAACACGGTGCTAAAAGCTTGCTCCCGTTGCATCAATTGACCAATCAGTTCTTCGTTTTGAATTTTGCTGGTCATTTCTTGTGCAGCTGCAGCATCAGCTTCGGAAATTTCTTCGCCGGCCATCATTTTTTGGTGCAGGCTTTGTTGCAGGACTTGGAATTCTTTGAACAAGTTGTAAGCTTCTTCGTTTTCTTTCAGACGGTTAAATGATTCTTTCAAATCTCCGAATTGTTGTGACTCACGGATTTCTTTTTCTAAACTGTTCGCTGTATCATAGATATTTGCCATGGTTGTCCCTCGCTTCTTAAAAGATACTTCTATTGTAGCATGAAACAAGTGCAAAACCACAGGAAAGGGACAGTCCGTGATGCCTTTTAGAAAAAAACAAACCCTTCTTTCTTCATTTTCAGAAGCGCGGTTTGATTTCGTTTCGTTTCAGTTGTCTATTTCGACGAAAAACAGTAGTCTTTAAAAGAAAGCAGGTGGTTTTGTGAAAGAACGGGTGACTTTATTCAGTGACGCCGTGATTGCAATCATTTTAACCGTCATGGTGGTTGAGTTTCCAGTCAAAGTCGTCAATGGTCACATCCAGTTAGCCCCACTGTTCATGACGATTGGAATCTATTTTATCAGCTTTTGTTTTGTAGCTAATATCTGGTTCCAGACAGCGCAGCGTTTTAACAAAGTAACCGAGGTTACCAACAAAGACTTGGTAATTTATTTGATGTCGTTGTTCCTCTTGTCGTTGGTTCCCAAAGCGACTGACGTTTTGATTGAAGAAACTTCACAATCTACACTGATGATGTACGGGGTCTTAACACTGTTTGTGGTCTTCTTGACTGAATTATTGCTGAATACATTGACTAAACAAGCTGTCCAGGAGAAACAAACACCAAAAGAGGAAATTGACAACGTCCGCCGGCGAGGAATCGCCTTAATCGCCTCGCGAATCTTGCTGCTGATTGTTGGACTATTCTTTCCTCGATTCAGTCTCATCGTCTATATGATTTTGCCGGTACTGGATTTCCTTCAGAATGCTGTGGATCACGAAGAAACCGAATTTTTGCAGCAAATGGGCACCGATCAACGGGAGTTTTATCAAGAGGACCCTCACCAAGTTTGGCAAAACAACTGGCAGAAATACGGAACCTTGTTGCGGACAGCTTTAGCCGGTCGCGGTGATGGTGCTGAAGATGATCCGTCGCAACAACAGGGTGAACGACCGGATTGGTGGCAAAGTTTTGACCGCAAATGGCAACAACGCTTGACTAGCGAGCAAGAACATCTGACTCAGCGTTTGAAATCAGCTACCGACGAAAATGAGATTGCCGCACTAAAAACGCAACTTCAACGTCTGGATGACGAACAAGAGGCCATCGACCACAAACTGTCAGCAACGCAAGAGCGCTTCAAAAAGCGACAGGATCAGGAACAACAACGGCTCTGGCGTCATCTGCAGCCGATTCAAACTGAGATGACGGAACTGGAAACTGCACTGCAGCAAGAAACTGATCCAAAAACGATTAAAAAGTTGAATAGTCAGCTCCAGAATGCTAAGAAAAAATACCAAGAAGAACTCTCCTCCAGTCAAGACCGTACACGGCAAAATGTTCAGCAGGCCCATGCCCGCTTGCTTAACATTTCCAAAAAGCACGGCCCTCGACCGAAAAAGACAACCGGGAAAAATATTTCCGGAGATACCTCTGCTACAGATTCGAATTCAAAGTCATAAGATAACAAAAAAAGCCGCCCCTCGAATATTCCATGAGAGCGACCTTTTTCGTTATTTTTAGCTAAGTGATTGCTTAACTCTAGCGTCCATTTATTTTGTCCCAAAGCCCCCCGAAAAGCTCTTTGGTGCCTTCTTTGAGCTTGTGTCCGAAATCAGAAATGCCATCTACGGCTTTTTCGCCGAAGTCTTCCACTTGTTTTTGCCAATCTGGTTTTTCCTGTTCTTCTTTGTACTCTTGGTAGTCCTCTGTCTTGACGACTTTGCCTTCAGTCTGATAGGCATCAACAACTGGAAAGGCGCCTTCCTTCACATAAGGGAGCACATTGGCTGCAACATTCCGGAAGACTTGTCCCACCCCTTGACCTGCAGCACTGGTAAGGTAATGATCCTTGCTGGTTTTTTCAAATCCGTACCAGCTGGCAATTACCACATTTGGCGTGTAACCAATAATCCATTGATCGTTGACCAATTGTGCATCGAAATTGGTTTCGGTAGTACCGGTCTTACCAGCCATTGTGTAGCCGGGATTGGCCGCGGCGGCACTCCCGTTGGAGAAGGTACCCAGCAACATGCTGGTCATCTGATTAGAGGTTTCTTGAGAGATGATTCGCTTGCCGTTAGTCGTGTTGTCTACGATTACAGCGCCTTTTGAATCCACAATTTTACGGATTAGATGGGGCTTGTAGTAAGTGCCCCCATTGGCAAATACAGCATAGGCCGCGGCCATGGTCATCGGTGATTCCCCTTTTTCCAGACCGCCTAGACCAACGCCCCCCCAATACTTGTCTTTTTCACTCAATGAAAGACCGAATTCTTTGGTCTTTTTGAACCCTTTGTCCAGACCAATTTCGTGGAGCAGCCAAACTGCCGGTACATTCAGACTGTTAGCAACAGCTTGATACATCGGAACCTCACCGGATTCAGAATAGGTGCCGCTGTAGTTTTTCACATCGTAAAAGTCCAGCTTCTGGTCTTTGAGCAGATCAGCAGGCTCATAGCCGGCTTCTAAAGCTGGCGTATAAACACCCAATGGCTTAATAGTAGACCCTGGTGAGCGGCGCATTTGTGTCGCAAAGTTAAACCCGCGATAAACATGTTCCCCCCGACGACCGACTAATGCCTGAACGCCGCCGCTATTAGGATCGATAGCAATCGTCGCTGACTGTGGCCGTTCCCCATCAGCCGTTTCGGGATCTGGAAAGACGTAATCTTGTGCATAGGTGTTTTCCATGGCCGACTGCATATTTTGGTCCAGCGAGGTATAAATTTTATACCCCTTATTCAAAATATCAGCTTCTTCCAGACCATAGTCATTGACCGCCTCGTCAATTAAAGCATCATAGTAAAATGGGTATTTATAGCCTTTATCCGACTGAGAGTACCCATCAGAAACATAGTCGCCAATATTGGCAGCAGCTGCTTGTTTTTCCTGTTCGCTGGTGATTTTCCCATTATCCGCCATCACCGAAAGCACTGTATTTCGACGTTTATTCGCCCACTCGACACTGTCAATCGGGTTATAGATGTTCGGTCCTTTCAGCATTCCCGCCAGTGTCGCTGCCTGTGTGAGATTCACATCAGAAGCGTTGACACCGAAATATTTCAATGCCGCATCTTGCATCCCCCACACCCCGTTACCCATGTAGGAATTGTTTAGATACATTTCTAAAATCTGGTCTTTTGAGTATTTTTTTTCGATCTCAATAGCCAAAAACAGCTCCTTGGCTTTGCGGCTAAAAGTCTGATCGAGGTTGAGGTAGGCATTTTTTGCCAACTGTTGGGTAATAGTGGAACCACCTCCACCGGAAGTATCCCCATTTTTCAGGACACGCAAAGCTGCACGGGCAATCCCCTTGATATCAAAGCCTCGATGATCGTAAAAACTACGGTCTTCTGTTGAAATTACAGCGTCTCTGATGAGGGGCGAAATCTTGTCCAAGGAAACATAAGTCCCTTTTTGTGATAGCAACTTGCCGGCTTCCTCATCTTTATTGTCGTACACTACCGTAGAAGTTTTCATACTTTCTTCCAGACTACCCACGTCTACTTGCTTAGACAGATAAAAAAGATAGCTGGAGGTAATCAAAAATGCCAATAGCATAAACAAAAGTAAGATCTTATTGACATGGTACTGTTTCCAGACTCGCTTTCGAGCTCGGTGAAAACGAACCAGATAAGGTTTTAGCCACTGCCAGAAATGCGCCAGTGCACCTTTGATCTTGGTCCATATTTGGTTAAAATCCATGGATTTGCTTCCTTTCTCGGTAATATTCCCTTATTAGACCGATCTTTGCTAAAAATGGTTTTCCTCAGAGGATTCAAAATAATTCCTTGTCTCTGAGTTACAAAATCGGACGAGGGCTTTGCGGCAACTTGAAATTGCGTTAGAATAATGGCTGATATGTTGCCAAATCAAAGTGTAGCACGATTTTTTGTTCCCAACATAGGACTTTGGTCTGATAGTGCTCCTGGTGACGATTTTGATAGGAGCCAAATGTACTCATAGCCGCTATTTTAGCATTGAAAAGCCGTAAAAGTGTCACTTTTTTCTTAAATAACTGTTAAAAATGCTATACTTTTGCTAAAGAAAAATACAAGGAAGGAACCTTTATGGAATATACCATCGATTTGCCCACTACCCAACCTGTACTTACGCTGCGGGAACTATTGGAATCTCAGTGGCTTGTTCCCCGGAAAGTCCGGCATTTCCTGCGCGTCCGAAAAAATGTTCAGATCAACGGTGAAGCCGCACTGTTTCATCAGGAAGTTGGCCCCGGCGACCGCATTACACTACGTTTAGAAGAAGGTGACTATAACTATCAGCCGGTGGTAGCCGGAAACGCGGCAGCGATTCGCCCACTTTATGAAGATGATCACCTGATTGTTGTGGATAAGCCCGCCGGCATCAAGACTCATCCCAATCAGCCGAAAGAAACAGGGACCCTTTTCAACGACCTGGCAGCTTATTTGAAGCAAAAAGATCAACAACCCTATGTCGTCCATCGGCTAGATAAAGAAACGTCCGGTGCGATTCTTTTTGCTAAAAACCCGTTAGTCTTACCTATCTTAGGGCGACTCTTGGAAGAAAAACAGATTTACCGTCGCTATCAAGCCGTAGTGGAAGGTCCTATTACAAAAGATTTGACCATCACCAAGAAAATCGGCCGTGATCGCCATGATCGCCGGAAACGGGTCATTGATGAACGCGGTGGACAAGTGGCAGTCACCCACATTAACGTCTCTGCCCATACGCAAAAAGAGAGCCGGATCTTCTGTGTACTTGATACCGGTCGTACCCATCAAATTCGTGTTCACCTTGCCTCAATCGGCCATCCTATCGTCGGGGATCCGCTGTATAATCGGCGACAATCTGGTGATCGTCTGCAGCTGCATGCGTACCAACTCATTTTGAAACATCCTTTCACCGAGCAAAGGCTTGAATTGACAGCAGCTCCTGGATTATGGTGAGCACCGGGTCTTTTTGACAGGTGGTGTCTGAATCGCTAAAATTGCGAATCTTTCTGCCGGCAAGAATTCTACCAGCGGCCACTTTTAGCTAGCCATCAATGACAACCCGTGGCTTCAGCGAGCGACCATAACGCTACAACAAGCGCTGTGACACAAATCATTTTTAAATGGTAACCGGCGGACATTTCAATCGATTAAACAAAGAAGCTCCACCAAAAAGACGTGCGATAGTTGTTGTATATAAGTTTCTGCAAGAAAACTAGCCCTATTTACAAAGAGAAGTGAATGACGCTGACTTAAGCGTGATGAAAGCAAGGAAAGTCTGTATTTGAAATTTTTAACAAGTAAAAGAGAAGGCACTTCCACAGTTTTTTTATGGAAGTGTCTTCTCTTTATTATAATGCAAACTTCTCAGTAGCTGATAGCGCTGAAAAAAATGCCTTTTGGAAGTTTCCCTCAATATTTCCCTCGCAAAAACGCCTGCAGGACAATCCCTTAAAATAGCAAAAGACCCACAGAGTGCTGGACATGCCGCAAACTCTGTGGGTCTTCTTTATTTATTATTGTTCTGCCAATGCGTCTGCTGCCAGCAATAAACAGCCGGTAATGCCACTTTCATTAGGCAATGCCCAACGAACGATATATTCACTGGCTTCCGGAGTTTCCATGTAGCCGTTCATCTGATTGACAAACTGTTGACGAATCTTCAACAGCAGGTGGTCTTGATTCATTACGCCGCCACCCAAAATCATGATTTCAGGACCAAATGTTAATGCATAGGTCATCAATGCCTGACCGATATAATAGGCTTGAATATCCCAGATTGGATGGTCTTCCGGCAAATCCTGGCCTTTGATTCCCGTACGCGCTTCCAATGACGGGCCTGCTGCTAAGCCTTCCAGACAGTCTTTGTGGAAAGGACACGTGCCTTCGTAGCGATCGTCAGGGTGGCGTTTGACATGGATATGCCCGGTTTCTGGATGTGAGATGCCAGAGAATACTTTGCCGTCAATGACGACTCCGCCGCCAATCCCCGTGCCGACTGTCAGATACAGACAGCTGCTCTTTCCTTGCGCCGCACCTTTTTTCAGTTCACCGTATGCCGCTGCATTCACGTCGGTAGTCCAAGCAAAAGGAATCGTCGGATAATGCTCTTTCATATTGCCGAGAAAATCATATTGTGCCCAGCCTTTTTTCGGTGTTGCCAAGACATAGCCATAGCTGTCCTTTTTAGGATCAATGCCGATAGGACCGAATGAGCCGATCCCCATTGCCGCAATCTCAAATTGATCAAAAAAGGCAAAGACATTTTCCAGTGTTTCTTCTGGTGTCGTGGTGGGAATACTCGTTCTTTCCACAATGTTGAAGTTTTCATCACTAACCGCCAAGACGAATTTCGTCCCGCCAGCTTCGATACCGCCGTAATAAGTCATCACGTTTCACGCTCGCTTTCATTTGGTAGTCGGCAGATCCTGATTGTACTGCCGGTCGAACAAAACAAAGCCGTGCTGCCCGCAAAGCTCCGCCGCTGGAAAAATTTCCAACCCACTGAGACAGCAGACAGCACCGTTTTTTATTCTACGATACCGACTGTCCGGATTTCGTAAGGATTCAAAACATCAAGAACGGTGTCTGCTTGTTCTTCCTCCAGTAAGTTTAACAGATGCAACTCTTTGGCACCATCCTTCTTGACAGAAATCGGTGTCGTTTCAGCCGCCAGATTGTAGCCTCGCAAAACTGCAATCTCATCTTCCCGGCGACGTTTCAAAGCAGTAATCGCAAAAGTTGCTCCTTCAACAGCCACATAGGTTTTAACCGCTGGCAGCTGACCTTCGTGGCGGCCAGTTTGTCGGGCAGTTAGCGGTACTTGCAAGGCTTGTGCCCGCTTGTAAGTTTCGTAACGAGTCTCAGGAGCACCGTGGAATGCAATCCCGTAATTGAACGTATGGCGACCCAAGCACTGCGCTTCTGGTGTCGCAAACCAACCCCAGTCACCTAATTCACCCGTACAACGCAACAGTGTCAAGGCAATGGTATCCTCTACGATTTCATATTCATTCAATCCATAGTTGTTCACTGTCACACCGAAATTGTCATCGTGCAAATTGACAAATGCGTGTTGATGCTGCGGATTGGTTGGGTTTTGCCAGTGGGAAGATACTTTGTTTGGTCGAGTCACCGCTTCAAAAATGCTGTCAGCTTCATGGGTATTGACAGCTAAAGTCGTTGGGAACAAGGCCCGCAGGCGATGGTCTTTGGCTTGATTGTCCACTGTTGTTTCAAACTGCACATCAGCATTTTGACGATCAATTGTGATCAGTGTTTCGATAGTGAAAGGAATCAGTTGTTCAGATCGGCCTGCTTTACGGAAACGGAAATCAATGACAGCCTTTTGTTCTTCTTCCAACAGGTGATCAGCTGACGCTGGAATCATCATTTGGCTGCTCAAACGAACTACACCCCGCAGGTCACTGTTTTCCACAATCTCTACCGTGTGAGGAAAATCAGTTGACAACAGTGCTTTGTCCCCTTCTGGCGCTTTAAAAATATACTCATTCGCGATATCCCCGATATTTTCAAAGACCAACAAGCCGTCCAACTGACGAGCCAGCTTTTTGTCCAGTACAGACAAGGAACCATCTGCTTTGATCTCAGCTTTGACAAATTCATTTTCCAGGATACGGCCGTCAGCTTTCACCAAAGCATCCCCCGCAGTCCGAGCCGGTCCTTCTACCAATGCAAAAGTTTCCCAGCTAAAAGGCGCCAACTCACTGACTTCAACCGCCACATTCACGAAGCGTTCCATATAAGGAATCCGGAAACGATCTTTTGGCAGATCATAATCAAAATGAACGTCTTCCGCACTGATTTCAGCTGCAACGACTTCCCCTTTTTGATTGACTACATGGTAAGTTTTCGGTGCCAGTTCTTTCAAGGCTTTGTACAAACGTCCTGGTACGCCTTCAGCAAAGGTCTTGCGCTCCAATTCGACTTCCAAAGTAGCCAAGCCACTGCGGACAGTGCCCCCTGTATTGAAGACGACAAATGGTTTGCTGCCTTCAGGAAAAGCGCTTGTATCAATTGCAGCAGTTAATTGCGCTGCCGCTTCGTCTGCAACATATTTACCGACTTCGTTTGCTTTTTCAAAACGAGGCATCATTTCCCGGTGAACTTCATCGACAGAACAGCCGCAGATACTGTCATGAGGATGGTTTTGCATCAAGGTTTTCCAAGCATAGTCCAATTGATCATGAGGGTAAGTTCCCGTCACTTCATAAGCCATTGTAGCTAATGGTTCTGCAATATTTTCCAATTGGCGGGAAACCCGGGTATTCCATTGTTTCAAATACACACGAGAAGATGCCGTATTAGCCAATGTATACCAACCATCTGTTTCTTGGCTGGTTAATTCGCCATACATCGTTCCCAAATCCTCTGGCAGATCATTTTCTACTGCATCCAAGTATTCCATAAAGCTGGAGTGGACAAATTCATAGTCTGGGAACAATTGGTTAGCCAATGCAATCGCTTTGGTCACATCTTTTTGAACCGGTTGGTGGTCCACCCCGTTCATCATCAACAGATTACCGGTAGATGCAAATTTTTCAGCATCCGCCAATTTTTGGTTCCAGAATTTTTTCGCCGCTTCTTCTTCAGCAGGAATTTCGTTGCCGTTTGAATACCAGTTGGCAAACAACAGGCCAAAGATCTGGCTCTTGTCAGGGCCTTCCCAATTCATCTCAGAATATTGTGAAGTGAACTTATCATCTTCCAAGACTTCATTATCAAATCCGATTGGCTTCACACCACGACCGTATGCCGCCGCCTTCAAATTGGCTTGTAACATCATTTGTGGTGTTTGCCCCATATTTCCGAAGGTATCTGGGAAGTAGCCTAATGCTACCGGTGTGCCCCATTTTTTGGATTCTTGCATGCCGATCAACATGTTGCGGGTGTTGGATTCTGAGCTGGTCAAAAAATCATCCTGCAAAATGTAGAATGGGCCAATTTGCAATTTGCCTTCGTCAATTGCTTTTTGGACAGCTGCCCGTTTTTCAGGACGAACTTGCAGATAGTCGTCTAAAATGATGGTTTGTCCATCCAGATGGAAGCTGTGGAAATTTGGATCTGTTTCAAAGAGTTCCAACAGATCATCCATCAGTTCGACCAAACGCATATGATGCTGTTCGTAAGCCATATACCATTCCCGATCCCAGTGACTGTGGGAGATGATGAAAACTTTTTTCTTAGTCATTGCTCTTTTCCCCTTATCTTGTCTTGTTCATTCATTATCAGCGGCAGCTACCCCGAAGCTTTCGTAAAAAGGCCCAGAGCAGCTATCCTAGTTCACTTGTCTATTTTTCTACGCGGATGTCGAAGTAATCCATCACCAGTTCACAGAACATCATGTTGGCCCAAGAGAACCATTCCCGTGTGTAATTATCAGGATTGTCCACATCAAAACCTTCATGCATCAAATGTGTTCCGGCATCAGTAGCTACCAACTGGTTCAAGATGCGTTCTTTTTCTGCCTTGTCGTCGGTAGTCATGCCTTCCATCGCCATAGCAATCGGCCAAACATAGTTTTCCGGTGTGTGGGAAGAACCGATGCCTTTAGCGAATTCTCCTTCATAATAGAAAGGATTTTCTTTACTTAATAGCGTTTTACGAGTCCGCAGATAGCGTTCGTCATGGATATCTCCGTAGCCCAAATAGGGAGCGGAAATCAAGTTTGGTACGTTGCTGTCGTCTTGAATCGTAGCATTGCCCATGCCGTCGACTTCGTAAGCATAAATATCTTCGCCCGCAGCATTTTTCGTGCGGCCGTGGGCTTGAATACCCGCTTCAATCTCAGTTTTCAGCTTGCCAGCTTGGGCAACGATTTCTTCATCAGACAACACACCGCTGAAGATTTCTTCAATGTAGCCTAAAGCAACGACAGCAAACATATTGGAAGGAACCAAATAGCCATAGATACAGCGGTCATCAGAAGGACGGAAGCCTGACCAAGTCATACCACAAGGAGCCACGGCTGCGCCACGTCCCTCATTGATCAAGGTATCTTCTTCCCGCCAAGTATCGCGAACAAAATTATAAGGTGATTGATTGTGATCTTGTTCCGTTTCAAAGACCTGCAGAATCTTTTTCACACCGTTGACGAAATCTTCATTGAATTGATCTGTGCGACCTGTATTTTTATAAAGCAGGTAAGCCAATTGAACCGGGTAGCATAAAGAGTCAATTTCGTATTTGCGTTCCCAGATCCAGCCGTTCATTTCTGTGTGGTCATCTTGATGGCCGGCACCATTGTCTTCTTCGTTAAAGGCATTCGCGTATGGGTCGATGTTGATATAGAAGAACTGTTTTTTTACCAGACCGGAAATCATCGCCGCCAAGTCTTCGTCTTCTTTAGCAATCACCAGATACGGACGAACTTGTGCAGTGGAATCCCGCAACCACATTGCCGGAATATCACCGGTCAAAAGGAAAGTCGTGCCGTCTTCGTGCCGTTTAACAGTAGTCAACAGTGTATTCGCAAAGGCCGCGTTGAAGTTCACTGCCCAGTCAGCATGGTTTTCCCCACATTTTGCTGTAATGTCATCCATGAATTTTTGAACTGATGTTGGTATGTCTTTATAAGCCATTATTTTGCTCCTTCGCTAATTTGATATATCAATACAAGGTGATTATAACAGGTTCAGCGGGTTTGTCCACGCTTTCAAATGAATTTCTAATGATTTTTTTCTGGCGAACTATGCTATTATACAAATATGATATATCATTTAAGAAAGGAGCCTGCCAGTGAGTTTGCCATTATATATGAAGATCTTAACTGATCTCAAACAACAGATCCTAAATGGTCAGCTGACCGCCGGGGCCAAACTCCCCACTGAAAAAGAACTTTCCGAAAGTTATAGTGTTTCTCGGATCACTTCAAAACGAGCCTTAACAGAATTGGAACAAGACGGACTGATTTATCGGGTGCGAGGCAAGGGCAGTTTTGTCAAAGCCGCGCACACTTCTGAGAACAGCACTTCGACAGCTGCTAACGACAAACCCAAACGAATTCTTTTCGTTTTACCCTTTGTCAACGACTTGTCAGTAGGCAACTTTAATGAAGGCTTGGCACCGGTCATGGCGGAAAACCACACTGATGTGATGATGGTAGCCCTTGACTTTTTGGCCAACAAAACTGCCGCCGAAGTCATGGCGGAATTTGACGGCATGATTTATTACGTCAACGATATCGATCAATACCTTGATCTCTTATTGGAACTTTCCCTCAGTCAGTTTCCAGTGATTTTATTGGATAAAAAGCTCTATGATCTACCTTATCCTGCGGTCTTGTCCGACAACGTGGATGGCGGACGCCAAGCCACCAAAGCGCTGATTGCAGAAGGGCATCGCCACATTGCTTATCTGTTTTGGGATGTTCAGCACCCCCAATCCGTCCGGCAACGTTACTTGGGCTATATTCAGGAATTAAAAGAGGCTGGTCTGAGCTTCCACACATCAATGGACGACCAGACCGCCAATGCCAAAATGCTGACCCGCTACTTAGCCGCTCACCCGGAAATCACAGCATTGATCTGTGAAAACGACTTAGTGGCCATTGATGCGATGCGTCAGATTCGACAAGCTGGTAAAACCGTTCCAGATGATTACTCCATTATCGGATTTGACGACATTCAGGCAGCTGCATTGGTAGATCCGCCGCTGACCACTGTTGCCCAGAACTTCAAAGAGCTGGGAGCAACGGCGGGCCGTGCTTTGTTGGAACAACTGCAACAAAATGCGATTCCCACTGACGCATTGATTCCAGTCACCTTGGTAAAACGCCGTTCAACGCGCCAAATCCACTGACTCTACACGATAATTGTCAGATCTGCCCTCACTGAAGTCTTTGGATAGATTTTTGTACTTTCTAAAGAAAAAACTGGTATATGACTTGCCACTGACTGATGTAAAACGGAAAAATACTCGACTTCCCCTTTTTTAAGAAACAGCTAACTAATTTGATCCTGACATAATGCAGCCGCTTTTTTGGCTGTTTGCAAAACTATATCTTAATCTATTACACTGCGCGATTTTAAAAGACGCACACAAAGGAGATTGACCATGCATCCACAAATGATTGACACTCGTTTTGGTACCGCCAACCAACACAGCTTTTCTCACGGCAACTGTTTGCCTTATACCGGAGTTCCCTTTGGTATGAACTACTTTGCACCTCAGACGACCGATCAAAAAGGCAGTTGGTGGTTTCATCCGGAAGACCGGACTTTCCAAGGTTACCGGCTGACCCATCAACCAAGTCCTTGGATGGGCGATTACAGTCATCTGCTGCTGGCTCCAGTCAGCGGTCCATTAACAGAAATGAGCCTGTTTGCTGCCCAAAGCTCCTATCGTCCGGAAGAGGCAATCTTTGAACCTTCCCAACTGGCGGTTACGCAATTGCGCTACCAAGCTTTTTCCCGCTTGATTCCTACTATGTATGGCGCAATACTGGACGTGGACTACCGGCAAAAAGACAACGGCCTTTTGCTGCAACTGCCAGGACGATTTGAACTCACCATCACCGATACACACCATGCAGAAGGCTGGCTAATCAACTTTTCCGGCTGTGAAGATCCCGATTTTAAAATGTATTTTGCGCTGGAATTCGATGCACCGCTGAGTAATGCCCTTGAAACCATTACCGGTGAAGATGGCTTGATCCGCTTTGATTTCGCCGCAGCTGATCATTTGACTGCTAAACTGGGAACGTCATTTATTGACCTTACCTTTGCCCGTCGCAATCTGAAACAAGACGTCAATGGTACTCCAGAGGAACTGCTGACTGCCAGTCGCAAACAATGGCGCAACTACTTGGAACGAATCAAAATCACAACTCACGATTCCAAGCATCGGGAAACTTTTTATCATAACTTTTATCGTTGCTTTTTGTTCCCACAAACCTTTTATGAACTAGATGACCAAGCAATGCCCGTCCACTACGATACCCTCAGCCGCAGCGTTAAAGCCGGTGTCCTTTACACGAACAACGGCTTCTGGGATACTTTCCGAACGGTTTATCCACTGTACACCCTGATTGCTCAAGACAAACTCGGGGAAATGCTAGAAGGTTTTTTGAACAGTTATCGAGATGCCGGCTTTTTGCCAAAATGGTTGTCACCAGATGAACGAGGATTGATGCCTGGTACGCTGATTGATGGAGTTATCGCTGACGCCGCTGCCAAAGGTATTCGGCTAGATTTAATGCCCGAATTATTGGAAGCAATGAAAAAATCAGCGACAATCCAAAGCGACAATCCCAATTATGGCCGCCAAGGAACCGCAGATTACCTGCACTATGGCTATGTACCATTGGATCATCACGAATCCGTAAACCACACCTTGGATTACGCGTATAGCGATTATTGTATCAGCCGGGTGGCAGAAGTCATCGGCGACAGCGAGACCGCAGCCTTCTATCAAAAACAAGCGTTGAATTACCACAATATTTTTGATCCAGAGACTGGTTTTATGCGGGCAAAAGACAAACAAGGCAACTTCCGCGAAGACTTCCTACCAACTCGTTGGGGGAAAGACTACGCAGAAGGCAGCGCTTGGCAAACCAGTTTCTCGGTCTTCCAAGATTTCCAAGGGTTGATCACTGCTCATGGCGGTAACGATCCTTTCGAAGCCAAACTGGTAGAGCTTTTCAATCAGGAACCGGCCTATGAAGTGATGGGCTACGGTTTTGAAATCCATGAAATGAGCGAAATGGCCGCCATCGAATTTGGTCAATTTGCCATCTCCAATCAACCAAGCTTCCATTATCCATATCTAGCCAGCTACATCGGCAAACCACAAATGACACAGCCATTAATCAAACAAACCTTGCAAGAATGCTTCAATACTGGCTTTAACGGCTACCCGGGCGATGAAGACAACGGCACGATGGCTGCTTGGTACATCTTCAATAGCCTTGGTTTTTATCCGGTGACGTCAGGTGCCGGTGAGTACGTAATCGGTATGCCATTAGTAGAAACTGCCACAATTCATTTGGCAAACGGCCGACTTCTGACAATCGACGCCGGTCACAATCAGCCGCAACACCTGTTCCTACAAGACGTATTGCGCAACCACAGCGAACACAGTGAAATGTTCTTCACCCATGAGGATTTGCTGACTGGTGGCGAAATCCAATACCGTTTAGGTTTGGTACCGGCAGTGAAAACCTACAGTAAAGCAGATTATCCATTTTCGTTGAGTAAATAATAGTTGCCCTTCAATTGGCTGTTAGACATGCTTTGTAGAGATAAAATAAAAAAAGATCAGCAGCAATGTGTTATCTGCCGCTGATCTTTTTTTATTCCGCAAGAATATCGCTGGAAATCCCCACAAAAAAACAAGCCAGTCGCAACGATAGTGATCGTTACAGCTGGCTTGTCAGTTGTCTTTTGTTCCTTTTTTACGTTTTTTTACCGCTTCGGTCAACAGATACTCAATCTGGCCGTTGATACTACGAAACTCATCTTCCGCCCACCCGGCCAATTCTTCATATAACTCGCCGGAAAGTCGAAGGGGCAGCTGTTTTTTCGGTTTTTTTGGTTTTTCTGTCATAGTCATCTGCCCCTCTTTCCGACTCATTTTCACAGCTCTCACGTCTCTTTTAGAAGGCTGACAACAGCCAATGCCTTCGTTACAGCACTATCAATATTACAAATACTTCACAAGATGCTGTGTTCTGCTTACTGGCTTCCGACAATAAATGCTCGCAAATGGGTTTCAGTGGTACATTCAGAAGCCCTCGAGTTTTTCAGTCATCTCTTCATTTTAATACAAGGAGCCGCTGTTGACCACTGGTTGTGCATCCCGATTGCCACACAGAACCACCATCAGATTGCTGACCATGGCAGCTTTGCGCTCTTCATCCAGATCGACAACGCTGTGCTCGTTCAGTTTTTCGATGGCCATTTCTACCATTCCGACCGCACCTTCTACAATCAGCTGGCGCGCATCCACGATAGCAGAAGCCTGTTGCCGTTGCAACATTGCTGCTGCGATTTCTGGCGCATAAGCCAGATGGGTGATCTTGGCTTCGATGATTTCGATACCGGCGACATTCACCTTACTTTGGATTTCTTCGGCCAGTTTTCGGCTGACTTCCAGACTGGAACCCCGCAGACTTTTTTCGTTGGCATCCTCATCGTCGGTGGCATCATATGGATACAGCCGCACGATATTTCGTAGTGCTGAATCCGATTGAATGGACAGGTAATCCATGTAATTGTCGACATCGAACATGGCTTTAGCTGTATCCTTCACTCGCCAGATAACGACAATTCCAATAATGATCGGGTTACCCAATTTATCATTAATTTTTTGTTTGTTGTTGCTCAGAGCCATGGTTTTCAATGAGAGACGCTTTTTAGCCAGTCCGGCAGCTGCTGTTTTAGCCACGCCCGCTAGACTTTCAGAGTCTTCTGTTGCCGGTACGTCACTGTTTCCTGATTTAGGGACGGCCACTGCCATCATGAAAGGATTGACGAAATAAAAGCCAGCGCCTTTCAACGTACCGACATATTTCCCAAATAGGGTCATCACCAGCGCTTCATTCGGATGAACGATTTTCAATCCGGCAAACAGTAACCATACAGGCAATGCCCAATAAAAAATCGCAATACCCATCAAGATACCACCAAAGGCCCCGCCTGTATCTTCAAGTGAAATAATCCCCCAGACAAATAGCACGATAGACGCGAGGATTCCCAAGAGATTTAAGATTAGAATCGGCATGCCTTTCTTGGCTTTCAAAATAACTTCTTGGGTCGCTTCTTTTACTACCACTTTTTCATTTTCCATTTTTCAGCCCTCCATCATTTGATATCATTTTGATATCATATAGAATACAAGTTCATCTTACGCCCACAGAAGCACGCCGTCAAGTAAATTCAAGTCAGAGAGTCGCGCTTTCTTTTTGCTAAACAAAAAACTACCGACTTGCAGGATTCAGCAAAGTCGGTAGGATAAGATTTATTATTTTTCTGAACTAAGAGTGAACATCAGCTATTTCTTACCATTAGTTCTTATGAATAAACTGCAAACCTGCTGCGCTTAACGTCTGATAATTAGGACCCGCGGGCGAAGCAAAGCCCATTCCGCCTTGTGAAAAGGTAAATGTGCCATCACTGTTGACGGATTCCACATAGCCCACATGACCATACTGCGCGCTTGCGCCTTGCTGTCCGGCGGCGAATACGACGACGGCACCGGCTTCTGGCGAGCTATCCACACGGTAGCCATCGGCAGCAGCTGAGTAACCCCAGTCAGCCCCATTGCCCCAATAAGTGCCTACCCAAGGCGCCACCGTTTTAACATACCACGTACATTGTCCCCAAGAATAAGCATTCCCTGAGTCTGAGTGATCGATTCCTCGTGGTTGATTTGCAGCAGCTTCAGCGGCCGCCTTTAAAGCAGCGGCTTCTTCTTGCTTCGCTTTTTCGGCAGCAGCTTTTTCCTCTTGCTGCTTTTGCGCTTCTAATTTTTTCAATTCCTCTTGTTTAGTGGTGAGTTTCTTTTGGTCGGCTGTTGTCTTTTCAATCAGGTCTTCTTGTTTTTCAGTCAGCTCTTTGAAGCTCTTTTCGGCGCGATTGCTGGCAGTACGGCTAGCGGCTTCATTCGTTCGTTTTTCTGCCAGCTGTACATTCAGTTCTTGTACAGTTTCTTCCAGCTCTTTTTTGCGGGCAGTTGTTAACGCATAGTCGGCTGAATTGACGTTGGCAGTTTGATAGACCGCATTGGCTGTATTTAACAGCTTTTGGGCCTCCGCCAATTCCTTCGCTGCCTGTTTTGTAGCTTCAGAGGCTGCTTGTGAGCGCTGCTTCGTTGTTGAAACATTGGCTGCTTGTTGTTCTATGCGCTTTGACAAGTCCTCTGTCTGATTTTTATTATCTTTTAAAACTGCTTCAGTCTTTGTGATAGTGTTCTTAGTATCGGCGATTTTATTTGTCGTTTCAGAGGCAAATACTGGTGTCGTCATCAAAGCTGCGGCTGTTGCCAGTGTCATGAATACTGTCTTCTTAAATTTCAAAAAATGTCCCCGTTTCCTATTTTTTTCGTAGGAACAATTTAGCACGGGAAATCATGAAGCGGATGACGAGAGCCTTACAGTTACATATCAAATTTCGCCAAAAGCGGTTTTCAAACGACAAAAGTTACAGTGATTTTGCAAAAATACGGGAATGTTGCAAAAGCTAAAATTTTTTCTAAAGAGTGTTTAAGAATTTCTTTGTTGAAAATGGCAGCTCCTACAAAATAAGATCGGCAACTTGGAGAAAAAAGTCGCTGATCTTATTTAGCTATTTTTTGTGTAGCCAACACACGTATTTATTTTATCCACAAAAAGTGTCGGAACATGGCAATCTTTTTAAAAATCGCATCTGTTTGACACTCACTTTCCAGTCGAAACATGTTTTCCTGCCAGTCTTCCGTGAATTTGATTTCCGAATTTTGGGAGAGTCCATAAAACATCCGAATCCCATAATCGCCAGTAACCGCAGTATCTTTTTCATCCAGCCAGTCCAGCAGCCACTCGTTGGTATAGTCTATGACTTTTCCGAAATTCACAGACTGACCGGCTTTTCCTTGCAGCTCAGCCAAAGCTTGGGCCGGATCATCCCGCAACACCGCGTTAACCATAATACGGCCACGGGGGTTGTGCTTCACAAGCGAAAAACGGCCGCCAGGAACTAACAAGCTCCACAAAAAGTCCAATATTTCGTTGCGATCCTCCACATACTCCAACACGTTATGGAGTAAGATCAGATCATATTGTTCATGCTGCAGCGGAATTTTCACCTCAGCAAAATCACCGCTGAGAAATCGGTAGTTAGCCGTTTGATAGCGATGAGCGGCGATTTCACGGTTGGGTTCATAAGCGGTCACTTGATGTCCAGCTGCTGCTAGATACGCAGCCGTTTTACAAAAACCGGCACCAAAGTCTAGTACCTTCAGCGGTTCTACTGCGCCGAGGTCGGCTTGATCCAACTGTTGCCACAATAGCCGGTAAAATAATTTTCCCCAGGGCATTTCATCGACTTCTTTAAAATAAGCTTCTACATTGACGGTCATGAGCGGTCCTCCAAAGCGGTGATTTCGATTGCGGTCAAGGGTCGATAGTCCCCCAGTTCCAGTGCGGGATCCAACGCCAATTTTCCGATACGCAGGCGTTTTAGATAAGTTACTTCTTTACCGACGGCTGCTACCATGCGCTTCACCTGATGGAATTTGCCCTCATGAAGAATCAGTCGGATGTCACTAGTTGCTGCCTCTTGATCTACCGATAAAATGGTTAACTCTGCCGGTAGTGTTTTTTCTCCACCGTCAATCGTCAGTCCGGCGGCAAATTTTGTTACATCTTCTGCTGTCATAATGCCGTCAACTTTTGCATAGTATTCTTTGTCTACATGTTTTTTGGGTGACAACAGGCGGTGGGCCAGCGCGCCGTCATTGGCTAATAGCATAAAGCCTTCCGTATCTTTGTCCAAGCGCCCCACCGGAAAAAGATCTTCTCGGTAGTCTTCATCTGCCAAAAGATCCACTACCGTCTCTTCATAATCATCCACCGTCGCCGAAATCACGCCAACCGGTTTATTCATCATATAGTAGAAATATTTCTGGTAGATCACCGGTTCGCCGTCAAAGCGAATGTCGTCTTTGTTTTCCTCCACTTGAGTTTTGTCGGATTTGACCAGGGTTCCATTGACTGTCACCAAACCCTTTTTGATAAAAGTTTTGACCTCTTTGCGGCTGCCCAAAGCCATATCTGCTAAAAATTTATCCAATCGCATGTCGTCGGATCACTCCTATCGCTTTTCTTTTGAACCATAACCACAGCACACTGTTACGCATTTTCTCATAGTCTCATCGGTTACAGCTATTTTCTGCATTATAACACGACAGCAATCGGCTTTTCCCGGATACCAAATAGCCCGCTGCTGATTTTTTTGCATACCCCTGTGAAAAAGTTCCTCACGCAAGTCTCACAAAACTTCCTATACTAATCACATAGCAGCGATCAAGCGGAACGCTCTAAAAGGTTACCTTTGGATTCATCCCAGTCGCTGCATTCAATCAATTAGGAGGACAACCTATGGACTATCATAACAAAACCATCTCACAAACATTGAAACATTTTGATACCTCTGCCAAAGGACTTAATCAAAAGCAACGTAAAAAGCGGTTGGAAAAATTCGGCGCAAACAAATTGAAAGAAAAAGCACCACAGCCGCTTTGGAAAAAAATCGGCAAACACTTTATCGACTTGCTGATGATCGTCTTGATGGCAGCCGCCATACTAAAAGGAATCACCGGCGACTACGTGGAAATGGGCATCATCTTGGCGGTGGTAGTCATTAACGGGTTAATTGGCTACCTTCAAGAAAGAAAAGCCGAAAGTTCCTTGAACAGCTTGAAACAGATGATGGCACAAACCGCTGATATCCTCATGGACGGGCATCGAAAGAAGATTGCCGCTGAAGAGTTGGTTCCTGGGGATCTGCTGCTCTTGCAAAGCGGCGATATTTTACCGGCAGATGTCAGATTAATGGAAAGCCACGATCTGGTCGTTGAAGAAGCCGTTCTCACTGGTGAATCACTGCCGGTAGCCAAAAGCACGTCCCTTGTGGACAGCTCTGCTGCTCTGGGAGATCGCCTCAACCTGGCATTTTCCGGGACGCAGGTTCAATCCGGCTCGGCAATAGGTATCGTAACTGCTACCGGTGATCAGACAGAAATCGGCAAAATCAACAAAGCTTTGCAGTCGGTTAAACCACAAACGACGCCACTAATTCGCAAAATGAACCAATTGAATCAGCAAATCTTTAAAGGCCTGATGCTCTTCATCCTCTTTCTCGTCTTCTTCACCACATTACGCTACGGCTTGGAAGCCAATCTATTGCTGTCAGCGGTCATCGCATTGATTGTCGCTGTCGTTCCTGAAGGCTTGCCCGCCGTTCTGACCATGATTTTATCGCTGGGTGTCAAAGAAATGTCAGACCAAAAAGCCATCGTAAAAAGCATGCCCGCCGTTGAAACATTGGGCTCCATGACAGTGATTTGCTCAGATAAAACAGGTACGCTAACGAAAAATGAAATGACCGTAAAGCAAGTAATTCTACCGGAAAAGTCAAAAAATGATGCCGCAGCTTCATCAGAATTATTGCACTTGATCATGAACAACTGCCAAGATTTACGGACAAGCGATACCCAAAAGGTCAGCGATCTCAAAGGAAACCCCACTGAATTAGCCGTATTGCGTCATGTCCACCAGTACCAAGTGCCAAAACTAGCCAAGCTGCAGCAGTTGCCCTTTCATTCCCGCTACAAATACATGGCAACCACCCATTTGGTAAACAACCAACTGATGCTTTTTGTCAAAGGGGCGCCAGAAGTTCTTTTGGATCGAGCAAACCTCACAACAGAGGAAAAGAACTACTGGGAGCAGGCAATCACCGCAGCAGCCAAACAAGGTCAGCGGGTATTGGCCTTTGCCGCAAAAGAAATCAATACTGAGGCAATCCGCCATGAAGACATTACTGATTTAAAAATCAGCGGCTTGGCAGGAATCATCGATCCGCCGAAAGAGTCAGCGATTGCCGCTATCGCAAAATGCCATCAAGCTGGTATCACCGTAAAAATGATTACTGGTGACCACAAAGATACCGCCCGTGCCATCGGAGCACAGATTGGTCTAAAACATAGCGAAACGGTGGTGGAAGGCCGTGAAATCGAAAACTTCTCAGACGAAGAACTCCAACAGGCTGTCAAAAAAACCGACATCTTTGCCCGCACCACACCAGAACATAAATTGCGAATCGTGGCCGCTTTGCAACAACAAGGAGAAATCGTTGGGATGACCGGCGACGGCGTCAATGATGCCCCCGCACTGAAAAAGGCCGATATCGGTATTGCCATGGGTATCAAAGGTAGTGAGGTCACAAAAGAAGCAGCAGATATGGTCTTAGCGGATGATAATTTTGCCACAATCGCTGCCGCGGTGAAAGAAGGCCGTCGCATCTTTGACAATCTGAAAAAGACAATCAATTTCTTTCTGCCTACTTCACTAGCACAAGGGCTGTTGGTCATCTTCGCATTACTCACAGATCGACCCTTGCCACTGACACCCGTCCAGATTCTCTGGGTCAACATGGTCACTACAGTCACATTATCTTATGCACTGGGCTTTGAAAAGGCTAATCCAGAGATTATGGAACGCTCACCGAGAAACCCAAATGAGAAGATTCTCTCGCCTCATAGTCTGTTTCGAATTCTCTTTGTTAGTTTGTTAATCACTATTCCGGCTTACCTGTTGAGTTCACAAGCGACCGATCCGCAAGTTGCACGAACACTCTTACTACAAAGTATTGTTGTAAGCCAAGCTTTCTATATGATTAACTGTCGAGAACTTTCCGACATGCCATTGAATAAAAGCCTGCTGCAAAATAAAGCTATCTGGTTGTCCTTAGGTGCGTTAGTGCTCATTCAAGGTTCACTTTTTCTATTACCTTTCATGCAAAACATGATTGGTACTGCTTCTTTAAATGCGGCACAACATATCGCTGTTTTCTTGGCTGCAACCCTTGTCTTTATATTGATAGAGTTGGAGAAAAAAGCAGTCAAAGCATTGGCTCGTCGCACACGAAGTCGAACTGCTTAACGTCACAGGACTCAGCTATCAGCAAGAATGGCTATGTGACACCTGATAGCCTTATAGACCAAGTATCAAACCGGCAAGTTATGAAAAGAAACAGCCACCACCAATTTTTGTTTGGTAGTGACTGTTTCTTTTAATTATACACCGATACTAGCATTCCATCGCACCACGATGATTGGCCTGTCAGCCGGCTCTGGAGTCTTCGGACAAATTGTTTTAATTTCAGTCCAGATATAGCACTGGCAAGAAGCGCAATTGAGATTTCAGTGACGGTCTACTTTTGTCTTCTCTCATTGGTTTATATATACTGCTTGCGGACCAATTTTTCAAATTGCTGCAGCTCATTAGCGGTTGGAATGGTCGATAAATACACAGTTTGCCCGCTGCACTCAAAATTAATTGGTAAATTCGACAAAATAATGTTTTCACTGCCAAGTGTCATTTTTTCCAATTCTTCCAAGCTGATTTCATTCAGCTCTACTCGCCTTCCCGCCAAATCTTGCAGTTCTTGCAATAAAAATTGCTTCCAGGCGGGTTCTCCTTGATAGACTAAAAAGGCTTTAACTGGTTGGGGATTCAGCCGCGCTCGTGCTGTTTGGACCAACAGTACCAGGTTGCTGACTGCATGATCAGAAACACTTTCAATCCCCGCCATTCCTTCTGTCGCCAAGGTTTCTTGAATGCTCTCAAATAGCTGCGGGTAGCGTCTACGACAGACTGTCAACACCTCGGCGTATTCCATCAAAAACTTATCCGATAAGGTTTTGGACTCATAATACTTTACTTGAAACAAAACAAGGTCCTCGAGTAGTTCTGAATCTTGTGTGATACTAAAGGGCATACCTAGCCTTGTCAGGAAGTCTTTCGCCGACTTGAACAGATGAGGGTAAGCTTTTCTCAACAGCTCTGATACTTCCGGTGACAACAGATAACTCCAACTTTCCAAAAAACAGAAAAAGGCAAAGAAACTTTCATCTGCTGACAGGTTGATCCCTTCTTTTCGATACAAGTCTTTTAAAGCGGCCAGATAATCAGCAAACAAAACATCTTCTTCGTAGGCTAACGTTTCGACACGGCAACCGGCTTTGATTCGGATCGTATTGATGAAAAACCAGCAGATTCCAAAAATCTTCTCGGTGGTGACGGCTAAACCTTGCCGCTGCAAGCCTCTGAGAAAGTCGTGATAATTACTTTCATGAACCCCATAGTCCTCAAAAAAGAAGTGTTGATGGGTAAATGGAACTAGGAGCCGATGATAAAAGAGCCGAATTGCTGTTTCCTCACCGCCCCAAGAAATTTCGCTGCGATCCAATAAAATCTTCAGCTGAAAGTTCTGCAATGCAGCGTTCATCTTAGTTACCTGCTTCTTGAGAACATCGTAAGAAAGCCCCTGCTCTCTCAAAAAAGTCGGTACGGCAATCTTTTTTTTCAACAATAAGGCTTGTAATACCACCATTGACAAGGATTGCTGCATGTAAATGTCCCAGATTTCTTGAATACCTTCTGTCGCACTGGTCTTCAAAAAAACACCGTTGCTGCCATCTGAGTCCAATTCCCAATCCTTTGGCAGTTCCAGCCGGAGACTCTGGAGATCGTTGAAAACCGTTCGCTGAGAAACCGCCATTTTTTGCGCCAATTCTTTGGTAGTTACCAGCGGAGAATTGATTAACGTCTCCAAGATTGTGATTTTGCGCCGCACCTCTTTTTCTGCAATCATCTGCTTTGCCAATGTAAACAAGTTATCATCTCCTTGAATATCCCTTTTGGGTGAAGGCTGCCACAGAAATAAACCGCTTTTTCGTCTCTGGCATTCTCCCTAATCTTGTTTTATAATCATTTATGCTATTGTACCACGGGATATTTTCCCACCTGACAGTCTAAAAAGAAATCCTTCAAAAAACACCTCAGGAGATCAACTGCTACTGCCGGCAGTTGTGTTGTTCAGAAAGCAGGAAGACCCATGACACGAACCTTTGCCGTCGAACTGACGACTATTTGTATGATTGAAAACCAGCAAGGAGAGATTCTGGTGCAGGATCGTAGAAAACCCGACTGGCCTGGATGGACGTTTCCCGGTGGTCACGTAGAAGCTCTCGAGTCACTCTCTGCCGCCATCATTCGTGAGATCAAGGAAGAGTGCGGACTCACCATCACCCCTCAGCTACGAGGAACTGCCGAGTGGCTCAACGATAAATCAGGGATGCGTGAGCTGGCCGGCCTCTTTTATGCCCGCACCAGCGAAGAACCACAAGCCGGTTCCGGTGAAGATGCTCTTTTTTGGATCCCCAAGGAGCAGTTGACTGGTGACAAGCTTGCCGGTACGCTGGGAGAGTTATTGCCGATTTTCTTTGGCAGCGACCAATTAGGGACCTATTTCAAAGACAATTCATAAAAAGTAGACACTGTCAGGTAGTTTTTCTACCTACGCAGTGTCTACTTTTTTGCTTGATCAATACCAATTGTCATTGTGAAATCCAATCAAATAATACAAGGAGATATAGCCAAACCACACCAACCCTAACAAACTGACCATCCACTTAGAGTACTGATACTGCCGTCGATTCATCCCAACCCCTAGAGCTAAAATAATAGCCGGCAGCAAAAAGTTTCTTAACAGGTTTCTTAGATCCGGCTCTTTGTGCCAATTTAAACCGATACTCACCAAAACGATACTCAGCTCTATCATTACAACTGTGATCATCTGCTTATTGTTTTTGACCGAAAATCGTTTCCCATCAGGCCACGATTTAAAAAGGAGGAGGATCCCAATAACCAGAAAATAGAGATTCAAAAATGACAGCAGGTTAATGACAAGCTCGCCATCACCAAACAAATTGCTGAAATCCAGCGGCATAATTATTACAAAAGACAAACTAAGCCCTAGACAGTACAGACTAAGTGAAAGGCTGTTTTTTCCTTCATTCACGCCCAGATACGCATCTTTTACAATAAGATAGCCAGACATCACTATAAAGCCAATCCATAACACC
Organism: Candidatus Enterococcus leclercqii; assembly: GCF_009933135.1. Taxonomy (GTDB): domain Bacteria; phylum Bacillota; class Bacilli; order Lactobacillales; family Enterococcaceae; genus Enterococcus_C; species Enterococcus_C leclercqii. Next base: position 75,500 of record NZ_MAEH01000006.1, read on the forward strand.
CAATAACAAAGCATAGCCTGACTGGTAAACAGCGGCTTCCCCCGAAAACTCTCAATAGCTGCTGTTAGAACCAGGCAGATAATCATCGACCAAAAGCCTAACATAACCCCTTTACGCCGCGCTTGCAGTTGCCGTTCATCAAATTTTTGCTTACTCATGTACCACTCCCCCTGTCGCGTTTGCCACAAACACTGTCTTTTGATCATGTTTTTTTAAATCGTCTTTTTAGCTGTTGTTTTATTGCTTATCACTCTCAGTGCCAACGATAATTGTTAAATCCGATTAGATAATACAAAGTACAATAACCAAACCAAGTAAACCCTAGAAGCAATAGAAAGAAGCGGCCTTTTCGATATTTTTTGTCCATAGCAAACGGTAAAAACAGCACCATTGTAGGCAAACCCAGTCCGACAGCAATACCGGCAATATTCAGTTGCTTATCCATATTACGGATAACCGCAGCAATAAAGACAACGATTAAAAGTCCACATATCGCCCATACAGGAGCGGGAATACTTTTTCGTGCTTCCGACCAATTTGATAACGCCTTAATAAGCAGACAAATTCCTATTCCTAGCCACATGATTGACACTACAGCACTTGGATCGGCAGACACTTGCCCGTTTTCAATAAATGGATCAGCAGAAGAAAACAATCTCATAAAATAGAGGAGTCCTATGACAAAAATAACCAACGCACTCAGGCCCAAATTCTTTGATTCAGTAACACTCAAGTAAGCATCCTTAAAAATCCAATAGCCAATCGTGACAGTGATCCCTAAAACAGCCGTCGTCAGTCCCATGCTATATTGTGTTGCAAACAGTTCCTTTCCTCTGAAATCACCAATAAGCGGCAAGAGAAACAATAACGCCAGTATTGTCCAAAATCCAACAGCATAGCCTTTACGCCGCGCCTGCAGTTGCCGTTCATCAAATTTTTGCTTCATTTTCTTACTCCTCCCAAAACAGCTCATCTAAAGTCTTCCCTAAAGCTTTGCAGATCTTGACGCAGAGGTTAATTGTGGGATTGTAATCCCCTTTTTCAATTGCACCAATCGTCTGTCGGGTGACACCAATTCGATCAGCTAGTTCCGTTTGAGTTAAATCTTTTTCCACCCGAGCGGCTTTTAATTTCAGATTTTTCATAGTCCCACCTCGCAAATCTAGTGTAGCATAGGCTAAATAAAATGCAATATATATTTAACATAGAGACTATTATTCTTTACTTTTCCCCTGCAGTCATGCGGATTCGTAAAAAACAAGTCTTGCCAATTCCATGCTAAAATACAATAAACGATAATTCTTGAAAGGAAGCTTCCCTATGACAGTCATTGAAGATTACATTGCCGCCGCTCCACAAAAAACACAGCCTCAATTAAATCAACTGTATCGCTTACTCAAAGAATTGCTGCCCACAGCAGAAGAGCGGATTCGCTATGGTATGCCCACTTTTTATGCCGGTGAGAATATCCTACATTTTACCGCTGCCAAAAAACATTTGGGCTTTTATCCAACGCCGGGACCCATTGCAGCCTTTCAAGAGGAGTTACAAGCTTTCAAAACTTCCAAAGGAGCTGTCCAGCTGCCTTATGACCAACCATTACCGGAAATACTCCTAAAAAACATGGTCCGCTATCGCCTGGCCGAATTAACGGAAAAAGGCAAGCCTTAGTTGGTAACTTTCAACTGCTCAAAAAGGATTATTGCTGAACACTAGCCAGCTAACAGCTCTAAGATACTGCCTACCAAAAGAAGTTCATCAGCCTTTGACCTGTTTGCCGATAAAAATAGAAGCAACTTCCGTTAAAGAACCGGAAGTTGCTTCTATTTGCTTATAGCTCACACCTGATCATGTTCGCTTCGAAGGACGGTGACACGCTGATTGTCACCCTCTCTTTTTATCTATTTTAAATGTAGTCTGCGGCGAATCTTGGCAGCCGCCGAACCCAATAGTTTGTCAGCTAGACGAACCTTCAATGCCATAAAGATGTAGACAGCGGCTCCAACTGCTGCCACTCCCATCACCATAACAAAGGATTGCAGCTTACTGTCGGTATTCAGGAATAGTCCTAACAGTTGGCGGGTAATAAAAGCTGCCACAACCATGACCAGACTCATCAAAAAGATCAGGACCACACGACGGGAAGTCAAGACCCGGTCAAAGCGGGACACTTTGTAAAGCTTCCATAAGTTCAAAGAAACCACCACGCCAAACCCGATCATCGTAGAATACAGCGGGCCATAAACTTCAAACACGCGAATCATCGGATATTGGAAAATCAGTTTCACCAACAGTCCAATAGCAAAAAAGATGATTGCTGAGCCATTTTCATACATTCCCTGCAGCATACTGGAGGTCATTGTGTACAAGCCTAAAAATAGACCGGTAATGCAGGCAACGATCAACACCCGTGAACCAAGATCACTGGGCGCATAGAACAAGGTATTCAAAGGATACGCCAACAGCATCATCCCAAAAGTCGCTGGAAACATGACAAAAGCGAATAACTGTAGATTGTTGGAAATCAACTTCGACAATTCCTTTTGCTTGTTCAATGTCTTAGCCTCTGTAATTAGTGGCAAGCCAGTCAAAGCCATCGACGTTGCTAAACCGATTACCACCATTGTCAGCTTGTCGGGATTGGCACTGAAAATTGAGAAGAGCTTTTGCAATTGGGCTGCAGAGTAGGTGGTAAATCCTTGCATCGTCCGTACAAAAGTTACTTGATCGACGATTTTGAAGATTGTAATGCCGGTCCCGATGATGATGAAAGGAATGGCTTCTCTGATCGTCTCGACAATCAGTTCACGCGTATCTAACTTGATATTGTTGGCGCTGTGTTCCACCAAATAGTCCATTCGCACCCTGTTTTTTTGCAGATAGTACAAGAGTAGTGCGATACTTGCCAAAGCCCCCAGAAAGGCCGCAAAGGTCGATTGAACGACTGCTTCTTCATATTTGCCGGAACCGACTTTCATGATGAAGAAAGTCGCCAAAAGCATATAGAAGACTCGGGCCACTTGCTCTGCCAACTGGGAGATTGCATAAGGCATCATATCGTGTTGTCCTTGGAAATACCCCCGCATGACACTCATACAAGGAATCACCAGAACCGCTACACTCAACGAGCGTATCACCGGAATCAGCTCAGTCCCACCGCCAGAAATCTTAGCTAGCCAAGGCGCCATCAGATACATTACCCCGCTACAAATGGCACCAAAAATCGCCATCACCACTAGCGCATTTTTGAAAAGACGGCGGCTAGTAGCGTATTCGTTCAGGGAATTATAGTGGGCCGTCTGTTTACTGAAAGCAGCCGGAATTCCGGCAGTAGAAATCATCAGAAACAGGGCATAAAAATTGTAACCCATATTGAAAAGGGCATTTGCTTGGTATTGATCGCTGCCCAGCCAGTAAAACCAAGGAACGACATAGATTGCACCCAACAGACGGGAGCCGACATTCCCCAGCGTCAGCCAGGTAGAACCACGGGCCATCCGTTCTTCGGCGGACAGCGTTTGTTGCGGGGACTTATTTTCTGCCATGTAGATTCTCCTGCTCCATAAATTTAAACATACTAGCTTATTTTACTATATTCCCCAAAGCAAACAACAGATTTTGTGAACTTTTAATCTCTTTGAAATATGGATGAGAAAATCGCGAAGTTCTCCTGTCAACTACCCGGAGAAAAAAATGAAAAGCATTCTATAAAAAAGCGGCTACAACCACACTGCTTTTACCTGCGGACAGTTTTTCATGTAAACTTGGTTTTGCTGTCCAGCCTGCTAGAAAACACCGGCCACCTGTCATATTTCGTACTTTTTTTCCTTATGCTATAATAGACAGAGAATTTTGACGAAACGAGGCGTTTTGATATGGCTCTGACCCTGGAGACAGTTTACAATATTTTGCATCAGCAGCATCTGTTGAAAGAATTTATTTTAGCAGATGGCTGGCATTTGGATAAAACAAAGTTGCCGGCGTTGTCCTTTGCTGCCATTTCTTACGATTCCCGCAAAGCTGATAGTGAGACGCTGTTTTTTGCCAAAGGCGCGGCCTTCAAAGAAGAATATCTGGCTGGTGCTATTGCCAAAGGATTACAGGTCTATGTGGCAGAACAACCCTATGAGGTCGCCGCTGCTTGTGGAATCATCGTCACAGATATTCGTAAAGCGATGGCCCTTTTAAGCGCCGCTTTTTATGACTATCCTCAAGAAAAATTGAAGATTGCTGCCTTTACCGGAACCAAAGGGAAAACGACTACAGCCTATTTTGCCCACGGAATTTTACAAGAAACTACCGGCGGTAAATGTGCCATGTTTTCTACCATGGAAACAACCCTAGACGGTAAAAACTTTTTTAAATCACATCTGACTACACCGGAATCTTTGGATCTATTTGCCATGATGGCAAAAGCAGTGGAAAACGGCATGACACATCTGGTAATGGAGGTCTCTTCTCAAGCTTACAAACTGGATCGGGTTTATGGACTAAACTATGATGTGGGGATCTTTTTGAATATCTCGCCGGATCATATCAGCCCTATTGAGCACCCGACTTTCGACGATTACTTCTATTGCAAGCGAGAATTGATCTATCATTCAAAAGTCGCTGTTTTAGACGCTGATATGGATTATTTTCAGTTGGTCGCGGAAAGCTGTCAGTTGGCCGCAATTCCTGCATACACCTATGGGCGGAGTGCCGGTGATTATCGGATCAGCACCTCAGAGACCGATCAGCGGGAATTTTTTGTAGAAAATCGCATTGATCCTTTGAAAATGACGGGCAATTACCGCATCAAGCTCCCGGGTGACTTCAATCAGGACAATGCTTGTGCAGCGCTGTTAGCTGCAGCTTTACTGGGGGCGGATACCGAATCGGCTTATCGAGGTTTAGCCGAAGTGAGTGTACCAGGACGGATGTTGCAGTTGCACACCGCAAACGGGGCTGTCGTCTACGTGGATTATGCCCACAACTACATCAGCCTGAAACTCTTCTTGGAATATACTCGGCAAACTCATCCTGCTGGCCGCCAGATCGTCATTCTTGGTTCTCCGGGAAACAAGGCTATCAGCCGTCGCCATGACTTTGGCGTTGTTCTGGCAGAATTGGCAGATGTGGCCGTCTTAACCGCTGACGATCCGGCATACGAAGATCCCCAAGCAATCGCAGAAGAAATCGCTGCTGCTATCGACAATCCGGCGGTAGAAATCATCTATGAGATGGATCGAGAAAAAGCCATCACCTTGGCATTAGAGCTGGCTCGTCCTGAAGATGTTGTCTTGCTAGCGGGTAAAGGTGAAGATCCCCAACAGAAAGTCAATGGCGTGGATACGCCTTATGATGGGGACTACGTCATCGCTAAACGTCTAATTGAAGCCGGAAAATAATCTTAATTCATAGCAGTTCCCCGATCAGAGGCTAATTTAAACTAGGCAATCAAAGAGGTTGCGCCAATCATTTTGCCGTCTTCCCCCAAAGTGAATATGACCAAACGTCAAATACAACGAAAAGCCAAGTCCCTCCCATTAAAGAACTGTGGAAGTGACTTGGCTTTTCATTGCTTAAAATTTCAAACGCTGACTACCTTTGATTCTATTAAGACAAATCAGTGGTATTTACTTTTCTTTACACACATGACCCAGTTCCGCTTATAAGTAACAAAAACAGATTGATCGTTGCTTAATCCCAATATTTTTTAAGAATCTATATATCAATAAATTTCAATTGATTTTAAGCAGTTCAGACATTAAAAAGCACACCAAAAATTCGCATACCAGAACACATCTACCTAGTATAAATAACAAAAAAATGTTTGTGTTTGATCTATCGTACTTAGATATATTCGAGATTAATTCTCTACAGTCACCTTAAACAACATTGTATCTCGCAAGCTTTCTAACTCAGACGTCGATATTTCTCAATAACTAGTTTTAATATCTCAACAATTTCAATATTTCCATCTACATATTCTTTTACTAATTTCATCGTATTTTCTGAAGGTATCATTGCTGCATCCAATGCTGCGTATGCCAAAGCAGTGTCTCGAAACTTTTCTCGCTCAATTTTCATGGCGTATTTCATATATTTCTCGTCAGCAGCCATACCCTACTGCCCCCTTAGAAGTTACTTATTCAAGTAAGTTTTGTTTTCATTCTACCTTTAAAAAGCCATGATTTTTCAGAGTGTACAAAAATGCAACAGCACAAAATAAAAGGGCTTAAAAAAATAATTACTGCCGAGTTTTCTTAAATCACCACGACTCTTCGGCACCTTCTTACAACGAAAATATCGATAACCTAATAAAAAAGTTAATACAGCTTTTTGTTAGAGATATATCTTTCCACTTGTTCATCAATTTCTTATTAGCTACAACTTCACTTTTTCCGAATAATTATGCTATTTGCAAATTAGAGAGAAGTACAATTAACAATTGTCAGCCTGTGGCGTTCTCAATATCGTTAATCATTAAGGATTTTTTGATAATCACACTTTAATTAACTAATGAAATTTCCCAGTTGTTTTGTGTTATTATTAATAATATTTAGGAGCGTGATATTAATGAAAAGAGTGTCTATATTGTTATTTAGTGTACTCGCACTAGCTGGTTGTTCACAAAATAAAACCGATGCCAGTTCAACTGATAAATCCTCTGAAACAACCGTAACTTCGACCACGGTTGTTCAGTCCTCATCATCTCAACAAACGAGCGTTGTTCAGTCCTCTTCTTCTCAACAAACGAGTAGTAGTGATACACAGGATGAATCACTTTCTTACGCCGTAAACTTAGATGATTTCACACAAGAATTGACCTTGCAAGATGGCCGCAAACAAACGGTTCATCACCTCGAGTTTGAATCGAAACAAAAAAATCAACCTGTGACTATCCTGCTAAACACCAAAGATTTAAACAACACCGGTAACGGCCTCTACATCACTACCACCGCAGGAGACGAGTTTTTTTATCCCGCGTCCATAGCAGAGGAACCTACCAAAACGATTACCGTCATAAATGATGCTGGCGAAAAACGGGAAGTGAAAGTGAATACTGTCGTAAAAGTAGCCACACCTGAGGATAGTTCCGATCCCATGCAAATCGTTGGCGACACCTACTTCCTGTTTTACAATAATCAAGGAACGATTTCTTTAGCAACTCGGAATTTCGCCGAAAATGCAGTCGGTACAACGCTTGACACCACTAATCTAGTGGAATACCTCCAAGCGGATTCCATAGCTGAAGCGCCTGTTGCTCCTGCCGAAAGTGAAATCGACAGCGATGCTTACTACGATTCCATCCTTGCTGCATGGCAACAGCAACAAGATTACATCGACTCCATCGATGATGATGCAGTGAAGCAATCCGTCCAAACGTCTCACTCTGCCGCCATATTCGAAGCCAATCGTTTAGAGATGGAACATCCCGAAGATGCAGCGATCATCAATGAAAGCCTTCAAAAAGTATTAGCCGGCGAATAACTAAAAAAGGAAAGCAGAGAAGTGAAAAATCACTTCTCTGCTTTTTCAATCACCACAGCTTTTCCATGTATCTATTTAAATTCGATTAACACGCTAAAATCTAAAAAATTCTGGATTAATTAAGTCAACTAGAAAATCTGCTTATTCAACTGACGTTAATTGTCGTATTTGGATAAAAAGTCCCAAACTCCTCAATTCTTGTAAATAGTTCTGAAACGCCCCTCCATTTCTTGTCTATACTTCCGACCATTGAATTATTAGGGTCTCCCCAATGACTTTCGATAAACATTTAAGCTATAAAAAAGCTAGGTTTCATTTTGTACATTTGTTGACAACTAGTTTCTAACAGACAGTACGTTGTTTGAGCTACCGGCTAATAATCATATAAAAATGGTTGCTGTTACACCACATTTTTTAGGCTACCTGCTGATTAGCACCTGCCTTCTTGTTTTATGTAAACGCTATCTCCGCTGAGTCTCCCCGCTTTCCAAAAAAAATGAGTGAGCGTATAGTTTAAGAGTAAAAGGCAAATAGAAAGGATGTTTTCTCATGACTAGTTATGCACCTCGTGATCCGCAAACCGACGAACTGCTTTCGCCGGACAATAGCGTTTTTGTCTTGATTGATTATCAACCCACCCAGATCAACTCCATCAATTCGATGGATCGCCACCAGTTGATTGACAGTATTGCCGCAGTTACTTCTTTGATGAAATCCTACGGTGTACCGATTATTTTATCCACAGTGAATGTGGCTACCGGCCGCAACCAAGATACGATTCCCCAATTGAAGGCGCTGCTTACAGACACTGCCAGCTATGATCGCACCTCCATCAATGCGTGGGAAGACCAAGAATTCAATGCTGCCGTCAAAGCGACCGGCCGCAAAAAAATCATTATCTGTGCGTTATGGACCGAAGCTTGTCTGACCTTTCCCACATTGGATGCCTTGAAGGAAGGCTATGACGTTTATCCAGTAGTCGATGCGGTTGGCGGCACCAGTGTTATCGCCCACGAAACTGCATTGCGACGAGTGGAACAAGCCGGCGCCCACTTGACCAGTTTTGCACAGTTGGCCTGCGAATTCCAGCGGGACTGGAACCGTGGCGAAACAGTTCCTACTTTTGTCAAAGCCATGCAAGATCGAGGAATCTTCCTGAAACTGCAATAAGAAAGGGGACGAGCAATATGCTTGATGTCCAAGGTGCTTTGAAAAATTTACAATCAACAGTCACGAGGCATTTTTTGCACATCCAAAACCAGCACCCTTTCATGCGAGCCTGGGCCGTTCAATTCGAGCTGGCCTATACAGATTTTCGGGTCATCCAGCTGGCATTGCAGTTAGCCGATGAAATGGATTTGTTGAAAGAATTCACCACCGCCTACGACAAAGTCTACCAATATGAATCTGCTTTTGCCTTTGACGGCTTGGACGGCTTCAATGCCAAGTATGCTACTAAAATGACAGACTATGAGAAAGCGAAAGAGGAACTCTTGACCGCTATCGCCAAGATTACTAAGGAACAGCCCCACGATCCCAACGATTTGATTTGAGGTGAAAGCCATGAATAGTGAAACAGATATCCTCTATAATAAAGAACAACAGCTGACCCTTGATCTTTATTGGCCGACACAAAATGCAGACAGCAAGCCTGCCAATAGTGTTGATCAACAGGCAGCCCTTGCCATTGAAACACCTGCAAAAAACAACACCGCCTCACAAAATACCAAGGGGACGATTCTCTTGCTCCACGGCGGCGGTTGGTTTCGCGGTGACAAGCAAAAAGAAACCTTTTTAGCAGAAAAATTCACTGCTCAAGGCTATCTAGTAGCAGCTCCTAATTATCGACTGGCACCGGCTGCGATTTATCCGGCAGCAATGACAGATGTACTAGCGGCCTTCGACTGGTTAAAGGCGTCTGGCCGCCTTCCCAAAGAGCGACCAATTTTTGCCCTCGGTGCATCCGCTGGCGGAAATTTGTCCATCGAGCTGGCCTTGCAGCGAGGAATTCCTGCTGCTTCTTGGTCCGGGATTATCGACATGGCCGATTGGGTGAAAAACCACGAAAATGTCCCGGCTGTCATGAACCAAACCCAGCATTTTGATGAACACGAAAGCCGTCAGATTGATCAAGACGGTCAAAACGAATCTTTTTACAAATGGTTTGTCTTGAACTATGTCGCTGATGACCCGGCCTTGTTACAAGAAGCAACACCCTTGACCCGGGTCTCACCACAAAGCGGCCCACTGTTTTTAGCCAATTCCTTACACGAACTGGTCCCTATCAGTGGTGCCCTCATGCTACAAAAAGCATTGGCAAAAGCTAATGTGGTTTCTGAGGTCAAACTGCTCGCGGGTACGATCCACGGCGAAGGGTATTGGGAAACTGCATTGCCGGCAACCCTAGACTTTTTTGCTGAGTATTTGTGAGTGGGTTAGTTTCTTTGTTGATTGTTGGAAAATAGCATCCAAAAAAGCGCTGCTGGACTCCTGAGCTATTCAGGAAATCCAGCAGCACTTTTTTTAGGCAGCCATTTTTAATACCAAACCATGTTTTGCCTAGAGAACTTAGCTCCAGACAGCACAGCACCGTTCAATTGATAGTCGTTATCACGCATTATAAGCCGCTTCAAACAGTGCCACGATGTCTTCTGTCCGTCCTTTGCGGGGATTGGAGAAAGCATTGCCGTCTTTTAAGGCGTTTTCTGCCATCAATTGGAAGTCTTTAGGATCGGCACCAATAGATTTGATGTTGGCGGGAATCCCCACGTCTTCTGAAATCCGTTCCAGTGCGGCGATTCCTCTTTCTGCGGCAGCCATTTTAGATAATCCGTCGATATTTTCACCTAGAAAAACAGCGATATCAGCAAAACGTTCTGGGCTGGCAATCATATTCCAACGTTCAACTGTTGGCATAAGTACTGCGCAACAAACACCGTGAGGAGCATCGTATTGACCACCTAGTTGATGGGCCATTGCATGGACGTATCCCAAGTCAGCATTGTTGAAGGCCATCCCTGCTAACAAAGAGGCATAGGCCATATTGGTACGCGCCTCCAAATCGTGGCCGTTTGCAACAGCACGACGCAAGTATTGGCTAATCAATTTTATTCCTTTTTCAGCTTGCGCATCAGTGATTGGGTTACGGTTTTCAGAAACGTAGGATTCTACACAGTGGCAAAGTGCATCCATGCCGGTAGCGGCGGTGAGTTTTTGCGGAACATCTAACATCAGCAAGGGATCATTAAATGAAACTAATGGCACATTGCGCCAAGAAACAACTACAAACTTCAAGTGCGTTTCTTCATTGGTGATTACCGCATGACGAGTAATTTCAGATGCAGTTCCGGCGGTAGTATTTACCGCCATTAGTGGTGGGAGCGGCTCTGTTAAAGTTTCAATACCTGCCAATTTTGTCAGATCGTCGCCATTGGTCAGCAAAATGCCAATTCCCTTACCGCAATCATGGGCTGAGCCACCACCGACAGTGATGATGGCATCACAGTTTTCCGCTTGGTACAGCGCTACGCCGGATTTGACATTGCGGATTTTGGGGTTGGGTTCCACTTCATCAAAAATTACATAGTCGACACCAGCTGCTTGTAGACTGGCTTCCGTCTGTTTAACCGGACCGTTTGCCATGTTCCGCAAAAAACTATCTGTTACGATCAAGACTTTTGTCATGTGAAGCATTTGTGCCCGATCACCGATTTTTTCAATAACACCAGGACCAAAAAAGTTTACACTAGGCATCATAAAATCAAAATTTGTTTTCATATTACTCGCTCCTTTTTTTGAAAAGCTTTCAAACTGCCGCGGCTCAAAAAACAAACCGCTGTACTCAAAGCACGCTCTGTAATTGTTTCAATTCTTTTAGACAATCACCACACAATGAATTTATAAATATTTCAGCAAAGCTACAAACAACAACTCGCTGGAAGCTGCTCCGGGATCAATGTGACCAATAGCTCGTTCTCCCAGATAGGAAGCCCGTCCTTTTTTAGCTACCAGTTCAGCGGTATGTTCTTTCGCTGTATGAACCACGGTCTCCGTCAGTTGCCCTTTTTTTAAAGCCGCTACTGCAGGAAGCCAGACATCCACCATGGTTTTGTCCTCGGCTGCAGCTTTCCCTCGCAGCTGAATCATTTGCAAGCCTTGTTCCATGACTTCGCCCAGCTGTTCTTGGCTGTCGATTTCAACGATATCTTTGACGGCTTTGGTGATTCCCATAAAGGCTGAGCCGTACAATGGGCCGGAAGCACCGCCGACTTTTGAAATCAATGCCATGGCTAGAATTTTGGCGGTATCGGTAATGGATGTCGGCTGTTTTGCTGCGAAATCGGCTTCATAGGCAGCCATGCCGCGAGCCATGTTGTTTCCGTGATCTCCGTCGCCGATGGGAGTGTCCAACTCGCTGAGGTAGCCTTTATTTGCTTCGATGGCTTGACCAAAATCAGCGAGCCACGCTTGAAATTCTGTGACCGTCATTTTCATTGGTACAATCGCTCCTTTGTTCTTTCTATCTAAAAATCAATGGTCTTATTACCAACTGATGACCTCAACCGGGCTTTGCAATGCGAAAAGCCAGCTCTCTTCTTGCAGATCCACCAGTGTCAAACTGATGCCCACCATATCCAAAGAAGTCATGTAGTTGCCCACTTTGGCAAAAGAAACAGCCACCTTTTTTTCTGCTAAAAGATTTTGCACATCATTCATGAAGACAAACTGCTCCATCAAAGGTGTGGCTCCCATGCCATTCACCAATACAGCCACTTGCTCTGGTTTTCGATCATAATTTGAAAGCAGTTTGGTCACCAGCTCTTCAGCAATCCCGCGAGAAGTCAACAGTTTTTCTCGACGATAGCCCGGCTCACCGTGGATTCCCACGCCAAATTCCATTTCATCTTCAGCCAATTCAAAGCCAGGTTTGCCTACTTCTGGGACAGTCGCCCCACGCAATGCCACCCCGATGGTCTTGATAGCAGGCAGTAATTGTTCACCCAATGCCTTCAGCTCTGCCAAGGAGGCACCATTACGAGCAGCATCCCCGATGATTTTGTGCACCAGAACGGTTCCGGCCACGCCCCGCTTGCCAGCTGTATAGGTACTGTTTTCCACAGCGACATCATCGTCCACTACCAGCATCTCCACTTGGATATCTTCCATTTCTGCCAAATCTTTGGCCATTTCAAAATTCAAAATATCGCCAGTGTAATTTTTTACGATCAATAAAACGCCCTGTCCTTGATCTGCAGCTGCTATTGCCGTCTGGATCTGATCGGGTGTCGGTGAAGTAAAGACATCCCCCAAAACGGCTGCACTCAGCATTCCGTCGCCGACAAAGCCGGCATGGGCGGGTTCATGACCGCTGCCACCACCAGAAACCAGGCCAACTTGGGGTTGCTGCTTGTTTTTAGCGATGACCCGGCTGTCAGCAACTTGATGAATCAGATAAGGATAGCTCTTCACCAATCCTTGTTGCATTTCACTGATGATTTCACCGGGTTTATTGATGATCTTTTTCATTAAAATCCGCCTTTCTCTTGTGTCTTTTTGCTTTCTTTACAGTAGTCGGTTCAAGACCAGCCTTTTTGGCCAGCGTTTTGTGCTTCTTGTAAAATATGTGCCAAGTCATCGGAGACCCCCGCTGTGATCGCAGCGGCAAAAGCGCCTTCTACCAGCGGTGCATCCACCAATTTATACTTTGCCTGCAATTCCGGTTCCAGCATGTCATAGGCCAGCTCACTGGAAAGTACCGCACTGCCCAAATCGGCAAAAACCAAAAAAATATCACTGTCTTGCGCATCTTCGGCAGCGGCGATAATTTTCGTAGGATCACTGCCCAGTTCTCCTGTGGCTGTCCCTCCCAGAGAATAGATGGCAACATCCGCTGATTGTGACATTTGTCGAATCATTTCTTTGATCCCATCTGTGATTTGTTGGCTGTGAGAGACCAGAAAAATACTTTTTTTCATTTTTTCACCTCATCTGTTTTGAAGGGAGCTTGTTTCACGTAAAGCCGTCGTTTTTTAGCTTCACGAGGATAGCCGGGACCTCATCTGAGCGTCCCGGCCCGCCTTTTATGCTAATCCGTTACGAATTTTATAGTCCTGACCGATACGGTCGGCCACAATCAATGCATTCGCCACTGCTTCTTCGGAGATTGGAAATGGCATGGAATGGATGGATTCTTCTGGGATGCAGGCGATCTTAGCCACCGCCAAAGCTTCTTCAAAACTGATTTCTGTCACACCCAGATCTGCCAATGTCAGTGGCAAACCGACAGAAGCGCAGAAATCCATGACAGCTTCAAGCTCTGATTTAGCGGCATCTTCCATTACCAGTTGGACAATGGTGGCAAAAGCAACTTTTTCACCATGCAGGTAGTGGTGTGTGCCTGCCAACACCGTCATGCCATTATGAATTGCATGAGCCGCTGCCAAGCCGCCACTTTCAAAACCTAAACCGGAAAGTAAGATATTGGTTTCGATAATCTTGTTGAAAGCTTCCGTCACTAAGTTGGCTTCACAGGCAATTTTAGCTTGGAGTCCGTCTGCCTTTAGATTTGTCCAGCACAGTTCAGCCAATGCCAAAGCTGCATAGGTCCCAATTGCGGGTTCCGTCAATCCTTCGCGAGAGCCCATAGGCAAGCTGGCATTGACCCGTGAGTATGAATTATGCGTCGCGCGAGCTTCAAAATATGTGGATAAAGCATCTCCCATCCCGGCTACCAAAAAACGAACCGGCGCTGCGGCAACGACTTTGGTATCAACCATGACCACACTAGGGCTTTGTTTGAAATAGGCATAATCATCAAAAGAACCATCTGCATGATACAGTACAGCAGAATGGGAAGTTGGGGCATCAGTAGCGGCAATCGTCGGCACAATGATTAAATGTTCGCCTTCTGCTACGACTTTGGAAGCATCAATAGCTTTGCCGCCCCCTAAACCAATAATGCAGTCGGTATGATTTTCGGCTGCGACTTGTTGCAAGCGTTTGGTTTCTTCACGAGTTACTTCGCCATTGAAGCCGCCTTCTACAAAGTGGATACCAAATTTTTTGGCCGTTGCATCTAGTTGGGGACGGACCCGATTAACATCATCTGGGTTGGCGATCAACAGAGCCGATTGACCGAATGTCGAAACAAAGTAGCCCAGATTCAATAGTTCATCTTCGCCTTGCACATATTTTGTTGGTAAGATCAATGCTTTTCTCATTTTCAAAAACCTCCAGTTTTTTTCAAATCAACAGAGCTTCACTGTTCCCGTCTGCGGCCGCAATCAGGATTTCTCGTCAGTTGTTCATCAGCTTTCTATCAACTGAAAGCGCTGCAACTGATTACATTGCTATAATAAGCCCCCCGCTGATAAAAAGCATGACACTACGATAACGCTTTCTTATCTGTTTAGATGGGATTATCTTGCAAAATGGTAATTATTTGTTATCCCACAGGAAAGTTCTATAATGAAGACAACACAATGTCGCGGTGCAACCTAACTAAAGAACGTTGCAGAAATTGAAAGCACAAGAATGGAGAGGCACAAATGGCTGAACGCTTTGATATCGAACGGGTCTTAGATCTGAACAAGTGGGAGATCTTACAAGAAAAAATCGCGACTGCGACTGACTTAGCCATCATTCTGGTGGATTATCGTGGCAAACCGATTACCCGCCACAGCCAGGTGAAACCTTTTTGCCGACTGGCTCGTAATCATCCACAGCTGTCTGTTTACTGCGAAAAGTGCGATGCCCGCGGTGGTGTCGAGGCGGTTCGAACCGGTGAACCTTTCATTTATCGTTGCCATTTTGACATTATTGATATGGCGATTCCCATCATGGTCGACAATCATTATGTCGGGGCAATTATGGCTGGTGAAATTATGGCTGAACATCATCAAGAGCAGTTGGAACAAGTATTGAACCTGTCTGAACGAGAAGATGTCCGTTCTTTCAAAGCGCAGCACCAGGACTTGATTGATGCTTATCCCAGACTCTCCTTGACTAAATTAACTGAAGTCGCTGCCATGTTGGAACAACTAAGCGAATACATCGTCACCGAAGCCATCAAGAAAGACTATCTTGTCAAAGCCTATAAGCAGACCTTGCGAATCGCCAAACGAGAGACTGATGACGCGTATCCTTCGACAGAAGATACCGCCGACTTAGAATTTGTCAGAGAAGATCTCCGCCAATCCCTCTTGGAAAAACGGTTAACAGATACCGGCATCTATCAAGCAAAAAATCGGACACTGCAGCCGGCCATTGATGCGGTTTTTGCCAACAAAGCCGCACACTTAGATTTGGCAAGTCTGGCAGAATTGGTTAACCTCAGTCCCACCTATCTGAGTCGATTGTTGCGGGAAGAATTTGGCGAGCCCTTCAGCCAAATCTATGCCAAGCTGAAAATTCACTGGGCAGAAGAATTGCTGTCTTCCACTGAACTGTCCATTGCTGAAATCAGCGACACTCTCGGCTATTTGGAACCCAGCTATTTCATTCGCTCTTTCAAAAAAATCAAAGGAACCACTCCGCTAAAATGGCGACAGAGTTTGGGGAAATGAGCTTGTTTGATTCCAGTTAGTCCATTTTCTCTCCATAAAATATAGTCTTGCGTAACGTCTTAAAATCTTCTCAAAACTCCAGAAAAATTGACTGCTCACTCCGCTTACCCGCAAAAACCTTGTCACTAGCAGACATTCCACGTTTTTTGAAGCTGTGAACTGTCCTTTTAAAACTGAAAACGCACGACAATCGCGTCTGTTCGCGGTTGTCGTGCGTTTTATCTTTTTTACATAAATCCTCTACTGGAAAAACTTACATAGGCTGTTGAAAAGGGTCAGGCCTTGTCCATCACAGCATCCCGAACTGCGGCAGCGACAACTTTAGCTACTCCTTCTTGAAAAGCATCGGGAATGATGTTGGTTGTGCTCAACTCTTCATCTGGAATCAGGCTAGCAATCCCTTTGGCAGCTGCAATTTGCATGTCTACTGTAATTTTACGGGCCCGCGCATCCAAGGCGCCTCGGAAAATCCCTGGAAACGCCAGAACGTTATTAATTTGGTTTGGAAAATCGCTGCGGCCGGTACCGGCAATATACGCGCCGCCTGCCAACGCTTCATCGGGGAAGATTTCTGGCGTTGGGTTAGCCATTGCAAAAATCACTGGTTTGTCTGCCATGTCCTTGATCCATTCCTGTTTCAACGCTCCCGGTGCGGAAACTCCTACGAAAATGTCGGCACCTGCCAATGCAGTGTGCAGATCTCCAGAAAGATGTTCTGGGTTGGTCAGTTTTGCGATTTCAGCATGGTGTGGGGGTAATTGCTCACTGTCCTCCTCATTCAAAATACCGATTTTATCCACAACAACTACGTTTTTCGCACCAGCAGCTAAAAATTTGCGTGTCACCGACAGGCCTGCCGAACCGCCACCGTTAACTACGATTTTTACTTCTTCCAACGACTTGCCAATCAGCTTCAAACTGTTAAAGACTGCCGCCAATACAACAATTGCTGTGCCGTGCTGGTCATCATGGAAAACAGGAATATCGCATTCTTCAATCAGACGACGTTCGATTTCAAAGCAGCGAGGGGCACTGATATCCTCCAAATTAACACCGCCAAAAGTCGGCGCCAAAGCTTTGACGATAGCAATGATTTCTTCGGTGTCTTGCGTATCCAAAACAATTGGGATCGAATCAACATCCGCAAAACGTTTGAACAATGCAGCTTTTCCTTCCATTACCGGCATTGCAGCCTCTGGACCGATGTTGCCTAATCCTAAAACAGCAGAGCCGTCACTGATAACCGCCACCGTATTCTTTTTAGTGGTCAGTTCATATGCCAATGCGCGATCTTCGGCAATCGCGGAAGACACTGCGGCAACTCCCGGTGTGTAAGCAATACTCAGGTCGCGGCGATCATTGATAGGTACTTTGGAAATGACCTCCAATTTACCACCATGTGCTTTTGCTTGTTGCAACGCCAATTCTTTTACATCTTCTGCCATGATTATGGCCTCCTTATTCATTTTATCGTTACTTTTGCTTATCAGAAAATCATCCGTAAAATAGCAGTCATAGCGATTACCGTGATTGCGCCTCCCAATCGCGTCGCAACTTGGGCAAACGGCATCAAATTCATACGATCAGCAGTACTTAAGATTGCCACATCACCAGTCCCCCCCATTCCGCTTTGACACGCAGAAATGATTGCTGCTTCAATCGGATACATGTTCATGAAACGTGCCACCACAAAACCTGTAGCAATGACGGTAAAGACAACACTGATGACCACCAAAAAGTATTGGATACTCAAGGTGCCGACCACATCTTTTAAAGGAATATAAAGTAAACCCAGCCCTGCCATCAATGGAAAGGTAAAGTTGCCGGAAATAAACTTGTAGAGCTGCTTAGAGCCATGCTGTGTTTCCACGGGTACCACGTTCAGATATTTCAAAAAGGCCGCCAAAACAATCATCAGAACCGGACCGGGAAAACCAGTTAAGTGCTGCAACAGACCACCAGCGATAAACAAGGTGCAGGCGGTTAACACCCCGGCGCCCATCTTTTTGATATCAAATTCACCGGAATCATCTTTTAACGCATCTGCCATATCGTCAGTATTACTCATTTTTACTAACTGACCTCCACCGGAAAGATCTGGACGCTTTTCACCCCAGCGAGAGAGCAGTGCGGTACACATGATAGCAAAAAAATTACCAATGATTGTAGCCGGAATCAATTGTGCAACCAGCTGTTCGCTGCCCAGGCCGGTGATTGCACTATAACCTAGCGATAAAGGTAAGATTCCTTCCCCAATCCCACCAGCTAAGACCGGTGTGACGATGAAAAACAAAGTATGTTGCCATTCCAATCCCAAAAGCACACCCACCAACGTTCCAACTCCCATCGCACAAATCATCCCCAACATCATAGGAATAATCATCCGCATCAAGCCTTGGACGAGAATCTTGCGGTTCATCCCCAAAATACTACCACAGACTAAGCAAGCAATATAAAAGTACAGAAAATTGGCCTGCTTCATCAAAATATCGGCAGAATCCAGAACATTTTGGTTAACCAAGTTGAAAAATACCAATATAGAAGGCACGAGCAACGACAAAATTGCTGGTCCACCAAAATTTTTCAAAAACGGAATAGTTGCACCAATTGTCCCCAGCAACCACCCCAAAGTCAAGATGACGGCAAAACCGCCCAGCATGTTCACCGGCAATTGCTCCAGCAGTGCCGTCGCAACAATTACTGCTGACAGAGCTAAGTACACTGGCAATGGTACGGAACCGACTTTGATCTGCATCCACTTCTCAAATGTCTTCCCCCCTTTTACCGTTGGCGCTTTTGTCGTTACATCATGAGGCGCGATTCTTTTCTCCATCTGTTTTCCCTCCTGTTGAATAAGTCGGCATCAGTGTCGTGGTCACTGTGCTGTCTTGTTTACATCCACAGCATACGGGAAGCGATTACATTTTCGGAGATTATTTAACTAATTTAAGCAACTCAACTTATTTAAGTACCTAGATTACCTGACCGCCTATGCTATACTGATGGAGAAAAAAGGGGGGAATCCGATGAAAAAGGGGCCACGACTATGGAGCTTATTGACACTTGCTTTTGTCGCAGTGCTGTTAGTAGTCAGCGCAGTTTTATTCGGCTCGATCCTCTTTCAAAATGCTCGCTTCGTCAGAAACAAGGAAGAAAACCTGCTGCTAGCTGTCGGCAGACAACTGGCGATTGAACCGCAAGTAATTGCTGCATTAAAAGCAGACCAGGCCAACGAACCATTGGAAAGTTATACCAATGAAGTCGCCCAGATTCACGGGTTGGACTTTGTTGTGGTCATGAATATGGCTGCGATTCGCTTAACCCATCCTGACGAAAGCCTGATTGGACAGCACTTTCGCGGTGGTGATGAAACAGAGGCACTAGCCGGTCATGAGCATATTTCCGTCAGCTCCGGAACCTTGGGGGAATCGCTGAGAGGATTTGTACCGGTCTACGATCCCTCAGAAAATCATCAACAAATCGGAGTTGTTGCACTGGGAATTCGGGTCCAATCATTGAGTACAATCATTAAAAATTCCCGTCAAGGTTACACATTGGCACTTTTGATCAGTATTGCTATTGGATTTCTTGCAGCTTCAGCACTGGCCTTTTACTTGAAAAGGCAGCTTCATAACCTGGAACCCATGGAGATTTCCCGTCTTTTTGAAGAGCGCAATGCCATGTTGGAAGAAACCAAAGATGCGGTAGTCGTCACAGACCTGCAGCTCCAGATCAATTTAGCCAATATTGCGGCTAATGATCTATATCGAAAAAATAGCGGACACAAGGACTCCCTCGTCGATCATCCTCTGAAAGATCTGGTCTTGAGACCTGAAGCCGTTGATTTAGAGCGTAATGTTGAACAGCTGTATCGTCAAAATGGCCAGGATTACTTATTTTCCGCAGCACCGATCGTCGTTTCAGGAAAACATATCGGTTGGATTATCTTTTTGCGCAACGCCACCGAGTCGTTATTTGTTATGGATCAATTGGCCAATACGACCGCTTATGCCAGTGCCTTGCAGTCCCAATCGCATGAGTTCATGAATAAGTTGCATGTAGTCTATGGTTTGGCAGACTTGAAAGCTTACGATGAATTGAGAATTTATTTAAACGATATTCTCACGCCAGAACGGGAATTTTCTCACCGGCTGTCCTTTTTAGTACAGAATCCCCAGATTGCTGGTTTTTTGATCGGTGAGCGACAGAAGTTTTCTGAGCGCAAGACCCAACTGCTAATCGAGATTACACCCGAGATTCCCGAAGCGGCTACTGAGCAGGATACCCGCAGCCTGATTGATTTATACCGCTTTATCCATCATATTTTATTACAGACTGTGCCAGCTGAAGAGCTGCGCTTATCAATCCATTACGAGAATCAGACTTTGGAGACAATCTATGTTCTCGATCTCCCTCAAACAGAATATCCTCAGCTTAAAAGCAGTTTTGAAAATCACTATTTTCAGCAAATGCTACTGACCGCAGATGCTCATTTTCGTTTAGAACTCCGGCACAGCGTCATTACGTTGCAACTGTTGACTCATTATAAAGAGGTGACAAAATGAATGTCCTAATTGTAGAAGATGATCCGATGGTGGAATTCATCCATCGTAATTATTTGGAAAAAGGAGGGCAATTTCAGAACATCTATTCCGCCGGATCAATCAGAGAAGCTGAGCATCTTTTGGCAGATAAAGTGGTGGATTTGCTTTTGCTGGATATCCATCTTAAAGACGGCAACGGCCTTGAATTACTGACTCGCCTGCGAAAATCTGATCACGGCACCGAGGTTATTTTGATTACTGCGGCTAATGAAGCCCAAACGGTCAAAGAAGGTCTCCATCTGGGCGTAGTCGATTACCTAATCAAGCCCTTTACAAACGAACGTTTTCAACAGAGTATCGCCTTGTTTCAACAACGCCAGCAAGCATTGGAACAAGACAATCTGCAGCAAGAAACCATCGATCGCCTCGTACAAGCAGCTACCGAGCAAACGATCCCGGGAGCGGCGGCTAATTTTTTGGACAAAGGGCTCTCAGCAGATACCCTGCAAAGAATCAAGACAGGTATTCACACCTTCAAAGAACCGTTTACCATTCAACAACTGTCCGAAAAAACTGGTCTTTCCCATGTCTCAGTGCGCAAATATGTAACCTATCTGGAAGAACATCATGCGATACGCAGCGACGTAATCTACACCAAAGTCGGCCGACCTTATAAAGTGTTTTATCGGATCTAAGAATGCGCCTAAATTACTCGCAATCACAAAAAGTCCCACACATAATAAAATGTGCGGGACTTTTTTCACTGATTACTCAAGTGATTGGTTTATCTCAATACTTATTCACTGACAGTTACGTCGCCTTCGACTTTGGCGCCGTTTTCGTCAAGTTTAGCAGAATCTTTGTATTCTTGTTTTTCAAAAGTTACTTTGCCAGTTACTGTTGCGCCGTCCAGAACAAAGCCATTTGCTTTGACCAAGACATCACCTTTGACTGTACCATGTACGATGTTCAAATTTTCTGATTCAACTACCAATTGAGGTACGGTGATTGTGTATTCAGCAGTCACTTTGCGGTCGGCATCTTGAGAATACAATGCCAATTTACGGTAGATATCGTTCGCTGCTTCCCCTTTGTCATGGAATTCACCAGTTACGGTCAAATCTTTGTCAAAGTTTACATCGCCAGTCACGCCGATAATCCAGTTTCCGTCAGCACTCAATGCTTTTTCCAAAACTGATGGATCCGCACTTACAGAAGCAGAAGAAACAACTTCTGGTGCGCTAGTAGAAGTTTGTTCCGTCGTAGCTGCTGAACTGCTGGAAGCTGAGCTGTCTGCTGTTTTGTCGCTGCTGCAGGCGCCTAAAGTTACGGCTAACAGACCCATTGCTGCGATACTTGCGATTTTTTTGGTGATCATGTTCATTACCCCTTTTTTGTTCAATCATTATTTAACAACCCGTATCATACCACCCTCTGCCGAAAAACAAAAACAAAAGGCACTTTTTTTGTAAAATGACATACTTTTTTTAAGAATTGTGAGCGTTCTCATTTTGCTATTATCACTTAAAGACCCGCAAGATAGATACCTCTTCGCATCGTAATTTTTCTAGAGTTTTGTCCTTCCTTTTTTATGGTTCCCGTTCTCAATGGAACTTCAGCAATAAAAGATTAAGAGGTGCTCGTAAATGACATGCACAAAAAAGACGCAAGCCAATTTGAAAGCTGCTTGCGTCTCTTTTTTTTTAATATCCGGGACTTTCAGTGAAATCTATCCGTTTTCGCTGATACAAGTCCAGTGCCTTTTTAATCAGTTTGCTACGATGTTTACTAGTTTTCCAGGTACGACAATCACTTTACGAATCGTTTTGCCTTCCAACAGACCGACAACGGACTCGTGTCCTTTTGCGAACTCTTCCATTTCTTCTTTGGTAGCTGTTGCCGGAATATTCGCTTTGGCTTTGACTTTACCGTTAACTTGGAAGACAACTTCAATCTCATCTTCTACCAGTGCGTCTTCGTCATAAGCTGGCCATTGAACATAGCTGATCCCGCCTTCGTTGCCCAAGATTTCCCAGAGCTCTTCTGCAAAGTGAGGAGCAATTGGTGCCAGAAGCTGCACAAAGCCTTCCACAAAAATATACGGCAAGGCGTCAACTTTGTAAGCTTCATTGATAAATACCATCAATTGACTGATTGCAGTGTTGAAATGGAGCTGTTCATAATCTTCCGTGACTTTTTTGACGGTTTGATTGTAGATCTTAGTCAATTTGCCGTCGTTGAAATTGGTGATTCGATCCCGCATCTTGCCATCTTCATCGACGATTAGGCGCCAGATTCGATCCAGGAATTTCCGAGAGCCTTCCAAACCATTTTCGCTCCAAGCAATGGAGGCATCCAATGGGCCCATAAACATTTCATACAGCCGCAGCGTGTCGGCACCGTATTGATTTACTACATCATCAGGATTGACGACATTGCCTCGAGACTTAGACATTTTTTCATTGTTTCCGCCCAAAATCATCCCCTGGTTATACAGCTTTTGGAAAGGTTCTTTCGTAGGGACAACACCCAAATCGTACAAAAATTTATGCCAGAAACGAACGTACAGCAAGTGCAATACCGCATGTTCGGCACCGCCGATATAAATATCTACCGGCAGCCAGCGTTCCAATTTTTCATAGTTGGCCAATTCGTTCTTGTTATGAGGATCAATAAAACGCAGGTAGTACCAAGAACTGCCGGCCCATTGCGGCATTGTGTTGGTTTCCCGACGGCCTTTTTTGCCAGTCACTGGATCTACGACATTGACCCACTCTTCAATGTTAGCCAGTGGTGATTCCCCGGTTCCGCTTGGTTTAATGTCTTTGGTAATTGGCAGACGCAGCGGCAGTTCAGATTCTGGAACGGTGGTCACTGTGCCGTCTTCCCAGTGAATGATTGGGATTGGTTCGCCCCAGTAACGTTGGCGAGAAAACAACCAGTCCCGCAGACGGTAGCTGACTTCTTCTTTACCGACACCTTCTTTTTCCAGCCAGGCATTCATTTTGGCAATCGCCTCTTCTTTGTTCAGACCATCCAGGAAACCCGAATTGATATGTGGGCCATCTTCTGTGTACGGTGCGACAGCAACATCGCCCCCTTCCAGTACAGGCATGATTTCCAAGCCAAATTTTTGAGCAAAGGCGAAGTCCCGCTCGTCATGGGCTGGCACTGCCATGATCGCTCCAGTTCCGTAGCTGGCCAAAACATAATCCGCAATCCAGATTGGGATTTCTTTGCCATTTACCGGGTTGATTGCATACGCACCGGTAAAGACGCCGGTTTTTTCTTTGGACAGATCCGTCCGATTCAGATCAGATTTTTTCTCTGCTTCATCAATATAAGCCGCCACGGCAGCTTTTTGTTCCGGTGTCGTAATCTTTTGTACCAGTTCCAACTCTGGTGCCAAAACAGCATAAGTTGCTCCAAACAGCGTATCTGGACGAGTAGTGAAGACCGTGAAGTTTTCATCCGTACCGGCAATTTGGAAGGTTACATTTGCCCCTACCGAACGACCAATCCAGTTTTTCTGCATTTCTTTGATGCTGTCCGGCCAATCCACCAACTCAAGATCATCCAACAAGCGGTCGGCATAGGCGGTGATTTTCAGCATCCACTGACGCATGGGTTTACGAATAACATCATAGCCGCCGCGTTCAGACTTGCCGTCAATGACTTCCTCATTGGCGATCACAGTCCCCAACTCCGGCACCCAGTTTACGGGTACTTCTGCTTCATAAGCGAGCCCTTTTTCGTACAGCTTCGTAAAGATCCACTGTGTCCATTTGTAATACTCCGGGTCCGTGGTATTGAGCTCACGGTTCCAGTCATAACTAAAGCCTAGGGAATTGATCTGACGCTTGAAGGTTTGGATATTTTTTTCGGTAAATTCTGCCGGATCGTTACCGGTATCCAGCGCGTATTGTTCCGCCGGCAATCCAAACGCATCCCAGCCCATCGGATGCAAAACATTGTACCCTTGTGCCCGTTTCATACGAGACAAAATATCTGTCGCCGTATACCCTTCTGGATGGCCGACATGCAGTCCTTGCCCTGATGGATAAGGGAACATGTCCAGCGCATAGAATTTCGGTTTGTCATTTTCTTCGTGGGTCACGAAGGTGTTGTTTGCGGCCCAAAATTTCTGCCATTTTTTCTCGACTTCTTTATGATCGTAATACACGATACAGTCTCCTCCTTTAAATTAAGCCGGAATAATCCGACTGGATAGCTAATAAAAATTAAACTAAGGATACCCGCTAAAGCTAAAACCAAGCTAAACTGTAAAACAACTCAGCGACTCACTGCTTGCCAAATTATTTCAACCGTTTAAGAAAAGTTTCATCAAAACTTGTCCCTGCAAGGAAGCTGCCAAGAAGTAAAAACTGATGTCTGCTTAATTTTCACTTTCCAAAGCAAAAAACGCCCTATGAAAGCTTGCAGCTCTCATAGGACGTTGTCAACGCGGTACCACCTATTTTTATTCACCAAAATCAGGCTCACAAACAGCTTGAACTCTGGCAAATCTCAAACGTGTTAACGATCGTCACCGTGTCTTTCTATTTACACCTTAATATATAGGCGTTTTCAAAAGAGCAACACTCAAGGCCAGTTCACAAGCTCCTGTACGCATTTTCACCCACCATGCGCTCTCTGAATCAGGGGACTTACTACTAACTCCTCGTCAATGTGCAATATGCTGTTTGACTGATAGTCTAACAGAGAATTCCAGAAAAATCAAAGGAGATTTCCCCGAAACTAAACAATTCGATGCCCTTGACCCAATTCTGTTGCTTAGCAAGATGAGTTGTTTCATTTCCTCTTGACAAAGTTAATCTCATTAACTAAAATATCGTTAATAAAGTTAACTTTATTTAGAAAGGATTTGAGTACATGCAGGAATCACTACTTGTTCAAGGCGCAGATATCATCTCTTTGTTTTGCCGGCTGACTATTCATGCAAAAAAAGAACTGCCCCTGCGCTCCAGTGAGATTGGGCTATTGATTTATACCGTTAAAGAAACAGAACCGGTAACGCCACTAAAAGCGGCAGACTACTTTAAAGTTTCGAAACCGATGATTGCTACTATGGTGAAACGATTGGTAGCTGCTGGTTATCTGGAAAAAAAACCTTCTACAGAAGACAAACGCAGTTATATCTTACAGCCCACAGCAGCAGCCACACAGCTGACAGAAACCGTTTATGATGAGTATTTCAAAGATATGCAACTACTACTGAATAGTTTGGGTACTGAAAAATTCAAGGAATTATTGGCACTCTTAAAAGAAGCCAACGCCGCTTTATTACAAAACAAATGAATTAATCCCTTAGCAAAAAAACATTTGGAGGAAACATTATGTCAAAAATTTTAGTAACCGGTGCTTTAGGTAACGTCGGCAGCTATGTCGCTCAACACTTGATTAAAAAAGGCCAAGCGGTTGTTTGCGGTGATATCAATCAAGAAGCCTTAAAACAACGTTATCTTGAAGATGCGGATTGCGTCTTCTTTGATTTCACCGATCCTGCTACCTTTCCAACAGCTTTAAAAGAGGTCGATCGTGTTTTTATCATGCGCCCACCCCATCTAGGAAAGCCCGAAGATCTGAAACCTTTTATCGAATTTCTGAAACAAAGTGGACAGATTCGTTTAGTTACCTTCTTATCTCTCTTAGGTGTCGAAAAAAATCCAATTCCACCCCATCATAAGATTGAAAAATTTATTGAGGCTGCAGAACTTCCTTATTGTCATATTCGCCCCAGCTTCTTCATGCAAAACATCAGTGGCGTTCACGCCTTTGAAATAAAACATTTTGATCGCATTCTAGTACCCGTCAAAAAAGCTGTCACCAGTTTTATTGATGCACAAGATATCGGTGAGCTGATTGCAACCGTTTTGGAAGAACCCACACTTCATCAAAACTCAGCTTATTCTGTTACCGGTCCAGAAGCAATCAGCTACCCAGAAGTCGCTCAAATTATGTCCGAAGAATTGGGACGTAACATTACTTATGCGGATCCTACGCCATCTTTTGCAAAAAAATATTGGCGAGAAGTTCGTGGACTAGATCAAGAATATGTCACAGTAATGGGTATGTTGTACTTGATGACACGATTAGGCGGAGCCAAGCAGGTCACTCATGGATTTTACGATGTAATGGGGAAAGAGCCACGAACATTCCGTGACTTTGTCAAAAGTAATCTCTCCTTTTGGCAAAAGTAAACTTCGCAAACTCAATCACCGATTTCTTTAGCTACGTAAAAAAAGGACCACAGACTTTACTGCTTCACTGCTATTAATCTTTTTACAAGATTGTAATTACAAAAACAGCTAGGATAACCGCTCTCATTAATTAGCTGGTGTCTGCCTACCAAAAAAACCGACACCTGGTGAGATGTCGGTTTTTTTGACTATTTAACTTTCAGTGTTTGCCCAACATAAATCATATCAGACTTCAAATTGTTCAGTTCCTTCAATTGGTTGATAGTCATGCCATATTTTTCTGAAATCGCCCACAGCGAATCGCCACTGACGACTTTATAGCTTTTCGTCGTACTTGCATTGCTGCCAGTATTTCCAGTCGTTGCTGCAGAGCCACTACCTTTTTTCACAATGACCTTTTGACCAGGATAGATAAAGTTGTCTTTGATGCCATTCCATTGAACCAATTGATCCATACTGATGCCATATTTATTGGCAATAAACCAGACAGAATCACCGGAACGAACAGTGTAATAGGTATTTCCAGTTGTATTTGTACCTGAGCTGGACCCCGTATTATTGTTCGTACTCGTGCTTGGTTTAGTCGTACTACCTGTTGAGCTGCTGGAAGACGAGCCGCTGCCTTTTTTGACAATCAACTTTTGGCCTGGATGGATTAAATTATTTTTGATGCCATTCCAAGAAACCAGTTGTGACATACTGATGCCGTATTTATTGGCGATCAACCACACCGAATCACCGGCTTTCACTGTGTAATACGTATTAGCGGTAGTTGTCGTTGAACCCGATCCCGTAGAAGGTTTGCTGGTAGACGGGTTAGAGGTACTAGGTTTGCTCGTGCTATTTCCTGCAGAGCTGCTACCGCTGCTGGAAGATGAGCCACTGCCTTTTTTCACAATCAGTTTTTGGCCCGGATGGATCAGATTATTTTTGATGCCATTCCATTCTACCAACTGCGCCATCGTAATTCCGTGATTATTGGCGATCAACCATACCGAATCACCGGCTTTCACCGTGTAGTAGCTGTTGGTAGTCGTCGAAGAGCTTGAAGAGCCGCCACTGCTATTATTGTTGCCGGTATTATTGTTACTGCTGCCGGTGCTGGCGCCACCGCCGGCACTTCCGCTAGCCGGTGTGTCGAAGCGTGTCAGATTATAACTTTCAATGACATTGTTCAGTGCTGTCGCATAATGAGGTGCGGTAGCGTAACGTCCAGTCAACCAAGCGGTAGCATCTCGGTAGGAAGAACAGTTGCTCTTCCAAGCTCCACGATAATAGTACTGGCCGCCAATCTTAACATTGCGTAACACACTCGCATTGTCTTCAAAAGACTGTTGGAAAGAAGGGTAATCCCGAAATGGTTCTTTCATCGTGACCCATTTGCCATTCAAATATTCTTGCGTATCCATATAAACACTTTGTCCCTGATAGCTGCCTTTAATCCCAAAAAGATTATAGTAAGGTGCTCGGGCCAAGGTACTCTGTCCCCAGCCACTTTCGACAATGGCTTGTGCAATCATAACAGAAGCATACAAATCATTTTTTTGTGCCACTGGTTGCGCATGGGCTGCAATTTCAGCAATAAATGCACTAGTGTTTGTTGCTCTACTCGACTGTCCAGCTACAGCAGCCTCCGCCTCCACCGGTTGGGCTAAGGGAGCCACCAGTGAGCAGGCAGTCAAAGTCGTGCCTACAATTGCTGTACCTTTTTTCATTTGACGGGACCACCGCCGTTTTTCTTCCAATTTTCGCCGCTCTTTGCGGGAAACCAACTGTCCAACGTTTTCCATTATTTTCCTCCTCACGAAAATGTTTCACGAAGTCTTGGGAAAATTTTTGATCCTGCGGGTAAAAAAAACACCCTTTTCCATCGACTTCTTTGCTTGTGTAAAAGTAACCGGTTGCCAAACAAAGGATTACCAGCAGCAGGCTGGGCTGCTGTGGGCCTGATTTCATGTTTAAAAAATCTTTATGATTTAAGTATACCTTGTTCCCACCGCAAACGAAAACATAATACCAGTTATGGAAGTCATTTGTTAGCTGACTGTAACATAAGTTATCAATAGTTATAAAATGACAACACAGTTCTATCAATCAGGGAAAATAAAAAAAGGGACCGTTACCTTTCTCTTCACAAACAGCAGATTAATTGAATAACACTTTTGGGAAAAAATGTTTTTTTACAATCATATTACAACAAGTTGAATTCCAGCTTTTTTAGGGTTTGTTTGCGATTGTTCCACAATCTGTCACAAGCAGATCAGGCGTGTTATAATACCTCTTGACTGACTCGCGACAGCTCTCAGCAGCCTTTGGGGACTGTCCGTAAAAGAAAGGACCTGTAAATGAAACATAAACTCTACTATCAATTCGCCGGCAGCTGTTTTCTGTTGGTCTTCGTCTTTTTAGGCTACGTGGTCAAATTTTATCCCCAATGGCTTAGCGGCTTTGATAGCTTCTTCACTCAATTGATCCGAGGGCCTTATCCTGACTGGAACACTATTTACCTAACTGTCACCAAATTAGGCAATCCTCCAGTAATCGCCGGAATTGCTGTAGTTGCTGTCGCACTCTTGCTTTGGCGTCGGCGCTACACTGAAACTCTCTGGTTGGCAATCAACGTCATCGGGATTGCGGGAATTGGCAACTCGTTGATTAAGCTGGCCTTCATGCGGCAGCGACCGACATTGGAGCATCTGGTCACCGAAACCAGTTACAGTTTTCCCAGTGGTCACTCCACCGGCAGTATGATCCTCTGGGGGACACTCCTTTTGATGCTGCCAGGACTGATCAAAAACAAACCATTACGCCTGCTGTTGCAAGTTACCTGTGGTATGTTGATTTTATGCGTTGGGATCAGTCGAATCTATCTAGGCGTCCATTTCCCATCAGATATCCTAGGTGGTTTCTGTTTGGGAGCCGGCTGGTTGCTTTTGAGCTATCCGATTTTTGATGAACGCCGTTTCATTTGGCGCTTTCAAGGGAAACAGCGCTGAAGGCAACACATTATTTGAAAGAAGGCAGACTATGATTTTTGCAGAAAATAAACGCTACTATTCTTTGAACCAAGCCTACCGGGAAACTTTTGGAGGAAAAATCTTCAAAGTACCGGTGGACGGTGGCTTTGATTGTCCTAACCGTGACGGTACGGTGGCCCGTGGTGGCTGTACGTTTTGCAGTGTGTCCGGCTCCGGCGACATGATTGTTGCACCGACAGATCCCCTTTCCTCCCAGTTTCAAAAAGAAATCGACATGATGCATCAAAAATGGCCGGCAGTTGATCAATATATCGTCTACTTCCAAAATTTTACCAATACTCATGCACCAGTGGAGGTCATTCGCGAACGCTTCGAGCAGGTCGTCAATTTGCCAGGTGTCGTCGGTCTTTCCGTTGGGACGCGTCCGGACTGTCTGCCTCCAGAAGTCGTGGACTATTTAGCTGAATTAAATCAGCGCCTTTATCTTTGGGTAGAATTGGGTCTGCAGACGACGTATGAAACCACTAGTGAGCTTATCAATCGAGCCCATGATTATCCCACCTATCTAGATGCAGTCACTCGTCTGCGCAAACACAATATTCAAGTCTGTACCCACCTAATCAACGGACTGCCGGGAGAAACACCAGAAATGATGCTGGAAAATGTACGCCGCACGATTCTCGATTCAGATATTCAGGGAATCAAGCTGCATCTCCTGCATCTGATGCGCAACACGCGAATGCTGCGGGATTACCAAGAGGGGCGCTTGCAGCTGATGAGTCGTTCAGAATACGTTTCCGTTATCTGTGATCAGCTGGAATTGATTCCTTCAGAGGTGGTCATCCACCGGCTAACCGGCGATGCCCCCTGGGATTCTCTGATTGGTCCAAAATGGAGCCTTAAAAAGTGGGAAGTTTTGAATGCAATTGATGAAGAACTAAAACAACGAGACAGTTGGCAAGGCAAATACGATGTGCGTAAGAGTAATGGAATCCAGATGGTTTCCGGTCGTCCACATATGCTCTTAGGATCTGCTATAGAAAACAGCACCCGAAGCAAAATCGAGGTGCACCACTGATGTTGGCTACAGCACTCCATTACAGTCACACCTTGTTGAAAGAGGTCTTACAGCCCGGGGACATCGCTGTTGACGCTACTATGGGCAACGGACACGATACTTGTTTTTTAGCAGAATTGGTGGGGAGAACTGGTCATGTGTATGCATTTGATTTACAGGCCCAAGCCCTAGAAAATACGGTAACCCGCCTAGCCGCAGCTGGCCTGACAAATCGAGCTGCCTTGATCCATGGGGGACACGAAACATTGTCACAATATATCCCCGAAACACAGCCGATAAAAGCCGCCATCTTCAACCTGGGGTATCTTCCTCAAAGTGACAAGTCGGTGATTACACTACCGGCTACGACCCGACAGGCATTGGATGCGCTGTTGCTGCGTTTAGCTCCTCGTGGCCGGATTGTTCTCGTCTGTTATTACGGCCATGCAGGTGGCCCCGAAGAATTGGCCAGTGTGCGAGCTTACTGCGAAGCCTTGCCACAGGAACAGTACAACGTTTTGAATTACCAGTTTATCAACCAAAAAAATCAACCACCTATCCTATTTTGCATCGAAAGCAAGCCAGTTTGAGCTTTTAATCGTAGGAAAAGGGTTGTAGCAAGCATCCAGTCCCCTTCCTCCGAAGCAGACAGTACCAAACGTGAGTCATACGCAAAAGAGAAGTCACTTCCACTGTTTTTAATGGAAGTGACTTCTCTTTTCATTGTTAAAAATTTCAAACGTAGACTTTCTATGATTTCATCAAGCTGAGTTAGTGTCATTCACTTTTTCTCTTCCTACGTATGGTACTGTTCCTTCTGCAGACTTTGACACAAGGATTGTCGCCACAATTTGCTGACATATGTTTTCTTGCTTAGTTCGTGAAATATTTGCCATTCACCATTTAGAAAACGATTGCTGTCACAGCATTGAAATGCTATGCTACAGCGGCAGCCACGCCAAAACCCGTGGCAACCATTCATCCCAGAATTTCCAATCATGGATGCCGGGACCTTCATCGTAAGTTACATCAAAGCCTTTTTCCGTTGCTTTTTTGGCAAAGTAGCCGCTGACCGGATAAAGATCATCTTCTGTCCCGCAAGCTACAAACAGTTTCGGTGCTTTGGCTGGATCCAATTGTGACAGCAAATACAGAGGATTTTCCGGCGAATTTCCCAGCTCCTCCAGCGGACCGAAAATACCTTCCCAATAGGCCCGTTCTCGTAAAGCCAACAGTGGTGCTGGATCATTGGTAAAAGCCAGCGCTCCTGATAAGCTGGCAACAGCAGCAAAGCGTTCCGGACAGCGCAGGCCCAATTTCATTGCACCATAGCCGCCCATCGACAATCCGGCAGCAAAGGTCTTTTCCCGCTTAATACTCAGCTGCGGGAAAAATTCTTGCAGCAATTGTGGCAGTTCTTCAGAAACATACGTCCAATACTTCATGTCATAGGTGGTATCCGTATACCAGCCGTGATCAGTAGAAGGCATCACTACTGCCAGTCCCAACTCATCCACGTAGCGTTCCACAGAAGTCCGCCGTTCCCAGATACTGTGATTACCTCCCATTCCGTGAAGCAGGTAGAGAACCGGTACGTCCGTGGTAGCTCCGACAGAATCGGTACCAATCCGCTTTTTCGTTTGTTGCGGTAAGATCACATTCAACATGACCTGCATCTCCAACACATTGGAATAACAATTCACTTGTAAAAATGCCATTTTCATCCCCGTTTCTCCGACCTTGCGCCTTTTATCCGGTAGCAGCCGCCGATCAGCATTTCCTTTATGGTCTGAGTTTTCCCGTCAATTGCCGCTTTTATTTTCCTTAAAGCAACAGCAACTCAGATTTCTCTACCTTCTATTGTAGCAGATTTGTCACGAATCACGACAGTCAATATCAGTGCCAACACAATCAGACATAATGCTCCACCGAAAACACCATGTAATCCGGCAAACAAGATCTTTCGTAGCGGTTCAAGTTGTTCCGTCGGCAGTAATTTTGCCGTTTGCGGATTTACCAATTTGTTCATGATATCCGGGTCATTGGTCAAACTGGCTTGTGCTAACTGAGCTTTGGTGATTCCGTTCATCAGGATCCCAAAAACAGAAACCATAATCGTCTGGCCAATAGTGCGGGCCAATGTATTAAACGACGTCGCAACCCCCAATTGATCGTGGGATACGCTGCTTTGGGCGCTGACAGTACAAGTCACTGTGACTGCCCCCAAGCCGATTCCCAAAATTGTCGAAATCACAAAAAACCACAGCCAGCTTGCAGCCATCGGAATCAAAAAGAGACTGGCCCCGCCGACTAATGTGATACTCAAGCCTATCAGCAATACCTTTTTCACCGTATGCTGAACCAACCAGCGTCCCGCTAAAAAGGAACCGACCATCCACAAAACCGATAATGGAGCCAACACCAGCCCGCCGATTCCTGCTGGCAGCCCCAAGACGCCTTGCATCCACATGGGAATATAGACATCCACTGCCATCAAAAAGCCGCTCCCCAAAGCTGCCACTAGGTTCACTACTACAAACAAACGACTGGTAAACAGCTCCAAGCTGATTACCGGATCTGCTGCGCGCTTTTCAGTAAAGATAAACAAAAAGAGCCCAATTGCAAAACCGGCAAGTAACAGTCCCACAGTTAGATCAAAACCATTGTCCCCTAGAAATTGGAACGCCAAAAGCAGTGCCAAAAGCGTCAACATCAAAAAGAAGCTGCCGGCAATATCCATCGGCTTGTTCGCAACGGAAGCCGCTGTTGAACTCCCGCCGCTAGCAGGATCACCGGTTATTTCAGATTCAGAGAATTTCCCAGTACTTTGCTGAGTTTGCCGCTGAGGTTCTACTAAAAATTGCCAGATCATCCAAATCAATACAATTCCGATAGGTACATTGATAAAGAAGATCCAATGCCACCCCACCGTATCCACGATAATTCCGCCGGCCAAAGGACCAATCACGCTGGCAATCCCCCAAGCAGTGCTGTTTAACCCCAGCACTCGCGCACGCTTTTCCATAGAGTAGAGATCGCCGATAATCGTCAGCGCCACCGGCATCATTGCGCCGGCCCCCATCCCTTGAATTCCCCGAGCAATGATTAAAGTCAGCATCGTATCTGAAAAGCCGCACAAGGCAGATCCGATAATAAACAAGAGGGTCCCGAAAATAAAAATCGGTTTTCGGCCGATTCGGTCCGCCAATTTGCCATAAATTGGAGTCAACATCGCATTCGTCAACAAGTAGATAGAAAATACCCAGTTCATAATTTCAATGCCGTGAAGTGAACCTACAATGGTTGGCATCGCAGTTGTCACAATCGTTCCTTCCACAGCCGTCATAAAGGTGGCAACAAAAACGGCTGCCGTTACCAGTTTTACATTTGTTTGTTTCGTCGTCATTTTAAGCTCCTTTTTTGTTCTTCATTAGCGAGTCATTTATTTTTTCGTAAAATCATGTCAAAAACAGCAGGCATCACTCATTTTGAGTTTACCGCTTGCTCTTGTCTTACTCATCATTAGGTTTCATTTTAGTCGCCAGCTGAAAAGCTGCAAAACAGCATAAAAAGAGACCTCTGCTGCCAATCAGGTTAAGTGCCTGACTGACTCACAGAGGTCGCCTCGGTTACTCCTTCACACTTGCCAACAGGTCGTCAACTTTGTC
The DNA here is from genome assembly GCF_009933135.1 of Candidatus Enterococcus leclercqii. GTDB lineage: Bacteria > Bacillota > Bacilli > Lactobacillales > Enterococcaceae > Enterococcus_C > Enterococcus_C leclercqii. The sequence goes on from NZ_MAEH01000006.1 coordinate 110,008, forward strand.
CGTTGCTTCCCAAGGTAAGTCGATATCTGTACGACCAAAATGTCCATACGCCGCAGTTTGCTTGTAAATTGGGCGACGTAGGTTCAGCATTTCGATGATTCCCGCTGGGCGCAGATCGAAGTTTTCACGAACAGCTGCCACCAATTTATCATTGGCTACCGTCCCTGTTCCAAACGTATCGATGGAAATAGACACTGGCTGCGCCACACCAATCGCATAGGCCAGTTGAACTTCTGCCTTTTTCGCCAAACCGGCTGCAACGATGTTTTTTGCGATATAACGAGCAGCATAACTCGCAGAACGGTCAACCTTCGTTGCATCCTTACCAGAAAATGCGCCCCCGCCATGACGAGCATAACCACCGTAAGTATCTACAATGATTTTACGGCCTGTCAAACCGGCATCTCCTTGTGGTCCACCAATCACAAAGCGGCCAGTAGGATTGATATAGTACTTAGTTTCTTCATCCAGAAGTGTCGCTGGAATCACGGCTTTGATGACTTTTTCAATAACATCATGGCGAATCGTCTCATTGTCCGTAGCATCGTCATGTTGCGTACTAATAACTACCGTGTCCACTCGCTGCGGCTGACCATTTTCATCATATTCCACTGTGACCTGTGACTTAGCATCTGGTCGCAAATAAGCGAGTTCTTTCGTCTTACGCAGTTCTGCCAGACGACGAACTAATTTATGACTCAGTGAAATCGGTAACGGCATCAGCTCAGGAGTTTCATCGCAGGCAAAGCCGAACATCAGCCCCTGGTCACCAGCTCCAATCTCATCCAATGGATCTTTCTTTTCTTCCCGCGCTTCTAAAGCCACGTCCACCCCTTGCGCAATATCAGGTGATTGCTCATCAATCGCCACTAACACAGCTACCGTGTCGCCATCAAAGCCAAATTTGGCCCGAGTATAGCCAATCTCATTGATGGTTTTACGCACGATCTTTTGGATATCCACGTAAGCCGTTGTAGAAATTTCTCCGAATACCAGGACTAAACCAGTGGTAACGGAGGTCTCACACGCCACACGAGCATAAGGATCTTTTTCCAGCAACGCATCCAAAATTGCATCGCTGATTTGGTCTGCCACCTTATCCGGATGGCCTTCGGAGACAGATTCCGAAGTAAATAAATGTCTTTCTGTCATGATGATTCCCCCTACATAGCATACTTGTTCACAGTCTTGTCGAAATGAAGCAAGCAGCATGTTGTTTTTTTCGGTTACAAGGCATCTTCGAATAACGAATCCTATCGGGAACTTGCAACGATTGACAGTATAACAGATTTTCAGGTAACTTGCTTGCTTTCTCCCTGAATGTCTCATGAAAATTTCAAAAAATTTAAGACAGAAAAACTATCGGTATCAGATAGTTTTAGTTGCATTTTTCAAAAAAGCCAACTGATTCAACGATACTATTTCAGTTTTTTCGAAAGGATCGATAAAATTTTTTCTCTATATTTCTTTGTCAAAAAAGCTACTTTTACTATTTCACTACATTTTATTCTTCTTCAATTAATTTCATAGTTATTTTTACTTGAGGGGGAACTCCTTCATAATTTCCGCTTAAAGAAGCAGTTTCAGACTTATCTTCTGACTGATATTTTCTTGCAATCCTCAGCAAAGCCCCCACCCTCAACTCTATGACACGTCCACCAAACTCTTTTTGGGAAAATGTGGCCCCATCACTGAAGGTATCACCATTTTTCATCGTATGTTCTGTGAAGACAGATACGCTCCATCCCATTGAAAAAGCCGATGCATCTTCAACGTCAACTTGATAGATTCCTGGTTCGATTGCTGCTCCTACTTCAAACTCTCCAAATTTATTTTTCAATACATACTGTTCTCCAATTTTTTCTAATGGCTCAAAAACAGCAGGTGTAAATTGTAATGACGCATCCCCCCAGACAACTTCCCCATAATTACCTTCTCCAAAAAAGTATCCAGAATATGTTTCTCCCGGAAGTAATACACCTCTACCCATTGCTTCGCCAATTTCCCCTTCCGATAAACTCACATCATAAATCCCCGGTTCAATTAGGATATCTTCCTCTTTTGGATCTGCTTCTACCGACTTTTCTCCATTTGCCCAGTACCCGATCCCTTTCTCCATAACAAACGCTTTTGCTCTGTCATTTTTCTCCGGTGATATAGACATTCCATCGTAAAACCTTACGACTTCCATCGGATGCTCTTCTTTCGCAAATAATCCGTCTGCTACTCCAGAGATTCCAGTACCGATTATCCCAACTAATACAACGGCAGCCACTATTTGAATACTAAATCTTTTAGATATGTCTGGTTTGGCCTGTTGAATCCCTTCATCTATTGCATGAAAAATTGCCTTTTTAGGAATTTTCACTTTTTGTCGCTCCACTAGCAAGTCACGCTTCAAATCCTGTTCCTTCATATCATCTCCTACCTTTCATATCCTGAAATTGTCAATTGCAATTTTAATTGTGCCCTGCCTCGTACCAACCGTGTCTTCACAGTATTTTCGTTAATCTCCAGTAGACAGGCAATTTCTTTAATCGACAGATCATTAAAATAGAACAACATCAGTACTTCTTCATACCTGTCTTCTAACTGATGTATAGTTTTCAGTAATTCAGGATCCGTTTTTGATACGGTAGTCATTCCAGCAATATTCTCCATCATATTTTCATCAGCTACAACTCGATCCTGTTCTCTTCTACGTCTTACTAATAAATATTTTGCTTCATTAATTACGATTCGATTCAGCCAAGTTGAAAAGTATTCCTCCTGCTGCAGCTGAACTAATCGACCTACTGCCTTCAAAGAAGCATCTTGTACCACATCAAGCGCATCCGACTCGTTCTTTACATAACTGTAAGCCAACAAGTAGATACTTTTATAATGGTACTTCATCAACTTATTTAACGCGCGTCGATTCCCGTTTTTTGCCTTTTTGACCCATCGAATCTCCCTGTCCTTCATCCATTTACTCCTTCGTCTGCCTTACTTCTCTACTTTTACAAATCGTTTCATCCCATCCGTATATACTTATTAGACAATCTATGTACCATAAAAGTTTCAATTCTCGTCCAAAAAAAACGCAAAAAAAATAAGATACTCAAATGAGTATCTCATGATCCGTACGGGATTCGAACCCGTGTTACCGCCGTGAAAGGGCGGTGTCTTAACCACTTGACCAACGGACCGTATATTATTCTTTTAATGGGCCTAAATGGACTCGAACCATCGACCTCACGCTTATCAGGCGTGCGCTCTAACCAGCTGAGCTATAGGCCCGTAAAAAAATGGCGCGGGACAGAATCGAACTGCCGACACATGGAGCTTCAATCCATTGCTCTACCAACTGAGCTACCGAGCCATAAAACTGCAACGGTCCCGACGGGACTCGAACCCGCGATCTCCTGCGTGACAGGCAGGCGTGATAACCACTACACTACGGGACCAGTGTAGTTCAATTGCGGGAGCAGGATTTGAACCTACGACCTTCGGGTTATGAGCCCGACGAGCTACCAGACTGCTCCATCCCGCGATAATAAAAAGGTTGAAAATATTCAACTAAGGAGGATAAGGGATTCGAACCCTTGCACGGTTTTACCCGCCTGACGGTTTTCAAGACCGTTCCCTTCAGCCGGACTTGGGTAATCCTCCGGTAAAACAAAAAATGATCCGTACGGGATTCGAACCCGTGTTACCGCCGTGAAAGGGCGGTGTCTTAACCACTTGACCAACGGACCAGCAAAACGGAGAAGGAGGGATTTGAACCCTCGCACCGGTTTCCCGATCTACACCCTTAGCAGGGGCGCCTCTTCAGCCACTTGAGTACTTCCCCAAAACCAAAAATGCTATTTTGATTTTAATGGGCCTAAATGGACTCGAACCATCGACCTCACGCTTATCAGGCGTGCGCTCTAACCAGCTGAGCTATAGGCCCATATAAAAACTAAAAGCGGGTGACGAGAATCGAACTCGCGACAACAGCTTGGAAGGCTGTGGTTTTACCACTAAACTACACCCGCGTGGCGGTCCCGACGGGACTCGAACCCGCGATCTCCTGCGTGACAGGCAGGCGTGATAACCACTACACTACGGGACCATATTTAGTTTTTAATTGCGGGAGCAGGATTTGAACCTACGACCTTCGGGTTATGAGCCCGACGAGCTACCAGACTGCTCCATCCCGCGATAATAAAAGGGTTGAACAATAATATTCTATTCAACTAAGGAGGATAAGGGATTCGAACCCTTGCACGGTTTTACCCGCCTGACGGTTTTCAAGACCGTTCCCTTCAGCCGGACTTGGGTAATCCTCCGAATGCCTACCTATGATCCTGATGGACCTTGTAGGACTCGAACCTACGACCGGACGGTTATGAGCCGTCTGCTCTAACCAACTGAGCTAAAGGTCCAGGCTCGAAAAAATCGCGGCGAAGGGGATCGAACCCCCGACCTCCCGGGTATGAACCGGACGCTCTAGCCAGCTGAGCTACACCGCGAAAAAATCATTTATTTAAATGATATGGAGCCTAGCGGGATCGAACCGCTGACCTCCTGCGTGCAAAGCAGGCGCTCTCCCAGCTGAGCTAAGGCCCCTTTTGAAATTTGATCGGGAAGACAGGATTCGAACCTGCGACCCCTTGGTCCCAAACCAAGTGCTCTACCAAGCTGAGCTACTTCCCGATATAATACGCGCCCAAGAGGAGTCGAACCCCTAACCTTTTGATCCGTAGTCAAACACTCTATCCAGTTGAGCTATGGGCGCATAATAAAATTAATGCCGAGAACCGGAATCGAACCGGTACGGTGATCACTCACCGCAGGATTTTAAGTCCTGTGCGTCTGCCAGTTCCGCCACCCCGGCGTGAGTGGGACATTAAAAGCGGAAAACGGGGTTCG
>NZ_MAEH01000007.1 GCF_009933135.1 Candidatus Enterococcus leclercqii
AAATATTGTAGAACCCAAAAAGACCGCAGCCGACACGAATACCGACTGCGATCTTTCAGTTAAAAATTATTTTTCGTTGCTCAAGGCTTGTGCTGCAGTAATAATGGACAGTTTGTAAACATCCTCTTCATTGGCACCACGAGACAAGTCAGAAACTGGTTGATTCAAGCCTTGTAAGATAGGTCCAATCGCTTCAAAGCCACCGAAACGTTGGGCAATCTTGTAGCCGATATTTCCGGATTGCAAATCTGGAAAGACAAAGACTGTTGCTTTTCCGGCTACTGGTGATTCAGGTGCTTTCAAGGCACCGACGGCAGCCACATAAGCAGCATCAAATTGAAGTTCACCATCGATCAAATAATCCGGCGCCAATTCTTGTGCAATTTTAGTTGCCTCTGCTACTTTGTCAACTTCTGGTGCTTTCGCAGAACCTTTCGTAGAGAAGCTCAACATAGCCACTTTAGGATCAATATCAAACAATTCTGCTGTTTTAGCGGAATCTACGGCAATCTCAGCCAATTCTTGCGCATTAGGGTTCACATTGATTGCGCAATCAGAGAACAGGTATTTTTCTTGGTCGCGACCACGAACCATCAAAAACGCACCGCTTGTCCGGCTGACACCTGGTTTGGTTTTAATGATTTGCAGTGCTGGACGAACGGTATCGCCAGTTGAGTGAACCGCACCAGAAACCATACCATCAGTAATGCCCATATAAGTCAACATCGTACCGAAATAGTTGACATCTTTTAAGATCTCGCGGGCTTGTTCTTCTGTCGCTTTGCCTTTGCGTCGTTCGACAAAAGCCGCTACCATTTCATCGAATTTGGCATAATCGTTTGGATCCAGGATCTCAAAGTTGTCAACAGACACACCGCGGTCTTCTGCAGCTGCTTTGACTTCTGCAACGTTACCGATCAGGATTGGTTCTACCAGACCATCTGCTTTTAAGCGAGCGACTGCACCTAAAATGCGTGGTTCAGTCCCTTCCGGAAATGCGATGCGGATTTTTTTGTCATAGATCTTGGACTTCAAACTTTCAAATAATTCCACTTGAGTACCCTCCATTTGGTTAATAGCCGTGGCTGATAATTAGTCACTGGCAAGGCACAAAAACATAGAAAAGCTGTGAATCAGTGCCTGATATTTTCCATTTCATCATACACTATTCCTTTTAAAAAGAACAGTTTCAATTTGCTGTTACATAAAAAAAGCTTTATCTTCGTTACGTTTTTCACATAGTTCGGTCATTATGATATAACAGTCTTAACTATTGTATCACACAGGTTCCGGAACTTGTGGTAGTTGCCAATTCACCGGTGTTTCTCCAAACTGCACTAATGCAGCATTCGCTTTGGAAAAAGGCTGCGAGCCGAAAAATCCTCGGTACGCTGACAAGGGGCTAGGATGGGGTGCCATAATTACGGCATGTTTTTTTCGATCAATCATTTTGAGCTTTTCTTGCGCTGGTTTGCCCCAAAGAATAAAGACCATCGGCTGCTCCCGTTGATTCAAGACTTCAATGATTTTGTCAGTCAGCTGCTCCCAACCTTGACCACGATGGGAATAAGCTTGTCCTTCCCGCACAGTCAATACAGTGTTTAACAGCAAAACGCCTTGTTGGGCCCACGAAACCAGATTACCATGCGCGACTGGCGGATAACCTAAATCATCCTCTAACTCTTTATAAATGTTTTGTAGTGAGGGCGGGACTTTGACTCCAGGCTGCACTGAAAAAGACAATCCATGCGCCTGATTTACTCCATGATACGGGTCTTGCCCCAAGATTACGACTTTGACTTTCTCATAGGGAGTTAGTTCCAACGCCGAAAAAATATGATACATGTCCGGATGGATTCGTTGACTGCTGTATTCCTGTTTAAGAAACTCCCGCAGTTTTAAGTAATAGGGCTTTGTGAATTCTTCTGACAAGATCTCCTGCCAACTGTTATGAATAATGGTCTTCACTGTTTTATCCTCTCCACTTACTGCCTGCCGCGTGCTTTTGTTAGTCCGCTGTAGCAAACAAATCTTAAAAAAGTGCGGCCAGCTGTTTTGTCAGCATTATTGTACGTCATTTTGGCTGTTTTGTCTTGGCTTGACCAAACAATCCAACTGTCAGTCATTCCGTATTTTGTGGTAAACTGATGACAGAGAGGTCTTGGGTCTGAGGATTCTCCCAAGCCGAAACGAAGCAGAAAATGAGGAAATGACATGATCAAATTAATCGCCTCCGACATGGACGGCACCTTACTGGACAATAGTATGCAAATTTCAGATGAAAATACAGCTGCCATCAGAGAAGCACAAGCCCGCGGCATCGAGTTCATCGTTGCCACTGGACGCAATCGTCCCGAAGCACTTCCTGCGTTAAAAGCAGCCGGCATCACCTGTGCTATGGTGACATTGAACGGTGCGCACGTTTTCGACGAAGAAGGAAACTCACTTTTTACCGTTCCTATTGAGTATCAAAAAGCGAGCGCCATTTTGGATCTGTTAGAAGAACGACAAATTTATTATGAAGTCTTTACCGATCAAGGGCTCTATTCCGAAAGTCGTGAAGAGCGGATTGAATTGTTTGCTGAACACATTGCAGAAATGATGCCCCATCTAACTCGCAAGATGGCCATTGCCATGACTGCTGCTCAGCTGGAGCAATTGCCAATCCATTATGTATCAGACATTCGCACTGCTATTCAAGACAAGGGACTGCAAGTCTTAAAATTGATTTGCTTTCATAAAGAAGGCCCCGCTGTATTGGGTCCCGTGGCTGCAGATATCGACGGTTATGGGGATTTGGTAGTTACCTCTTCAGGTACCAACAATATCGAAATCAACCACAAAAATGCACAAAAAGGAATTGCAGTTGCACATATTGCCAAAGATCGCGGCATCGACTTAAAAGATGTCATGACGATTGGTGACAATCTGAATGATGTCAGCATGATCCAATTGGCAGGAGTCAGTTTTGCGATGGGTAATGCCCACCTTGAGTTAAAAGAATACGCCAAATACCTCACCGACTCTTATTTAGAATCTGGTGTTGGTAAAGCAATCCGTCGCGCGATTGCAGAAGATCTTTAATCGTGCCTTCAATAACAAGTCTCTGACAGTCGCAGTAAACAATCGGTAAAGGAGGCCATCGGCAATGTCGGAATTTTTCATTCAAGACAAACAACTCTCCAGTGTCACACGGACGATTGTGAAAAATGAAGCCGGAAAGTCTCTGTTTCTGCTGGTGGGCCGCTGGGGAACTAAAGGAGACGCTCTCTCCTTATATGCCATGGACGGACAGTTAGTCGCCAGTATCAAGCAGGTAAGTTTTACTTTTGGTACTCGCTTTGAGATCTACGAAGATTTCAAAAAAGTCGGCACCTTGCAAAAGATTTTCAACTGGCCGGGAGATTTTTACTATATTCAACAGCTTCACTGGACAGTCCAAGGAGATATTTACAATCATCGCTACAGTATCCATCACTTTAATCAGACTGTGATGACCATGGATAAGGCTTCTCTTTTAACAGGTGATTACTATGTCTTAGATGTTTCTGACGATCGAGACGCCCCCTTGTGTATCTGTATTGCTGCTGTAATGGACTACTGGTTGTACAACCGTAAAAAAGATGCCAATCGTAACCTCAATTGGCATTTTCTGCCTAGTAATTGATCAAAAAAGGGCCCGATGTACTGCACAACTGTTTTTTTCACGCCACCTGCCTGTCAAAGGCAGGTGTTTTTTTGCCCCCTGACATGCCTCAAAAAGATTCTTGTCGCGATTTCCTACCCAAAAAAGCAGTTGGTATAGCCCATGTTGTTATTGAACTAATACAAAGCATCCGAGCATTCTCCCCCTCCATCTGAAAACAGCTGCAATCCCCAATAAAACGGTATATACTAAAAATATTTTTGGATGAAATTTGTTATCTCTATTTTTTCATAAAGTTCTTGGACAACAACGAATTTTCTGAATCTTTAATCTTACATAAATAGCGGTATACAAACTATACAACCGCTTTCATATGCGTTACAATATGGATGTGAAAATGGTTAAAGAGAGAACGGAAAAACAGGAGCCGTTGTTCTCTTTGCCTCAAACCTACATATCACATCAATTTATTGAGGAGGCCTTATCCATGGAACCAACAGAATATCAAAAGAAAGCTGAACGTAGTAAAACCGCATTGACAAAAGCCGAGTTCAATCCGCAAGATCCGGTATCTGCTTACTACATCCCCGCAATTGCTATCGGCGGTGAAGAAGTATTGCCAGATTACGGCGTGACTGAATTCGATCAAGGCAATGCCGCGTTTCTTTGCGGCCTGATTGGTCTGGTCGTGGGGGTAGTGATGTTTTCTTTTGTATTCCCGCTGATGCGCTTTATCAGCCCCGAATTTTATGACTCATTGCTTTACCTATTCACCAGTGTCGCATTGTCTTGGTATGCCGGTGAAAAAGTCGGCCATACACTGTGCGACCATTACTACCGCACCCACCATTAAGAGGAAAAACAGGACCTCGAAAAAGGCTGCGGCAAGGGCCATGTTCCTTTTGACAAAGGGAATACTACCAAACATGAACCAACAAAAGACGGCGACCTTCCATTAAATAAGTGGAAGATTGCCGTCTTTTACTTTTTAGAAATCCAAAGGCTGACTAACCTTTCTACTGCTATTGTCTACGTGTGTTTCCGGGGGCGACTTCATTCTTTAAAGCTCAGAGCTTTCGTTGCATGTGTTCATAGTCATGACCACTAATCACGGTATCGGCTACCGTTTCATAGCCCATTCTGGTATATAGCCGTTTTGCACCTGGATTTTGTCGATCCACCGACAGTCCAATCACTTCTTCGCCGTCACGTTGGGCGATTTGAGGTAGTGCTTCTAGCAATTGAGTCCCCACACCATGTCCTCGAAAAGCTGGCGAAACACTGATGGTATCTAAGTACCATTCTCCCGGCAGCGTCTCCGGATCAGTGAATAGTTTTTCCTCAGGATCAAGGCCCAGCGTTGTCAAAATCTGCTTCAAAGGTTTGTCGATTTGAGCTTCTGCTTTATCCGAATAGCCAAAAGCCACGCCGGCAACCTGCCCATCGATTTCAGCCACTAAAGCGCGTCGATAGCTGTAGCGATAATCTTCTGTCACGATTCCTGCTTCTAACACCGCTAGCGTTTGTTCGTCTCCATAACGAGCCACAAATGGCAATTCCATGTCTTTCAAGATCACTAGGATCAGCGGCGCGATTTCGTGAGCGTCTTTTTTTTCTGCATAGCGAATCATGTTATCCCTCTTCTTTAAAAAATTCCGAAACAAGTTGTTCGGTCACCTCTTCAGCATAACATCCTTGTTATTAAGAGCAAGCAACTTGCTCAATGTTGAGCAGAAAAACGTGTCTTGTAAATCTGAAATGCTATAATCAGAAGTTGAAAGAGATTTTTCAACCCATACAGGAGGCCCAAGCTATGATTAAGATTCTTTACATCTCTATCTCCGGCAATACTCGCTCTTTTGTTAAACGATTGCAGGAATATGCTGCTAACGAACATGCTACTAATTCAGCGGCACCACTAATCGAATTGACAGAGATCGATGACAATACATTACCTGAAGAAGAAGCCGTTCCTTTCTTTGTCTTCGTCCCTACTTATCTGGAAGGCGGCAACGGTGTCGATAACGGTGACCAAGAAATTTTAACCGAAAGCCTGCGAGAATACATCGACTATCAGGAAAATGCCGCCCACTGTCTAGGTATTGTCGGTAGCGGTAATAAAAACTTTAACCGCCAGTACTGTCTGACAGCTAAACAATACGCCGTGCAATTCAACACTAGCCTGTTAGCAGACTATGAACTGCGCGGAACTAACCAAGACGTCAAACAAATCTATGAAATTCTTAAAGAGCGGGCTGCCCAATCGTGAGGCAGCTCATAATTTCAACTTGGCAAGTCTTTTGCGCTCTGATAAATTGAACAAAAAAAGCTGGAAGCCAATTTCCACTGGCTTTCAGCTTTTTGATATTCAACCTGTATCACTTATTTGTTCTCCACCAGCGAGGAAGCGCAACGCTACTTTTTTAGTTCAGTTCCATAGCTTGTCGCCGCAAATCCACAACTGCTTTGCGCAAGAAGTTAAGATAATGACCTAAAACAAATAAGACTACAGCCCCGGCAATCACTGTTTCAACTCCTGACAAAACCCTCAGCCAGTCGGCAGCATAACCTGATTCTGCAAAAAAATGTGCAGCTTCTGTCGCAGCAAAAGCCGAGATTACCAAAGGAAAGGTGAAAGCTGCATAGCTGGGATAAAATGGTAATGAAAATAGTTTAATGATTCGCGTCCAAATGAAGCCATACAACACTTGAGACAGCACCAAAAGCAATAGGACTAAGCTAAATTGCGGATGGTCAAAGGCTTTCAAGTAGCCGGTCAATTCCAATGAACCGGGGGCCGCGATAATCGTGATCAATGGCAGGGTTGGATCAGGCATATTTTGTACTTTAAAAACCCGATAGATGATGAAGGGCAGCAGCACTAGATAAGTAAACAGACCAATCCAAAAATTTACCTGTCCCACAACAGGGGAAAAGCTGCCACTCGTCACAGCCACCACACCCAGTCCCACGTAAACGATAAACCAACTAGGATACAGATGTTCCCATTTTACCGATGGCTTGATCAAAAAGCGGAAGGTAAAGAGAGCCATCAAGCCATAGTGAATCAAAATCACGACAAACCACAGATATTTTACATAAGACGCAATAGCATCAATCTGTAACAAATAGGTGCATAAAACCATGAGTGCCATCGTAAATGTCGGTGCCACTGAAGCTACTATTGGATCTTCCAAGCCTTTTTTAGCGTGACTAAAGGTTAATACCACCTTTGCCAAAACCAACACCATCAGTAGCCCTGCGCAGATTCCCATGCCATTTCCCAACGCCAAATAGCCGTATCCCTTGACCAGATTGCCCAGTGATGCCAGTCCCAAAATCAATCCACACATGGGGATCGGAACGATTTTCAGAAATTCTTTCATGTAATTCTCTCCTTTTGTTTTCATAATTAGACAAAAATAAGCAGCCTTGCTTCAACATATATAACTGATTGTTTTTTGAAACAAGTCCAGTATAGTCCCTCACTAACTTTTTGAGAAATAAATAGTTTAAATAAAAACTATTTAGAAATATAATAGTTGTAGCTAACAATCACCCATTACTAACTAAGGAGGACGTCCATGTTTCAATTATTGAAAACCTTCGTCACTGTTTATGAAATCCGTAATTTTACGCAGGCAGCGCAACAGTTGTTTTTATCTCAACCCACCATCTCCTTACAGATCAAAAAGTTGGAAGAACAACTACAGACCAGCCTGTTCATCCGCAGTGGCAAACAAGAAATCCAGCCCACCGAAGAAGCTGACTTCTTTTATCCCCGAGCTCTACAGATTTTGGAAACCTGGCAAGATACAACGGCCCGGCTACAAGAAAAAGAAAACTTTCGAGAACACTGTACGATTGCTTGTTCCCACACTTGTGGTGTTTATTTCGTTCCCGCAATCGTTGCTTATTTGATCCACCACCATCCTCACGTGGATTTTTCGCTGCAGTTGATGAATTCTGAAGAGGTGGTGCATCAATTGGAGCAAAACAAAGCTGATATCGGTTTTATCGAAAAAGCGGTCCGCAGTGAATTGCTAACTCAGAAAGCCATTTACCAAGACCAGCTCGTCTTAGCAGGAGATCCCCAGTCTGCCTATTGGTTGTTGCGGGAAAATGATTCCGGTTTGCGTTTTGCCAATGAAAACTACCTGAAACGCCACAATTTGAATCCCCACCTCGTCCATGTGAACAACAATGAAATGCTGCTGTCTTTGTTAAGCCAAGGAGTGGGTCAGGCCATCATTTCCAACTTGTCGGTGCGAGAAGACCTCTCTTGGCAAGAGCTGCCTGAAGAAAATCAGCGATATTTCTATTTAATGACCCCAAAGCAGCGGTTTCGAGATATAATAAAACACATCTTGACCAGTATCGACGAATATCTGGCAGAAAAACCATCATAGTTGGGAGCATCAGGGATATGAAAGAACTGCAATTTGCGGTTATCGTTATCATAGGGATTATTTTATTATTGATTGCCTTGGACCTTTACAGCCGGCAGAAGCTGCGGCAGACGGTGCGTTATCGCTGGGGACGGCAACCTCACCAAACACGCTTAGACAAAGAAGAAAGCCTCAAGAAAGCTTGGCAAATTGAAAAAAGCTTCCGACAGTCAGACTCCGAAGTGGATGATCTGACTTGGTATGATCTGGACATGTTTGCCATCTTTGATCTGATCAATGCCACGAACTCCAGCGTTGGATCAGAAGCCTTGTATCAGCGCTTGCGCAACTTTGATCTGGGACAAGCGGATAAGACCGAGGACTTGATTCGCTACTATCAGGAAAACCCGCAAATTCGGGAAAATATCCAGTATTTGTTTGCCCGCCTCGGTAAACAAGACAATAATTTCACTAAAGATTATTTAGCCAATGGTGTCAAAAAAGAATTGGGGAATTTTTGGCTCTTTGTCCTTTTGGGCTGCTTGCCGATTATCGGAATCTTGCTTTTGATCTTCGGTCAGCTTATCGGTATCGGCGTGCTTTTAGGTGCCATGGTCATCAATGTGATCTATTATATGATGAAAAAAAATGAGTTGGAAACTGAGCTCAACAGTATGCGTTACTTGGTGCAAACTATTGCTCTGGCAGAAAAAATCGCCAAACAACCGATTCCCGACCAAGGGGCAATCAAAGAAAATCTAAAGCCTTTAAAAGGGATTGCTTCCTGGGGTTTTTCTTTCCGTCCCAAAGGTGCTTCTGAAATGGAGTTAATCATGGACTATCTGAATATGATGTTTATGATCCCTTTTATCGCTTATAATTTCGTGTTGAAAAAGCTCGCCCACCATTCACAACACGCGATCAACCTCTGGGAACTTTTGGGGAATCAAGAAGTTGCGATTGCCGTCTTAAATTTCCGTACCTACATGCCCCTCAGCTGTATTCCGGAATTTCGCGAAGGGGCAGTCACCGCTGAATCGGTGTATCATCCACTGGTAAACGGAGCCATTGTCAATCCGGTAGACTGGCAGAAAAACACGCTGATTACCGGCTCCAATGCCTCTGGGAAGTCCACTTATGTCAAGGCCATCGCTATCAGTTGTATCCTGTCTCAAACCATCAATACCGCTGTTGCGGAAAGTTTCACTCTGCAAGCGGGTCATGTCATTACCTCCATGGCTGTCGAGGACAATATTTTTGAAGGGGACAGCTACTTCATCGCCGAGACCAAATCCATCAAGCGGTTACTGGATTTAGTCGCTACCGATGTCCGCTGCTACTGTTTCATTGACGAAATCTTAAAAGGAACTAATACGGTAGAGCGGATTGCCGCTTCTTCCAGTGTCGTGGCTTGGATTGCAGAACATCCCAGTCTGGCCTTTGTGGCAACTCATGATATCGAGCTGACTGAGATTTTGAAAAACAAATGTGCCAACCGCCATTTTGAAGAGACAGTAACTGATGAAGATGGTGTGACCTTCAGTTACAAAGTGAAAGACGGTCCAGCAGTCAGCCGCAATGCCATCGCTTTGTTGAAAGTTTTGAAATATCCACAAGCGATAGTCACCAATGCGCAAAATGAAGCTGCCTATTTCGACAAAGAACGCAGCTGGCAAGTGCTGGATTAGCTAGCTCCTACAAATCAAATCCCACTTTTTTGGCCGACGATTCTCTTCTGATCGTCGGCCTTACTTATCGCCAAACAAGAAAGTCTGCCCGCAATCATTTCTGAATAGTACCTACTAAACAGTTCAACCTCTGAAACAAGAAGATAGTTGCGACTATTACTGTATCTAAGAAACCTGACTATCGCTCAAAGAAAAGCAAATGATATGGACTTGGCTTGATAAAATCAAGATTAGTCAGCCTTTGAAATTTTTAACAACAAAAAGACAAGTGCCTTCCACTATTTTTCAATGGAAGTTACTTGTCTTTTCCTCACCTATGGTAATGTTTGTTTCAAAAGAGAATGACAGAACTGGTGTCACGGTCTCTTCAATTTGCCAAATGACAAATTAATCTTCTAAGAGCTCGATGCCTTCGATGACTACATCATGTACCGGACGATCTTGTGGGCCCCGTTGTACGTTTTGAATCTCATCAACGACATCCATGCCTTCAATCACATGGCCAAAAACAGTATGACGGAAGTCCAACCAAGGTGTCCCGCCTTCTTTGTAAGCTTCGATAACTTCAGAAGGATAACCTGCACCTTCCAGCTGTCCCAACATATTTCCAGGAACGTTTTGGTTGGAAACGATGAAGAACTGGCTGCCGTTAGTATTAGGGCCGGCATTCGCCATTGACAATGCGCCGCGAACATTGAAAAGTTCTTTTGAAAATTCATCTTCAAAAGTACCACCAAATGCGCTTTCGCCCCCCATACCAGTACCGGTAGGATCGCCACCTTGAATCATGAAATCAGGAATCACTCGGTGGAAAATCACACCATCGTAGTATCCTTTTTTGACTAGGGTTTCAAAGTTTTCAACTGTGCGAGGTGCCAATTCCGGAAACAGCTGCACCAAAATATTGCCGCGATTGGTTTTGATCAGCGCTTTGTGGCCAGTTTGTTCTTTTAATGAAAGTTGTGGAAATTGAGACATGACTGTCACTCCTTTTGATAGGGATATAGATTTTGTTAAGAAAGGGTTACTGACAAATATGGTGAAAAGGCACATCTTGTCCCAATTTTTCACCAGCATCCTTCTCTTTCAATTAATATGATAGCAGAAAACTGTTCGTTTGCCACTTGGTTTGTTATAATGCCAGTTAGCGACTGAGAACTATTCTCACTCAACGACTTTCTTGCCGTTGCTTCTGCTGATTAAAAGCTGACGGGACTATTTTTGACAGAAATAGTTGTCAGTCGAATTGGTACTTACTTATTTTAAAGAATGCGAGGAATTTGCATGGACATATATGATATTACTATTGTTGGGGCGGGACCTGCGGGGATGTTTGCCGGTTTTTATGCCGGCATGCGCCAAGCAAAAACTAAGATCATCGACAGCCTGCCGCAATTGGGGGGACAATTGGCTGCACTTTATCCGGAAAAGATGATCTATGATATCCCCGGTTATGAACAGATTAAAGCTGGGGATCTGGTAGCTAATTTGAAACGTCAACTAGCCACCTTCTCCCACAGTTACGCATTGGAACAAAAGGTCACGACTATCCAAACAGCACCTGATGGTTTGATCACTCTAACTACTGACAAGGAGACCCACTATACCCGCTCGCTGGTTTTGGCATTGGGAAATGGCTCTTTTGCTCCGCGGCAACTGAAACTTGCGGAAGCAGAGAAGTTTGAAGGCCACGGCATCGATTATTTCGTAACTGATGTGATGGCCTATGCTGGCAAAAAAGTCGTGATTGCCGGTGGTGGTGACTCAGCCCTGGATTGGGCACTGATGCTGGCACCAGTCGCAGCTTCGGTGACAATCGTCCATCGTCGGGATACTTTCCGCGGCCATGAACACACCCTGGAGCAAGTCAAAGCACATCCGGAAATCACCATCGCTACCCCTTATGTCATCAGCGCCCTCTCTGGTGAAGAAGACTTATCCGCCTTGACCATCACACATCCCAAAACTGGTGAGAGCCAAAACTTATCTTGTGATCGGTTGCTGGTGAGCTACGGTTTTACGACTGATCTCGACCTTAGTAACTGGCAGCTTGAAGGGGACCGGCGAGGCATTGCGGTGGCTTCTGACATGAGTACCTCCCTTCCTGGTGTCTATGCCTGTGGTGACATTGTTTCCTATCAGGGTAAAGTTAAGCTCATTGCTGCCGGCTTTGGCGAAGCACCTACCGCGGTCAACAATGCGCTTTACTATTTGAACCCTGCCAACCGGTTGCATCCAGGACATTCCACCAGCCTGTTTGCCCAACTACCAGATTCAAATTGAAAAACAACGAATCATAGATAAAACCGGCTCGCAGCAGTTTGCAAGCCGGTTTATCAAAACATTTTTTAGTTCGTTTATTGTGAGCCATTATTTTTCAAAAGAAATGAAATGTGTTACCATAAACAGGTGTAAGTGTTTGCAGTTTTGCTGCGGGGATACTAGAAACTTCCCTGTTGCCAAAAATAATTTAAACGGAGCACCCTGTGTAAAAGCCCTCATACCTCTTTGCTCCGACTCAAGATTTGGAGGAATCAACTATGGTAATTGAAACAAAAACACTGGAAGAAAAAGCCCGGGAGCTATTAACCAGCCGTGGTGTGACCTTAAAAGACATCGGTGAACTGGTTTACTTCCTACAAAAAGACTATATCAAAGACATCACAATTGAAGAATGTATCGAGTCTGTGGACGCTGTCTTAACCAAACGAGAAGTTCACAACACCATTTTGACAGGAATTCAGCTGGATATCTTGGCAGAAAAGGGCGAATTGTTGGCCCCACTACAAGAAATCGTAGCTGAAGATGAAGGACTCTACGGCATTGATGAAATTCTTGCTCTTTCCATCGTCAACGTTTACGGCACGATTGGCTTCACCAACTATGGTTATATCGACAAAGTTAAACCGGGGATTCTAGCTGACCTAAACAGTCACGACGGCAAAAACGTTCATACTTTTCTCGATGATATCGTCGGTGCCATCGCAGCGGCGGCAGCTAGTCGTCTAGCTCACTCCCATCCCGCAAAATCCCGTTACATCGTACAATAATCATCTGCTTCAAGGAGCTTACAGACAGTGCTTTTTCAAAAAGGACCTGCTAACATCAGAAAGCTTTTACTCTTCTCAAATTTACAACCAGGAACCCTAAGCTATAAAAAACAGTTGGACTATGACATCAATCATTTCTAAGTGGTGGATGATGCAGGTTTCAACAACAAGGCAAGAATATATAGGTTAGCAAATAATTGCGACAGTTCCTGTCTCAAAATCGTAGAAGAAACACTACCATCCGTGTAAAGAGAAGTGAATTAGGCTGACTTCCCTTGATGAAATCAAGGTTAGTTAGCGTTTGAAATTTTTTAACAATGAAAAGCCGACGATCTTCCACTGATTTTAATGGAAGATCGTCGGCTTTTGAGGTCTCACGTTTGCTATTGTCCGCTTCGGAGGAGGTTGGCTAGACGATTCTCACAGCCCCATCACTTTTTTATCTTTTAAGGGAGCGTCGGCCGATGATTACCATTACCAAAAAGAACAGCTCAAGCAATAGGAAGGCCAAAATAAAACAATGCATAAAATACGCTTCCGGCAGCACGTTAATGATTGGATCAGTCGCAGGATCGAACAACCAGTCGTCATTGGCAAAAAATAGTTCATGAAATTTCACAAAGAAAGTATCAAAACCCACTGCCATAAGCGCGCCTAAGACCACTGGTAACCCCATGCCCCACTGAAAGGGTCGGACCAATTTATACAAACGGGCACTCTTTTGCAAATGCCGCAGATAAAAAATGGCTGGCAGGATGGTGACTAATAACACCCCATAATCCAATAGAAACAACTTTTTGACATCCACAAAATGGCCTCTTCCAGCTGCCGACATAGGAAAGTCCGGTAATGCCAATGTCTGGTTGAATGGATTGTTCAAAAAAGCCATCAACTGATCGAAGTTTTTCAACAGCGTTTCTTTGCTCATGTCCACCCAGTCAAGGATATTCAAATGGCTGATATCAAACACATATAACGGTCGAAAATTGATGGTGATTGCGATTGCCAAGGAAATCAGCGCTAAAAACAAACTAGTCAATCCCAATAGTTCTAGGATTCGCCGCTTACCGGGAGAAAGCGGTCTTTTTTCAAGAATTAAAGAGTCTTGTTCTTGTGCACTAGCGGTTTCTTGACGTGTTTCACCTGCCCTTTTCATCGGTCAAAATTCCATTCGTCCAATGAATCCACTACGTAAGTCGGCGGAATTGGTAGTCCCGGCACGGCGTCTTTCGGTGTGAAGCCGGAAAGCACCAATAGCGAATCAATGCCATTATCAATTCCTGAGCGAATATCGGTCTCGTAGTTGTCCCCCACCATCAGAACCTGTTCTTTCGGCAGCCCCAAGTGTGCCACTGCTTTATCCATAATAACTGCCTGCGGTTTACCGATATAGACAGGTTTAGTCTGGGTGGCAGTTTCCACAAAGCTGATCAAAGAACCTGCGCCTGGCAACAAGCCACGTTCAGTCGGAATGTTTTTGTCCGGGTTGGTGCCAATAAAAGTTGCTCCTCGTTGAATTGCCAATGTCGCTGTCACCACTTTTTCGTAGGTGACTTCAGTATCTAATCCAACCACGACATAATCCGGATTGAGCTCTTCCCAGACAAAGCCGGCAGCCAAAATCAAGTCGATGAGACCGGCTTCTCCGATAACAAAGACTTTTTTTCCACGGCCATCATCTTTCATATAGTCGATTGTCGCCAAACTGGCTGTATAAATCGTTTCAGCAGCAACATGAATATCAAAGACCTCTGCTAAACGCTTTTGAACAGTTTCTGGTGCGCGGGTCGTATTGTTAGTGACAAATAGAAAAGGCAGTTGCCGCTGTTGCAAAGCCTCCACAAACCGTTTGCCGGCTGGGATTGGCTCGCTGCCTCGATAGATTGTTCCGTCTAAATCAATCAAATAGCCTGTATACTTCACGTTATCTACTCTTCCCGTTTTCTAATAGTATAGCCACCCTTTTTGCCACCTTTACTAGCGGCGGGTTGGCTTTTATTTGCAGCTGTCTCAGGTTGTTTCTCCTGACGACTCTTGATTACTGGTTTACGCTTTTTAGCCAGTGGCTCCCGGCGTTCTTCGATATGGGCTTGTCCTTCAGATTGCGGGTTACGACGTTTCTTCTGATCCGCGTTGCCACCTTTGTTGCGGGTATTGTTCTGGCTGTTGCTGCGATTGCTTCGGCGGCGATCCCGGCTGTTGCGATTTTGGCTGTTGCCAGAAGTTTGACCGCTATTTTTTTCGCCAGGTTCCATTCCGGTCTCGCTTGCTTGAAAAGCTGCTTCTTGAGAATCATAGTCCTCTCTGCCTGTCCGTTTGCGACGACGACGGTTGGAAGTCTTCTCCCGCTTACCGCCGATTCGTTTAATAACAAAATAGGCACAACCAAAGTTACAGAATTCATATAAATAGTCTTCCAATGTATCAATTCGCTGCTCTGGCAAAGCTTTACGGTCGTCTGCCTCAAAAAAGCCCTTCAAACGGAGTTGCTCATATCCCCAGTCCCCAACGATATAATCGTAACGAGCCAATACATCACTGAAGCGCTCCCCCAATTTTTCCGCATTGAAGCCTTCTCGATGATCAGCCACCAGCTTGTATTCCCGTTCCCCAATCATGAGGTCGGTTTCGTTTAAAATCGTTACAGGCTCTCCTTTGAGCGGTTTGACAGCTTCTGTATCCTCTGTTGCAACTTCTTCCAAAACCTGTGTCAGCTCTTCTGAAAGGCTCTTCTCTTTTTGTTCTTCCTGTTTGTTACTGGTCATTTTTCCACCACCTGTAGATTATCCAAAAGCCGCCGTCAGCTATCAGCTACCCGAACAAATCAAGTGGCTTACTGTATTCACGACGGCTGTCATTTGTCTGCTGAAGTATGTTGAAAATTGGCGTTCAACAGTGCTTGGAATCACTGGTATCGCCTTTTTTCAAAAATCATACCTGCCCTCCATTATACCTTGTTTTCAGGTCAATGGATAGTGACTGTGCAAATAGCTGGCCACCACCGAGCGAATGAATTCAGGAAACAAAAATTCATAGCGGCCCATGATCTCGATTGTGGGAAAGAAGGGAACAAACATAAAATGATCGACTGTAGTGAAGGTATATTCTCGCAGGGGATCCAGCGGACGTCCTAGCCAAAAGACTTGATGGTTCACTCGGTCATATTCAATGCCTGCATAGACGATTTCACCGAAAATTTTTCCCCGAAAACCCATTCCTAAAATAGGAAACCGGCGCAAGAAACCGCGGTTTTTCTCCATTTCCAACACCATTCGTTCAACATCAGAGCCCTTTAATGTTACTCGAATCAAATGCATCGGATGAGGCAATGCCTGATGAAGCATATCCTGATCGACTTTTCCGTTAGCCAGAGGAGTCAAAAACAAGCCACTGTTCAACACTGCCACCTCTGTTTGCCCCCGAACTTTGACTGCCTCTAAAGCTGTCTTGATAAAGGGAAATTCATCTTCTGGACCCAGGGTCAACGGATGGGATAAAACAGCCACCTCTTGACTCCGCAATAATCGGTGGCCTTCCTCAAGATAGCCGTTAATCTCTTCTTCATCTTCGGGAAAGACTGTCAAATCAGCGGTAGCAATCGTCCGTGCCTTGGTAGCAGTAAGTTGATGGTTCTCGTCCACGTAAAGACGCACCTCGCCAATGTATTGACCAAATTTTCCAGCGGCAGCTAATTGGACCCCATTCTCCATCTTCCCTTCCGGAAACAGATGATGGGTGTGGGAACCCAAAATCACATCAACGGCAGGCAGCTGCTGAGCAATTTCTACATCATCCACTACCCCCAAGTGGCTCATCAAAACCAACACATCCACTTCTTTTTTCAATCGCGCGGTTAACTGTGGCAGGATTTCCATTGGATTGCGGATATCCCAACCATTGGGTGCATAAGTCAGCGGGAAAGGTGCAGTCATAGCGATCAGCCCGACTTTTGTCCCTTGACCTGTGGTAATCACTTTGTAAGGGCGGCACCATTGCGGCAATTGCAAGGTCTTATTGTCATAAAGGTTAGCCAATAAAACGTCAAAGTTGGCTGTGTCGTATAAATGATCCAAGTCTCGCTTGGAGTTGCCGGTTCCTTCATTGTTGCCAATCGTAGCCGCATCGTAGTGTACTTGATTCATCAGGCGAATATTTGCTTGCCCATTGGTTGCCTCTGTCAAAGGATGCCAACGGTCCACAAAATCTCCCAAATCTACTGTGATAACACTATTGCCTTTTTCTTTGATCTCTCGCTGCCGCTGATCTATATAACGACGGATTTTTGGCCAGTTTTCCAAATGTGAATGCAGATCATTGGTATGAATCAATGTGATTTTTTCCATATTTTTCCCTCGTTTCTTCCCCTTCAGTCTAACATAAACAGCTAAATTTTCCCTCGATTGGTGTCGCTAGCTATTCGTGTCATATCATTTTCAACTCTTGGTAATCAGTGTTACACTTCTAACGAAGGACTGTTAGAAAAAGCTGCTCCCACAGTGACCTGACTTATAGGGACAGTCTACAAACACAATTAGAATAGGAGCGTGCGTATGATGTTGGAAAAACTGCGTAAGGAATGGGAAAAACATTTTGCCAAGAATCATAATTTAGAAGAATTAAAAAATCGCCCTACCAATAATAATGGTCAGTTCATTCAAGAAGACGGCCAAGTTATCGAAGTTTGGGAACATCCAAATGTAGACGCCTTAAATCAGATGATCACAAAGGACTGGAAACGTTTTTTAACTGAATCAGATATCTATCAACAGCTTTCAGAAGAAGAACAGATTGAATTGAAAGTTAACGGCCCCTCCTACTCCGATTACAGTGGGGATTGACAGCCAATAGTTCCACTCGTTATACTAAATAGAGTTGCAGCAGCGGGCTTGCGGGTCCACTGCTCTTTTTTTGTAAGAGAAAGTTTATGTTTAAATAGTAAAAAGAAGGGATGACAGCCATGGAAATTTTGGGCCTGCGTTTTGGCTTTCGCAATATCAAGACTGGGGTCAGTGTCTTTATCTGTATCCTGCTGAGCTTTCTGTTACAGCGAGAAACTTATGTCGTTGCCTGTATCACAGCTGTTTTCACCTTGCGAGAAGACCATATCAACACATTGCGCTATGGCAAACACCGCATCATGGGGAATACATTCGGTGCACTGGCTTCTATGCTTTGTATTTTTATCTTTCATACATTTGGTCAAGGCCAATTGGTTCAACTCATCGCCATTCCCCTTGTAATCATGCTGATTATCGCCTTGCTCGCCCACTTTGATTATCATGAGGGAACAGTGGGTGCGTGTGCCACCTTATTGACCATTCTCTTTATGATTCCACCTCATGAATCTTATTTTTACGCCTTTAATCGGGTCTTGGACAGTTTCATCGGAATGTTCATCGCTATTCTCGTGAATCGCCTCCTCCCTTCACGCTGTTCCGATACGGATGCCGCTTCGTCTTCCTCTTGACTGATTGATGCTTGATTAACGCTCCACCGCTAAGTGGTAAATAGCAAAGGTTTCATCAACTAAGCAAGAGATACATGCTACAAAATAGTTGCGATAATCCTTGTGACAAAGTCAACAGAAGGCGCATTACCATACGTATAGAGAGAAAAAGTAAATAACTTGAAAAGAGAAGGCACTTCTACTGTTTTTAATGGAAGTGCCTTCTCTTTTGTTTGTGGCTCACATTTGGTAGTTTCCGTTTTGGAGGACGATGATTAGACGATTTTTCAAAATAAGGACAACAAAAAACCGTTACGTATTCTCGTAACGGTTCAACTTGCGTG
>NZ_MAEH01000008.1 GCF_009933135.1 Candidatus Enterococcus leclercqii
ATTTAATATCGTTCCGTTTTTTTAAAATAGTACAATCTTTCGGTTAATAAATCAGTCGATTTTTCCTATTAATAGCAAAATAGAGAGGATTTTTTTAAAAATATTGTCTATTTAAATATTTTTTTGTAATTTAATCGCTGTTTATATGCTGTTTTGCTGATTTATAAGCTAATTATACGTTATCTTATAAAAAGATTAAAAATATAACTACTATTATTATAGACTTATAATAAATATGGTGATAAGATTAAAATGTACCAAATGAGATGAGGAAGAAATGAAGGGAGGCTTTGTATGAAAACGCGCAATAAAAAGAGTTTTAAGAAGCTGATCACATTAGTTTCTGCAACAACTCTAATAACACTGGCGACGCCGACGTTGCTAGATTCAAGCGGTATCATTGCTCATGCGATGACCCAAGATCAAACGAGCGGTACGATTGCAACGCATGGCAATGGATTTGCATCGTATACGGCGGCAGCCGGCGCGGATGGAACAACAGTCTGGACGGTCACGATTGCAAAAAATGCCACTGAAGTTCCAAGTGCACTGAGAGTTAGTGCCGGTGCAACAATTACTGGAATTACACAAAATGGTGGTGGAGTGGCTGTCAATGGAGACGGGACTGTTGGTTCATATCAATCTGATACGTCTGTTTATACCATGACTCTGGTATCACAAAATGGAGTAGACGTGCCGATTTCTGCAGAAGTTTTGACTGAAACTGAAGGTAACGTGTCACCGATGATTTCACAAGCGGTCATGGGCGCACCGGCTTTGTCTGAATCAGAATCTGAATCAGAGCAGACACCGGAAGAAGTGCCAGAAGTTATCATTGAGGATGAGACGGAAGAAACACCGGAGACCTCACCTGAACCAATTCCAGAGGAGGGAGCAGAAACGCCTGTTCCGGAAGAAACTGTGGAAGAAGTTGAAGAAGAGCCAGAAGCGACAGAAGAGCCGGAGTTTCAGGAAGAATCTTCATCAACAGAGGAAGGCTCTATTCCTGAATCGGGATCGACCAGTGAGGCAAATGGAGATGATGTGTTACCACTGCTTCCGATGGATGATGCCGCGCGTGCAGCTGTAGACTTCACAAACAAGCTGAATACGACCGGTCAAATCAATATCGGGGATGAGGTCGTACTGACGTCGACTTTAAAAAATACATCAAAGCGAGACTATCACGCAAACAAATGGACCGCGACTGTTCCAAAAGATCATTTTGGCACGAATGCAAGTGATGTTTCTGTGCAATATAAGCAAGGAAATAGTTGGGTAAATACTTCGGCCACGTCTAAAATTAGCGACCAGAATGTGACGTTTGAGGTAAGCCTTGGCAAAAATGGGCAAACCTTAAAAACAAATGGAACTTTAGAAGTTAAAATTACTTTGAAAACCAATAGCAATCTGAAGTCTACTGTTGATACAAATTTCTCGGCAGCAGTGTTCGGACAGCGTGCGGGTAGTTGGTCAGGCTGGAGTACCGAAAATCACGACACGAAAAATAGCCCAACAAAATTCACCATCCATAAAGGTGACTCCCCGTTGACATTTGGTTGGGATGCAGGTCTGTCGACGGTGGATAAATCAGTTGAGGACTATACGAAGACTGATGAAGAAGACTTTGAAGCGACCTTCCACTGGCAGGAACAGGACAAACAAGAAATGGTCATGTTCGCTGTGTATAAAGGTGATGAACAAATCGGCAGCACTCTTCCGGATACCCGACATAATGGGGAGTTGAGTGCGGATACGATTACGATACCCAATGATAGGATTGATATCGGTGACAATGAATTCACGATTTATCCCGTGGATGCAAAAGGGGCGCGAGTTGCAAACAGAAAAGGTTTGACGCTCAAGCTTAAAGGCGTCAAAGGACGTGTCAGTTGGGTTTCTGTTCCAGAATCACTGGATTGGACGATCGATGCCGGTCAGAGTGGGATCTTTACCAGAAACAATGAGATGGAATTCAAAGTGAAAGATACTTCCGAAGGGAAAACTAAATGGCATGTAAGGGCAGCTGTGAAATTGCCTGATGAGGCTAAATTTTCTTTGCGCTGGAAGAAGGAATCTGGATCAGGACTTGGCGAAAAAAATAAGGCAAGTTTTGGTGGATTCGAGCAGGTAAATAATAAAGGCAATATCTACAAAAAAACCATCGTTGAAGAACATGGCTTTGTACTGGAAGCCAAGGAAGGATTGACGCCTGCAGATTTAACGATTGGTACTGTAACATGGACACTTAACTTTACGCCTACACATAAATAGAAAGGAGATACACAGATGAAAAAATATTTATTTTTAGCGTTAGCTGCTGTATCCCTCTCTATCGCTCCCGCAGCGACCTGGGCAGCAGTTGATGAACACGAAGCAGATGTCGATTTTGAATTGGTAGATGCTACGGAAGAATCTGAATCGACAGAAACAACGGATACAGAGAGTTCTTCTGATACAGAAGAATCAGCTGAATCTTCTCAAAGCGAAGCATCTTCGACTGAATCTACTGAAGAGGTGGATGATTCGACAGACGAAGCAAATGTACGTCCGGTTTTACCGGGTACCGGGTCAGACAATGGCTCCGGAACAGGTACGAAACCCAGCATGACTTTACCGGCAACCGGTGAACTAGTTAGCTTTTCTGCTGCTATGGCAGGGACAGTAATGGTCGGTCTCGCACTCTTGCTTCTGGTTTCTCGAAAGAAAGGGGCGGGTAAAGAATGAAAAAGACTTTGATAGCCCTTTTGGCACTGTCAAGTGTATGTTTGAGTGCAGTTCCGGCAAGTGCCACAACTGAAGCGGATTCCAACCACGATAACACGCATAAAACTTCAAAAGTTACTGCCGTAGTTGTACCCGCATCCTTGCAATTACTGGAAGTGCAAGCGCCTTCTTTTGGGAGATTCGAGCATCCGGGTGAAGACGGCTCCGTTACTTCGAAACGGGATTTGATGATTAGGATCGCAGATAATCGCGGGTCAGGTTATGGTTGGCAATTGCAATATACCTATAAATTTGCCAATGTAGCGGAAGATCACCGACAGGATACCATTTTTAGATTCGAGAAAGGCACATTGCTAAAAAATGGCCAGCCTGTAAAAAATGATAGGTACGAAGCCGATGCCTATATGACTGACCATGCTGATGAGAAGACTAGTACGTTGGTTAAACATTTCAGTCAAAAACCTCATAAAACCGATGATGAAGCGTTAAAAGGCGCAATCGAGTATGAGTATCGAGTGGCAGCAAAAGATATTAGTTTTGAGTTTCCTGGCGATATTGCCAGTGGTGATTACGGTGGCACACAATTTGTTCAACTTTTTGATGGGCCACAAATAAAATAAATTGGAGGAAGTTAAAAATGAATGGAAAGAAAATTATTGCAGCAACAATGTTAGGAATGATGGCTTTTGGAGGAGCTATCAATGTTTCAGCAACAGAAAGCACTGTTGGGCCGGCTTCATCTCCACAGCCACCTACGGAAATTAAAAAAGAATCCCTTGTAAAGGTAAATATTCAAGAGTCCGATCATCTTGAGCTGGTTAAGGTTTTAGATACTATGAACTTTAAAATGGAGTATTCAAAAAAAGATCATTTAGTAGGGAATATCAGAGGGGAGCTTGGTAAAGTTAAAGTTGAATCCGGAAATACTCGTTCTTGGAAAGTAACTGCTAAATTGAAAAATGATCAACTAACATCTCACAAAAATGCATATAAGGTTGACTATTTCCAAATTCAAGCGGATAGAGGGCATTTTAATTTAGTTAATGCAACTGGTGCCAATAAAGTCATTCTCCAAGGTGACAAATTTGGCACTACCCAGAAAACGTTTAAAGGTGCAACAATTGCAATTCGGAATAATAACACGTTGCTGCCAAAAGCAGAGCTTAAGGGAACAATCAACTATACTTTGGCACGAGTGAAATCAAATTAATAAACTAATACCGAAAGAGCAGCTGCTCTTTCGGTTACATATTTTAAGTTCCTGGAAGGATGAAATGCGATGAAGAAAATTAGTCTGTTAGTTGCACTGTTGTTTGGTGGCGTAGTGCTGGGAGGACCGGTTGCAAATGCCGATGAAGGCGAGATTGGCTTCACAATTTCCCCAAACCTACCCGAAAATCAAATCGATAAAGAAGCGGGTTACTTTGATTTACGGATGACTCCAGGACAGGAACAGACCATTGAAGTCTCTGTAATCAACCAAAGTACTCAAGATGCTGTCTATGATATCAATATCAACCAAGCCAATACAAATGAAAGTGGTTTTGTAGATTATTCGGAAAACTTGAAGGACAAAGATGAGTCCATGAAGTATGCAACGGAGGATATCGTGAACGCCGCTGATAACATTGCTGTACCAGCTGGGGAGACTGTAAATGTGCCAATCACCATCACGATGCCAGATGAAGAATTTGATGGCGAAATCTTGGCAGGTATTCAGGTTCTTAAAGAAGAGGCTGAAGAAGAACAGAGTAGCGGCTTCAAAAATGAATATGCGTATTTGATTGGATTGCGCTTGACGATGAATGATAATAAGGTGATGCGTGAGCTGAACTTGAAGGGCATCGAAGTCGATGAAACGTTTGGTGAGTCGGCCGTCATCGCAACTTTGCAAAACCCGACCATGGATGCAATCGGCAAAATGGATTATGTAGGGAAGATTTACCCTAAGGATGATAAAGAAAATCCGATTCACGAATTTTCTTATGTGGGAAATGAAATGTCCATGGCACCGAATTCTATTTATAACTTTGCAATCACAATGGGAAGTAAAGAACTTAAAGCTGGTGAGTATGTTGTAGACTTCACAGTAAATGATGCGCAAGGGAATCAATGGGAGTTTAATGAAGAATTTACGATTACCAAAGAGAAAGCTGAAGCAGTAAATGAAATTGTTATTGCGGACGCTCCAAAAGCTGAAGCTGGTATCCCGGGATGGGCCTTTGCTGTAGGGGGAATTTTAACGGGATTAGTGATTATGATGGGAATACTGTTGTTGAAGAAACAGATAGCACATAGTAAGAATTAGACTTAGAGAAAATTAGCTGCTGCTCACTTACTGGATGTAGGTGACGGCAGCTTTTTTAGTTTGAAAGAGAAAGTTTTCAGATTAGCCTCTTGTTTTATTTTTGCTAACTGAAATATGATAGAATAGATGGGAAATCACGGGAACACAGGCTGTAGATGGAAGTGACAAGAGTAAGACTTGTCGCTTTACGCCATCTGCAGTGCAGATCAATCATTTTTCACAGAAAGAAGGTGTCCCATGAAAGGACAGATCCGCAAAGCGCTGAGCGGTTTTTATTATATCGAGGCAGAAGGGCAGACTTGGCAGACTCGTGCCAGAGGGAATTTCCGGAACCGCAAGATCACGCCACTAGTCGGAGACCAGGTGATTTTTGAAAGCAGCAATCTGACGGACGGATACTTACTGGAGATTCAACCACGGAAGAATGAATTGGTGCGGCCGCCGGTAGCCAATGTCGATATCGGTGTGATTGTTATCAGTTTGATTGAGCCGGCCTTTTCTTATAACTTATTGGATCGTTTTTTGGTAACTTTGGAGGACAAAGAGATTGAACCGGTGATTTATCTGAGTAAGCTGGACTTGTTGCCGGATAATCAGCTGGCTGAAGAAATTCGGACAACTTACGAACAAATTGGCTATACGGTAATTGCTACTCAGGATATCGATGACGCCCGCCGACAGCTGTTTCGGCTTTTTGCAGAAGGCGTGACCGTCTTTATGGGACAATCGGGGGCTGGTAAATCGACACTTTTGAACAAGCTGGTGCCGGAGCTGGAGCTGGCGACTGGCGAAATTTCCGAGTCGTTAGGTCGCGGGAAGCATACCACGCGTCATGTGGAACTTTTGCCGGTTGCCGGTGGATTAGTGGCGGACACACCGGGCTTTTCTTCTATTGATTTTTTGGAGATTGAAGCTGGGCAGTTGCGGCACTTATTTCCGGAATTTGTCAGAGCTTCAGTTCACTGTAAGTTTCGGGAGTGTATGCACTTGAAAGAGCCGGAGTGCGAAGTGAAACGACAAGTGGCAGCAGGCGAAATTGCTGAGAGCCGTTATGCGGACTACCAGCAGTTCATCGAGGAAATCGAAAAGCGCCGACCCGTTTATCGCAAGAAAAACAAATAACCTATTTGATACTGCAAAATGCAAGGAAGACAGCTCTGCCAAAGGGCTTCACTAGCGGGGACCTTGGGGAGTTTGTGGCATTTTCCGGTAGTGAATGTTAAAGTTTCACAGACAAAGGCATCACCAAAAATCAATTATCTGAAGCGGAGGAATCATCATGAAAATCGCACCATCTATTTTAAGCGCTGACTTTGCCAATCTGGCCCGAGATGTGAAGCTAGTGGAAGAAAACGGGGCGGATTACATCCATGTAGATATCATGGACGGACATTTTGTACCGAACCTGACATTTGGTCCGAATGTCGTAGCGGCAATCCGGCCCCATACCAAATTGCCGTTGGACTGCCATTTGATGATTGAGCAGCCGGAGCTTTATGTGGATGCTTTTGCCAAAGCCGGAGCAGATATCATCAATGTTCATGTGGAAGCGACCCCACATATTCATCGTGTCTTGCAGATGATTGAGGCGGCTGGTGTTCGAGCTGGCGTGACAATCAATCCAGGCACGCCGGTATCAGCAATCCAGCATGTTTTGGGGATGGTCGATCTGGTGTTGGTGATGACGGTTAATCCAGGGTTCGGCGGACAGAAATTTATTCCTGAAGCTTTGGAAAAAGTGACCGAGTTGGCTGAACTACGAGATTTACAAGGTTATGACTTTGAAATCGAGGTGGATGGTGGCGTGACCCACGAGACCATTGGCGTCTGTAAAGAAGCCGGCGCAGATGTTTTCGTAGCCGGTTCCTATATTTATGCTGCCGAAGATCCGGCTGGACGCATCACTGCCTTGCGGGAGGTTTTAGATCAATGAAAACACTGATGGTCGCTGGGGGTCAGCCTGCCGACTGGCCAGTTTTGGCGCAGGATTACCAGCGCTATGTGGGAGTGGATCGGGGGTCTTTGTATCTGTTAGAAGCCGGCTTGCCGCTGGATATGGCCGTCGGAGACTTCGATTCATTGCAGAAAAAAGAGCGTCAGCGGGTGTTTGCTGACGCGGGGAGTGTCAGTCAATCGCCGGCGGAAAAAGATGACACGGACACCCAGCTGGCCTTGGAAAAAATCTTTGCGCTGGATCCAGCAGCAGAGGTAACGATTATTGGCGCTACCGGTGGTCGGCTGGATCATCTGTTGGCGAATCTGTGGCTGGGATTGGAGCCGCGCTTTCAACCGTTTTTGCGACAGTTTCGTTTGTTGGATCGGCAGAACAGTGTAAATTTTTACGGCCCGGGGACCTATCAGGTGCAGCCGGAAGCGGGAATGACTTACCTAGCTTTTTGTACTCTGACATCGGTAGCTGCCTTAACATTGACTGATGTAAAATATGAATTGAATCGTCAGCCGGTGCCCCAACCAACTTCTTATGCCAGTAACGAATTTCTGCCGGGAATACCGGCAACCTTTAGTTTTACCAACGGCTTAATCGCCGTGATCCAAAGCCGCGATGCCTGATGAGGGTGTGGCGGCTTTTTTTCTAGTAGGAGTTGGCAGGCTATCATCAACTAGTGGCCGGTGTTGTCCTTTCTCTTGATTGATTACCAGACTGCTTTTCTTAGCAAGCGTTGCTAACGCTAAAATTTGAACACCAACCGCTATTCAAAAAACACCCTCACAGCTTGTATTGGTCTCTAAAAGTTAATTTTTAGAGGTCATACAGGGGTTGTGAAGGTGTTTTTTTGTGCGAGCTCAAGAGTGCGAACTAGGAGAACGACGCAATTGGCGGGGCGTAAAGCCACGGATACCGTTGAACAACTCCTCCTTTGAGTCAGGGCGCATTGTACATTTTTTACCAAAACATTTTTGCAGATGAAGCTTTTCCAATAGCGAGCGTAAATGGATGAAGTCGTCTTGGACATCCCGATAGGAATACAAATAGACAGGACCGTTGTAGCCCTCCGGTAAAAAGTTGGTGTGTGGAGAAATTAATAAGTCAATTTCTTCCTGTCCGTCTTCTGGATAAGGTACGTAGTCCACATAGGGCACAGTTTCCAAAAAAGAGTGTAACGGCAAGATCAAGACGAAATTGTTTTCGTTGGTCACGGCGATGCGCAATTTCTTTGTGGCTAATTGTGTGTTGAATGTGGGCAGCAGGAAGTAAGCGAATAAGCTGGCTAACTGTGGATATACCGGCTTTAACCACTGGAAATCCTTTTTACGAGCGACATTTTGGAAAAAACGCCGATTGAAAGTCTCAATCTCTAAAAATACCGGAGTGTCCGCCCGTAAGCTAGATTCAAAAAACATATAATTCAGTGACGGAGTATCTTTTAACAGGTAGCTGAGATTGAAAGTTCCCATGATATTAGCCATCAAGACATCGAAGTGCTCAGGTGGTCGCCGGTCAAAAAAGTTGCTCAACAATTTATCTCCAAAGTCGCTGATAATCATCTGAATCTCTGATTGCTGTTTCATCCACTCGCGATAGGCGATATAGGAGGGCGTGTCCACACGCGCATAAAGCGCACCAGTGTAAATCTGAAAATAGAAGGCCATTTCCTCAGCTGCTACGAATTTTGAAGGTGTGGTGCGGGCCAAATAAGCTGAAAAATTCTGATGATGGGTTTGCCACACGTCCTCACACAGTGGAAAGTCATTGGAAGTCAGACCAGGCTCGACAAAATAGCCCCCCTGTCGTCGCAGTTCAGCAATCCGCAAAAACAAGTCAATCTGGTTGCGATTGCCATATGCCATTTGCTCATCAAAAGTAGCCACGACGTCATCAATCAATGGGTCTATCAAAGAATCATTTAAGGGGTAGTGGGTGGCGAGATCTGGCTTGATGGACCAAAACAGCGTGCCCAGAAAATGTCGAACAGCCAGCTCTTTGCCGGTGAGTTGAAGCTGGCTAGTGTTTAGTTTCAAATGATAAGGCGCAATCAACTCTTGCAGGTTGGTCAGACGACGAAAAGCCGTCGCACGACTCAAGAAATTTTCCTGGCAAAAATCCTCCAAATTTCCTTCCGGGTTAGTCAAGATAAAGCTGAACAGTCGAATGATCAATGAATTTTCTAGGAGGTTCTGCCGATAGATGGCGCCAATGGGAGCATCGCTAGGCATCAGTAGTGTGTCGCCGTCAGCTTGTAAAAGCGAGATGTCTTCGC
This sequence comes from Candidatus Enterococcus leclercqii, assembly GCF_009933135.1. GTDB lineage: Bacteria > Bacillota > Bacilli > Lactobacillales > Enterococcaceae > Enterococcus_C > Enterococcus_C leclercqii. Next base: position 9,256 of record NZ_MAEH01000008.1, read on the forward strand.
CAGAAATATCTTTAAGGTCAGACTCTAATTCATTTATAATCATAGTCATTTTATTCTTTGTTAGGCGTAGTGATTTTCGTAAGTCAGTGAACGTCAGTGAAGGCTCAGTTATCAAGAGTCGGTAGCTTTCCAGCTTCAACTGTTCAACATCGTCCAATAAATAGTGAATTAACATAGGAACCACGCCTTTCTCGATAGTAAGTAATTAGAATTATACACGGTCACTTTAATAAAAATCAAACGAGGAGAGAAAAAGCCTTTAATATCAGTCATTTGAAACGAATAAAGTTATCAAAATTGAGAGAGAGTGTTACATTTTATGATACCCCATGAGATTTAAAGTTTAATTAAAATCGGAAAAGAGCCATATAACCGTCGTTTGTGTTTTTAAAAATACAAATTAAGAGAAAAAACAGTCTCAAAGGTGAAAATAGAATGTATATTTTGTAGGATATATAATAAAACCATGATAAAAGATAAGTTTATTCTAATTTTTAAGGAAAGTATAAGCTGACTTTTATTCGTTAGTGCTTTTGTTAGGCACCAGTTGATCGTTGTTCCTGATTACGCATATCAGACAGTAGTATTTGAAAGAAATCGAGAGGTCAGTAAAAGGTGACTGAACTCACAGGACGCAACACAGTAAGGGGGTAGAAAATGCCGAAGAATATTTTGAACCAATTGGGTGTTAAAGGGTGGTTAAAATCACAATTACCCTATCGTGTCGGAGGGATACCCTGACACTTGAAGTACAAATTGTTTATTCAATAAAAGTAAAAAAAGATGTCAAATTGTTTTTCTATAAGAAAAAGAGCTGTTTAGGAGAATTGATATTTCAGAAAAAAATAGAATCGACTAAAGCCTGTAGAATGGCGATAAAAAAATTATCGTTTTCGAAATTTCTTTTATCGTATGTTATTTGAAAATCAAGGTAAATTTAATGGCAGAGAGCATATCAAAAAATAGCGCTTTCTACTTACAGAGATTGTTTTTTATTTTAAAAGTAGATTTTTAAGTCAATTAAATTCAATAAAATTCTTTCTTTTAACATTTCTTAATAACTGGTATTATTTAATTGTATAAAGCAATTGATAATTTTTTTAAAGTTATAAAAGTTTATGTTAAAGAAAAATTTCGAGAGTTGGAATCAGATGGGGTAGTCATTGCTTGTTCGCAAGCAGAGTGAGAAAGAGGTGGAAAGCACGAAAAAAAGAACGTTTCTTGTATTGATCTGGATGGATAGACCAATTTTTTGTGACAACACCAATCGTACTCAAAACAGCCCGCCACTCGTCTATTTCTTTTCCCACTCAAAAAAGTAAAAGAAGGTTGGAGAACGACGGAAAAATCAGCTAAAAAGGTGTGTCAGACTATTTTGAAACGACAGTCATTAGAACAAGGTATAAATGAAAAAGAGAGGACGTGAAGTTGATGAAAATGAAGAAATCGCTGCTGTCAGGATTCCTGATTCTTGCTATGCTAATTCCTTACTTCACTGATTTGTTGACAATCTTTCCTTTGGGAGCTGAGGCTGCCGAGACGGGTATTCAACTGGTGAAAACGGATGAGTTGGCGGTAACTGCCGACTATCAGGAAGGCGAAGGTGAAGACGCAACTGGTGGTTGGCAGTTGCGGTACGAGAAAACAGCTGAGGGAGAACAAACACAGCGGCTGAAATTCAAACTGGGAGAATCAAAAGTATTTGCTGAACAAGACAATTGGGGAATGGAAGGCGACTGGTTTGTCGAAACGGCATTTGGAGGAAGCGCTATCGGCGAGGTGTTCATCCCGGCGGAAGCGACAGAACAGATCCAAGTCTCTGTACAGCTAGATGTAGCGACGCCACAAGAAGCAACTGAGACGACTACGACCGAAGCGACCACGACGACTACCACCAATACCACAGTGGAAATCCTGCCACTGACAGCTACGGCAGACCCGTTGGTAACAGAAGATGTTCTGGACGAGACCGTCAGTGGACCGCATGTCTTGGGGCCGGATGATGCCGTTGACGATCCTGTCAACGATGCCACTGATGATCCCGCTGATGGGGACATTGTTGATCCTGTAGACGATCCTGCTGACCCTGCAGGGACGGATGAGGTTATGGTAGAGGGAACAAATGGAACGACTGAAGATAAAAGCAATACTGTGACGGGGCAAGGAAACAATATTGGCGTGCAACAGACTCTAGCTCAACTCATTGGGCCGGTGGAACGTAGCTATCCTACCTATGTAAATAAAGCGCCGACTTATACGACAGAAGATAATGGTGCAACCTATCCTACAAATAGTTGGATACCGACAGACGGCAATGGTGACGCTGATGAAAATGTCATCAATCATCGAGGAGGTTCAAATACAGAAACCGGATGGGACGATAAAGACGCATGGAATGGCGATCCGCGTAGTGAAAATTCCTATATCAAATACTACGATGGTGATCGTGAAGAACCAGATTTCCAATTGCGAAAATTTGCCAAAGAATCCGACACTCAAGGACTTTTTGATGTTTACCTCAACGTGAAAGGAAACATCCAACAAGAAATGCAACCGATGGATATTGTGCTGGTGGCCGACTGGTCGGCTAGTATGGCAGAAAAAGATGGTGGAAGAAAGAGAATTGATGAGCTGAAGGCAGGCGTTAATGCCTTCACGAAGGCACTATCAGAAAGTGGCGAGAATATTACTAATAATATTCGATTAGGATTTGTTCCCTACGCTAGTGATGTTATAGAAAAAGAAACGGTCAACTTACAATCATTTAAAGAAGCGAAAGAAGCAATCGATCGACTAGAATATAATACTGTCACGCATACTTTTACGCAAGCTGGCCTTAAGAAGGCGCGAGAGATGTTGGATCCTACAGACGACGAAGAAGTGAGAAAAAAAGTCATCGTTTTGCTAACTGATGGTGTGCCAACTCGATCCTATCAGATCACGCCGGATGGCTATAACTCTGAAGGGGGTTATGGGGTTAATTTCAATTATAGAACGATTAAACAGACAGGTTCTAATACGTCAAAATTGTCAAAGGATAACGAATATGACGTAAATGGATCAGGTGGACGTGAGATTACCATCGATTCCACGTTCCCTGCGACAATCGGAGAAGCCATGCTAGCCAAAGGTGAGGGGATAGAAATCCATGGTCTAGGGATTCTTTTGCAAAGTGATAGTGCTGCAGGGTTAAACAAGAATGCCGTTGAGAACAAGTTCAGACAGATGGTCTCTGCTAATCCTTCTGATCAGGCAGACCTTTATTATGAGTCTGCCGAAAAAGCAACAGACATTTCTAATTACCTCATCAACAAAGCCATCCAACTGATTGGGACAGTTTCCAATGGCTCAATTGTGGATCCATTGGGAAAACAGTTTATCTATGTGGAAGATTCCCTTAAAGTAACGGTCACGGCGAAAACGGGATATCCGACACCAGGCAGTCCAAATGTAGTTCCTTACAACGAAAATACGAGGACCCTCAACATCTCGGATATCAACTTGAGTAAAGGACAAGAGCTGCAAATTCATTATCGAGTCCGGATTAATACGGAATCTGAAACTTTTGTACCAGACACATGGTATCAGATGAACGGGGAAACCACTTTGACTCCAAATGGTGGGAACTCCACAAATAAAGTGAATTTCGGTGTGCCATCTGGGAAGGCACCAGGGACAAAAATCAAAATTCAAAAAGTCTGGGAAGAATACGATGATGACAAAAATGGACGGAAGGATCTATATTTCCGAGTTCAGCGCGATAAAACAGACTTTGCAATCGCTAAATTGCAAAAGACAAACGCAGATATTTGGCAACAGACTTACACTAAACTTTCAGAAATACCAGAATCTGATGAAGAAATACAAAAATCTTATGATGAAACATTGTATCTACCAAAGTTTGACAATGAAGGTAACGACTTCACCTACACTGTCGTAGAAGAGTTGGATACGCCTGAAGGATACGAAGCAACGCTGACAGATCAGGATGATGGTTTCTTCCAATGGAAAAATACTAAGATATTTACCAGACTCGATCTTGAAGTAACTAAAAAATCTGATCAATCCAAGGCGACTTTAGTAGGTGCTAAATTCACGTTATCTGGCGGTGACTTGGAAAAGGCAGTGATATTGAAAGGTAACGACGATGGAACCTATACCTTGCCTGAAGGTACGTCATTGGACAAAGGGCAGACATACACACTGACTGAAATCCAAGCGCCGACAGGACATACACTTAGTGACTCGTCTCCATGGAAAATCGTAGTTAAAAAAGATGGTACATTGGATACGACCAGTAGCAAGGGCATAAGTATTGTTAAGGGAAAAGTCGTCTTAACAGTGGTGAACGAATTTACACCAGTCTCTGTTCAGGCCAAAAAGGTCTCTGCGACAAATGACTCGACACCATTGGAAGGGGCAACTTTCAGCTTATCCATTAAAGATGACAAGGGTGAGTACGAGAAGTTAGCTACAAGCGAATCTGGTGAAAATGGTTTGGCACTATTTGCAGATTCAATCAAAAAACCCGGCACCTATAAGTTGACAGAAACTGCCGGCCCAGCTGGCTATGACACAGTAGCAGGTGACTATGTATTTACTGTAGACGCTTATGGACAAATTGCCTATAAGGGAATTAATTATGAGGAAGTCAGTGGGATTTTCACCTTTACTCACGCCAATGAGCTGAAACCTTTTGACCTAACGATCCTCAAGCAAAGTGACTATGACAAAAAAGCATTGGAAGGTGCGACCTTTGCCGTTTCCGAAGATAAAGCAGGGACTTCTGTGCTAGCAACTGCGACTTCTGGTAAAGATGGAAAGGTAACTTTCGATTATGCGTTTGAGCCGGGAACCTACTACCTAAAAGAAACCGAGGCGCCAGAGGGTTTCCATCAACTGACAGGTACTTTCACACTGATCATCGGCACAGACGGATCCGCCACTCTCGAATACGAAGGGGAAGAATATCAAGAAGGATTCGACCTGAGCTTGAAAGGAAGCACAGAGCATAACCAACTCTCCTTCACGGTGGACAACACTCCGAAAGTACCATTACCGAAAACTGGTGGTCAGGGACGTGGCATCTTCTTTATTTCTGCGATGGTATTGTTGGCGATGACTGGCTGGTACTTCTATAAAAAAGAAACCGACACGGAAAAAGGAGGGCGGACCTCATGAAAAAACTTTTGAAAGTATTACTGACGACCGCATTGCTCCTACCACTGTTGGCGGCGGTTCTGCCGAATAGTAGCCAGGCAGTGGCGGCGGAGACAGACGATGCGCAAGTAGATGTTTACTTGCATAAGCGGATTTTCCGAGACCTGCGTTGGACGCAAGGGCAAGTAGAATCCGTGGACAACTGGGAATACGATAATGGCGGCTTGTTGATTGAAGAAGATCAAAAGACGCTGGATCAAGACCTGTTGACAGATGATTCCAAACCGCTAAATGGGGCAATCTTCAAAGTCTATGATTTTTCGGCTGAGTATTTGGCAGCCTTACAAGCTGGGCAGACCCCGGAAGAATTTTCACAGGCTTATATGGATCGTAGTTTTGCATTAGAACAGATTGAAGCAACTGGTAAAACTGCATTGACCAATCCAGAGCCGGATGTGGCAGATCCCGGCGCATTTGTCACCAGACGACAAACGGTGACTGATGCGGCTGGAAATGAAGAAGTCTATGACGGAATTGCGAAGCTTTCGTTGCCTCGGTATCAGGAAGGCCAAGATGGGGCTTACCTGATTATCGAAACCGGCTTGACGGATGCCACGGAGCTGAATATTGATCTAGAGAAAAAATCAGCGCCGATGATGGTGACATTTCCGGTATTTGCCGAAGAAACAGAGTTGACACAGATTCACTTGTATCCGAAAAACGTTGGCTACTCCCGGGATCCTTATTTCTACAAGTTGGATGAAGTTACCAAAGAAGCAGGTCCGATTGAAGGCGCGAAATTTGTCTTGTATCGGGAAGTCAACGGTGAAAAGCTGTATCTGGATCAAAGCAGCAGCAGTGACTTGCGTAATCAATGGGTGACTACTAGCGGTGATCCGTTAGCAGACGCGCGGATTACAGTATTTGTCTCAGATGAAACAGGACTGGTCACCACCAATGGTCGTTTCTTGGCGGCTGGGACTTACTATTTCGAGGAAGTCCAAGCAGCAGAAGGTTACCAAATTCGAGCGGCTGAAAAGCGAATCGAAGTGGTGGTACCGGAGGATTGGGACACCGAAGTCACCGTCAACGGGCAAACAATGGCTGAACAAGTGGATGGAAAAGTGCCACAATTAGCAATTGAATCTAAAACGCCCCGGGTCTACAACCAGGCGGTCACTCCGCAAGAAAATCCGCAACGACCAGCGCTGCCGGATACCAAGGGAGAAACACCGACAAATACCCCTGCATCACAGGTAAAAGATCGGACAACGCTGCCGCAAACCGGCGAGCAAGCCTCTTCTTTATATCTACTTGGGTTGGGATTGATTGTTGTTTCGCTGATGTTGTGGAAAAAGCGCAAACGTTCATGATAAGTCAAACAACGAAATGGGGAAAAGAAAATGAAAAAACAGCTTAAGCGTATCGGGTTGAAAATGATGGCTTTGACACTCTTGTTGTCAGGGACTTTTGCCGGCGCTTTGGGGGCGCATGCTGAGGAAAGTGTGAATCCACCTAGTAGCCAAAATGTTAGGATCCATAAGATGGCCTATGAAAATAAATTGCCGGAAGAGGTGCAAAATGACGGGGGGATAATGGAGGGTTTTGAAGGTACTCCGTTAGCTGGGGCTGGGTTTACGGCTTATGATGTTACTAACGTTTATTGGGCAGCTTATGAAGAGGCTACGGGGAACCATGCTGCTAAAGAAACGGCTGCAGTTGCGTCTGCATTGAAAGCAGACTTGACAGGTGTAACCCCTGTTGGCGAAGAAGGGGTTACCGAAGCTGATGGCACAGCGGATTTTGATGACTTGGATATTGTCAGTGGAGACAAAAATGCTGTCTATCGTTTCGTGGAAACCACAATGCCGGCTGGGGTGGTTGCTTCCAAGTCAGCGGATGTGATTTTGGGGCTGCCAGTATATGCTGAAGATGGTGAATTGCGTGAGACGGTCCATGTTTATCCGAAAAACGTGATAGAAGACGTCGATTTGGGCTTTACCAAGTATGGAGTGGATGAAGAAGGTGAGATTGCTGCGTTACCAGGTGCGAAATTCACTTTGAAAAACTCAGCAGGAGCGTACTACAAAGAGGGAGCGTTCACTGCTACAGCAGGTACAGCGGGAGTATTAACTTCGAACGAGAATGGTGTGGTTTCTGTAGACGGTTTGCTTCTTACGCCAGGTGACTATACCTTTACCGAGGTTGATAGTGATGTTTCAAAAGCAGAAAAACAATCTGGAGCTTCTCAAGTCTATCACTATACCGAAGCAGCTACAGTGATTGCAACAGTAACTAAGGATATGGCTGTTACCTACACCTACTATAATGTAGATGGTGAAGCGCTCGTAAATCAAGATTCAGCCGAAGCCTACAACTTCAAAGTGCCAACAGTTAATAAAACCGCTGACGACCACAAAGTTGATCGTGGTCAAGTGGTCAATTATACGATCGAAACTATGATTCCAAAAGATATCGCAACCTATACAACATACCAGTTGGTGGATATTTACTCTGCGGGCTTGGAACTGGTCTCCGACGAGGATGCTATCACCGGTTCAATTCAAATTGACGGTAAAGAAGTTCCAAATCTGACAGATCTGGCAACTACTAACTTTACTACCGCGAATAGTTTCACTGTGACCTTCACCATAAGTGAATTAGCCAAATACGCAGGGGAAACACTCACTCTCACTGCAGACATGAAAGTAATCACTGACGACCTTGACGTAATTGACAATGATGTGACTCTTAAAAATGATTTCTACGATCAAACAGACAAAGAAACTGTTGAAACTGATGCTAAAGTCTTCCTGAAAAAAGATTTGCACACCCAAGCAGCTTTAGTAGGCGCAAAATTTGTTGTGAAAAATCCTGATGGCAAATTTTTGCAACTGTTAGACGAAAATGGCAATGCAGTTACTGAAGTGAGTGGCTATGCCACAGGCTATGATGTGAACTGGGTGGCAGACCAGGCCGACGCAACTACTTTAATTTCAGATACTAATGGACAAGTTGGCGTGTACGGCTTGGCAGAGTTGGCTGATGGAAAAGAATACACCATCGTCGAAACTGCTGCTCCAGATGGCTACGTGACTCCGAGCGATGCTGGTATCGACTTTACAACTGATAAAGCCGAAGAGGAATTGGTCATCAACAATAAAGCGAAAGGCTTCTTGCCATCAACTGGTGGTGTGGGGATCGTCGGCTTTGTTGGAATCGGGCTGTTGGTTGTCGCAGGTTCCGTTTGGTACTTCCGCAAACGCGCTGAAGCTTAAATAAACTGGGAAAAATAGGGGAAGGAGGGGGTCGCTGTGAAACGCAAGAAGCCAAAGAAAATGTTGGATGTACTGATGATTGGACTACTGATTTTCGGCATCGGTCTCTTCATCTATCCTTTTTGCGGCGAAGTTATTGCTAATTTTGCCGATCAGCAATTGATTAACTATTACCAAAACAAGACCAATCGGGAAAGTGCGCAACAAACACAAGAACGTTTGGCAGAGATGCAGGCTGAGAACGAGAAACTAGCCACTGGAGCGAACAACCCCGGCAGTGATCCTTTTGCGACAGCGGAAACCGAGGAAGCAATCCAGGAGGGCTATTTCGAAAGCCACACAATTGGTATCATTCGAATTCCCAAAATCAATGTTAAGCTGCCGATTTTTGACCGTACCAATGAGTCCTTTCTCAAACGTGGAAGTTCACTATTAGAAGGCACCTCCTATCCCACCGGCGGCACGAGCACTCATGCGGTAATCTCGGCTCACCGAGGATTACCGGAAGGAAAACTGTTTACCGACTTGCCGGAGTTGACAGTCGGGGATCAGTTTTACATTGAGATTGGGAATGAAGTGCTGGCTTATGAGGTGGATCAGATCAAGACGGTGGAGCCCACCGAGACTAGCGATTTATTGATTGAATCGGGAGCTGACCAAGTGACGCTGATGACCTGCACACCGTATATGATCAACAGTCATCGCTTGCTGGTGCGCGGCAAACGAATTCCTTACGAAGAAACCATGTCAGAGCAATTGGCAAAAAGCGACCAAAAACGTCTTTACAGCACATTTGGTCTGGCGGCGATGATTCTGCTTGTGGTTTTGGTGACGGTGGGGTTTGTGATTAGGCAGTTGCGGCGAAAAACAGCGACTGGCAAATAGCTGGGCAACAGCTAGGTACGGATTGAAAACAGTCTGGGAATCGTCATTCAAGGTGACGGTCTCCAGACTGTTTTATTATAAGAAGAAAAACGACAAAAGCTCCGCCAACTCCTGACTGCTTTTCAAAGAAGTTCCCTTTCTTAGAAAAAAATTAAGAGTCGGGGTCTGCCTTTTGTTTGCTGAAAATTAATGATAGAATGGAAACTGCAGTTTAAAGAGAATAATCCGTGCTGTGAAAAGGGTTTTCCGAGTATTGAAGAGGCGTCTGCGATAGTTTTTGTCTGCTTCAACACTCACGAAAATAACACCCATTGCACAGGCAATCATTTGGCTTTGACAGGTAATCACTAAAAAGTCTGGGCTACTAGGATACAACAGTGGGTAGTGAGCTGCCTTGTTTTTGCTCTATGAGGACTGGGGTACATCTGATTGTCAATTGAGCACAAAACCACGGCCAAAAGCACTGGTTAATTGGCTGAAAGCAAGCCTTCATTTTACTTATACCTGTCGGGTTTTTCCGGTTGTCTTTTGCCGGCGGAATACCCGCAAGCACATTCATTATAGGAGTTGTCCCTGTGAAAAAATTCAATCCCAATAAAAATATAATTATCGCTTTGGTCATCGGTATCTTGGTGGTGACGGCGCTCAGTCTCAGTTTGGCCAAACGCTCTTCCGGCGGCAAGCCCAATATCGTGCAGTCGGTGGTCAATGACAGTGTCGCCATTATGGATAAAGTCGTGTCAGCGCCAGTGAAATTCGTAGAAAACGGTATCGACAGTGTGCGGGATCTGCTGGATACTTACAAAGAAAACGAACAGCTAAAAGCCAAACTGGACGAGTACGACAATGCCGTTTTGCAAAATGCGAACAAAGATCGGGAAATCAAGAATTTGAAAGATGAGCTGGCCCTCAATGAAACACTTTCCGATTTTGATAAAGTCACGGCGAATGTCATCAGCCGCTCGCCAGATTCTTGGCAGGATATCCTGATTATCGATAAAGGCTCCAAAGACGGGTTGGAAAACAACATGGCCGTCCTCAGTCAAAAAGGACTGGTGGGCCGAGTTATCGAGGTCAACCTGGCTTCTTCAAAAGTGGAGCTGTTGACTTCTGCCAATCAAACCTCCAACCACTTCCCCGTGCGAATTTCTTCCAAAGAAGGGGAATCCTTTGGTCTTTTGAAAAATTACGATGAAAAATTGGGAGCTTTGATCGTGGATCAGGTCACCGGCACGGCAACGATTAAAGCCGGCGACATCGTACAGACATCCGGTTTGGGGGGCAATTCACCGGCAGATCTGCCAGTCGGGGAAGTCGTGGAAGCTAAGACCGACAAGTTTGGACTGGATAAGAATGTCTATGTGAAACCTTATGCGCAAATGTATGATCTCTCCGTGGTAACTGTGGTGGCCCGGGCGACAGGAGGGGAATAGCATGGCGGAAAAAAACTACCTGCGGCTCTATGGGGCACCGGTTCTTTTTCTATTGATGCTGCTGGATACTCAGATTACGCGCCTGTTTGATACCGCTACGCAACACGTTTATCTGGCCAATGCCCACCTCTTTTTGATCGGCTTGATGGTTTGTTGTATGACTCTATCCAAACGTTATATGATGATTACTGGTGTGGTGCTAGGGGTTTTATTTGATTGCTATTATATTGGTGCGATTGGTATTTACACAGTGGCGATGCCCTTTGTCATCTGGCTGATGTATTTGTTGTCCAAGGTGTTGTATCGCAATATTTTTACAATGTTCTTTGGCACCATCATCTTGGTCACCGCCTATGAATTAGTAGTGGTACTGATTCAACAGCTGTTCAACCTCACGAATATCAGCATGAACTTTTTCGTGGCTCGCTTTTTGGGGCCGACCCTGCTATTGAATCTCTTGTTGTTCATTTTATTTATCTATCCATTTAAAAAAATATTTGCTGCCAAATGATGTGAAAGGCAGCAATTAAAGCAAATTGAAGTAAAGCAATCGCCCTCTTGATTCTGAGGGCGTTTTTTTTATGGAATTGTTGTCCTTTCGCACCATTATTTAAGCGCACAATATTTGAAACACTTCTGTAACAGTTCCCTTACAAGACTGACATATCATTATGGTACAATTCTATTTGTTAAAAAAGCTTTAAGCACTGGCTGTTTGAAGTGTCACAGACGAAGAAGTCATTCGTACTATAAGCCATTCGGAGGAGAACAACGTGAAGAAACGTGGATTATCAGCACTGTTGGTATGTTCATTGTTATTAACTGCAGTCGCTGCACCGACAGTCGCCGCAGCGGACGAGTTCGATAACCAAATCAAACAACAAGATCAAAAAATCAGCAGCTTGAAGGGTCAGCAGGCTGACGCACAAGCGCAAATCGATAGCCTGGAAGGCGAAGTTTCCACCATCACAGAAAAAGCGAACAAGCTCGTGAAGGAACAGGAAAAACTCGTTAAAGAGCAGGAAAAATTGCAAAAAGAAATTATTGACTTGGAAAAACGAATTGCCAAGCGGGAAGAAAAAATTCAAAACCAAGCCCGTGACGTACAAGTTAACGGTAACAATACTTCTTATTTGTCAGCTGTGTTAAATGCGGAATCAATCTCAGATGCGATTGGTAAAGTAACAGCCATGACGACCATCGTCAATGCCAACAACGAATTGGTCACTCAACAAAAAGAAGATAAAAAAGCGGTTGAGGACAAAACAGCCGATAACGCTAAGAAACAAAAACAACTGAATGAAAACCAAGCTGAACTGGAAAAACAGAAATCAGTTATCACTGAAAAACAAGCAGACCTGAACTTGATGAAAGCAGACTTAGCTTTGGAACAAAACCAAGCGGAAAACAAAAAAGCAGGTTTGGTACAAGCCAAAGAAGCTGCCGAAGCTGAAAAAGCACGTATCGCCGAAGAAAAACGCTTGGCAGAAGTTGCTCAGCGACAAGCGACAGAACGGGCTGCACAGCAACAAAGAGAACAACAACAAGCTGTTGAATCCGGCAACACACCAACTGCCGAAACAACGGCACCGTCTTCAGAGTCAGAAACAACGCCATCAACAACCCCAAGCAACACAGGTAACGACAATGGCGGCAATGCTGGTAATACTGGCAATAACAATGGTGGCAATACTGGTGGGAGCACCGGCGGCAGCACGGAAACACCCGCGCCAACCCCTACCCCAGAACCAACACCAACTCCTGAACCTACGCCGACACCAACACCTGAACAGCCAAGTACTGGCGGTTCTACCGGCAGCAGTACAGCTGGTGATTTGATTGCCACTGCGAAGAAGTATATCGGTGTTCCTTATGAATGGGGCGGATCTGACCCAAGTGGATTTGACTGTTCCGGTTTTACTTCTTATGTTTACCGGGAAGCTTACGGTCGAGAAATCGGTCGCACAACTACGCAACAAGAAGGTAATGGTTCAATCATCAGCACCTCTCAAGCCAAAGCTGGCGACTTGCTGTTTAGAGGAACTCCAGGATCTTCTTATCACGTTGCTATTGCCTTGGGTGGCGGCATGTTCATCCATGCGCCAAGTCCTGGTGGCTCAGTTCGGATCCAAGCTGAATCTGTTTGGTACTCATTCGACTTTGCTGTATCAATGTAAACATAGACCCTGATGTTTGAGCCGACGAGAAATCGTCGGCTTTTTTAAATTCTTCATGATGAAATGGGCATCGCTAAGTTGGCTTGCAATAAGGGCGAGCAACGTATTAAAATTATCAGTGTAAGTAACTGAAAGCCCCCACAGCAATGACCGCTCTTGGTCGTAAGCTGTGGGGGCTTTGATTTATGGTCTGTGCATCTCTCGGTACCAATGGAGGAATCGTAACGGCAGAGGTGGTGCTATATTTACCACCGAAAACAGGTACAACAGCGACGGTACGAGGAAGTAACAAAATGAAAAGTTTTTTTATCTTTTACAGGTCCGATAGTTATAAGAAAAAGGGGCCGCTGTTTCTCGCAATAGCAACGGGGCAGAGATTACTAAAGGAAGACGCTCACTACAGACCCCACTGCCCTTATGGAAAATGATGATTTGCTGGCTCCAGTAAAATTTCGAAAAGTAGTCGTCCGGTTTCTTTATAAATATGGTGAATTAAGAAGCTTTGATTCTGAAACCGTTACTCTGTTTAGGACAGGTTGCGTTTTTGCTCGATGTTTGCAGCGGGCTTACTGGTGGTCAAAATATTATGAAAAGGTCCGGTCAAACTGTATCCTTTGCCGCGAATCGTGCGAATTGTGTCATCTCGATACCCTAGTTCGTGAAACTTTTTCTTCATCCGGCAAATCAAAATTGAAATTTGAGCCAGTTTGTGTTCGACAGGGGTGCCGGGCCAAAGCAGTTGACAGATCTCACCTTGAGATACAGGTTGTGTCTGGCGCTGTTGCATGACATCGAGGATTCGTCGCTCTTGAGCAGTTAACACAAAACCCAAGCCGACAGTATCAAAGGAGGGCTCATTGCTAGCTGGCTGAGCTGGTCTTGAAGCAGGAATCACGTCTTTGTGTAGGATTATCTGTGCCGAACTTTTGCGTTCCGAGGTTTTTTTGGGGGGAAACTCATTGTTCAGCTCCGGCACCAATTTTTCGCGATAATCAACCAGTGTGTCTTCAGGAGTGAACCAAGCTGTGATTCCTTGCTGGCGCCAGTAAGCTTCTTGCTCAGGAGTGGGCAGCTGACGGTCCTTTCTAATGACATCGAGGTAGTAATTCTGTAAAATTGGCAAAACGTGGCTAACTTCAATTTCGGATAAGCTTTCGCTGAGAATAACTGTCTGAAAATAGCTCATTACTTCTCGCACGTTTAAATGACAGCGTAGTAATTCTAATAGGCTAGATGAGCAAAAGACTTCGTAGTCTAGTGCCTGCAGGTCTTGTTGCATCTTTTGGTCTGCCAGACAATTTTTGGTTAAAATGAGTATTTGTTTCATGGTGAACCTCCTTGTAGTATTGGCTTCGACGAGTCTGCTAGTCAACGCTTGAGGATAAGAACAGCTGCGGCGGCTAATGAAAAGGGCGCAGCCTGTTTGCTCGGTAAGCGGAAGATTTACGACTCGGATATCTTTGCAGAAGTCTGTTTAAATAACGATGTAATTTTAACTTGGCGTTATTATAGAAAGTTACTTCAGCATTAGTTATCAAGATTAGTTTTCGATAAGAAGTATAAAATTAAACTCTTTATCACGACTTTATTATACAAAATTTTAAGAACACATGCTATTTTCATTTAACCTGCCTGTTTTTTTAAGACGCTCTGTTTTTAAATGCTTAAATACCCCGTTCTAGTAAGGTTATCGAGAAGTTTATTTAATAACATAAAAAAGTTTATCTCACTAATGGCAATAAATTGAGAGATTTTGAAACAAGAAAATAACTAAAGTTACGTATATATAAAGGTTTTTCTGAAGGAAATTTATCTTTTTAAATACCGTGTTTTTTATTGGCTACCTGGAATCAGCTGTTTCTTAAAAAATACCGATGAAAAAAATGTAAAAATGAGAATTTGTGTAATGTTTATCCATTACGTCGCTTAGAAGGCGGGTTGTTCAGTTTAATAACTATAGTTACATCGCGTCGGTCCACTTTTAGGCAGAGAATTTCACCTATTTAAACAGACAAATAGCCCCTGCAAAACAGATTTGAACTGTTGTTTTGCAGGGGCTTTGTGGGCTGCCTATCATTGAAAAAGTTGTGCTTATTTTGACAGATAGTCTTCACTCAATTGCAGGAATTCGGCAATGTCGGTTTTCAAAATGTCGATACCTGCCTGCCAGAAGTCTGGCTTGGTCAAATCGGCATCTAAATGTTTTGCTGCCAATTCTTCGGTGGTCATTGCGGCAGTATCCCGCAAAAGAGCAATGTATTTGTCTTCAAAACCGGTACCTTCTGCTTGTGCTTTGGCATAGATTCCCAAGCTGAAGAGGTAGCCAAAGGTGTATGGGAAGTTGTAGAAAGGTACTTCATCAATAAAGAAATGCAGTTTTGCTGACCAGAAATGTGGGTGCCAGTTGCCTAAACTGTCACAGTAGGCTTCTTTTTGAGCGGCCAACATTTTTTCAGTAATCTCAGCAGCAGACACTAGACCCGCTTGCCGAGAGTGATAGAAGTCTGTTTCAAAGATAAAGCGGGCGTGGATGTTCATAAACATGGCAATAGCGTTTTGCATTTTGATGTCCAACAAGTTGAGTTTTTCTTCAGGGGTCGCTGCCCCTTTCAAGTTGGCATCTGCTACGATCAGTTCGGCAAATGTGCTGGCAGTTTCTGCGACATTCATGGCATATTCTTGGTTCATAGCTGGTAGATCCCACATGACTGAGCTGTGAAAGGCGTGTCCAAGTTCGTGGGCGAGTGTTGCGACTTCACCGACAGCATTGCCGTAAGTCATGAAGATGCGAGATTCCCGAGTTTCTGGCAGCGCTGCGCAATAGCCTCCCGGACGTTTGCCGGGGCGATCTTCGGCTTCAATCCAGTTCTTTTCAAATGCAGACTGGGCAAAATCCGCCATCTTAGGACTAAATTGGTTGAAATGTTGGATGATAAAGGCAGCGGCTTCGTCAAAAGTGAAGGTGCGTTCTTTGAAATCGCCGACGATTACCGGCGCGTCTTGGTCTTGCCAGTCCAATTTTTCCTTGCCCATCAAGGCAGCTTTACGGTTTAAAAAGTCGACAAAAGGTTGCTTGTTGTCGCTGATAGCCTGCCACATGGCATCAAGAGTGGCTTTTTGCAAACGATTGTACTCTAAAGGCTGTTTCATAAAATCATCGACGCCGTGCAGTTTGTAGTTGGTCAGCCGGAAGCCGTCCAAGTGATTTAAGGTATCGGCGAACAAATCTGCTGGTTGACTCCAAGCTGATTCCCACTTAGCAAAGAGGTCGGCCCGGACAGTGGGATCGGGATCCCCCATCATTTTGTTGAAGGCCTGACCGGCAGAAAGCTCCACAGTGGTACCGTCTGCTTGAGTAAAGGGAATTGTAATGGTAGATACCAGCGTAGCGTAATGTTCTGACCAGGCGCTTTGACCATCAATCGCCAAGTGACTGATGATGTTTTCTTGTTCTTCGGGCAGAGATTCACTGCCGTTGCGCCGCTCTTCGTTAAGGCGGAAAGCCACGGGAGCAAGGCGAGGGTCAGCCAGCAAGGCTTGCCAGCGGTCAGCAGCGCAGGCGGAAAATTTCAGGGTCAGTGGCACAGTCGCTGCTTGGTAAAGAGGATAGAATTGGGCCAATTGTCCGGCTAATACTTTGGCTTTGGCATCATTGACGTTTTGACTGAGCAAGGCTTCTACAAAGGTGCCGCACTGGCTCAAACCGTTACCTGCTATAGTCATTTCTGCTAAAATATCTGCCAACTGATCGGCAGCATTTTCTGCTGTGAGATCCACTTTTTTAATCATGAGGGTCAGTGTTTCAATCTGTGTTTTTAGCTGATTCAGGCGTTCTTGAAATTGTGGCGAATCACTGCCGCCAGGGAAGATACTGTCCAGATCCCAATTAAGTGAGTAGTTCATGAAGGATTCCTCGTTTCTGATTTTTGTCACGCAGCAAGAGCCCTACTATGAGAGGGCTCTTGCAACGATTTTACGAATATTCTGACGTCCATAGTATAGCATAATCCGCCGCAACTGCCGTCTTTGAAGACAAACGTGGTAGAATGTAGGAAATATAGATGAGATTTTGGAGGCGAAGACATGGAATCAGAGTGGAAAAAATTGAAGTTGGCGAACAATCAGTTGCCGGCTTATGATGCATTTATGCCCTACGTACTGGAAGCTTTGCGCAGTGGAAAACAGGTATCCAAAAAGACAATATACGAAGAAATTCAGAAATTATTGCAATTTCCAGAAGATGTATGGAATATAAGATTTCCTGATTATCCAACAGGGGAAACGATTCTACAAAACCGTATCGGGTTTGCTTTGAGTTATTTGTATAAAGCCGATGCCTTGTTAAGGCCCCGCAGAGGTGTCTATCAAATCACACAAACGGGTTTGGAATTACTGGAAAAATATGGAAATGACCTAGATGACAAAGTAATCAAACAGCAGCCGGCATACTTAAAATATCAAGATGAACTGGCCGAAAGAAATCAGCGCATATCTGGAAACAAAACGGTGAGTGAACAGACTGTAGTGACAGATCTTGATATTAAACAAGCTGTACGTAGTAGAAATAATGAAGTTGCAATCGAGTTGCTAGATCTTATTCGTAAGGAAGAGCCGTCATTTTTCGAGAAGCTCGTTGTTTTATTGTTAGAGAAGATGGGCTATAGCGGAGAAGGGGGCAGAGCATCGGTAACTCCAAAAACAAATGATGGCGGTATCGATGGTATATTAAATCAAGATCCTTTAGGGACCCGAACAGTTTATGTGCAAGCGAAGCGTTACGCAGAGGGGAATAATGTTCAACGACCGGAAATTCATGCTTTCATTGGGGCGCTGGCAGACGTCAATGCTGATCGTGGCGTATTTATAACCACGTCTGACTTTTCAAAAGGGGCTAGAGAATCCGCCCGTTCTCGAGGAATTGTTTTGGTTGACGGAATTGAATTAACTGCATTGATGCTGAAATTTCAAGTTGGCGTAGAGGCAGCAGAGCAATTTACATTATATAAAATCGATAGTGATTTTTTTGATGACAATAATTAACTGGATTTAGGAATTGATATGAGGTGAACCATTGAAAAAACTACTTAAGCAGCCAAACTTTTATTTTGCCATTGGAATTTTAATCATGGCAATTTTATTTTATTCGTCTTCTATGACTTATGAACAACAGTCGCAGGTGGGGCTGATTGACCGAGTCTTGGCCAGTGAGCCTTTTAAAGAGCAGCTTTCTGGGATTCGTTTTTCGTATGCCGGCAAAGAGCAGAGTATCGCTGCCAGCGGGTATGGGAAATTTATCGAGTTTTTTATCCGTAAAGGGGCGCACTTCTTCACTTATTTTGTAATGGGAGGCAGCTTTTGCATCGGGCTGTATTTGAAGATGAAGCATTTCTGGTGGGGTGGCTTTTTTGCTTGGCTAGCCGCTACTGGTTATGCGGGAATGGATGAGTTTCACCAGCAGCTCACCGGTGGTCGGACACCGCTTTTTGAAGACGTCATGTTGGATTCTGCGGGAGCGTTGACGGCTGTTTTAATCGTCCTCATCGTTTTATTGCTACGAAAGAAACGCTTGCGATGAAGTGTTCAGGTACCAGGACTCGCAAAAGTAAGACAGCAGCAGACCGGCGTATTTGAAAATTTTCTGCAAAGGTCTACAATAAAAGAAGAGCATAAGCAATCAAGGAGACGGCAGCAGACGCTGAAAAATCATGATGCAACGAAACCTACTGATCAGCAGCTGATTTTCGCCTCTAAGAATTAGGAGGAAACGGAAATGTCAGGACATAGTAAATGGAACAATATCCAAGGAAGAAAAAATGCGCAGGATGCCAAACGAGGAAAGGTCTTCCAAAAATTGTCGCGGGAAATCTATATGGCAGCCAAAGCCGCGGGAGGAAATCCTGAAGATAATCCAGCACTGCGACTTGTGATGGACAAGGCAAAAGCCGCCAATATGCCTAATGACAATGTGGAGCGGGCTATCAAAAAGGCAACGTCTGCTGGCGAAGGGGAAAACTATGACGAAATCGTTTATGAAGGTTATGGTCCCGGTGGTGTAGCTATCTTAGTGCATGCACTGACAGATAATCGTAACCGGACAGCTACCAATGTACGGGTGGCCTTTACTCGTAACGGCGGCAACCTGGGTGAAACCGGTTCGGTTAGCTACATGTTCGACCGCAAAGGCTATATCGCTATCGAGCGGGCAGGGCTGTCTGTCGATGAGGATACTATGCTGGAAGATGTTATTGAAGCTGGTGCCGAAGATATGTTGACCTCGCCAGAAGTTTTTGAAATTTATACAGCGCCGGAAGACTTTGCCACAGTGAGAGATCAGTTGGAGCAAGACGGCTTCACGTTGGCTCAAGCAGAGCTGACGATGGTTCCCCAGACAACTGTGGTGTTAGATGCCGAGAAAAAAGAACAGCTGCAACAGTTAGTGGACAAACTAGAAGACGATGATGATGTTTCCGAAGTGTATACCAGTTTGGAAGAGGACTGACTAGAAGAGACCTTTGTAGTAGAGACTTTACTTTAGGTGAAGTCGGATTGCTGTCCTGTGATAAAACGGCAAGCAAGAAATTGAGATTAGAGAGAAAGTGCGGGTCTGGTTGTGAGAATACCGAAATTAGTCGATAAGCGTGTCGTAATTCATGAAAGCCTACCGATTGGAATCTTATTGGCGATGGCTGGTGGCTTTTTGGATGTCTATACTTACCTCTTTCATGGAGAGGTATTTGCCAGTATGCAGTCAGGAAATGTAATTTTATTGGGAATCAGTGTGGCACAGGGGAAATTTCATCTAATTATTCGCTACCTGGTGCCCATCAGCATTTTCATGGTTGGCATCTTTGCGACGGATTTTTTAAAGCATAAGTTTCCGCGTCGGCAGTTTTTGATCTGGCAGAATGCTGCGGTTCTCATTGAATTAGTAGGGGTCTTTTTTGTTGGACTTTGGGCACACCACGCCAGCAATTTAGTCATCAATTCGGCGCTGTCGTTTTTTGCGGCGATTCAGTACGCCACGTATCGTCGTTTGGCAGGGCTGCCCTATGCTACGACTATGACTACTGGCAATCTCCGCTCCATCGCTGATTACTGCTATGCCTGCTTCTTCACTAAAGATCCCACGGCTACTTTCAAAATTAAATACACCTCAGTGATCGTCGCGGGCTTTTTTGGTGGGGCAATTTTGAGTACGTTGATGGCACCACTGTTAAAAGGTCGGGCGATTTGGTGTGTCTCTCTATTGTTAGCTGCTGTTTTGGTAATCAGCTTAAAAAATCAGGAACGACCTGTTGTCTGA
Source organism: Candidatus Enterococcus leclercqii (assembly GCF_009933135.1). GTDB lineage: Bacteria > Bacillota > Bacilli > Lactobacillales > Enterococcaceae > Enterococcus_C > Enterococcus_C leclercqii. The sequence goes on from NZ_MAEH01000008.1 coordinate 29,492, forward strand.
GTGCTGTGGAAGTTAACGCTGCCAGCTGTTTAAAAGCAACTGGAAAAAACAAGTTATCGTTGCGGCAAATTGGTTGCCGTTGACTAAAAATAGTGAGGTGAGCGCATGACGATTTACCGACGATTTGTCGAAAATGTAAAACTGCGACGTTTTTTCGTGCTGCTAAGTGTGGTGCTGGTATTGTATCTAGCCCGCAGTATGATTACGACAATTTTGTTGACCTTTATTTTTACCTATTTATCTATCCGTTTAGTGAAAGTCGTTCAACGCTTTATCGGCATCAAGACCTCGGTGATTAGCCTGCTTTTATATGGTAGTATTTTAGCGCTGTTGTATTTTGTTTTGACGAAATATGTGCCGCTGCTACTGCGGGAAACGTTGCGGATGGTGGATTCAGCAGTCGATTTTTATGAAAGTCAGCCGGCAGGATCCAATCAACTGGTAGCTTATATTCAGCAGTATATCCAACGAAGCGACTTCATGGACCAGTTAAAAGGCGGTGCAAATTTTGTCTTTGGCTACTTGCAAGTCTTTGGGGAGTTGGCGTTTGCCTTTGCTATGTCCTTTTTATTGAGCTTCTTTTACATGATTGAACTGGATAAAATGAAGAGCTTTACCCGCTTGTTTCTGACTAGCGAGTTTGATTGGTACTTTAAAGACCTGTACTACTTTGCTAAAAAATTTATTGAAACATTTGGTGTGGTGTTGGAAGCACAATTTTTTATTGCGGTGGTCAACACGGTGCTGACACTGATTGGTCTTTCGGTGATGGGCTTTCACCAATTGCCGAGTTTGGGATTGATGGTCTTTTGTTTCAGTTTAATCCCGGTAGCCGGCGTCATCATCTCGTGTGTGCCGCTGTCGTTTATCGCTTATTCCCAAGGCGGACTGAACGATCTGATCTTTGTATTGGTGATGATCTTGGTGATCCACCTCTTAGAAGCCTATGTGCTCAACCCGAAATTCATGTCCAGCCGAACAGAATTACCGATTTTTTACACCTTTGTGATTCTGCTGGTGGCTGAACGACTTTTTGGTGTCTGGGGCTTAATTGTAGGAATTCCAGTCTTCACCTTCTTCTTGGATATTTTACGAGTCAAGGCAATTCCCGAAGAATCGGAAAACGGTGAGTGAGACAAGTGAGCTCTCAAAAAGCAAAAAAGCAGGGACAACCGCTGATTATGACGTGGTTGTCCCTGCTTTTTTTATTCATCAGAACACTAAAACCGGTGTTCCTTCTTCGACGATTTCAAAGAGTTGCTTCATGACTTCCGGTGGAGTGTTGATACAGCCGTGAGAGCCGTGGGTCAAGTAGCGGTCACCACCATAAGCAGATTGCCAACTGGAGTCGTGAAGACCGACACCTTCCCAGTCGATAGGCATCCAATATTCTACCGGTGTTTCGTATTTGGAGCCGTCCTCGTTTTCGCCGCGAAGAGTTTCTTTGGTCTTTTTGTCCCAGACATAAAAGACACCAGCGGGAGTTGAAAATTTCGGTGGTCGGCCCGTTACGATGTCCGTTTCCAATGCGACGGCACCATCTTTGTAATACCACATGTGTTGGCTTTCCATATCGACTTCGATATAGGTATTGCCTACCATCGGATTCCCTGCGCTGGCGCTGCCTTTGGTAACTGGAGTACGGGTGAAAGATTCACCATTTAAGATTGCTTCAGTTAAAGCATCCGTTTCGGTATCTACTTGAATTGTCCAACTCAAGGTCCCGGCAGGAACGCTGACATCGCCGCGTTTTGTGCTCTTAAAGGTCGTTGGATTAGTAGAAGTATTGTACTTGTCACCCAATGAACTCACATAGGCTTTGACTTTGTCACGATCCAAGGTAACTTTGCCGTCTTTGTAATTCAACCAGTCAGCGATTGAAGCAACTGGAATCTGGAAGGTTTCCCCGTTGATCTTGTAGTAACCTTCAACTTGGGCCACTTTGTTCAACTTGGTCATTTCCTGTTGCAAAGATTCGTCGTTGGCATGGACTTTCGGCTGTTGGGTGTAGTCCAGTAGTTCCATAGATTCTTTGTCATCATTGACTGCTTTTTTCAAATCGTCAGTGACTGCTTGGACATCCACGGAGTTCCCATTGACTTCTGGTGTGATGGTGAAGCCATTTTCGCCTTTGGTCAATGTTGCGTCTTGTGTTTTGGTGCGACTTTCATTGAGTGTTGTCAACTCGTTTTTGATTTGATCGGCAGCTTGGTTCAGCTCCTGTTGGTCAATGGACAGCCCATTGATTTGAGCGTCTTCACCGGCAAAAACATAGGCTACGCCCCAAGACCACTGGCTCTGCTTTTGCATGAGTTTGGACAGGTCGTTGCTGAAATCTGTCTTCAATCCCAACTGTGACAAAGGCAGTGTTTTCCACTCCTTACCGTCATCAGTGATAGTAAAGGAAGATTCTTTCGTGGCCTTTTTCAATGCGGCGTTGGCCTCAGCAACAGTCATTCCGCTGATATCGGTCTCATTTATTTTGGTATTCGGCAAAAAGCGGTCCGAGTAATTGCTGGCGTAAACGCCGTAACCTGTGGTCAACCCAACCAACAGGACCAACAACCCGATAATCACATACTTTTTCTTTCCGCTCTTTTTGCGTCGTGAGCTTCTGGACATAGGCTTAACTCCTTATATGTAATGATTTCAAGTTACAAGTCTTAATTCTAGCACAATAATAGCATGATTTGGTCAAATTACTAGCAACTTGTTCTATGCTAAAGAGAATATTTAAGAACTCACCGTTAACAGAGAAATACAACAGGAAAACGGCAGCGATTCTCTAAAAAAGACAGAAAAAAACCGGAAGCTGCCGCGGACGGTCAAGCTCCCGGTAAGGATCTGTGCAGGTAACGGGATTATTTCCCAGCAGCTGCATCTTCTTCAGCCAATTTTTCAAAGGCTTGATCCAAGATTTCTTTTAACTGTTTAGCAGAAGCGTTCATCCGGTCTTGTTCAGAGTCGGAAAGTTCAATTTCAATGACTTGTTGGACACCTTGTGCATTTACGACAGAAGGTGCACCGATATAAATGTCTTTTTGGCCGTATTGATCGTCCAAGTAGACTGACAATGGGAAGATGGCTCCTTCATCGTCCAAAATAGCGCGAGTAATCCGAGCCAAGGCTACTGCGATCCCATAGAAAGTGGCGCCTTTTTTGTCGATGATGGTGTAAGCTGCATCACGGACACCAAAGAAGAGGTTAACCATAGCTTCTTCATCCACGTCAGGATTGTTTTTCACCCATTCGTAAATTTGCAGGCCGCCGACATTGGCATGTGACCATACTGGGAATTCAGAGTCGCCGTGTTCTCCCAAGATGTAAGCATGGACGTTACGCGCATCAACGCCGACCATTTCAGCGATTTTTTGACGGAAACGTGCAGAGTCCAAAGAAGTACCGGATCCGATAACCCGTTCTTTAGGGAAACCTGAGAATTTCCAAGTTGCGTAAGTCAAGATATCTACTGGGTTGGCAGCTACCAAAAAGATTCCGTTGAAACCAGAAGCAACGATTTGCGTTACAACATCACGGTTGATCTTCAAGTTTTTGTGCACCAGATCCAAACGTGTTTCGCCTGGTTTTTGTGGTGCGCCGGCAGTAATGACGACCAAATCGGCATCGTGAGCATCGGCATAAGTTGCAGCATAGATTTTCTTAGGAGAAGTCCACGCCAAAGCATCTGTCAGATCCAGTGCGTCACCTTCAGTTTTCTTGACATTGATGTCCACGATCCCGACTTCTTGTGCAATATTTTGGGTAACCAGGGCAAATGCATAGCTGGAGCCGACTGCGCCGTCTCCTACCAAGATGACTTTTTGGTGGTCTTTCAAAGCTTTATTTTCAGTGTTCGTCATGACTATTTCCGTCCTTTCGCATATTGAATATGTCTTGTCTTTCACTAACCAAAGCAATCGTATCATTTACCTTTTGGTTTGTCATGTAATATGCCTTTGAGTGTAACAGTTTATTTAACTGTATTAATTTTGATAAGGGTTACATTGGCAAGGTGTAGGAGATTTGTGAAATAATTATAAAGACACAGATTTCAATTATCGAAAATGAAAGCGGTACAGTTTGGAGCGAGAGGGTTTTCTAAATGAACTAGCCAATTTTTATTGGAGAACTGAAGAAAGTTGGAAAAGATTCACAGATTTTTTCAGATAGAATAGCCAGATAGAGCAGATAGCTGGCACACTGCTAGTGACGCCAGCATGCCAACAGTAACTCACCAGAAATTTTAGTTAGGGAAGTTCTTCTTCTATAGGGAAGTTTTAAAAATGGAGGGAAAGCCACACATTAAAAAAGAGCGGAAGCGTAGCAGATGCGCGTATTTTCTTAAAGAAACCCAAAACCGCTGGATAAGGCAAGTCAGATTTCGGCAAGCTGTGCTATAATCGAAAAAAGCGCTGATCTGGACTGGAGAATTTATTCTCCAGCCTTTTGTGCTGTTTGCAAGTCTTGCACAAATACAGCCGATACTTATGAATCAAAGGAAGTTTTGACTACATGAAAATGATCGTAGGACTGGGTAATCCCGGTCGAAAATATGAAAATACGAAGCACAATGTCGGTTTTATGACAGTGGACCGCTTAGCTGCCAGTCATGGGGCTGTTTTTAAAAGCAACCCTTTTCAAGCAGAAGTGGCGGATTTTTTTGTCAATGGCGAAAAGATTCTGTTGGTGAAACCGCAAACCTTTATGAATGAATCCGGTCGGGCGGTGGGACCGTTGATGACCTACTTTGGTATCGAAACGCAGGAATTAGTGGTGGTCTATGATGACTTGGATTTGGCTTTAGGTAAGCTGCGATTGCGGCAAAAAGGATCAGCTGGCGGACATAACGGCATGAAGAGTATCATTTCTCATCTGGGACATCAGGAATTCGACCGTATCAAGATTGGTATCGGCCGACCACAGCCGAAGATGACGGTAGTAAATCACGTCTTGAGCGGCTTTAGCAAAGAGGAACAGCCCCTTTTAGAAGATAGTCTGCAACGAGCGACAGCTGCCTGCGAATTTATCATGGAAACCAGCGATTTCACCGCTGCCATGAACCGCTTTAACGGCTGATAAGAAGAGAAAAGATAGTCAGGATGACAAGAAAAGAGCAGGTGAACCGATGGATTTGATCCAAGCAATAGGACAGACAGATCTGGTAGCCCAATGGCAGCGCCAGATCAAAGAAGGGCAAGCACGGCAACTGCTGACGGGTTTGGCAGGATCAGCCAAAACACTGGCGCTGGTTTCTGCCTACGAAAATTTTAAACGACCTATTTTGGCAGTGACGCCAAATCTCTATTATATGAATCAACTCGCTGATGATCTGCGGAACGTCTGCGAGGATGTTTTTGTGTACCCGGTGGATGAAGTCTTATCAGCGGAAATGGCTTTTGCCTCACCTGAAGCTCGTATCGACCGCATCCATACGTTAAATGCGATTGCAGCTGAAAGGCCGGGAATCTACGTGGTTCCTCTGGCGGCACTGCGAAAATACTTGCCCCAACCTGAAACTTGGCGCAATGCCCAGTTTCGCTGGGAAATCGGCAGTGAATTGGACTTAAAGGGCCTGCCGCAGCAATTGGTTCTGATGGGCTATGAACGGCAACAAATGATTATGAAACCCGGGGAGTTCTCCATTCGGGGCAGCATTATCGACATTTATCCCCTGACAGCGGAATATCCGGTGCGGATCGAACTCTTTGACGTGGAAGTGGACTCGATGCGCTATTTCGACGTGGAAACTCAGCGCTCGCTGGGCAATGCCGAAGCCGTAGTGATCACACCGACGACCGAGCTGGTCTTTTCTGCTGAAGATTTGGCAATTGGTGCAGCTAGTTTGCAGGAACTGTTGGACAAACGGCTGGCTGTTACGAAAGAAGCGGTAGATAAAAGCTTTTTAGAAGAATATTTTGGTCAATTGCAGACTTCTTGGCAGGAAGGGGTTCCGGGCGAAAATGCCCAGTTTTATCTGGATCTTTTGTATCCGGAAAAAAGTGGCTTGGCGGATTATTTCCCTGATGAAACAATTTTGATTGTAGACGACTATCCGCGAATCATGGAAACCGACCGAGAGATTCAACGAGAAGAAGCCGAGTGGCAGACGCAGAAAATCAGCGAGCTGCGAATCTTTTCCGAGCAGACATTTGGCCGCAACAGCCACGATTTTTTCCGAGATGAAAACTTCATTACGACTTATTTTGCCCTTTTCCAAAAAGGCATGGGGAATCTGCGCTTTTCTTCGATACTGAACTTCCAATATCGACCCATGCAGCAGTTTTTCAGCCAGATGGGGTTGTTAAAGACCGAAGTTGACCGTTGGGAAAAGCAAGGGCAGACGGTGATTTTCCTAGTTTCCGACAGTGAACGGGCCAAAAAGCTGGAAGAGAATTTCCGAGATCATGACATCTATGCAGTGTCGGCAGCCGCTGATCGATTGATTAGTGGCCGCAGCCAGATTATTGAAGCCCAACTGGCAAATGGCTTTGAAATGCCCCAAGACCACTTAGTTGTGGTGACAGAAAAAGAAATCTTCCAACAGGTTAAGCGTAAAAAAGCCCGCCGCCAAACCATCACCAACGCCGAGCGACTAAAGAGTTACAACGAGCTGAAGCCGGGTGATTACGTGGTTCACGCCAATCACGGGATCGGTAAATATGTCGGTATGCAAACGCTGGAAGTTGATGGCGTTCACCAAGATTACTTGACGATCCTCTATCAAAATGATGACAAGCTCTTTATTCCTGTGACGCAGCTGAATTTGATCCAAAAATACGTAGCCTCCGAGTCGAAATCACCGAAAATCAATAAATTAGGTGGTAATGAGTGGAGTAAGACGAAGCGAAAAGTTACTGGTAGGATTGAAGACATCGCGGATGATTTGATTGCTCTGTATGCCAAGCGGGAAGCTGAAAAAGGCTATGCGTTTGGACCTGATGATGCCTATATGAAAGAGTTTGAAGATGCCTTTCCTTATACAGAAACAGAAGATCAGCTTCGCAGTACAGCCGAGATTAAAAAAGACATGGAACGGCCGCGGCCAATGGATCGCCTGCTGGTGGGGGATGTCGGTTTCGGGAAGACAGAAGTTGCCTTGCGGGCGGCTTTTAAAGCGATTAAAGAAAACAAACAGGTGGCCTTTTTGGTGCCGACGACAATCTTGGCCCAACAGCATTATGAAACGATGATTGATCGCTTCGAGGGCTTCCCGGTAAATGTGGGGCAGCTCAGTCGTTTCCGCACCAAAGCTCAGCAAAATGAGACCATTGAGAAGATGCGCACGGGTCAGATGGATATTGTCGTGGGGACACACCGCCTACTTTCAAAAGATGTGAAATTTGCTGATTTAGGCTTGTTAGTGATTGACGAAGAACAGCGCTTTGGCGTGAAGCATAAGGAACGCTTGAAACAGCTGCGTTCTCAAGTGGATGTGTTGACGTTGACAGCGACGCCTATTCCACGGACGCTGCACATGTCCATGCTGGGGGTACGGGATCTTTCGGTGATTGAGACGCCGCCGGAAAATCGTTACCCGATCCAGACCTATGTGATGGAAAAAAATCCCGGTGCTGTTCGGGAAGCAATCCAGCGGGAACTGGCGCGAGGGGGACAGGTCTTTTACCTCTATAATCGCGTGGAGACGATTGAAAAGAAAGTCGACGAATTACAGATGTTGGTGCCGGATGCCAGGATTGCTTACGCGCATGGGCAGATGACTGAAATTCAGCTGGAAAACACGCTGTTTGATTTCATTGAAGGGATGTATGACATCTTAGTGACGACAACAATCATCGAAACGGGAGTGGATATTCCTAACGTCAACACGTTATTTGTGGAAAACGCCGACTATATGGGATTGTCCACTCTGTATCAACTACGGGGACGAGTTGGCCGTAGTAACCGGGTGGCATACGCTTATTTCATGTATGAGCCGCAAAAAGTTCTGAATGAAGTCAGCGAAAAGCGCCTGCAAGCTATCAAGGATTTCACTGAACTGGGCTCCGGCTTTAAGATTGCGATGCGAGACCTCTCTATTCGTGGGGCGGGCAATTTGCTGGGGGCGCAACAACACGGGTTCATCGATGCAGTCGGCTTTGATATGTACTCACAAATGCTCAGTGAAGCAGTCGCGAGAAAACAAGGCAAGAACACCCAAAATGAAAAAACTTCAGTGGAAATTGATCTGGGAATCGACGCCTACCTGCCGGGCACTTATATTGAAGACGAGCGGCAGAAAATTGAGATTTATAAGCGCATCCGGGAAATGGAGACCGAGGACAATTTAGACGAGATCCAAGATGATCTGCTAGATCGTTTCGGCGAATTTCCAGATGAAGTCTCGCATCTGCTGACAGTCGGACAGATCAAGATGGATGGCGATCGCGCGCTTTTGGAAACCATCCGCAAAGTCGGCGATAAGATTCGCTTTATCCTCAGCAAAGTAGGCACCAAGACCTATACTGTGGAGCAGTTGTTCGAAGCTCTCGGTGCTACCCGGATGAAAGCAGGGATGGCGATGGATAAAGACAAGATGACCATCACCTTGACTATCGACAAAAAAATGACCGAAGCAATCTGGCTCCATGAAGTACAAGAGTTCGTTAAAGCACTGCGAGCAGAAAAATATAAAAGTAAACCAGTAACAGCTGAATAAGCAAAACTGTGGAGAAAGCGGGAATTTTCCAGCTTTGAAAGATACCGTCGCAAAATTTATAAAAGTGAGCTCCATAGTTGAGGTGGGAACACTTCTCTGAGAAAAACTAACGGGATCCGTCTGACAAAAGACCCGTTTAATCCAATGAAAAGGCGGTGAATCGATGGCAAAAAATCAAATGCAATCCATGATGCAGGGAGCCTTTGTCCTAACGGCGGCTTCCTTTGTCGCCAAACTGTTGAGTGCCGTGTATCGCGTGCCCTTTCAAAACTTAGTAGGCGACGAAGGCTTCTATGTTTATCAGCAAATTTACCCAATCTATGGCTTGGCGATGACATTAGCGCTGTCGGGACTGCCGCAATTCATCTCGAAGTACGTCGCTGAACAAGAAACACCAAAAGCCCAGCAGACGGCCATTCGCAAACTGTATCCTATTGTGTTGGGTGCCGGCGTATTATTGTTTCTGCTGACTTTTCTCGGAGCAGCCCCTCTGGCTTATCTGATGGGAGACCGGCAATTGGCACCGTTGATTCGAGTGGTTTCTTTTACCTTTTTATTCGTGCCGATACTCTCCTTTTATCGAGGGAGCTTTCAAGGAAATCTGCTAATGATCCCCACCGCGGTTTCGCAAGTGGCGGAGCAGTTGGTGCGAGTGGCGGTGATATTGGGAGGAGCTGTTGCTTTTCGTCAATTGGGATTGACCATCTATCAGGCGGGAACTATCGCCATGTTCGGAGCAATCTGCGGCGGTGGTGTAGCGGTTCTCATTTTGTTGTATTATCAAAACAAGATTAACGGCCGTCAGCTGGGACTGCGGGAAATACAGTTGACACAGCGTTGGGATAAACCGTTGATTCGTCGCTTCCTGCTAGAAGGTGGTTTAGTTTCCATGTACAGCGGCTTTTTGATTTTGTTTCAATTAGTCGACTCATTTTTGGTAGCCAATGCACTACAAGCACAAGGATTGTTGCCCCAGGTGGCTCGTGTAACCAAAGGGGTTTATGACCGAGGTCAGCCGCTGGTCCAACTAGGTTTGGTGGTGGCCGGCGCCCTCAGCTCAACTTTTTTACCCGCCTTGACCAAATACTTGTTGGGTAAAAACCGCAGCCGCTTTTTGAGCACCACGAAAATTTATTTGCGTTTAACCGCCAGTATTTCGTTAGCTGCGGCAGTAGGTTTGGCGCTGCTGATGCCGTTTATTAACTTCGCGCTTTTCAAAGATGCGCAGGGAAATCTGCCATTGGTCCTCTTCGTTTTTGCGGTATTTCTGATGGGGATGATCCAAGCCTATCAAAGCATTGCCCAAAGCCAGAACCATTTTCGAATCCCGTTGAAGGCAGCAGCTTGGGGAGTATTGATTAAAGTGATCGCTACTTGGCCCTTTACTCGTTTTCTGGGAACCGCCGGCGCCAGTTTGGCAACGTTGCTGGGACTGACCGTAACCCTTTTGTATTTGATTCGCAGAGAAGATGAGGCAATCAATTCTTTTTGGCGAGAGCGGCACTTTTCACGGAAATTGTTGCGTTCCACCGGTGCCATGATTATGATGATATTGGTCTATTATCTGGTATTGGTGATTATTCTGGATCCCCGTACCCACCGCCTCAGCACGTTACTGATGGCTATTGGCGGCGTCTCAGTCGGTGTCACCGCGTTTGTTCGCTCAGCCATTCGTAACCAATTGTTTACTGTCCGGGAGTGGCTTTTGCTGCCTTTCGGTAAAAAAATACTCACCTTCAAATTGAGAAAGTAGGGAAATTATGCGTTTAGACAAATTTTTGAAAATTTCACGGATCATCAAACGCCGTCAAGTCGCCAAAGAAGTGGCGGACAAAGGGCGGATTATGATCAACGGCAAGTTGGCTAAATCTTCTTCCACCGTCAAAATTGGAGACGTCTTGACCATTCAATTTGGCAACAAAACATTGGAAGTCAAAATCGTGGAATTGCATGAATCTACCAAAAAAGACGATGCTGCCAAAATGTATGAAATAATTGCCGAGAAACGGAATGAAGAAGCCTAGATTTCCGTTAGACAACATAAACTATAGTTGGTATAATAAGAAAACAGTGGGAGCATAGCACCTCGACCGATTGGCAAATGCTGTTACAACAGTGTTTCAAACGTCGGGTGTTGCTGGATTTCACATACAGTTGTAGCAAAGTAAAAGTAAGGAGACTGACGTCATGACGCAAAAGCCCCAAACCAACGTGGCTCGCTTGGATAACGACTATGCCAAAGAACAGACAGCGCAATTGATCAAAGCACATCGGCAAGCAGTTTTCCGTAGACGCCGGCTGGGACTGATTTCCATTGTCGCAGCTGTCATCTTCGCTTTTGTAGGCTTTCAACTGTATAACGATTATCAGCAGGTGAAAAAGCTCGAAGCAATTAAAACCGAGACAGTTGCCGATCACGAAATCGTGGCCGCTAATGTCAAAGAATTGGAAGCCGAAGTTGCCCGCTTGAATGACAAAGATTACGTGGCTAAGTTGGCCCGCAGCCGCTTCTTTTATTCCAAAGACGGCGAGACGGTCTATCCGCTGCCAGATCAAAATGCTTCAAAAGCTGACAAAGAAGAAGCAAAAGTTCAAAAAGCTTTGGATGATACCCATTCGTCTACCGCTGCTGAAAAGCAGTAGAAATATAGGATCAACCCGGATCCTGCAGCCCCTTGCTTTTTAACGATAGTTGCAGTGGGACAATCGTCTTTGTTTCCCGCTGCGGGTCATCAGAAAAGTGTGGTCGTTGTCGGTCCCATAAAATAGGAGGAACATTTGTTAATGGCAATCGAAGTAGGAGCAAAACTTCAAGGAAAAGTGTCTGGTATTACCAATTTTGGTGCGTTTGTTGATTTAGGGGAAAGAAAGACCGGCCTGGTCCACATCAGTGAAGTCTCTGACGGCTACGTGAAAGACATCAATGACGTGTTGAAAGTCGGCGATGAAGTGACTGTTGTCGTGACCACAGTGGGCAACGATGGCAAAATCGGTTTGTCGATCCGTAAAGCACAAGACAAACCGCAACAGGAAAAACGGGAATTCACGAAAGCTCCCGCCGGTAAAGCACCGGCTCGCAGCGGTCAGAAGAAGCCTTTCAATCGTAGTGGCGGCAACCAAAGTCGCGGCGGCGGTTTCGGCAATGACAGCAAGCAAGACTTCGATTCCTTGATGAGTTCATTTTTGAAGGATTCCGATGATCGTCTATCCTCTTTGCGCCGCAATACAGAAGGCAAACGGGGCGGACGCGGCGGACGCCGAAACTAACGTATAGAAAATAAATAGTCATATTCGACAGGATGAGAGGCCTCGGTACGCAATAGCGTCCGAGGTCTTTCTTTTGCTTTTGATTCACAAGATGGTCCGCTTTTACACAGAACCAATCTTGGTTAGATAGAAGCCTGTTGCGTGTAGCAGGTGGAAAGCTCGTCAACAGCAGACACCTGATCAGAAGGCGAGGCTACCGATTAGTCAGCGGTTTTTCTGATTCAAAGTTGTCGCTCACGCATCTCAGTCTGTCTATTCGCTAGTGGGGACGTTATAATAGAAACAACAAATAAAAAAGTCATGTCGGTGCAATTTCGGAGGTATTCATGGAAGAGTTGGCACAGGGGTTTTTGCGACAGGGAAAAGAAGAAAAGCTTTGGCAGCCGGGAAGTCGAATTTTGGTGGCAGTTTCTGGTGGTGTGGATTCGATGGTGTTATTGCAGCTGTTGGAACTGGTGCAAGCAACAGAGTCTGAGGTTATGCTGGCAGTCGCCCACGTCAATCATCAGCTGCGGGAAGAATCTGCGGAAGAAGAGGCGTATTTGCGCGGGTATTGTGAGAAACGGGGCATTCCGCTGTACATCCGACGCTGGGAGAGTCTGCCGGTCAGCGGAATGGAAGAAGCGGCGCGGGAATTTCGCTATGCTTTTTTCCAGGAACTGATGCAGGATCATTACTTTGATACGCTGATGACAGCACATCATGCAGACGATCAGTTGGAAACGATGCTGATGAAGATGATGCGCGATGGCAATGTTCAGACTGCCGGCGGGATGCGCAAACGTCGGGCCTTTGGAGGCGGACGTTTGGTGCGACCGCTTTTAGATATTCCCAAAGAAGCGCTGATTGCTTATGCCAAAGCCCACGAAGTCCACTATTATGAGGATGCCACCAACTATCTGCCACAGGTACAGCGAAACCGGGTAAGGCAGCGAATCGTACCGCCAATGAAAGAGGAAAATCCGCAGCTGCTGGCTCATTTCGGAAATTTGGCGCAGCAGTTGCAGTGGCTGACAGATTGGCAAGAGCAGGAGTTGCAAAAATGGTACCGTCAATATGCAGAAGTCAAATCTGAAAGTCTGCGCCTGCCCATTGCTCCAATCGTGTCCCTTACTAAAGGCCAGCGCTATTTTACCTTGCAGTATTGCGCCAAAGCGATTCGGCAAAATTGGCAAGTAACAGTCAATGACGAACAGCTGAACCAAATTTTGCGCAGCTTGGAGTCTGGGCGACCTCAGTGGCGCGTGGATTTAGCCGGTGGTTGGCAATTTCGTGGAGAGTATGACACCTTGATTTTTGGCCCTGCCAGCTTGGCAACAACTCCTGTGGTGACGTCAGAGGTTCCTGAGCAACAGATTCGCGTAAAACTGGGGGAAGGGACATATCTTTCCCAAAATGAGTGGGTAGGGTTTTTGGCTATGGCGCCAGATCCTGTCACGGGTAATCTTTACATCAATCCGGATGATATTCCTGAAAAAGTCAAACTTTGGTCAGAGATTGATCAACCTTTACCGATAAACTTCCCTACTGAGGCAGTGTTTCGCAAACGGCGAGATGGTGACCGAATTCAGTTGACCCCGTCTCTCAGAAAGAAGGTTTCTCGCATCTTTATCGACAAAAAAACACCCAACGAAATGAGGGAACGTTCCTGGGTGATGACCACTGTCGATGATCAGGTGCTGGGCGTGTTGCCGCAAGCCCTTTCTTATTTGAGTATTGCCCGGGAAACTGATAAAATACACTACAGACTTCTTTATAAATATCGAAAAGAAGAATAGCATGTGTCTGAAAACACCGATGATAGATAGTTTGGTTTTTTTCACCAAGATTCTGTTCCAAGGTCTCGTTTATGGCGAGTGTGGGCGTGTGGAGCTTGGTTTTAAAGAGAATTTTCAAAAAAGATTTTTCATTGGAAGATTTGGACGCATTCAAGTAAACCAACTGCTGGAGGGAGCACATACGGATGCTGGAAAAAGACATCGAAAAAGTCCTTGTGACACGTGAGGAAATCAATGCGCGCTGCGAGGAATTAGGAAAACAATTAACTGAAGAATACAAGGACAAAAATCCTTTGGTGATCGGCGTATTGAAAGGCTCGATTCACTTTATGGCCGATATCTGTCGCGAAATGGATTGTTATTTGGAACTTGATTTTATGGACGTTTCCAGTTATGGGAACGCAACGGTTTCTTCTGGCGAGGTACGGATTTTGAAAGATTTGGATACTAACGTGGAAGGTCGCGACTTGTTGATTGTAGAAGACATCATCGACTCGGGGCGAACATTGGCGTATCTGGTAGATCTGTTCAAATACCGTAAAGCCAAATCTGTCAAAATCGTGACACTGTTAGACAAACCGGAAGGCCGTGTGGTGCCAATCGAAGCTGACTATATCGGCTTTGATGTACCAAACGAATTTGTCGTGGGTTATGGTTTAGACTATGCAGAACAATACAGAAACCTGCCGTATGTAGGTGTACTGAAGCCTGCTGTCTATCAATCCGCTGAATAAGGCAAAAAAATCCCATTTGTCGTCAAAAAAGCTTCGGCTAATGGGATGAAGGTCGATTTAGTGACAGAATTATTGGGAGTTATGATACAATAAAATGGTCAGGATTGATAAGACAATTTAAGAAATAGCTGGAGGACGCAGGCACGTTTTTCAGCGTAAAAAATTCAGCCGAGGAGGACGAGCATGAACAAGAAAAATAACGGTATTCTAAAAAATACCTTGTATTATGTACTCGTGCTGTTGGCGATGTTCACCATCGTCTATTTCCTTTTGGGAAATGGCGGTCAACAATCGCCGGATATCGAGTACTCCACCTTTAAAGAACAGCTGGCAGACGGAAAAATCAAAGACTTTTCTGTGCAGCCAGTGAACGGTGCTTACAAAATCACCGGTCATTACAAGGAAAAACAAGAAGTAGCTAATAACAATGGCCTCAGTGTGTTGGGCAGTACGGCAGCAGAGACCACTAATTTCTCCACTATTATCCTGCCAAATGACAGCACATTAAAGGAAGTCACTGATTTAGCTGCTGATAGCAATGTTAAGACAGTGATCAAAGAGCAATCCAACAGTGGCATGTGGCTGAGCCTGTTGGTAAGCTTCTTGCCATTGGTAATCTTCATCTTCTTATTCTATATGATGATGGGGCAACAAGGTGGCGGTGGCGGTGGTGGCGGCCGAGTGATGAACTTCGGCAAGTCCAAAGCCAAAGAAGCCGACAAGAAAGCTAACCGAGTACGTTTCTCTGACGTTGCCGGTGCAGAAGAAGAAAAACAAGAACTGGTGGAAGTCGTGGAATTTCTGAAAGACCCGCGGCGTTTCGTTGAACTGGGTGCCCGCATTCCTGCCGGTGTTTTGCTGGAAGGACCTCCGGGAACTGGTAAAACATTATTGGCTAAAGCAGTTGCCGGTGAAGCTGGCGTGCCATTTTACTCTATCTCCGGTTCGGACTTCGTGGAAATGTTCGTCGGGGTCGGTGCCAGCCGTGTGCGTGACTTGTTTGAAACAGCTAAGAAAAATGCGCCTGCTATCATCTTCATCGATGAAATCGATGCGGTTGGTCGTCAACGTGGTGCCGGCATGGGCGGTGGCCACGATGAACGGGAACAAACGCTGAACCAATTGCTGGTTGAGATGGACGGATTTGACGGCAACGAAGGCGTAATCGTCATCGCTGCAACCAACCGTTCCGATGTCTTGGATCCAGCGCTGTTGCGTCCGGGACGTTTTGACCGTCAGATTTTGGTAGGTCGTCCAGATGTCAAAGGTCGGGAAGCAATCTTGAAAGTGCATGCCCGCAACAAGCCATTGGCAGAAGATGTTGATTTGAAAGTCGTTGCCCAACAAACACCAGGTTTTGCTGGTGCTGATTTGGAAAACGTCTTAAACGAAGCAGCCTTGGTTGCTGCTCGTCGTAACAAGAAGAAAATCGATGCCTCTGATATCGATGAAGCAGAAGATCGGGTCATCGCTGGCCCAGCTAAAAAAGACCGCGTCATTTCCAAACGGGAACGGGAAATGGTGGCTTATCACGAAGCCGGCCATACAATCGTCGGTTTGGTATTGAGTCGGGCGCGTGTAGTCCACAAAGTAACGATTATTCCTCGTGGCCGCGCCGGTGGTTATATGATTGCATTGCCAAAAGAAGACCAGATGCTGATGACCAAAGACGACATGTTCGAACAAATCGTAGGTCTTTTAGGTGGTCGGACAGCCGAAGAAATCATCTTCAATGTCCAATCTACCGGAGCTTCCAATGACTTCGAGCAAGCGACTGCTTTGGCCCGCAGCATGGTAACAGAATACGGGATGAGTGAAAAACTTGGACCGGTGCAATATGAAGGCAATCACCAAGTCTTTATCGGTCGGGACTATGGCCAAACCAAAGCTTATTCTGAACAAATTGCTTTTGAGATTGACCAAGAAGTGCGTAATATCTTGAATGCCGCGCATGCAAAAGCTCGTGAAATCATCGAAACTCACCGGGCACAACATAAACTGATTGCAGAAAAACTGTTGGAATTTGAAACACTGGATGCCAAAGCAATCAAGTCTTTGTTTGAAACCGGTCAAATGCCTGAAGGATCAGAAAAAGACGAATACCCGAGTGAAAAGGCGCAAACCTTTGAAGAAGCCAAACGTGCGTTGGAAGAAAAGGACGCTGCCAAACAAGCAGAAGAAAAGAAAGATTTTGATGAAGCCAAAGATTATTTCAAAGCTGAATCTGATGAAGCTCGTCTGAATGCTGACGAAGAGATCAAAGATGTCAAATCTGATATCGACCAAGAACAAAAAGATATCGACGATGAAAACAAATTCTGATTATAAAGAAACGATCTGCCAACTGTCATGGTTGGTGGGTCGTTTTTTTTGTGGCATCTTGTTAAACAGGGTTGCTGAAGAGCCAATTTTTTGCCGTATCAGAGGAGAAAATTAAATGTACCAGTGACAGAATGAAGGGTGCTTAGTTGCGAAATTTTTAAGAAAACGGCATTCTTGAAGAAGAAAGTAGGTGAAGACTATGGAAGCAAATATTTATGTAGTGCTGACGTTTATCGGAATCTGGATGTTGTATGTTTTTCCCTTGTATCAAGGAGTTGAAGAACTGTCGGAGCAAAAAAGAGTGTTGCAAAAGTTTTCGGCGGGACGTGAGAAATATCCCCAGGTCTCTCCTTGGTGGTGGCTGCTTCCACCGCTGAAAATCTCGAAGGAAAAGCAGCGAGGAATCAAGGTACTCAAAGATAATTTCAGTGATGAAGAAGATGTACGGGCACTGTTTCATTTCTTCAATAAAACGACTGGTTGGTTTTATATTGCGATTGCCGGGCTTTTGAATGGAATCGCAGCTACGGCAGAGTTGGCGGCAATCTTACCCTTTAAAGTACCGCTGTGGGGTCAGCTAGGTGTGGATTTGCTGATTATTGCCATCGGGATGCTTCATGCTCGTTATCGTGTTAGTCGCCGACGAGAGCAACGTTTGGTGGATCAGCTGGTGCGTAAAAAAGCGCAATAAGCAGGTCTAAAAAATAAGAATAAATTTGTAACGATCCTTCCGTTACTGCCTTTAAAAGTGGGTCATAAGTAAAAGACGGCGGTTTTCCATCAAAGCTATTGGAAAATTGCCGTCTTTTCAAATAATCACTATCCTTAATTTTATCAAGTGTGGGCAGCGTCGTTCGTTTTTTCTCCTTGAATCAAGAATGGGAGGTCTCTTTCAGCGAATAAGCTGGCGAGAGTCACAAGTTTTCACAGCCGGAGACTTTTAACCAGATCAGATAAGTTGCTTTCTTCCGCTTGAAAACTGCTGATTGTTGGTCCTTTTAACTGATGATCTCGTTAATGAGAGCAGGGCTTTGAAAAAATCATCGTTTTGCGAGCAAATAAGGTGACAAAGTGTCACCTTGCGTATATACTTCTTTTCGTAAGCGGAACTTGAATTGAAAATTTCAAGAAATTTTTTTCGCAATCTATTGAGGAAGTGAATGACGATGTTTTTAGCAAAGAAAGAAATGCGTTATGCCAAACTGCGTTACAGCTTGATTATCGGAATTATGCTACTGGTTTCTTACGTGGTGTTCTTGTTATCAGGTTTGGCTTCGGGATTGGCCCACGAATTTGAACAGGCCATTACTGATTGGAACGGCGAGACTGTAATTTTGGCGGAAGATGCCAATAAAAGTTTGAATGCCTCGCAATTGACTCGTGGCGATGTCAGTCGGGTTACAGCTGGCGACAAAGCTGCCATCGGTGTTTTTAATGGGGCAGTGAAAAAAGATGACGGCAGTAACACTAAAAATGATGTAACTGTTTTTGGAACAGAAAAGGATGCTTTCTTGCTGCCAAAAGTTACAGAGGGTAAAAATTTCGCCGCCAAAAATGAAATTATCATCTCTCAAAATTTGGCGGATGAAGGCTACAAAGTCGGTGATAAGGTAACGATCGGCAAGTACGACGAAAAGCTGACCATTGTGGGTATCTTCCCAGTAACCTACTATTTGGTTTCACCGGTAGTTTATACGTCTTTGGATACCTTCACGAATCTGAAGTACGGCAGCCAGCCTTTCTCTGATGACGACAGCAAACCAATCAACGCCATCGTTGTTAAACAGGCGAAAGCTGTTCTTGATAATAGCGATAAAAATGCTGAAGATCTGCAGGCGATTAAAACTGCCGATTTCATCGAAGCTTTGCCGGGATACTCAGCTCAGAATCTGACATTGAACGGTATGATCTACTTCCTGTTTGTGATTGTAGCCGCAGTAGTAGGGATTTTCATGTATGTCATCACGATGCAAAAGGCACCAATCTTCGGTGTTATGAAAGCACAGGGAATCTCCAATGGCTTCATTGCGAAATCCATTGTCGCCCAATCCTTTATGGTGGGGATTATGGGGGTAGCCGCTGCTGCGATTTTGGCCTTTTTGACCAGTCTGATCTTACCGGCAGCGATGCCATTTCAAGTGTTGCCGCTCCAATGGTTGGTTTATAGCCTGATCTTGTTGGCGGTGGCAGTTCTGGGAGGCGTCTTCTCTATTCGAACAGTCACTAAAGTCGATCCAATCACAGCAATCGGAGGGTGAGTATTATGACAAACGCATTGGATATGCAACAAATCAAAAAAGTTTTCGGCTCCGGCCATACCGAAGTCACAGCACTGAAAGGCATTGATTTTGCAGTGGCCCCAGGAGAATTCGTTTCTATTATTGGGCCCTCGGGTTCCGGTAAAAGTACCTTCTTAACCATCGCAGGCGGGCTGCAAAACCCAACTTCAGGCAAAATCTTGATCAACGGACACGATTTCACCAACCTGTCGGAAAAAGAACGCAGCAAATTGCGCTTTAAAGAAATTGGCTTTATCCTGCAAAGTTCAAATTTGATTCCGTACTTGAAAATCAAAGAGCAGTTTTACCTGGTAGATAAAGTGAAAAAAACACCTTTGAATAAGGAACGAGTCACTGAACTTTTGACGTCGCTGGATATTTTAGACCTTAAAGATAAATACCCACGAGATCTTTCCGGTGGCGAACGGCAACGAGTGGCGATTGGTCGGGCATTGTACAATGATCCCAGTCTGATTCTGGCGGATGAACCGACAGCCGCTTTAGATACGGACCATGCCTATGATGTAGTGAAATTGTTGGTGAAAGAAGCCCATGAAAAGCAAAAAGCCACCATCATGGTCACTCACGATCCTCGTATGATCCAATGGAGTGACCGAATCTTGCGTATGGAAGACGGATTACTTGTACCAGAGAAAACAGCAGCAACTGAATAAAGAAAAAGCAAGCTCAAATAGCTATGCTTCGTGGTGCAAAGGCTGGTAAAACAGTCTTTGCACTTTTTATTTTGAATCGCAAGAGAATGGTTGTACATGTATATTATCAGTGGATTTACGAATAAAGTTTGCTGTTTGTTGCTATATAATGTATATTAATACATATAATAAAGGAGTGTGAATAGAGATGAGCCATCTATTTCCGAATTATGCCCGCAAGCCTTTTGAAATTGTCAAAGGCACAGGATTGACAGTCGAAGATCAAAGCGGTAAAGCGTATCTTGATTTCACCAGTGGAATCGGGGTGGTGAACTTGGGACATCATTATCCGGCAGTTGAAACCGCATTGGCCCAACAGGCAGCACAGTTGTGGCACATGCCCAATCTCTACGAAAACCACCTGCAAGAAGAAGTAGCTGCCGATTTAGCTGGTGAGATGGATTATGTCGGTTATTTTTGTAATAGTGGTGCCGAGGCTAACGAAGCGGCGATCAAGTTGGCCCGAAAATACACCGGCAAAAGTAAAATCGTCACCTTCCAGCAATCGTTTCATGGACGGACCTATGGCGCGATGTCTGCAACTGGTCAAGACAGCATCCATGCTGGTTTCCAGCCTTTGGTTCCTGATTTTCATTATGGAATTTACAATGACCAGACCAGCATCGATACGCTGATTGATCCGCAAACAGCAGCGGTTTTGGTGGAGTTGATTCAAGGAGAAGGGGGTGTTGTCCCCGCTGAAAAAAAATGGCTCCACGCACTGGCAAAAAAATGCAGCGAAACCGGCGCGCTCCTGATGGTTGATGAAGTGCAAACGGGAATGGGGCGGACGGGGACGCTCTTTGCCTTTCAACAGTTCGACATTCAGCCAGACATCTTTACTTTGGCTAAGGGACTGGGCAACGGCATTCCGGTGGGAGCAATGCTGGGCAAGCAAAAATTAGCTCAAGCTTTCGGAGCTGGGACTCACGGATCGACGTTTGGTGGCAATAAGTTGGCGATGGCTGCTGCCAAAGCAGTAATCACCACGATGAAAGCACCGGGCTTTTTTGAGACGGTCAATGAACGAAGCGAAGAACTGTTTGCCGGGCTTGCGGCGATCACCTCCGATAAGATTGTTGCAGTGCGGGGGCTGGGATTGATGGTGGGAATTCAGCTGATTTCCCCGGAAGTGCTCACAGAAGTCAGCGCCGCACTGGAAGCAAAAGGTCTGCTAACCTTGCGAGCCGGACAAAATGTGTTGCGACTTCTGCCGGCATTAACGGTCAGTCAAGTTGAAATCCAGCAAGCATTGTACTTGTTGCGGGAAGTATTGGAAAATAAGTGACTAAAACAAACTAGCGCGTCTTTTATCTGTTTGATTGGTAATCTTGCAGAAAAAAGGCGCGCTTTATTGATGTTTTGAAGAGATAACTGTGAAAATTAAGCTTGCGCGCTGGGATTCTTTAGACCGTATTCGCAGGCAGGAAACGGAGGCTAGACAAGGGGGGTCCAACTAAATTCTGATTTTTATACATTTATTCAGCTGAATTTAGCATAAATCATTCATAAAATGCGATAAAAATAATAATTAATCATTGACAGAAAAATCAGCAAGTCTTATAATTTGAAGTAATTCAAAGAAAGCAGGTAGTGATCATGAAAGCGGCAATCGTTGGTGTAACAGGATATACCGGAATAGAATTACTGCGGATCATCCAAGGACACCCCTCGTTGTCTATCGGGACACTCCATGGTTCTTCATTGCATAAACATACAATTGAAACGGAATATCCGCACTTAGGGCATTTACTTACGATGCCAATCCTGCCCTTTGATTCGGAGCTCATCATGAAGGAAAATGATTTGGTTTTCTTTGCTACACCGGCGGGAGTTTGTAAGGAGTTGGGCCAGGTATTTGTCGAGCGGGGGTTTCCGGTCATCGACTTGTCGGGGGATCTGCGGTTGAAAGAGGCTTCACTTTATGAAGCATGGTATCAAAAAGAGGCCGCTCCCCAAACAATGTTGGACCAAGCGACTTATGCATTGCCGGAATTCATGACCAACAAAGCCTCGAATCTGATTTCAAATCCCGGCTGTTATGCGACGGCTGCGCTACTGACTATTGCACCACTGGTCATCCATAAGTTGGTGGATCCGACGACGTTCATTCTGGAAGGAAAATCGGGCCTGTCTGGTGCCGGCAAGAATCTGAGTGAAAGCAGTCATTTTGTCAATGTGGCTGAGAATATGAGTATGTACAAATTGAATCGACACCAGCATATTCCTGAAATCTTGCAGCAGCTGCAAATTTGGGATGAGACAATTAAGAATATTCATTTCACTACCGGCTTGATTCCGGTGAAACGAGGCATTTTTATGAGTGCCTACGCCAAAGTCTTTTCTGGAGTGACGGAAGTTGATCTGCTGACGGCTTATCAAAAAACTTATGCTCAGCAACCCTTTGTTCGTATCCAGCCCCGAGGAACTCTGCCACAACTGCGACAAGTAACTGGTACGAATTTCTGTGATATCGGATTGGGCTTAAATGAAGGCACAGGCATCGTGACACTGGTAGGAGTCATCGATAATTTGATGAAAGGAGCCAGCGGGCAAGCAGTTCAAAATTACAATCGCTGGGCGGGTATTGAGGAAACAGCCGGACTTCAGTCAGTGCCGATTTATCCATAAAGCAACCCGCATTATAAACAGCCGACGAACTTTCGGCAATTCTAGAAGGAGGTGTTCGCCAATGCAAAAAATCAACGGGACTATCGCAGCACCTAAAGGATTTCACGCTGACGGCAGCCACTGTGGTTTGAAAAAGAAGAAGAAAGATATCGGCTGGCTGTATTCCGAAGTGCCGGCGCAGGCTGCCGGTGTCTTCACCACCAATCAAATCAAAGCTGCACCTGTCTATTATACGAAAGCGGCTTTATCTGACGGTCAGCTGCAGGCGATTATTGTCAACTCCGGCAATGCCAATGCTTGCACCGGCCCCCAGGGGATGAAAGACGCCAAAGCGATGACGGAGCTTGCGGCTGAGGCTTTGGGAATTGATGCATCATTGGTGGCGGTGGCCTCTACCGGAATTATCGGACAAGCGCTACCGATGGAAACCGTGACGACAGGCATTAATCAGTTGCAAAAAGCTGGTGATGCCCAAAGCTTCCAACAAGCGATTTTGACCACGGATACCTGTGAAAAAGTCAGTGTTTATCAAGGAGAAATCGCTGGCAAAACAGTGACGGTAGCTGGTTGCAGCAAAGGTTCGGGCATGATCCATCCCAATATGGCCACGATGCTGGGTTTTATTACCACCGATGCTCAGATTACAGCAACGGTTTTGCAGCAGCTGTTAGCAGAATTGACAGAGACCACGTTTAACCAAATTACAGTGGACGGAGATACCTCCACCAATGACATGGTGTTAGTATTAGCGAATGGACTGGCAGAAAATCCACCGTTGGCAGCAGCTACGCCAGCATATGACCAGTTCAAAGCAATGTTGGCGGCAGTTATGACAGATTTGGCCAAAGCAATCGCTAAAGATGGTGAAGGGGCGACGAAACTGATTCAGGTGACCACTAGCGGTGCCAAAGACAGCCTAAACGCACGGATGATTAGTAAGAGTGTGGTGGGTTCACCATTAGTGAAAACAGCTATCTTTGGCAAAGATCCCAACTGGGGGCGGATTCTTTGTGCGATAGGTTATAGCAATGCACAGATGGAGCTGTCGGGATTGTCCATCAAAATCGGTGAAACAATCGTTTATGACCAGGGGATGCCACAAGCCTTCGATGAAAAGTTGATGGCAGAAACGCTGGCACGCCCGGAGATTTTTATTGCTGTAGGACTGAAAGACGGCAGCGGCGCCGGTACCGCATGGGGATGTGATCTGACTTACGACTACGTCAAAATCAATGCGTTGTATCACACGTAATGACAAGCAGTTGTGGTTCAGCTGGTTGAAGTGGAAGTTGAAAGAAAAGGGGTAATACTATGGGGACCATCGTGGTGAAAATGGGCGGCGTCGCCTCTGATAATCTGGATCAGGCGTTTTTCGATCAGATCGAAGCCTGGCAGCGGCAGGGAAAAAAAGTCGTCATCGTTCACGGCGGCGGTTACTATATTTCTGAAATGATGAATCGCCTCGGCCAAGAAGTCGTAATCAAAAATGGTCTGCGGGTCACTGACGCAGAAACATTGGAAATCACGCGAATGGTGCTCTTGGGGCAGGTACAGCCGCTAGTCACTACGAAATTTTTGGCGGAAGGCTTTCATGCATTGGGCTTAAGTGCTGGCAGCGATCAGTTGATTTTGGGGGAACTGATCAATGAGGAAGAGTTGGGCTATGTGGGAAAAGTCACCGAGGTAAATCAGGAATTGTTGGATGTTTTATTGGCCAAAAACCATATCCCGGTGATTGCACCATTAGGCATCACGGCTTGCGGTCAGTGGCTGAATATCAATGCCGATGAAGTTGCTTGCAAAGTGGCGGCGGCATTGCAAGCAGAAGAGCTGTATTTATTAACTGACGTACCCGGCATAAAAAAACAAGGTACCTGGTTGGACAAGGTACCGATAGCTGAAGTTGATCAGCTGGTGGCAGAAAAAGTCGTCACTGGCGGCATGCTACCAAAGCTCAACAGTGCCAAAAGCGCATTGCTAAGTGGCGTTCGCTCAGTCTTTATCAACAACACCATCAACAGCTGCGGGACACAGCTGTTTGTGGAGGAATGCTTGAAAGCGTAGGATCAAGGGGAATATTGGAAGATTGCATAGAAATAATCATAAAGAAATCTGGGCTCGATATTATTGATATATAAGGCTGAATGGACAATAGCTCGCAGTAGTAACCATCAAAGTATTGTAAGTGGTGTCCAATAAAGACTGACGGCAATTGCCGACTATTTTGCAATGTCATCTGAGCCTGCAACCAGAGTTCAACAGAGTTGGGATTCGTAAAAAGCATCTTCTTCTACCGTGTTGTTTGCGGGAGGAGGAGGTGTTTTATTTTGCTGGAATGTGCCTCGTAGGAGTTAGCGCCTTTTTTATTGGTAAATTACGTCAGGTTGTCTATCATCATAAAAGGAGAATGGCTTTATTATCATGTTTTTTATATATAAAACAATCATCAAAAACAAAAAAACGTAATTAAATAACTTGTTTAAGCTAAAATTCAAGGGTTTTCTGTTGACCTTCTTAGCTGTTCTTCGTATAATTAATTTGTAATTAAATGTTATCGCTTACAATTTGTGGATTCGTTACAGTACGGCTGGCAAGACCATGACGGCGTGAAAATGACAGGCTCATTTTGCGTTGCTCTGGTCTTTTTGATTTTTGTGATTGATTAAAGGAGAGAAAAAATGCACATCGAAAAACGAATCAATAATAACGTGGTTTTGGCAAAAGAAAACGGCGTGCAGATGATTCTGATGGGCAAGGGCCTCGGCTTTCAGACCCATCCTGGTGACAACGTATTGATGGAGAAAGTAGAGAAGCGGTTTTACGGAGAAGATTTGATGACCGGCGAACAGATGGCAGCGCTAATGACAAATGCCACTGCAGCCGAGATTGAAATGACGGAAAACCTTGTTCGTCACGGACAGGAGCGTCTGCAAAAACCGTTGAATCCCAATCTCTTTTTCACACTGCTGGATCATCTGTTGTTTTCAGTCAAACAGCGGCAAGATACCGTGGAGTTCAGTAATCCGTTGGAGTGGGAGATCAAGAAGTTTTATCCTGCAGAATATGAAGTGGGATTGCAAGCGGTGGTATTGGCTAGTCAGATTTGGCATCGGGTAATTCCCGAATCCGAGGCTGCCTTTATAGCTTTACACTTCGTCAATGGACAGTTGGAGTCGACCGTTAGCCGCGATGCAGTAGAATTGACCGAGCTAACATATAATATTCTGCGGCTTGTCAGATTTCAGCTGGCGACTTCATTTGAAGAAGATTCGTTGTACTACAATCGTTTTATCACGCATATTCGTTATTATCTTATGCGACAAAAAGCACAAGACAGCGCTGCCCAACCGGACACTGCAGAACTGATTCAACTGGTTTTTCAGCGTTTTCCTAAAGAAAAACGCTGTGTTGATGCAATTGATGATTATTTGACACAAGAGAAGGGATGGGTCGCCACTGAACTTGAGAAAATGTATTTGATTCTGCATATCCGCAATCTGATAGAGAAAAAAGAGCAACTCGCTTAATACAGGATTCGTTACAGTACGGCTGGCAAGACCTGAGCAGTTTTCTTTTCTTAAAAAATTTGGCTGATGATAAATGGCCGGATATTTTTGGAAAAGAAAACCGTTCAGGTTTTTTGATTTTAAAAGACGAATTTGAATGGGCTGAAGCAACCGAAGCCTACTGAAGTCAACTAAGGCGCAAAGCAGCGTTACAACGGGCTTAAAGATTTCATAGTATTGATGAAAAGAATGGTTAAAGATTGATATTTTTAGATGATCGTTAAGTAAAGACAAAAACATATGGAGGAAATAAAATGGAAAACAATGTATTGGCACAAAAGATCTTCGAATTAGTGGGAGGTACAGACAATATCAATTCTGTGACCCACTGCATTACTCGACTGCGTTTTATGCTCAAAGACGACACCAAAGCAAATACCGAAGCAATCGAAGCTTTAGATGTTCTGGGGGTTCAAGTACAAGGAGGACAATATCAGGTTATCATCGGACAAAATGTCGGTAAAGTCTATCGAGCACTTCTCAAAGCTCATCCGGATTTGGAAGGAAGCCCCGATTCAAAAGAGTCGGCCACTACTAAAAAATCTATCTTTGCCAATGTGACAGGAACACTGTCTAGTATTTTAGTAGCCGCTTTGCCGCCAATTGTCGGTGGTGGGATGTTAAAGGGATTGACCTTTTTCTTTACCAATTACGGAATCATCGATAGCGAAGGACAGTTGGCGACAATCTTGAATATCACCGGGGATTGTATGTTTTATTTCTTCCCGTTTTTGTTAGCAGTAAGCGCAGCTAAAAAATTCAAGACCAACGAATATATGGCATTAGCGTTAGCTGGTGCACTGATGTATCCGTCCATCATTAGCGGAGCACAAGAAGGATTGGCACCACTAAAATTGTTTGGTTTTCTTTCGATGCCATACATTGATTACAGCTCATCAGTTATCCCAATCATTTTGAGCGTTTGGGCTTTGAAATATGTCTATGGGTTTCTTCAAGAAAGAATGCCGGATATGCTGACGACCATCTTTACACCAGTCTTGACCTTATTGATTATGGTACCATTGCAATTTTCATTGATTGCACCATTAGGTTATTATGGCGGGAACTACGTCGCTGTCGGTATTGAGTGGCTTATCACAACAGCTCCGTGGTTAGCGGGCTTCTTCATCGGAGCGACGCGTCCACTGTTGGTGATTGTTGGGATGCACCATGCTATCCGACCAATTCAATACCAGCAGATTGCAACATTTGGCTACACTACCATCACGCCGGCTAATTTTTTGAGTACGATGGCTAGTGCAATGGCAACTTTGGCTACTTGGATTTTGCTGAAAGACAAAAAACAAAAACAAATTGCCGGATCTTCTGCGTTTTCCGCTTTTCTGGGAATTACCGAGCCTGCATTGTACGGTGTCTTGACCAAGTATAAGGCTGCGATGGTTGGAGCAATGTTAGGCGGTGGCCTTGGCGGTATGATTGCGACGGCAATGGGTGGTAAGGCGTATGCTTCGGCAATGCCCAGTATTTTGACTATTCCGGTGTTCATGGGTGGTGGAGCTGCTAGCATCATCATTGGTTTGGTGGTGACTTTAACAGTCAGTTTCCTCTTGACTATTGTATTAGGTAAAACAGTCTTTAAAATGGATGGAATCACAATTACTGACGGAAAAAACGGATCCCTGGAACCAAACGTGACAGCTGGGGTTGTCTTAAGCCCAGTGGCCGGACGAATCACTGCACTGGCAGAAGTCAGTGACCAGACTTTTGCTAAAAAGCTGTTGGGGGAAGGTGTCGCGATTCAACCGAGCAAAGGTGAGATTCTATCACCAGTGAATGGGACTATTACCGCTCTGTTTGAAACCAATCACGCAATTGGAATCACCTGTGAAAACGGCTTGGAGTTACTGATTCACGTAGGAATTGATACTGTGAAATTGAACGGCACTCATTTTGAAGCTTTTTGTCAAGTTGGGCAAAAAGTTAGTGTTGGACAGATGTTGGTGCGCTTTGATCAAAAAGCCATTGAAGCTGCCGGTTACGATGCGACAGTTATGCTAGTAGTGACCAACAGTGGCGACTATCTATCCATTTTGCCGGAATTTGAATCTGGTAATGTCTATCCGGGAGAAAAAGTCTTGACGGTTGTTGATTGATTTTCTAAATCAAAAAAATAAAAAGTGGGGTCGATAAAATGAAAGAATATCAAAATAGTTTTCCAAAAGACTTTTTATGGGGGAGCGCTATTGCTGCCAGTCAATCAGAAGGTGCTTTTGACATAGAAGGACGAGGCCTTTCTGTGGCTGATGTCGCTACTCGTTACGATAAACACGCTTCTCGAGCACAGCGAAAATTCATGGATGAACAAAAGTTAATGGCAGCTCTTGAAGATACCGATAACTCTCATTATCCGAAACGAACCGGGGTTGACTTTTATCATCGTTATCAAGAAGATATCGCGTTATGTGCGGAAATGGGGTTCAATGTATTTCGCTTCTCGATTTCCTGGAGTCGTCTGTTTCCAAATGGTTGGGAGGAGACACCGAATGTTGCCGGATTGGATTTTTATCGCCGAGTGATTTCGGAAATCACAGCGCATGGCATGGAGCCACTAGTGACAATCAGCCACTTTGATCTGCCGGCATCCTTGGTCACAACTTATGGTGGCTGGAAAAATCGCAAATTAATTGATTTGTATGTTCACTTTGCGAGCGTGTTGTTTGCTGAATTTGCTCCACAGGTGAAGTACTGGCTGGCCTTTAATGAAATCAATGGTGCTCGCTTCAATGTATTTTACAGCACA
Organism: Candidatus Enterococcus leclercqii; assembly: GCF_009933135.1. Taxonomy (GTDB): domain Bacteria; phylum Bacillota; class Bacilli; order Lactobacillales; family Enterococcaceae; genus Enterococcus_C; species Enterococcus_C leclercqii. The sequence continues at coordinate 58,199 of NZ_MAEH01000008.1, forward strand.
GGGGTTTTGGCGGACTCTTCGGATAATTATCTGCAGGATTGCTACCAAGCTGCCCATCATCAATTTGTTGCTTCAGCTTTGGTAACCAAAAAACTTCACGAAACTCGTCCGGACGCTATGATGGGGTGCATGGTGGCGAAGTTCACTACCTATCCGGCTACTTGCCGTCCAGAAGATGCTATTGAAGCGCAAAGTAACGAACAAGTGGATAATTATTATTTTACCGACACACTGGTAAATGGAGAGTATCCTTATTACGCACCTCGTTTCTGGCGGGAAAATAATATTCAATTAGAGATTACTCAGGAGGATGAAGCTACATTAAAAGCTCATCCGGCAGATTACTTGGCTTTCAGTTACTATATGTCTGCAGTTTCCAGTGCAGATAAGAGTGCGTTGGAGATGACCGAAGGAAACTTGAAAAAAGGGTTGAAAAATCCTTATTTGCCAGCCTCCGATTGGGGATGGCAAATTGATCCAATCGGGCTTCGCTATACTATGAACGAGATGTATAGCCGTTACCGTGTACCGCTGTTCATCGTGGAAAATGGTTTGGGAGCCGATGATAGAATCCAAGACGGCCGAGTTCAAGATGACTATCGGATTGATTATTTGCGCCGACATATTCAACAGATGAAAGAAGCAATTGTCGATGGGGTTGAGTTATTGGGATATACGACTTGGTCCTCCTTTGATATCGTGTCTTCTGGAACATCGGAAATGAAAAAAAGATATGGCTTTATCTATGTAGATTGGGATGATGAAGGAAAAGGAACTATGCAACGGATGCCGAAAGACAGTTATTACTGGTATCGACAAGTGTTAGCTTCAAATGGTGAGAACCTAGCCGACTTGCCACAACCGGTGACTACGCATAGAAATTGAGATAGAGATGGAAGCTGCCACTAGCGGCCACTAATACTAGCTGTCAGCAGTTGAAATGTTTAACGATGAGAAGACAAGTCCCTTCCACTGATTTTATAATGGAAGAGACTTGTCTTTTGTTTGCAGTTCACGTTAGGCAATGCTCGCTTTGGAGGGCGGCGCCAGGAGAATTGTCATCAATTCTAAAAAAAGATTAACAAATTCTAAAATAAAAAGGTAAGGTACTTGATTAATTAGTCAGGTACCTGTATTATTATCTCAGTCAGGTACCTTAGTAACGTTGCAGGAAAACTGGGAAGTTGATCTATGAGCATAGTTTACTACCAACTCACCAGCTTACCGTCACAGCTTTGCGGGTAAACCCGCGACACTTATGGAGATGAATAGTATGGAAAACCAATTATTTGAAGAATTTATGTCGTTTGAAAACCTTTTACGCCGCTACCTGGTTTGGCAGCGGAAAGATCGTGGCAATCGGGGGACACCTCATCGCGGCCAAGGAAGAGTTTTGGCATTGCTGAAGATTCAACCGGAAATCACACAAAAAGAGCTCACCTATCTGTTGGATATGCGGCCACAGTCTTTGGGAGAGCTTCTCACCAAGCTGGAAAAAAATGAATTCATTACTCGTGAACCAGACGAAAACGATCGCCGGGTGATGGTGGTGAAATTGACAGAAACAGGTAAGGCAGAAGCAGAACGGCTGTCGCAGGAAAGTCCGACGACGATTTTTGATCAGTTGACTGAAGACGAACAAGCTCAGTTTATGGCGATTTTGGCTAAACTGTCGCAAGCAATGCAAGCAGAGCTGCCGGAAGAAGCACTGCAAGGCGGTTTTGATCAGGATACTCGCCGCAAAATGATGGAAGAATTCAAGCGCGGTGGATTCGGCGGTGGTCGCGGGCCGCGTCACAACGGATTCCCAGGGCTTGGCGGTAGAGAGGGCCACCCTTTCCACGGCAATCACAACAACTATGGCTTTGATCCCAGAAATGGTGATGGCTTCCCACAGAAAAATTTCTGATACCTGTTCGTTAAAAGAAAACGAGGTGGCGCAAATGATCGCATTGATTTTTTGGCTGTTGTCCCTGAAAAAGGCACCGGCTGCGCAAGAAAGAGAACTTGAAACCAGTGACTTACAGCCGTCTTCTTAATAGAAGGCGGTTTTTTTATTTGTGCCAGGACGGCAGCTAGGTTGTCAGAACGGTTCGGTTGTGGGTGATTCGCATAGCAGTTGTTGTACTTTTCCTAAATTTGAAGCCGGTCAAGTTGAAAAAAATGCCGTCAGACTGTATGATTTAGCAATGAATAACAGGCGCGAGGGCCGTATGAACTGAATATACGGCTAGAGTCGACAAAAAAGGAGCAGAATAAACAGATGACAGATTATTTAGTAAAAGCCTTGGCTTACGACGGCGTGGTTCGAGCCTATGGTGTACGAGCGACGGCAACCGTTGCTGAAGCCCAAAGACGCCATGATACTTGGAATACCGCCTCCGCTGCTCTAGGTCGAGCCCTGGTCGGTGGCCTGCTTTTAGGAGCAACGGTAAAAGGTGACGACAAATTAACCATCAAGATTCAAGGGGACGGCCCGGCTGGAGCTATTGTTGTAGATGCCAATGGACACGGGGATGTTAAAGGCTACATGCAAAATCCTCATATCAGTTTGCCATTGAATGAACAAGGTAAATTAGATGTCAGAGGAGCAGTCGGAACACAAGGCATGTTCACGGTCATCAAAGATTTGGGCTTGAAGGAACCATTTTCTGGTCAGACGCCGATTGTCTCTGGCGAACTTGGGGAGGATTTTACCTATTATCTGGCGATCAGTGAACAGATTCCTTCTGCTGTCGGCTTGAGCGTGTTGGTGGATACAGATGACAGCATCAAGATTGCTGGTGGCTTTATGCTGCAAATTATGCCGGGTGCCGACGAAACGATTATCGATCAAATCGAGGCTAATTTGGCAGCCACACCACAGATTTCAACGTTATTAGAAGCTGGTAAAACACCGGAAGAAATTTTGGCAAGCTTGCTGCCGGATACCGAGTTGACAATCCTGGAAACGATGCCCGTGCAATTCAAGTGTGACTGCTCCAAAGAAAAATTTGCCGCAGCCATCATTTCCCTGGGGGCAGATGAGATTCAGGCAATGATCGATGAAGATCACGGAGCTGAGGCCGTTTGTACCTTCTGCGGTGAAAAATACGAGTATTCCGAAGCCGATTTGGCTGAATTGAAACAGGAGGCATTGGCAAATGAGTAAACAAAGTTGGCGGATAGGCAACGTTGAGATTCCCAATCGGGTAGTAGTTGCTCCGATGGCGGGTATTACAAACGCTGCTTTTCGAGTGACAGTTAAAGAATTTGGGGCTGGGTTGGTAGTCTGTGAGATGATCAGTGACCAGGGGATTCATTTTCGTAATAAAAAGACGCTGGAGATGCTGTACATTGATGAGCGGGAACATCCATTGAGTGTTCAAATTTTTGGTGGCACCAAAGAAAGCCTGGTGGAGGCGGCACTGTTTGTCCAAAATAACACCAAGGCTGACATCATTGACATCAACATGGGCTGTCCAGTACCTAAAGTCATCAAAGCGGATGCCGGCTCTAAATGGTTGTTAGACCCTAATAAAATTTATGAAATGGTTAAAGCTGTTTCCTCTGAAATCGACATCCCTGTCACAGTAAAAATGCGTATTGGTTGGGATTCTGATCATATTTTTGCAGTAGAAAACGCGCTGGCTGCGGAATCTGCCGGCGCCAGTGCAATTGCCATGCACGGCCGTACGCGGGCTCAGATGTATGAAGGAAAAGCCGACTGGAATGTGTTGAAAGAAGTCAAACAGCACTTGACGATTCCTTTTATGGGTAACGGCGATGTACGGACCCCGGAAGATGCCAAACGCATGCTGGATGAAGTAGGAGCTGATGGCGTGATGATCGGTCGGGCAGCTTTGGGTAATCCTTGGATTATTCATCGTACCCAACACTATCTGGAGACTGGCGAATTGATTGGGGATCCAACACCTACAGAAAAGATTGCCACGGCAAAAGTCCATCTGCAACGGTTAGTGGATCTGAAGGGTGAACTGATTGCTGCTCGAGAATTTCGGCAACATGCTTCCTACTATTTAAAGGGCATTCCGAAAGCTGCCAAAGTCAAAGTCGCAATCAACGCAGCAGAAGACCAAGAAACTGTTGTAGGTCTATTGGATGAGTTTGCGCTTCAGGCAGAAGAAAACCTGTTGGCTAAAGCGCGGGCTTAAGGCGGCTGCTTGCAAGTCAACGTTCTGATATTAATAGAAGCAAAAGCAAGCTGGAAAAGGAATTTCAGCTTGCTTTTTTGTAGGAATCTTGGCATTATAGGTAAGAATGAAACCGCGTCAGCATACGTTTGCTGCCGGTGACAGCCACCGACAGCCGGTCACGCTTGCTTGGCAAAATCGGGTAAGCGGCTATTGAAAAGGAAATGATTACCAATTGTCGAAGAACCTGTCGAACAGCAAATATGCTGCTGTATTTCAAGGCAAGGCTCCCGCAATATCGGCGGCGAGCACCCCAATCACCTACTATATCAAGGAGGAAATCACGTGTCTGAAGAACAAAACCAGCCCAAACAAGAAGAATTAAACGATCAAATGTTGGTTCGTCGGGAGAAGATGGAAAAGCTGCGGGAAGAAGGGATCGATCCTTTCGGTAAACGGTTCGAACGGACGGTGGATTCCCATGAGCTCCATGCGAAATATGACGACCTGACCAAAGAAGAAGTCAGTGAACTCGGCCTGAGTGCAGCAGTTGCTGGCCGTATGATGACAAAACGCGGCAAAGGGAAGGTTGGCTTTGCTCATTTGCAAGATCGCGAAGGCCAAATCCAAATCTATGTCCGAAAAGATGAAGTCGGCGAAGAAAACTATGAAATTTTCAAAAAAGCGGACTTGGGTGATTTCCTTGGTGTTGAAGGGGAAATCATGAAAACCGACATGGGAGAAGTCTCCATCAAAGCTAAAAAAGTCACTATGCTTTCAAAAGCGCTGCGTCCATTGCCGGATAAATACCACGGCCTCAGCAATATCGAACAGCGTTACCGTCAACGTTATCTGGATCTCATCAGCAATAAAGACAGTTTCGACCGCTTTGTAAAACGCAGCCGGATTGTTTCCAGTATTCGTAATTACTTGGATGGTCATGGCTATCTAGAAGTGGAAACGCCAGTCCTGCATAACCAAGCAGGTGGTGCGTCAGCGCGGCCTTTCACTACCCATCACAATGCTTTAGATATGGAACTATATCTGCGAATCGCACTGGAATTGCATCTGAAACGGTTGATTGTTGGCGGGATGGAGAAAGTCTACGAAATCAGTCGTGTTTTCCGTAATGAAGGGATCGATACGACCCACAACCCGGAATTTACTATGCTGGAAGTCTATACAGCCTATACAGATTATCTGGATGTCATGGATTTGACAGAAGGTATCATTCGCAACGCAGCCATCGCAGCCAATGGGACGGCAGCTATCGATTACGATGGGCAAACTATCGATTTAGGTGCAGACTTTGCTCGTCTTCATATGGTAGACGGAATCAAAAACGTAACCGGTGTCGATTTCTGGCAGCCGATGACAGTGGAAGAAGCCCGTGTATTGGCAAAAGAACACCATGTTGAAATCAATGACTCCATGCAGGTGGGGCAGATTATCAACGAATTTTTTGAAACCTTTGTAGAAGATACACTGGTTAATCCGACGTTTGTCTATGGTCACCCAGTAGAAGTCTCGCCATTAGCTAAGAAAAATCCAGAAGATCCTCGTTTCACTGATCGCTTTGAATTGTTTATTATTGGGAAAGAGTTTGCCAACGCCTTTACTGAATTGAATGATCCAATTGATCAACGGGAACGTTTTGAAGAGCAGGAACGTCAACGGGATGCCGGTGATGATGAAGCCCATGGTGTCGATGAAGATTTCTTAGAAGCGTTGGAATACGGGATGCCGCCAACAGGGGGACTAGGGATCGGGATCGATCGTTTGGTGATGCTGCTGACGGATGCCCAATCTATTCGTGATGTCTTGCTGTTTCCAACCATGCGTTAAACACAAAAATACACGAAAAACTGTCGGGCAGATAAAGAGCCCGGCAGTTTTTTATATTATGGAAAGAAAGCCCCAAGCAGAACATCCGATTTCGATAGGCTGAACCGCCGTATTTGCTCTTGAAAAGGGTTTAAAAACGAATGTTAAAACTACTGTTGCAATCCTTTATTCGTTAATGAAAAAATCACAAAAAAATTACAGAAAACCGTTGACCAGAGCGTGTTCTGTTGGTATATTATTACTTGTCCGTTAGCGAACGAGACAAGATGAAAAACAGTTGAAAAAAACATTTAAAAAAATGTTGACAACTGAACGTCAACTTGGTAAACTAACGAAGTTGCTGTTACAGCAAGGTTTCGAGCTCCTGAGTGAGTAAGAAATCACAAAAAAACTTTTATAAAATAGTTGACAACGAAAAAGCTGTCTGGTATGATTTAAAAGTTGCTGAAACAATTAGCAACAACAACTTAGATCTTTGAAAACTGAACAACAAG
>NZ_MAEH01000009.1 GCF_009933135.1 Candidatus Enterococcus leclercqii
CGTCCCGTTTTTGATGATTTGCCCCTCATTCTTAACGCCACATTTTGTACAGGCCAAAGGTGTATAGGATAGTTGCCCTTTAATGACCAGAATAGGAAGATCATTTTCCTGACGCTCTTCCAGCCAATTTGTATCAAAAAATAGGTTTTCATCTGTTAAACCAGTCAAAATTCTTGTAGAATAGTCCATGGAGATATCCCTTTCTTGGTGAGTGTGTTTTAGTCGACTTCATTCTATCAATTTGGGTATCTCTTTTTCTATACTTTGCATACAAAAAAGTGTTGGAAGAAAATCGGAGATTTTCCACCAACACTAAATATTGTAGAACCAAAAAACCACCCCATAGCTGCTAAGAAGCTGCGGGGTGGTTGGAAGTACCGTATTTCAGTTTTGTGGAGGAAACTTACGCTTTCACGTTGTAAGCTTCGATGATGATCCCTTTCAATTCTGAGATCAATGGTTCTTTTGGATTGGCACCTGTACATTGGTCTTCGTAAGCCAATTCAGCCATACGATCTACCGTTGCATCCAACGTTGCTTTCGTTACGCCTTGCGCTTTGATGCTCATTTCGATGCCAACTTTTTTACCCAATTCGTAGACAGCAGTCGCCAAAGCTTCAACCAACTCTTCAGTTGTTTCACCTTTCAGACCCAAGAATTTCGCAATGTCAGCGTAGTCAGTGTCTGCGCGGAAGAAGTCATATTTAGGGAACATCGCATGTTTTTGAGGATCTTTCGCATTGTAACGGATGATATGCGGTAACAAGATTGCATTGGTCCGTCCGTGAGGGATACCATATTCCCCACCGATTTTGTGAGCGATAGAGTGACAAATACCCAAGAAAGCATTGGCAAAGGCCATCCCAGCCATTGTTGATGCATTATGCATTTTTTCACGAGATTCCATGTCGCCGACTTTCACGGATTTTTCCAAGTAGTCGAAGACCAGCTTGATTGCTTGCAGGCTCAGGCCACGAGTGTAATCAGAGGCCATAACAGATACATAAGATTCGATAGCATGAGTCAAGACGTCCATCCCAGTGTCTGCTGTTACAGAAGCCGGTACTGACAATACGAATTGAGGGTCCACGATGGCAACATCTGGGGTCAAGGCGTAGTCAGCCAATGGGTATTTCACATGTGTTTCGCTGTCAGTGATAACGGCAAACGGTGTTACTTCAGAACCGGTACCAGACGTTGTAGGGATACATACAAATTGTGTTTTTACTGCTTTTTCAATCTTGTAAGTCCGTTTGCGAATATCCAAGAATTTTTGTTTTGCGCCGAAGAAAGAAGTATCTGGGTGCTCATAGAACATCCACATCCCTTTGGCAGCATCCATTGCAGAACCGCCACCCAATGCGATGATTGTATCTGGTTGGAAATCAACCATAACTTTTGTACCAGCGTAAACAGTGTTAGTTGAAGGGTTTGGTTCAACATCTGAGAAGATTTCAATCTTCACGTCGTTTTTGCGGCGAGCCAAAACTTCACGTACTGTATCCGCATAACCGAATTGCACCATGCCTGGGTCACAAACGATCATTACCCGTTCAACATTTTCCATTTTTTCCAAGTACAACAGAGAGTTCTTTTCAAAGTAAATTTTTGAAGGTAATTTGAACCATTGCATATTATTTCTCCGTTTCGCGATAGTCTTCACATTGATCAGGTTAATAGCTGATACGTTCTTCGATACGGAGTTGCGGCCGTATGACCCACAGCCCAGTGTCAATGAAGGAATCATTTCGTTGTAGATATTCCCGATACCACCTTCAGCTGAAGGAGTGTTGACCAATACACGACAAGCTTTCATCTTCAGACCGTATTGCAATTGCAGGTCTTCGTCTTCTGTGTGGATTACTGCTGTATGTCCCAAACCGCCCAGTTCCAGCATGCCTTGAGCCAATTCAAAACCGTGTTCGTGGTTTTCAGCTTTCATCATTGCCAAGACTGGAGACAATTTTTCGCGAGACAATGGATAATCAGCACCCACGCCTTCCAATTCAGCAATCAGCATTTTAGTCCCTGCTGGAACTTTGATGCCTGCCAATTTTGCAATTTCAACTGCCGGATGACCAACGATTGCAGGATTAACTGCGTATTTGCCTTCGTTCATTACCGCATCTTCCAATTTTTGCAGTTCAGATTTCTTCACTACATAACATTGGTGTGCTTCGAATTCTGCTTTTACTTCATCGTAGATTTCTTGGTCAACGATAACCCCTTGTTCAGAAGCACAAATCATACCGTTGTCAAAAGTTTTTGAAACGATTACGTCGTTGACTGCACGTTTGATTTTTGCTGTTTTTTCGATATAAGCCGGCACGTTACCAGCACCTACACCCAACGCTGGTTTACCAGTTGAGTAAGCAGATTTTACCATGCCAGGACCACCAGTTGCCAAAACGATTGCCACACCTGGGTGGTTCATCAATTTTTGTGTCGCTTCAATTGATGCATTTTCTTTTTCAATCCATTGAATACAGTTTTCAGGCGCCCCTGCTGCAATGGCTGCATCGCGAACGATACGAGCTGCTTCAACAGAACAAGCTTGTGCTGATGGGTGGAAAGAGAAGATTACTGAGTTTGCTGTTTTCAGTGAGATCATCGCTTTGAAGATTGTGGTAGAAGTCGGGTTAGTAGTAGGAACTACTGCACAGACAGTACCGACAGGGCCAGCAACTTCGATCAAACCTTTTTGTTTGTCTTCGTTGATTACGCCGATTGTTTTATCGTGCTTGATAGAGTTCCAGATATATTCAGACGCGTACATGTTTTTGATTGCTTTGTCTTCGTAGATTCCACGACCAGTTTCTTCAACTGCCATTTTCGCCAAAGGCATGTGTTGATCTAACGCAGCCATTGCCATTTCGTGAACGATATGGTCAACTTGCTCTTGCGTGAAGTTTTCCATTTGTTTTGCAGCTGCATTTGCTTTGGCCGCCAGTTCGTCGATTACTGTATCTACATCTACAGTCTTTACGTCTTTTTCCAATGTCTTAGCCATTGTCATCCTCCTATATTGTGGACCGTATTTTCTTTGTTAACTATTTCACACACCGAATAATACACGAAAGAATCTGACTTGTAAATAGTTTTGTGTGAACTTTTTCACAGTTTTTTTAAAAACCAGAAATTTGGCGTTATATCAAGGAATTCAAAAGGTTGTCAGATAAACAAAGAAAGCATTTACACCTTTTTTTCGGCGTAAATGCTTTTTTTTTAAACTTTTTTTACGTTATAAAAGATTGCGCATGTTTTCTCAAAATAGATCTGAAAGGTCTCCTAATTCAGATAAACTATTTTGATGAGTCCGAATCTTAATCTGTTGGTAATCAAAAAAATCATGGGGTGTGATCAATGCCAGCAGTCTTTTTTGCGTCTTGTGAGTTAGTGCTTGTCTTTTTGGCCAGAGATACTCCTGACAGTATGCCCACAGTTCTTCTGTTGTTACTTGGGGATAGCCTGATTTGTGGAATTCAGCCGCTTTCCGCTTCAAAACACCGCCGAAATACCACCTGTCTGTCAGTCGCATCTGTACACTCCTCTTCAAAGTTAAAAGTTAAAAGAAAAATCCTGCACAAGGCAGGATTAGTCTTTGTCGTTTTCGGTGATATCTTCTTCTGCAGCTTCTGTCTTTTCAACAGTTGCTTCAGGTACGATTTCTGTTTGAACAGTGTCCGTTACAGCAGTTGTTCCGGGTTTAACTGTTTTGACAGCGGATTTCTCAAATTCCAGGTAGATGCCTTCGCAGTCCAAGACAACTGTTTTGTCGTTGACTTCTGACAACACGCCGTGCAGTCCGCCAATCGTAATCACGTCATCACCGGCTTTCATTGCGTTCAATGTGTTTTGACGTTCCTGTTGTTGTTTCTTAGTTGAACGGGACATGAAAAACCACATCACACCCACTAAGACGATAGGGATCAGTAATTCCATAAAATATTTCACCTCAATTTTGATTGTTTACATAGTACAGCCAACCGTATTAAAGAAACCGGTTCCCGCTGTAGTGTACAAAAAACACTATAACAAAGATTCGCCATTTTCACTATGATTTTTGTGTGAAGTTTAGAAACTTTTGGCGTTTTCTTTATTGAATCCGTATTCTTCAAAGAAGGCCTGGCGGAATTCCAAAAGATTATCATCCATGATTGCTTGACGCACTTGCTTCATCAAATTCAACAAAAAGTACAAGTTATGATAAGAGGTCAAACGGATTCCAAAGGTTTCATCACATTTAATCAGATGACGAATATAGGCGCGGCTGTAATTACGGCAAGTATAGCAGTCGCATTTTTCATCAATTGGCCGGAAATCATGGGCATACTTCGCATTTTTTACTACTAAACGTCCTTGTGAAGTCATGCAGGTCCCGTTTCTAGCAATTCGTGTTGGCAATACGCAGTCGAACATATCGACACCGCGAATGACACCGTCAATCAATGAATCCGCTGCCCCTACACCCATCAGATAGCGGGGTTTGTTTTCTGGAATCAACGGCGTAGTAAATTCCAAGACCCGATTCATTTCGGATTTTGGCTCACCTACGGATAACCCACCGATAGAATACCCAGGAAAATCCATGCCTACTAAGTCTCGGGCACTTTGTTTACGAAGATCTTCGAAACCTGCCCCCTGGATGATACCAAACAATCCTTGACGAGCCGGATTAGCGTGAGCTTTCAAGCCTCGTTCTGCCCAACGACTGGTACGCTCAACTGACTTTTTAACATAGTCGTAGCTTTCATCAAAGGGCGGGCACTCATCAAAGCTCATCATAATATCCGAGCCTAATTTATTTTGAATGTCGATAGCCTTTTCCGGAGACAAGAACAACGGTGCACCATTCAAGTGATTTTTAAAGTGGACACCCTCTTCTTCAATGTTGCGCATGTCTGCCAACGAGAAGACCTGGAAACCGCCAGAATCAGTTAAAATTGGCTGGTCCCAGTTCATGAACTTGTGCAGTCCACCGGCTTCGGCAACCAGATCTTCTCCTGGTCGCAGCCACAGATGATAGGTGTTGCTGAGAATGATCCCTGCTCCCATCTCCTTAAGTTCTTCCGGCGACATAGTCTTCACTGTTGCCAGCGTTCCTACCGGCATGAACATCGGTGTCGGGAATGTTCCATGAGGCGTAATGATTTCTCCCAAACGTGCTCCGGTATGTTTTTCTTTTTTTATCAAACGATAAGAAATGGCTGGTTGCGGCATTTTTTACCCTACTTTCATATATGTCTTCCACCGAACAGACCATACTGTTGTCGGTGAGTGCTCTTCAACTCACCTATCATACTGATTCACTGACAAAAAGTAAATAGCACAAAAGTTTTCTTAATAAATCCTGTGAAAGCTGGCATTTTCGCGAGTTTTCATGAATATTTATCATTCAAGCCCCGGCAACAGGAATTTTCGACAAATCTGCTATACTGATAATAAAGTATGGAGATATTTATCCATACATTAATTAATTAACTTAAACAAGAAAGGAGCAAATCATATGAAAACCAGAGCTGAACTGAAAAACGAAGCCAAATCTATTTTGGCTGGACGTTGGAGCAAAGCTGTACTACTTAACTTAATTCCGACACTTATTCAGATTGCCGTCTTGCTGATATTATTAATTCCTGTTTTTATCGTTGCCTCAAAATTTGATTGGCCTAATTTTGCTAATCAAATGGGTGATGCGCTTTCCGATCAATCCGGCAATACTGGCAGTAGCGGTGGTAGCCTCGTCGGATCTATTATCGGTGCATTATTTGCCAGTGGGATTAATTGGACCTATCTGGAACTCTTGCGGGGGCAGCGCAACGATATTGAACCTTTGCCTAATGCCTTGCGAGCCTTTTCTGGCAAATTCTTTGTAGGTATCTTATTGATCACTTTGTTATCAGCAATCTTCCTAAGCCTGTGGGCCCTTTTACTTGTGATTCCAATGTTTGTCAAATACTATTCTTACTCACAAGCCACCTATGTCTATTATGATATCGTGGAACGAACTGGCCAACAGCCCCGTGCTTTAGACTGTATCACCTACAGTCGCAAGCTGATGGATGGTCACAAGATGGAACTATTTTTACTGGATCTAAGTTTCATTGGTTGGTACATCTTGGCAGCCATTCCTTTCTTCTTAGGCTACCTGTGGCTGAATCCATATATCTCAGCTACAAAAGCCGCCTTCTACAACAATCTTCCCAACGAAGTCATCTTAGATTGACTTCGTTAAAAAAGCCTGGCAGGTGTTTCCTGCCAGGTTTTTTTCGTTTTCTTTGACTAACCCAGTCTTAAATATGAAATTGATTTCCAACAGTCTGCGTGCTTGTTTTTTTAGAAGGATCGTCACTAAAGTTATTCGAATTCCGATACAAGTGTCAAAAGCACTGGGATTTGCTATACTCAATCTAGCGACTTACAAACAGTCGCCAGCAATGTGTTAGGGAGGGAAAACTTTATGAATGACCAATTAAAATCTCGAAAAGAATTGAAACAAGAAGCTAAAAATGCCTTGGCTGGACGTTGGGGCGGCGCAATTCTAATGACGCTGGTACCCGGTCTGATCATCATCGCAATCATTATGATATTAACCGTCCCCGTGACGGTGGGTACGCTGCTATCTTCTGACTATCTGGACTCTGTCGTTCAAAGCGATACTCTTGATACTGCCTTTGTCTTGGCACTTTCGGCACAGTTTGGCAAGACATTTTTGATCTCACTGTTAGCTGGGCTACTTCAGGTAGTGCTGGATTCTGGAACGAATTTTACGTTTCTTGATGCTATCCGAGGCCGCAAAAATGAACCTTATCAAGTTATCGATGCCTTTCGCTGTTTCCGTTCCCCTTATATCTGGGGATTAATCGCAACGATGCTGTTGATCTCGATTTTCAGCTATCTATGGACCCTCCTCTTTATCATTCCTGGTGTAATCAAATCATTTGCTTATTCTCAAAGCTATTTTGTTTACTACGATATTTATGAAGGAACTGGTGAAAAACCCGGTGCGTTGGAATGCATCACGGCTAGTCGCAACTTGATGAAAGGCTACAAATGGAAACTCTTCGTCTTGCAGCTAAGCTTTATCGGTTGGGGCATTTTAGCCAGCATCACTGTTATCGGTATGCTGTGGTTCATTCCCTATTACAAAGCGACAATGGCAGCCTTTTACAACGCTCTGCCTAACGAAGCAGATAGTTATTAAGCTGTCCCATCACTCCTTTCCAGTGATAACTAACGAAAAGACAAGCCACTTCCCCTAAAAACGGTGGAAGAGGCTTGTCTTTTATTAGCTCACGTTTGATGAGGTGTACTCTAGAGGATGATTCAACGATTGTCGCCATCCTTTTTGATTATTACGCTTCTTTTGGTTCTTCTTCATCTGCAGAAAAATGAAATTTAATCATCTCATTAACGAAAATCGGTACAATGGACAAGATTCCAACCAGCATCCAATGATTCAGGCTAATGTGTACCAGATTGAATAAGGCTTGTGTCGTTGGAATCAAGGCGATTGCCGTCGTAATCACTACCGCCAGCACTGCCATCTCAAACAATGACTTGTTGCTGGCAAGTTTCACTTGGAAAATCGAGCGGCTACTACGGACATTAAAGACGTGTAAAATAGACGAGTAGGCCAAAACTAGAAAAGCAACCGTTTGTCCAACTTCTGGAGAAGCAGGCACCCAGTGGCTGATGCTATCGACAAAACGACCGATATAATAACCAAACAAGGCGACAACTGTGAAGCTCGTTGCATTAATAGCAATTTTTTGCCACAGACCTCTAGCAAAGACGCCTTCATTTGAAGGAATTGGCTCCTGATCCATAATTCCTGCTTCTGCCGGCTCGCGACCAAGGGCAAAGCCCGGAAGTCCATCTGCCACGACATTGACAAATAGCAGCTGGACAGCCGTGAATGGCGCTCCCCAGCCTAGTAACATGGCAATCAAAACAATAAAGATTTCTGAGACATTGCAACTCAGTAGAAAATTGATTGCCTTGCGAATGTTTTGATAAACCGTTCGACCTTGAGCGACAGCATCCACGATAGTCGCAAAATTATCATCTGTCAAAATAATATCCGCCGCACCCTTGGCGACATCCGTCCCGGTAATTCCCATAGCACACCCAACATCGCTGGCATTCAAAGCCGGCGCATCATTGACACCGTCTCCTGTCATAGCTACTACTGCTCCTGTTCGCTGCCAAGCTTTGACGATGCGAATCTTATCTTCTGGGGTCACTCGAGCGTAAACTCGCAGATCTTTGACTTTGCCATCTAACTCCTCATCTGTCAGTTGCTGCAGTTGGGTGCCGCTGATGGCCTGCTTTTTATTGCTTAAAATCCCCAGTTCTTTCGCGATGGCACTGGCGGTAACGACGTGATCGCCGGTAATCATTACTGTTTTGATACCGGCTTTTTTTGCTTTCGCGATAGCGCCCTTACTTTCCGGTCGTGGCGGATCAATCATTCCAATCAGACCCATTAGCTGCAAGTCTTTTTCTAAAAACTCCGAAGTCATCTCACTGGGTTCTTCATCAAAGACGCGATAGCCGACAGCGATAACCCGCAGCGCTTTTTTACCAAAACGATCATTGACGATTGCCGCCTGATCAACATCTCCAAAACGAAAGCGAGGTAACAATACATCGAAAGCTCCCTTAGTGACAGAGAGGTATTTTTTCCCTTTTTTATGGAGGGTAGTCATCATCTTGCGCTGGGAATCAAAAGGTAATTCCCCAATACGGACATATTCCTCATCCAGTTCTTTTTTAGTATGGTAATTTTCTTCAAAAGCTCGTACAATCGCCACCTCTGTAGGGTTGCCGCTGTAGTCATTTTCTCCATCTTCGTTAATATCCACTAACACATCTGTACACAATGTCGCGATTTTCAGGACTTCCATTGCTTCATCTGTCATTTGGTCTTCCACATCTGTCACCACGTCTCCGTGAGTCCAGACCCGCCGTACCCGCATCTTATTTTGAGTCAAGGTTCCTGTCTTATCAGAACAAATGACACTGGCCGTCCCTAGTGTTTCAACAGCTGGCAAACGTCGGATGATGGCATTCTTTTTGGCCATCTTCTGGACGCCGTAAGCCAATGTCAAAGTCACAATCACCGTCAAGGTTTCCGGCACCGCAGCAACCGCCAAGGAAACTGAAGTTAAAAACATTTCCAAAATATCTTCATTTTGCAGATATCCTAGCAAAAAGACCACCGCTGCGGCTGCCAAAGCTAAAATGCTGATGCGCTTGCCCAGTTGATCCAAGCGCTTTTGTAATGGTGTAGTTTGACTACCGCCTTCTCCCAATAATCCGGCAATCTTCCCCATCTCAGTCTGCATCCCAGTCGCAGTTATAATACCGCGTCCACGCCCGTTAACTACCGTGCAACCTTTAAAGATCATGTTTGCCTGATCCCCAAGAGGCAGCTTTTGGTCGGCTACAAAATCGGCCGCTTTTTCTACCGGCTCACTTTCCCCAGTTAACGCGGACTCCTCAACACGCATTTGCGAAGTTTGCGTTAGCCGAGCATCGGCTGTAACCATCGACCCGTTTTCCAAAACCAGCAGATCTCCCACCACCAGCTTTTCGGCATCGACTTCTATTTGCTTGCCATCACGAATCACCAGCGCCGTCTGCTTATTCATATCTTGTAAAGCGGAGAGCGCTTTTTCAGCATTGCCTTCTTGAACAATAGCTAAGACCGAATTGATAATCACGATTGCAATAATCAACAGCCCTTCAAAATAATCACCGTGATCTGTAGCGACTGCAGTATAAAAGGAGATGGCCGCTGCCACCAATAAAACGATAGTGGTAAAGTCCGTCAAGCTGTGGAGAACCTTTTTGGCTAAAGGCTCCTTCTTCTCCTCATCGAAGCGATTGGGGCCATTTTTTTCTAAGCGTTTGTTGGCCTCAATTGCCGATAATCCTACTTCAATTTGTGAAGAAATCAATTCTTCTGTTTCATGGATTGTTTTTTTATAATACTCCATGCACATACCTCCTTATATTATTCCAGTGCTGCCTTTTCCTTTCTACTATAACACGATATTTTTTATTATTACAAAGTATCTGCCATTTTTTCACAAATTATTCCTATTTGATGATTGTTTATCCGCCCATTTTCTGCTGCTTGCGCTTTTTTCCTCTCCACTTCCCACAGCAGTTTTTCAACAGACCTTTTATTTCACAGTTTTCCCTTCTGAAACCCTTTAGATACCGGCAAGCTACGATAAAATTGGTCTACTCGAAATAAAGGTACAAAAAACTAAAGCAAATCACTTGTAAACGATTACATTACATGCTATATTATGAGTGTAAGGAAGGGATGAATTTATCGGAAAGGAGATCTCGAAGAAGCATCGCGTAAAAATAAACAGGTAAAAAAGTTGTTAGAAGTACAAGATTCACCTAGATTTATATGTGCGAGGTAAACTTACAAATAGTGAATGCGTATCATCAGGTTGTCACATTTGTACAACATCAGAGTAATAGAGATACGTAACAAACAGTAACACATTTAACACAACAAAATAGTTCCACATGATTTTAGCGTAGAAAATGTAGTGAAAACAAAGTTTTTTGTTTATGACAAGAGATTTATTACTTTGCATGTATAAATTGCAAACTAACTCTTTCCGACAAATCCTTCCATCAAATAAAGGCCGGGCCCTCGAGAGCCCGGTCTCTTTTTGTCCTAAAAGCCGTACTTTTTGGTCTCAAAACGATAATGCTTATGAAAAAGATCAGAAAGGGCCTACTCACTACAGTAGCTCTTTCTGATCTTTTTTACATTGTCTGGCAATCACTTGACGAACATGGCATCACCGAAAGAAAAGAAGCGGTACTTCTCTTTTACTGCATGGTGATAAGCTGCCAAGACTTGTTCCCGACCGGCAAAGGCACTGACTAGCATCACCAATGTCGATTTTGGCAAATGGAAGTTGGTCGAAAAGGCATCCACCACTTTAAACTGATAACCTGGCGTGATAAAAATATCCGTCCAACCGCTATCGGCTTTGATTTCCCCAGCGAATTTCGTGCCGATGGTCTCCAATGTACGAATCGAGGTCGTACCCACTGCAACAATTCGACCCCCAGCTGCTTTGACCGCATTCAACTGATCGGCTGCCTCTTGAGTCAAGCGGTAAAATTCACTGTGCATGTGGTGTTCAGCAATATTCTCGACACTCACTGGTCGAAAAGTTCCTAACCCCACATGAAGTGTCAAATAGACCAGCTTCACACCTTTTGCTGCAATCTCATCCAACAGCTCTTTGGTAAAGTGGAGGCCTGCAGTCGGAGCTGCAGCTGAACCATTTTCTTTCGCGTAAACCGTTTGATAGCGTTCGGGATCTTCCAAGCGTTCTTTGATATATGGTGGTAGCGGCATTTCTCCCAAAGATTCTAAAGTTTCCAAGAAAATGCCTTCATAGTGAAAATCAATAATCCGGCCACCATGCTCCAGTTCTTCTTTGACTACCGCTGTCAAACGGCCATCGCCAAAGCTGATTTCAGTACCGACTTTTGCGCGTTTTGCCGGTTTGATCAAGGTCTCCCAAGTGTCTCCTTCAATATTGTTCAGCAAAAGCACTTCTAGATGGCCGCCAGTCTCCGGTTTTTCGCCGTACAAACGCGCTGGCAGCACCCGGGTGTCATTCATGACCAGCGCATCGCCGGGATTCAGCTGATGGATGATATCATGGAAGTGCTGGTCTTCAATTTTTCCAGTCTTGTGATCTAGCACCAACAACCGGGACGCCGAACGATCTTTCAATGGTGTCTGGGCAATCAGCTCTTCTGGTAATTCAAAATCAAAATCTTCAGTGGTTAACTTCATGTAGTTCACTCTTTTCTTCTATTTTCATTGGGAAACTAAAAAAAGTGCTCATTTCCCCACGATTCGTCTTGGCTATTTTAGCATGTTTTGCCGTGGGTTTCGACTGCAAGCAGTTTTCTGGCACAATCTGTGGAAACTCTTTATACTTATCATTAGTAAGTAAATTTGACCAATTGGAGGACTTCTCATGATGACACCTTTTCACCATATCTCATTGCTGACAAAAGACGGCCAGCAAAATGCCGCCTTTTATACAAAAACATTGGGCTTGCGCTTTGTTAAAAATACCGTTAACCAGGAAAATCATCGTATGCTCCACTATTATTACGGGGATTACACCGGCAGTCCCGGAACCGTAGTGACTTTTTTTGTCGTGCCTCATTTAGGTCATCGTTATGACAACGATCACTTTATTGCTACGATTGGATTAAAAATTCCTGCCGGCAGTTTCACCTTCTGGAAAGACCGATTACAAGAAGTTGGCGTACAACTGGAGCTCACAGATAAACAGATTCGCTTCAATGATCCTGATGACGTGACAGTGATTCTGACAGAAGTCTCTGATGGTCCTTTGCCGCAAGCGCGTTGGGCGAAAAACGATATTCCCGGTAGGTACCAGATCCTCGGTTTGAATTCGTCGGAAATCCACGTAAAAGATCCACAAGCTACAGCAGCATTCTTTGAAAAACTTTTAGACTGGCAGACAGATGATCAAGGACGCATTCACTTCAACGAAACCGACTTTGTGGATATCCTCCCGACTGATACTGCAGAAGAAATGCACATGGGTCGCGGCTCAGCCGATCATATCGCTTTTGCGGTCTCCGACGACGAGTCACTGACTGCCCTCCACCAAAAAGCGAAAGCGCAAGGTTGGAATATCGAGAAAATGATCTCCCGCGGTTATTTCAAGAGTCTGTATATCCGAGAACCTGGCGGCAATCGGATGGAATTTGCCACAATGGCGCCAGGTTTTACTATTGATGAACCTTTGGAATCATTGGGTGAAAGTTTTGCTTTGCCGCCGTTTTTAGCAGATCAACGGGCTGAAATCGAAGCAAACCTCTACCCACAGGAGGGATGATTGTCTGCACAAGTCACGACAATGGGCATTGTCCGCTGTTGTAGTTCGTGGCCTGTCTTAAGCGTCGAATTTTTATCTACTAAAGCTATAAAGGCGCTAGTTCCTCATTTTTTATCAGCATTCCAAGCTGAGAAGAATCCTTATCAAAGGTTCTTCTCAGTTTTTTTTAATGTGCACCCCTTGTTATTTTTCCTCCTCGGTCTAGTTGGCGAGTTTCCCGCAAGCTTCGTCTTGTCTCACTTTTAAGTTTGTGAAAAAATCAACCATTCCGTTATAGCAAGCACAATTTTTCCAGTTTTCATGAGAAGCCATTTTCACATAAAATCAAGATGTTTGAATTTTTTGCAGAACTTTGCCAGACTTAAGGGAGACCCTTCGCAGAAACAGCGGCCGTAATTTAGACAATCCGCTGTCATTTTATGGAAGAAACCTGACTTGAACCGGCATTCTCGCCTGCATCCTGCTGGTCCACGTGAAAACGAGAATGGCGGTCCATAACTGTACATTATCCGTCGAAAATCACGACGGTAGCTTTGCGAGGAAAAAAATGAAAATAGAGGGTGAAAAAGTATGATTGAATTTCAACACGTCACAAAAATCTACAAAGGCGGCAAAACTGCCGTGGAAGACGTCAATCTTTCCTTTGATAAAGGGGAGTTTATTTGCTTTATCGGAACATCCGGCTCCGGAAAAACTACCTGTATGCGTATGATTAACCGGATGAATGAACCAACAAAGGGCAAAATCTTAATCAACGACAAGGATATTCAGGAGTTTAATCCGGTTGAGTTGCGCCGCAAAATTGGTTACGTGATCCAAAATATCGGCCTGATTCCTCATATGACCATCCGAGAAAATATCACATTGGTTCAGCGTTTATTGAAAGTCGACGAAGAAACCCGCAATGAAACAGCGGAAAAGATGATTGACCTCGTGGAGTTGCCCCGAGAAATGTTAGATCGTTATCCTAGTGAACTTTCTGGCGGACAGCAGCAACGGATTGGCGTTGTTCGAGCTTTGGCAGCAGATCAAGACATCATTTTGATGGACGAACCTTTTGGAGCCTTGGATCCCATCACTCGTGATTCACTGCAAGATTTAGTGAAAGATCTGCAAGAACGTTTGGGCAAGACCATCGTATTTGTCACTCATGACATGGATGAAGCCTTAAAGCTGGCCAACCGCATTGTAATCATGAGCAAAGGCAAAGTGATTCAATTTGATACACCAGAAAATATTCTCCATCATCCTGCCAATGAATTTGTCGAAGAATTGATTGGGGAAGAACGGCTGTTGCAGGCTAAACCTGACACCACAACCGTGGGAGAAGTCATGTTGAATAAAGCGGTCACTATCACCCCAGGCAAATCATTGCGAGATGCTATCAAACTGATGCGGGAAAAACGGGTAGATACCTTGTTGGTCACTGACGACAATGATGTTCTTAAAGGTTTTATCGACGTGGAAACAATGGATAAAATGCGCGGCAAAGCATCCAGTGTTGGCGACATTTTGAATCCCAATGTCTTTTATGTTAATCAGAAAACCCAACTGCGCAATGTCTTACAGCGGATTTTAAAGCGCGGACTAAAATACGTTCCTGTGGTAGATGATCGCAATCGAGTCGTTGGTATTCTGACTCGAGCATCCCTGGTAGACATCGTATACGACGTACTCTGGGGCGATGAAGCTACCATTAGCGAGGCTGTGGAATCTGCGAAAGAGGAGGCGTGAGTTTCATGACGAACTTTTTCAATGAATACGGCAGTCAGATTCTGTCAAAATCAATTGAGCACATCTATATCTCTGCAATTGCACTATTACTTGGCATTGTGATTGCAGTTCCGTTAGGCATTCTTTTGACCCGCACACCCAAAGCTGCCAGCATCGTGATTTCTATTACTAGTGCTTTGCAAACTGTCCCGTCACTAGCATTGCTGGCACTGATGATTCCCTTTTTCGGCGTCGGGAAATTGCCGGCAGTCATCGCCCTGTTTATCTATTCGCTTTTACCCATTTTGCGCAACACTTTTATCGGTATGAAAGGCGTAGATCCCAACTATCGCGATGTTGCCAAAGGAATGGGCATGACGAATTTTGAATCTATTCGGATGGTGGAACTCCCACTGGCGATGCCTACAATCATGGCGGGGATTCGGTTGGCGGCTGTCTACGTCATCGCCTGGGCGACATTGGCTTCTTATATTGGCGCTGGCGGCCTGGGAGATTTGATTTTCTCTGGTTTGAACAACTACCAGCCACCGTTGATTTTCGCCGGGACCATTCCGGTAACGATCTTGGCACTATTGGCTGATTTTCTTTTAGGCAAACTGGAAAACAAATTGACCCCGCGAGCAGTAAGGGAGGCTGAATAAATGATGAGACGAAAATTCCATACCGCATTGCTGACACTGGTCTCACTTTTGACATTGGCCGGCTGTTCACTGCCGGGATTAGCCAGTGCTTCTTCAGACAACACCGTAGCCATCACTGGCGGCATCACCTCAGAGTCCCAGATTTTGGCGGCACTGGTGGCGGGTATGATTGAACATTACACAGACAAAGATACGACAGTCATCAACAACTTGGCGACCACCACCATCAACCATCAAGCGATGATGAACGGTGACGCCCAAGTTTCAGCCGCCCGCTACACCGGTACTGACTTGACCACCACTTTGGGCATGGATCCTGTCAAAGATCCCAAGCAAGCCTTTGATATTGTCAAAAAAGAATTCAAGAGCCGCTTCAAACAGACCTACATGGCTTCTTACGGCTTTGACAACACCTATGTTTTTCTGGTTCGTAAAGATACAGCTGAAAAATATGGCTTAAAAACCGTTAGCGACCTGCAAAAACATGCTGGCGAACTGACAGCCGGTGTGGATACTGCTTGGATTACCAGAGAAGGTGACGGTTACGACGGATTCAAAAAAGAATATGGTTTTGCTTTTGAAAAAATCTTACCGATGCAGATTGGCTTAGTCTATGACGCCGTCTCTGCTGGTAAAATGGATATCGTATTGGGCTATTCCACCGATGGCCGCATTGCCAGTTATGATTTAGTGATGCTGGAAGACGACAAGCACTTCTTCCCGCCTTACGATGCTGCGGCGATCATCGATGACAAACTAGCCAAAGAAGATCCCAAAGTTAAAGAAGCCATCGCCAAATTAGCCGGAACCATTGATACTGAAGAGATGCAAAAACTCAATTATGAAGCCGACAACAACTTGGTGGAACCCACAGTGGTAGCACAAGAGTTTTTGGCGAAACACAACTATTTTGAGGAAGGGAAGTGAGGACATGGACTTGCAAAATATGAACTTGGTCGAACAGTTCTTCTATTACTTCAAGGAAAACGGCAGCTATGTCTTCAGCCAGTTCCTGCGACATTTTCTAATTTCCATCTATGGAGTGCTGTTTGCGGCCATTGTGGCGATTCCTTTAGGGATCTGGATCAGCCGTCACCACAAAATCGCTGACTGGGTCATTCGTCTGGCAAATATCATTCAGACAGTGCCTTCATTGGCAATGATTTCGATTTTGATGATCGGATTAGGGTTAGGGGTAAATGTCGTTATCGTAACAGTGTTCTTGTATTCTCTTTTACCAATCATCAAAAACACCTACACCGGCATGAATCAAGTCGACAAAAATATTCTTGATGTCGGCAAAGGAATGGGCATGACCGCTTGGCAGCGACTGTACATGATCGAGCTGCCGCTTTCTGTTTCGGTCATTATGGCCGGTATTCGTAATGCGCTGGTGGTCGCCATCGGAATCACCGCTATCGGAGCCTTTGTCGGTGCCGGTGGTCTCGGGGATATCATCATCCGCGGAACCAACGCCACAGACGGTGCTTCCATCATTTTAGCAGGGGCGTTGCCTACTGCTTTGATGGCTATCATCACTGACTGGGGACTGGGAATCATTGAACGTAAGCTAGATCCAGCCACTAAAACTTCAGACTAAGGTATAGCAAAAACGCTCGTCGACAACAGCTTTTAGCCGTTATCGACGAGCGTTTTTTTACATTGTTTCCGCATATAGAGCGCCTTACAAGTGCTATTTTTTCAGATGATAGCTGTAGGTCCCAACAACAATATTTTCCCGCCAAGACAAGCGCATCCGCAAACGCAGACTGGTCTGGTTGTGAAGGATGTTCTGCCAACGATGCTTCGGCACGAACTGAGGAATGATTACCGTCGTCGTATAGTTATGCTTCCGCGCATTTTTGCTCACTAAATCTACATAACGAATGATGGGATTTTCAATCGAACGGTAACTGGAATGAACCACTGAAAAACGCACATCGGGGAAATTCGCTTTAAATTCTGCTTCGATTTCTTTTTCTTTATCGACATCCTCATCCGTAGAGACGTGCATGGCTACCACATAATCACCAATTGATTGCGCGTAATTCAATGCACCGACATTTACCCGCGTGACATTACCCACCAAGACGATAACAGTGTTGCCGTCATAGGTATGCAAAGCAACTTCGTCTTCTAAGCGCAGTTGTTCGGCTACGTTTTGGTAATGCTTGTGAATCTGATAAAAAACGTACAAAAGGACTGGCATGATGATGAAGAAAGGCCAGATATCTGCCAGACGAAAAGCAAACAAGATTGCGATGATGGCATAAGAGATAAATGCTCCCACAATATTGGCAATAGATTTTGTCAACCAGCCTTTGCCCCGCTTACGCCAATGGATGACCATCCCAGTTTGTGACAAAGCAAAAGGAATAAACACGCCAATGGAATACAGTGGGATCAAACGTTCCGTTGATCCCTGGAAAATGAACAGCAGGATAATGGAACCTGCAGCCAAAGTGATGATCCCATTTGAGTAGCCTAAGCGATCGCCGCGGTCTTGATACATATGGGGCATAAATTTATCTTTGGCCAGATTGTAAGCCAAAACTGGAAAGGCAGAGAAACCTGTGTTGGCAGCCACAGCCAAAATCAAAGCCGTAGCAAATTGCAATACATAAAACATAACGCCATGACCGAAAACGGCTTTCCCGATTTGAGACAAAACGGTAACTTCAGTTTGCGGCACAATTCCGTACCAATAGTTCAAAAAGGTAATTCCAACAAAGAAGAAGCCTAAGATTGCTGCCATAATTGCCAATGTCGACGCGGCATTTTTAGCTCGTGGCTTTTTGAAAAACGGCACAGCGTTACTGATAGCTTCCACCCCGGTCAAAGAAGAAGAACCGGAAGAAAACGCCCGCAGAATCAATGCGATACTGATTCCCGGCACCGCCGCCCCAACCGCAGATGTCGCATGAAAAGGTGCCGCTCCGGTGGCAATTTGAAACAGTCCGTAACCAATCAAAATCGTGATGACGGCAACAAACGTGTAAACTGGAACCATCAAAAAGCCCGCCGATTCCCGCAGTCCTCGTAGATTCATCATCATGATTAAAAGCACAATCACTACACTAATCGCCACTTGATGGCCAAATAATGCCGGAATCGCTGAGGTAATGGCCTCGGCGCCGGCCGATACAGAAACGGCGACAGTCAGCATATAATCAATCAACAATGACCCACCGGCAATCAAGCCCGCATTCTTGCCGAGATTCTCACTGGATACGACATAAGCCCCGCCCCCATGAGGATAGGCGTGGATGATCTGTCGATAAGACAACGTCAACGACACTAATAAAATGATGACAAACGCAGCGATTGGCAATGAATACCAGATCGCAGCTGCCGACAGTGTGACCAGCACCACGACGATCTGCTCGGTCCCGTATGCGATGGAAGACAACGCATCCGAAGACAGCAGCGCCAATGCAGCAAACCGGCTCAGTTTCTGCTCATCATTTTCAGCCGACTTCAAAGGACGGCCCACTAACAAACGTTTTAAATAATTCAATTTTTATCCCTCTGCCTTTTCACCAATATGTGTGCGAACGACCAGCATTTCATTTATCGATACTGATGATCGCAATTTCAACAAATTATGCATCAATTGTTTTCTGAAAAATCTCTGCAAACAAAACAGTATGCTACGCTTACCCACCTTAAAAGTCAATGATTTTTTATTGCCACAACCAAACTGTAACAATCTGTGCACTCGGTGATTTCTATTTCTCCAAAAAGGCGGCTGACTCTGACTATTCGTCAACGTCTCTGAAAAGTTCACACTGTTCATTGCCGCAAAAAAGTACGGCTATCGATTACCCTTTCATTAAGACAACAGCAAGCATCAAAGCTCTAGCTGTAATGCGTCACTAATTGCCACCGCAGCTCCGTCATGATCATTGTCTACTGTAATCAGATTGGCCTTTTCCTTACAAGCTTCACTGGCATTGCCCATTGCGACGCCAAAGCCGGCAGCCGCGATCATGCTGAGGTCGTTGTCATGATCACCAATAGCCATGACTTCATTTGGTGCCACCTGATAATAATCTGCCAGCTCCCGCAATGCCAATTCCTTCGACACCGTTTTATCAGTGAATTCCAAGTAATTGCTTTTAGAACGATATTTGGTAGATTCCATCAAGACCAAGCGGCCGATAGCCGCGTCCAATGCGGCGATGTCTTCATCTGAGCCGATAAACAGCAGCTTGTGGATTGACGGCTGATTCGACAAGAAATCTTGCAAAATGACCTCTTTTGCCGTCATTTCTGTGATAGCTTCTTCTTGTTGAACCCATTTATTTATAGTTGGGACGAACCACTCGGCAGCTGAATAGATATTGACCGCCACCTCGGGAAAGCTATGAACTGCCAGCTGAATTACCTTATTGGCCTCGGTAAAATCTAAAGGGCGGCTGAATAGTTCGGTGAAGCTGCCTTTTTTAGTCTGCTCTACAATATAGGCGCCGTTATAAGCCGCTAGCGGTGCCGTGAGAGTCAGTTCATCGGCAATGGCAGTCATTCCTTTCGGCGAGCGGGCCGACGTTAGGACAAAGGGAATCTTTCGCTTTTGCAACAATGGCATCAGCGCCTGCAATTTTTTTGAGACCTGGTGTTGGGAATTTAAAATCGTGCCGTCGATATCACTGATGATTAGACGGATATCCGATGTTGTCATGTTCTTTCTTCCTTTCGCTAAAAACTTCAGCAGCTCGTCAACGATTTTCTGCTCGTTTACTCAGCTGCCCCTATCATACCAATGATGTAAAATCGCTGCAAAAAGACGGCTTGCCCTCGCCAGCTGTCAGACTTGCCACCAACAAGCACACAAGGGGTGCAAGTTACCCTCAGCCGTATAAAATCATCTGACAAGCCACCAAGATACTCAAAATAGCCGGCAGCAGCTCTGCTTCAAAACAAAAAAGCGTATATACCGGCTCCCAGCTTCCAGATTGAACAACGAAGCTCGCCACCTGTTTTCTGTCCTCTTTTACAGTAAACTCCGCAGCGTCTTGATCACAAGTAACATTCAAGCGCCGCTGCAACCAGCTGACTTCCAAATGAAAAGTGAGACTCTCAGGAATCTGGCGGATGTCCCCTGCCAGTTGTCCCGCGCTGAATAAACGAAAGCGGCTGAAAGGGCCACTAGCTTGCTGCTTCAGATAAGTAGCGGGCTGTCCAGCCAACCTTGAGTCCAAGTATGTGATTCGGCTGGTATTGGGCAGGCGACCAAAGATTCGCAGCACGCGATTTAAAACCAACGCCGCCGGTTTTCTTTTGAAAATAGCGACTATTTCACCGTTATTATCACTAATTTGGCAGCTCGTACCCCCGCCTCTGAACTTTGCAACATAAGTCTCCACAGCACACCTCCCACAACATTTCCGTCAAAAATCCTCTTAAAACCAGTATAGCAGATTTGCTTTGGCAGCTAAGAAGTAGCGCCTGTAGAAAAAGTGGCGTTAGACGAAAAGCATTTTTAAATGGTAACTAGTGAAGGTTTCATCGTATAAACAAGACAGTCTATGTTAGAAAACAGTTGCAACATTCTCTGTGTCAAAATCCGTTCACCATAATATAAGGAAAGTCTGCGTTTGAAATTTTTAACAATGAAAAGCCAAGTCCCCTCCATTAAGAAACAGTGGAAAGGACTTGGCTTTTGGGTGCTCACGTTTGGTATTGTTGTTCGCTTCACAAGACGGTGACTCAAGGATTGTCACGGCCCCTACCATTTTATCAATGGAAGAAGTGGCTTTCTTTTGAAATTCCATCCAGCTTACTGGTCATTTTTTCTAACTTCGGATAAATCAACACGCCAATTACGCCAAAGCCTACGAAAAGCAGCGCCATGATCCAAATATTCGTGATCGCATTTGGCCAGTAGATTCCACCGGCGGCTTCCCGCAATAAATCCACAGCATGAGTGAAAGGCAGTAGCGGGTTGATCATTTGAAAGAACTTGCCCGAGACCTGAATCGGATAGTTCCCACCCCCGCCGGATATTGATAGCACCAGAATGATGATGGCAATCCCTTTACCGATATTGCCAAAGAGAGCCGAAAGCACATAGACGATCATCATAAAGGCCAAGCCTACCAACAGAGTAAAGAACACCGCATAAACCGGCTCTTTCACATCCACTTTCAGTAAGAAGATATTCCCTAATGCAACCACCAGTGCTTGGAAGACACCTTCAGTCAAGAAGGTCAGCATCCGTGCAACAAAAGTTTCTCGCTTGCTGAATTTTTTCTTGTCTTCGTCTTCCAAGTGATAGGACGTAGTCGCAACACTAGAAAGCAACAGCGCACCTACCCACAAACACAACGCTGTATAAAAAGGCGTGCTGGCAGAGCCGTTATTTGCGATAGGATACATTTGGTTAGTAACTAATTCTACCGGTGAAGTCAAAAAGTCGCTTTCCGCATTGGCGTCAGATTTCAGCAGCTTGATGATTTCCCCGAGATCGACGTTTTCCTCACCTTTACGGATGGCTTCAGCCGCTTTGTGCAGTCCTGCTTTTAATGTTGGCCAATTGTTTTCAATCAAATTGGTGGCCATCTTTAATGCCGATTCCACTTCCGGCAGTTTTTCATCCACCATCGTCATGGTACTCTTGATTTCTTTTTCGATGGTTGGCCAGTCATTTTGCACAAAATCCGCAGCTAAGGCGAGCTTTTCCTTCAGTTGTGGCAGTTCATTGTTGTACAAGTCTGCCCCTTCATTGATGCCGGCGACAATTTCATTCATGTGGCCATTCAACAATTCGTTAGCATCATGAACTTCCTGCTTGATTGCCGGTAGTTCCTTCTGATATTTCTCCAGCAATGTGACTGCATTAGCCACCGTTTTGGAAGTTCCCGCCAACAAACTGTCAAAGTCAATCTGTTGGGCTTTGCCGATTGCATTCTGGGCATCTGTCATCACTGCAATTACTTTACTCAGTCCTGACTCAAGTTCTGTCTCAATCTGGTCGACATCAATTGTTCCTAAAATGCCGTTCAATTTATTGGCGACGTCTTGAACAGCTGCCAGTGCTTGTTGAACATCTGCGACAGAACCGGTCTTGACGGCCGTATTCAAATTATCAACACGTTCTTTCAGTCCACTGATCAATGGTTTGGCATTTTCCAGCTTGTTGTTGATATCTTGCAACAAACTACTGTTGGCATAGTTGGGCAAGGCTTGAATAAATTGCTGCAGCGCATTGATGTTGCTCAACCGCTGACTCAAGCGATCCGACATTCCCTGCAGCACATTAGACAAAGCTGTCTTTTCTTCAGGAGTCAGCTGGCCGTCAGTGACAGCTTCGTTAATCTTGCCTGCCAGATCACTGACTTCAGTGTTAATCAACACCAGATCACTCAAAATGCTGCTGGCGTTTTGGGCAACGGTCGGCAAGGTGTCCTCCAATTTGCCCGCCGCATTTTTTAGCTGACCGGCAAAGTCATCGGCATTGGCTGCCATTGACTTCACATCCGGTAGAATTTCTTGAACCTGCTTGAGGATTTCTAAACCTTGTTTGGCTTCGGTAATCCCATTGTTCATGGTTTCTTCAATCGTATCGAAATCCGCATCAACTTGCGCCAACTGCTTGCCGGCATTTTGAATCTCAGGAATCTTTTCCTGCAATGTCAAAATCACGGCGGCTTGTTTTTCCAACTCCGGCATTCGGTCATTGAGTGCCACTAATTTTTTACCCATTTCATCTACTTGAGGCAAGTAATCACTGAAGGACTCGGCTTTAGCAATCTTTTCCTTGATCTCCGGCATTTTGCCGTTGAGTTCCACGATTTGTTGGGCATATTTTTCGATAGTATCGGCATTTTCATCTGTCTCTAAGATCAGCGTCTTGACCTTGTTGATACTCACCAGATTGGCATCAATGTCATAGCCCACCTCGTTCATGACTTTTAAAACTGTATCACTAGCTGTCTTGATGAAATTCTGCGAAATCTGCTCTTGCAGACTGCTCGCCCCTTTGTCAGTGATTTTAGGAGCAATAGCATTGATTTTTTCATTGATGTAATATTCGATTTTCGGTTTTTTAATCGTGCCAGAAGCAAAGCTCAGCAGATTTTCTGAAAAATCCTTTGGTAAGTAGATTCCTGCGTAATATTTTCCCGATTTGACGCCTTCTGTTACTTCCTTTTTTGAATCCACAAAGCGCCATCCCAGCTGCTTGTTGTCATGGAGTGTGTCTAGGACCTGGTCGCCAATCTCTACCTTTGTATCCTGGAACTTAGCCCCGGCATCATCAGAATAAATGGCAATCGGCAACTCTCCAGTATTCCCGTATGGATCCCACAACGCCTTGATATTAAACCAAGCGTAAAGTGACGGCAAAATCATCAGCGCCACAATCAGAAAAGCCGCCATTGGGCTCTTAAAGATCCGCTTCCAGTCCAATTTGTATAAGTGAAAAACATTTTTAATATGCTGCATCCTGATCATCCTTTAAGTGATATGTCGTTGCGAGTCTCCTCTGTAAACAGTTCCCGCAAATTTCATCATCATTTTTTTCATTAAGAAACTTTAGCATGAAACACGTTTCCCGGCTACGGAAGAAACTGTGAAGGTTTGCGGTTTTAGACATTTATGACAATCTGTCACACTTGCAAGCGTTCTCTTTTCGCAGTCGTTTCTGACCAGTAACGAATTTCTTAATCTCTGCTTTAAATTTATCATGAAAAATCTTCAAAAGATAATGATAAGACTGCCTAAATTGATCAAAGTACTTTCAATCACAGGCAGGCAGATTCAGGTGTTTTTCCTAAAAACCAGCCGGCTTCTTTCACTGCCACTTTCTACGAGATTGGCAGCATTTCTGTTGAAGATTGCCAGGATATCTCGCAACGCCTAATCTTCCTTACCTTCAGCATCTTTTTGCAAATAATCCAACAGCACCTTCAAACTCGTGCCTGTTAGTAAAATATTCAAGTCAGCTTTTTCTGCAGCTGTATAGTGACTGTCGACTGACTGATCCGGCACTAAGACGACTGGGAGTCCGGCTTTGGTAGCGGCAGTGGCACCCGCGATGGAATCTTCTGCTGCGATAGCTTCCTCAGCTCGCAGCCCCGCTTTTGCCAACGAAGTCAAATAGATTTCCGGATCTGGCTTCATCCGTGTCACCTGATCCCCAAAGGTCACGTAATCAAAAAAATCAGCTATCCCCAATGCTTGTAAAAAGGCTTCCCCTCGTTTTCTAAATGTGGACGTCGCCAACGCCAAAATCAATCCCTGTTGGCGGGCAGCTGTCAGAACTTCTTTCCCATAAGGCTTTAGCTGAACCTTGTCTGCTGCTAGTTGTTGGCTGATAAAAATTTCTCGTTCTTTGCGTAGCTGTTCCACCACTTGGGCTGATCCCATCAGCGCAATCAATTTTTCGGTTGTCACCTGTAAGCTTTGACCGCTCCAACCTGCCAAGTCTGCCGCAGTTAGCGGTATATTATGAGCGGCAGCCACTTTTAGCCAGCCGGCTTTATAAAGCGCCTCACTATCCACTAACAAGCCATCCATATCAAATACAATCATTTTCAACATTTAGTCTTATCCTTTCTCTTACAGTTTTGCTCCAACATCTCTTGGTAAAAAATGAAGACCCGCTCTGAAAAATGCCATCCGCCATTCACCCTTAGCAATCGTCGTGTTGTCAATTCGTCAGCACTGCAAAAAATGCGGTGTGCCTTTCAGCTCACCGCATCGCTTGGTATTAACTCAGTTCTTTGGCCTGCAGAAACTGTTGAATCAAGTTTTGCATACTGTCCGTCAACTTTTCCGGTGCATCCTGATACTCCAAGTTTGTCACCGGATGATTGTAATTATCAAACAGGCTGATTGGAACTAACATCCCGTCGTCTTCTCGCAGTTTCAAGCGGGGATGATAAATATTTTCCCCACAAACGCCGCCATGGATCAAAGCCAACTCGTATTGTTGGTCTGCTAAGTGCCGCAATCGATAATAGTAGCCGTCGATATATTCTCGCTGGTCGGAAAAATTGTCCTTAATCAACTGCCATTGGTCATTGGTCATGATATTGCCTCTTTTCTGTCGCTACCCATTTATTCGCAAACAACTCACATATCGAAAAAGCCTTCTGTCGGCTGGTCTTCTTCCATGACAAAGGTCGCAAAATTCGCAGCTTTTTTTCGTTGTGGATAGATTTCGCGACCACTTTTCAATCGGTTAATATCCAAGTCATGAATATAGTCGTCAGAAATTTGCTTTTGCTTACGAATGACCCGTTGGTGCAGTAAATTCCAGTCTCCTTCTGACATGAAATTATCCACCAACAATAGATTTTCATCTTGATAATCGGGTATCGGATTATTTGCCACCACTATATCATAATCATGAAAACATTCCAATTCTGTCGGGGTGATAAATAAGACCGAGCTCTTGAAAATATCCACGACAACTTTATCCAGCATCTGGCCTTTGATGATTTCTCTAAGCATGTGACTGTGCTTGAGGCCACGGTCACTGATGATTAATACAGTGACTTGTCGTCTGAGACTTTCCAATTGTTGCGGTAGACTGGACCAATCCTTCAACAATAGACATAAAATATCATCTTCTCTGATTTGGGCCCATGGAAAATTGCAATCGTTCTCGATTTCTTTAAGATTGACTTCCACCAGTTTACTGAAAATCGGATACAATCGGCGAATATTACGAGCCGAGGATTCGCTTTCATTTCGTAAGACCACGCGATCGTAGGGATAAATCGCATAAGACAGATACCAGTGCATCATCCGCTGACTGATCTTTTTGCGATCTTCTTCTGGCAAACGATAGTTGACACCACTGACCAACTTATCCAAAAATTTATCGACAGCCGTTTGAATCCTGACTTCTTGCTGTGGGTTGTCCCAATTATAAAACTCATAAAACACCCCGCGACTAATCTCCCGATACCAGCTATCCGTCAGTCCGTATTCCGTTTTCTTCAATAATGAAGTCATGTATGCTTCAGACATCTGAATCACTTGATCAATGACATCATCAGGCTCGTCATAGATTTTGCGATCCAAAATAAAGCCCTGGTTGGCCCGGATACAAGTAATCATCAATAGACAGGCATGCTGAATCAACTCTCGGTCATCTTGCACTACATCAAAGTCTGTCGAGCTGCGCATCACATAGCAGTACAAGTCCTTTTCTGAAATGGTAAACGGCCAAAGACTCCCGCCATACGCTTCTTCAAAATAGCTTTGATAAAACAATCGCACCCAGCGTTCATCTTCTGCTGTTACACAAAAGGGCTTGCGCTCCAATTTCAATCCGTAAGTCTTCAAAGAGCGGGTGATTTGACGGACCATTCGATAAAAAGAGGTTTCACTGATAAACAATTCATTGATCCAATAGTCAGCGTCTTTGTCCGGCTCAAAAAAGATGCGCTCCAGAAACTGAAACTCACTCGATTCCTGTAACACGATTTGATAGACATTTTTAATCTTATTGGTCAAGCCAGCTCGTACCGACAACCCGCGTCGCTTGGAAAAATCAAGCTGCAGGTACTCTTCCCATTCGTCATTGATCGTCTCAACATCTTTCATCAGGGTTTTATCCGTACAGTTCAGCAATTGCACCAGTTGTTCCACTGGGACCCAAGTGTTCAACCGTGCCAATGCCTCAATCAGCGTCAGACGTCGTAAAACAGTTTTACTCAGCAAATGCCGCATATTCTCACCGCCTTTTAATATCACTAATATGATTTTAACACAATTACGAGAAAACTCATCAGACTTGCACCATTTTTTTAGCAACTATTTTTTCAAATAGCAGGTGTTCTCAAATTAAAAATAGCGAATTGTGAAAACTTCGTCAAGGGTATTTTTTACTTGATTTAATACCAGCCAAAAGGACGTCTCGCAAGAAAAAGTCCGTTTTTTTAAGAATGATCCCTCGTAAAAAAGTCCAACCTGCCCTTGCGCCGCAGCGAATACCGTTTTTCAGCTCTTATTTTTTCTAAGAAAGTCAAAGCGCGCATGTTAGCGATCTTTATCCGGAAAAACATACTCGCAAAACCAAAAAGAGCCCGATCAGCAGATCGCCTCACAGACGATTCACAAAGATCGAACTCTTATCATTGTATGTAACTAGCTTTTTCAGCTGACTCCCACCGTTTCGGCCAGATCTACTACCCCAACACTAATCCGTAAGGCACGATCCACTTGACCCATCTTTTTGCTTTCCAAATGGCAGACCTTTTCTTTCAGGCGACTTTTGTCGATTGTCCGGATCTGTTCCAACAAGATCACGGAATCTCGGGAGATTCCGGTCTCAGAAGCTTTGATTCCCACATGGGTTGGCAATTTAGGCTTTGCCATCTTGGCTGTGATTGCTGCAATAATCACTGTGGGGGAAAAATGATTGCCGCGATCATTTTGAATCACCAAGACCGGCCGCACGCCGCCTTGTTCAGATCCGATCACCGGCGAAAGATCAGCGAAATAAATATCTCCGCGTTTCACCATAGTTTACCTCTTCCTAATCTGTATATTCTCTTGGAATGCGGCCACTCAACAAACAGGCCACTTCATAATGAATTGTCTCCTGTTGGTCTGCCACATCCTGCAATGTAATCTCTTGACTACCGTTTTTACCAATCAGCGTGACTGTAGTTCCTTCTGAAAATTCCTTGGGCAGCCGAATCATGATTTGATCCATGCAAACCCGGCCGACGATTTCACAAAATTGTCCTTCTACCAGAACTTTAAACCCTTGCATCTTGCGGATCCAACCATCCGCGTAACCGATAGGAACTGTACCGATCCATTCATCCGTTTCCGTGATATACGTTTCCCCATAACCGATCCCTTCACCAGCTGCCAAATGCTTGACCTGTACCAGACGAGAAACCAATTCCAAAGCGGGCCGCAACGGATAAGCTTCCGGCAAGGTATGCCCAGAAGGATTCAAACCATACATTGCCACACCAAAACGAATCATATTGCCTACCGGTTGGTCATGCCACAAAGCGGTGGCACTATTGGATACATGAACATACCGCGGTTGACAAGGTAGTTGTTGCAAGATTTTATTGAAACGGCGATTTTGTTCATCATAATACCCCGTGTCTACTTCATCAGCAGTCGCAAAATGAGTGAAGATCCCTTCAAAAACCATCTGGGGTTCCTCGTTGATTTCTGCTAATGCCGCCAAGACTGCTTCACTGCTGCGAAAGCCAATTCTACCCATACCGCTATCTACTTTAAGATGAACCAAAAGCGGTGTCGCTACTTGAACTTCTGACAGGTACGCCCGCGCCTTTTGCAACCACTGTTGGCTAGCTACCGGAAAGGCCAGCTGCAGCTCTGCTACTAAAGGCAGGTCCACCACATCCACCACACCTAAAATCAAGATTGGTTCAGTGAAGCCGGCTTCACGCAATTCGATTCCTTCGTCGACAGTCGCTACGCAAAACCCGTGAGCACCTCCTGTCAACGCTGCTTTTGCAGTTGCCACAGCCCCATGACCATAGCCATTCGCCTTAACCACTGCGAATAATTCCCGGCCTGCTGGCATACGATCGATTTCTTGTTTGATATTTTGTCGGATGGCATCATTATGTACGATGATCCGGGTCGGACGATGAAGCGATTCAACCACGGTCGTTCCTTCTTTCACTAAAATGCTGAGAGTAATGACTGACGATAACTGCTAAACAGCCATTGTCAACCGAAGCACGACGTTTAAGTATACCACGCCCGCTACAATCTCTCAATTTGAAAACAACTTATTCTTCCAGTAATACTTGTGCAAATGCAAGAGTATCTGTATGGGTAATACTGACGAAGGTCTTTCCCTTATGAGGCGAAAGACTGAAATAGGGTGCACCCAATTTATCTGTCAAAATTTCTAAGTCCTGAAAAGTGACTTTACCAATTCCAGTCCCCCATGCTTTGGAAAAAGCTTCTTTACAAGCATAGCGACCCGCTAAAAACTCTATCTGCCGTTTTAAAGGCAGATTTTCAAATAACGTTAATTCCTTTAAGGTCAGGACTCGCTGAGCAAACCGTGGTTTCTTGGCGATGATTTCTTTAACCCGTTCCAGATCAACTGCATCAATCCCGATTCCTCTGATCATGTTGGCTTTTTCCGCCCCTCTCCTTAAAGATAAATCCGTTGCTTGCTAATCTGAGGACTCAATAAAAAATATCGTCCTTTCAGATAACTGTATCCCTCTACCTTATCTGCAGTCAGCCACAGCCTCTGAGTTAGTCTTATTCTACCAAAAAACACTGCAAAAACCATAAAAAAACATCGACTACCTGAAAAATCACACTTTTTTTAAATAAAACCTTACTCCTTTTTTGAACATTTATTACAAGAATACTTCATCAATTGAAAAGCAGGGGATTCACTAATCTTGCTACTTCAGTAATCTACTTTAAAGAAACTCACTAGTAAATAACGAAGCTTTTATAGAATCAATCGTTACAACACTTGCCTAACAGTTTTGTCACGAGAAAGAAAACAACTCCGGTCTTAACTATTGGTTTGCCCAGTGATAGTTTAGCAAAAAAACAGCCGAGGCATACTGATTGTTTGAAACATTCTCTCTGCCAATTAAAAAAAGAGCCCATCGACGTTTCACCAATCTAAATCCCGGATAGCTGATTTGTTTAAATAAAAACGAGCAGCAAACCGAAGTCTGCTGCTCGTAGCTAAAACTATTAGTCGTTGTTTGTACGAATCACAAATCCGCGTTTTTTACCGCCGGAGTTGTGGTCATTGTCACGACGGTCGTTTTTTCGACGGTCGCCGCTGTAGTTTTTATCCTTGTTGTAGCTGCCTTTGCTCTTGCCGCCACGGTAACTGCCACCGTCTTTACGATTGCGGTTATTGCCGCCACCGTTGCCCCGACGATTGTTCTTATTGTAGCCGCCACCTTTTTTACCGGATGGCAACGGACGTTCTGGCGTGATTTTAACTGGTACTTGATCAGCCGGATCTTTTGCCATCGTCTTCAGCAATAAAGCAACCAGCGTTTCTGGTTCGTAGCCTTCCAAAAGTTGTTCCGCTGTTTGGGCATATTTTTCCAAACCGTTTTCCTGCAAACCAGCTTCGATCTGCTCTACTGCCGCACCTAAAGCACCTTTGAAGGCTTCTTTTTCGGTTGGCGGACGCAATGCTGTCATGCGTTTTTTGGTAAGGTTTTCGATGACGTGCAGGTAACTCATCTCATTTGGTGTAACAAAGGTTACCGACATGCCGCCTTTGCCCGCCCGACCCGTACGGCCGATACGGTGAACATAGCTTTCAGGATCTTGTGGGATATCATAGTTGTAAACGTGAGTCACACCGGAAATATCCAAGCCCCGCGCCGCAACGTCAGTGGCTACCAAGATGTCCAAGCGACCTTCTTTAAAGGATTTCAACACGCTCATCCGTTTTTGCTGTGACAAGTCGCCATGAATCCCTTCTGCTTTGTAGCCTCGCAATTCCAGGCCTCGTGACAATTCATCAACACGGCGTTTGGTCCGACCAAAGACGATAGCCAATTCCGGTGTTTGGACATCCAACAGGCGGGTCATGATATCGAACTTTTCGAAATCTTTCGCACGTACATAGTATTGATCGATCAAATCTGCTGTCATTTCTTTCGCTTTGATCTGTACATGTTCTGGATTTTTCATAAATTTGACGCCGATATTTTTAATCGCTGGTGGCATCGTTGCTGAAAACAATAATGTTTGGCGAGTATCAGGGACTTGGGCAATAATGGTTTCAATGTCTTCCAAAAAGCCCATGTTCAGCATTTCGTCGGCTTCGTCCAAGACCAATGTCCCAACGGTACCGAGTTTCAAGGTGTGGCGGTTGATATGGTCCAACATCCGGCCAGGAGTCCCAACTACAATGTGGGGACGATCTTTCAAGCCACGGATTTGGCGGCCAATGTCAGCTCCACCATAAACAGCTTGAACTTTGATTCGTTTGTCACGACCCAAACGGTACAATTCTTCTTGTGTTTGGATTGCCAATTCACGAGTTGGTGCAATAACCAGCCCTTGCAATTCATGACGGCTGGTGTCGATTTTTTCCAACATTGGCAGTCCGAAAGCAGCTGTTTTACCAGTACCGGTTTGTGCTTGGCCAATCACATCGCGGCCTTCCAGTGCCAACGGGATTGTTTCTGCTTGGATTGGTGTTGCTTCTTCAAAGCCTGAGCGTTCCACTGCTTTTAACAGTTCTGGTGATAAGTTTAGTTCGTTGAATTTCAAAAAGTATCCTCCTATTCGTCGTTTCTTCGCCGAGTTTCCCGGCACGACGTTCTTGTTGATTGAAGCGTTGGTTTGGCTTTGAGATCGTGCCGGTAACAACAGGCTGACCTCAGATGCACGTTTTCTCCCACAGTCAAAAAGAAATGGTCCCTGTCATTTCTCTTTTCTGCTTTGTCGCCGAAAACCGCTTCACGAAGGCATTTAGAAAAAGTTCAACCAAAGGACAGCAAAGCCCTTTGGTCGCTTTTTATCCGCAAAAAGACTGGGCTTCAAGTCAGTCTTGCACTTGTCTCCCAGTCTCTACGTAAAAGGCTCAACAGGTAAAATTTCCTGGGGCCAGACTACAAGTCAATTTCGTGGATGAGATTTCTTCCAACTGGTTCTTCTTTTCGGCATTTGAGTATTGTACCACAGAATGAAATTTTCAGCAAGTTTTCAATTCTAAATTGAAACTCACCAATTTTCTACTTTTCTCCTCAGTGTAAAAAGGCAATTTCAATTGTCAAAAATCTAATAAAGCCGCCATTTGTTCTCGTCCCACTACTTCTACCAGCAGTGGAATTCGGGGTCCGCCGTCTTGTCCAATCGTCAATTGATAGATTCCTTTGAAAAGTTCCCGCTGTTCCTGCCGTTTTTCTGCTTTAGCGACCGCCGGAGTCAAATCATAAACGGCCTGCATCAATTCCTGATCTTTTAACTGCGGCTGCTCCAACAGTAATTTTCGTAAACGCGCCACCTGTTCTTTGACCACCGGTGCCAATTGTCCATAAGCAGTTGCATCCGGCGTCTCTCGGACTTTCAACAATCGGCTTTGGGCATCATTTTCGATCCAGTAAGCGGCCCGAGGTAAGATATGCTGCAAAGCCTCATCTGAATACTCCTGCTCTTTTCGCAACAGTTTTGCTGTCAGCTCTTGATCATTGCCGGTAAGTGAAAGAATGCTGACCACATGACCAAATGCCGGATAGCATTCCTGCAAATCGGCACCAGTCAGCTTCACCATCTGAAGAATCGTTTCATCGGTTTCGGTTTTTTCTTTTATACCACTTACCTTCCGTTCAAACTCAGCATAATTTCTTAACACATCTTCATCCAGTCCCAGATCAAACTGAGCTTTTGGCAGGTATTTGGCATATAAATAGAAGACTAATTCCGGCGTGTAGATCTGCAAAAGTTCAGATAGCGTGATGATATTGCCGGCAGAAGAGGACATCTTTTTTGTTTGCCCTTTGATATTTACAAAATCATAGGGCTCATAAAGCGGCGGCTGCCCACCAAAAATTTCTCGTACAACAGCCGAAGCCACATCAAAACTACCATTTTTGGAAGAATGGTCTTTGCCTCCAGGTTCAAAGGCAACTTGTTCATACTGCCAACGCATCGGCCAATCTATTTTCCAATGCAATTTGACTTTTTGACCGGCACCAATCTGTTGTTGTCCCTGATGTCCAAATTTGCAAGTATAGCTAAGGGTCCCGGTCGTTTCGTCGTAATCCGTGATACTGGTACTGTCATGGCCGCAAGTATCGCAGTATAAAGAGATAGGATAATAGTTTTCCCGCTCTTTTTCATCCGCCGCTTCGGTACGAAAACGGGCTAGGATGTCATAAATTTCATGGCGGTGAGACAGTGCTTTTTTCAGCTGCTGATCGTAAGCCCCACTTTCATATTGGTGCGTTTCATAAATATATTCCGGTTTTATTCCCAACTTAGCCAAATCTTCAATGAACAATCCCTCAAAATAGGCACCATAAGATACCCCAGCTTCAGCTTTTTCAGGTCCCGGCACTTTGGTATAGGGCAGTCCGATTTCATGCTCTGACACACCGGCTACATTTGCGGGAATCTTGCGTAAACGATCATAATCGTCCCATGACAAAATAAATCGTGCATCCCCTCCTAGATCCGTTAATGCTTTGGTGACAAAATACGTGGTGGCAATCTCGCGAAAATTTCCCACATGAACATAACCGGACGGACTAACTCCTGACGCACAGGTAATGACTTGCTCGGGATGTTTTTCCATCAATTTTGTGGCTGCTTCATAGGCCCAATGCATAATTTCGTACCTCCGTTCACTGTTTTCTTCTATAGTAAAGGAATTTAGACGAGGTGGGAAATGATACGGCAGATCAGACATGATTGGAAAATGACACATCTGTCACACAGCAGTCATTTTCCAAAGCACAAATTACGTTATGATAAAACAAACAATAAAAGGAGTGGTCACGATGGCTATCCTGAAGGTAGAAAACCTCAGTAAACAATATGGAACAGGAGAAAATATGATAAATGCACTAACGGATGTTTCATTTACCATTGAAAAAGGTGAATTTGTAGCGATTATTGGTCCCTCGGGTTCTGGTAAATCTACATTGATGCATATTATCGGAGGAGTTGATACTCCCTCTTCCGGCAAAGTCTATGTAGGAGATACAGACGTCTATTCCCAAAATCTCGAGCAGTTAGCGATTTTTCGCCGAAGAGAAGTTGGGCTGATTTATCAATTTTTCAATCTAATACCAGTATTATCTGTAGTAGAAAATATTACACTGCCTGTCTTGCTCGACAGCCGGAAAGTGAATCAAAAACGACTTTCCCAGCTCCTTAGCATACTAGGTTTGGAAAGTAGACAGAGTCATCTCCCTAATCAACTTTCTGGCGGACAGCAACAGCGGGTTTCCATTGGTCGCGCTTTGATGAATGCCCCCGCTCTTTTATTGGCAGACGAACCTACTGGTAACCTCGATAGTATCAACTCTCAAGAAATCATGTCTCTTCTGCGACGTTCAAATAAAGAATACAACCAAACCATGTTGGTAATCACCCATGATGAAAATATCGCCTTACAGGCAGATCGAATTCTGCAAATCGAGGACGGTCGCCTCATAAGAGATGAGGTACTGCGCCCATGAACATTTTGAACAGGGTATCTTTTGCCTATCTGAAGAAAAATAAAACCCGTACGTTGGTAACCATTATCGGAGTTGTTTTGTCTGTTGCACTCGTTACTTTGGTTACTACGTTAGCGGCATCTTTTCACCAACTACTGTTAAACGATGCAATTGCAGCTGACGGAGACTACACACTGGTTTATCAGTTCAAAACCAGAACAGAGGAAAAAAAAGAGCAAGAGATCCGCAATGACAAACAAGTGGCCGAGTCCTATCTCACAGATATATTTGCCTTGACTACACTACCTAAGCAGTATATGGATAACTCGGATGTTCCTTCATTCGGTCAACTTATCGGAGTAGAATCTTTAGGGTTCAAAAAACTGCCCTTCGGAAAATTGGAGGGCAACTTACCTGTGAATGACCATGAATTATTAGTTTCCACCGATTTCATAGAACAAACCGGCAAAAAGTTGAAAATTGGCAGCCAACTAAGCCTGCCTCTTGTTACTAATTTCGAAACATACCATTCTGACTCTTCCATAGAAGAATATTTGGCTAAATTCAAACCAACTCTTGAAGCCAATTATCGTATCTCAGGAATTTATCAGCCGTCACAAGACACAGAGACTTGGGGCCGTGTTTACAAATTTTATACCACTGCGGAACCCCTCAAATATAGCCATCCCAGTTCTCTATATCTACGCTTAAAAGATCCCGGTCAATGGCAGGAATTCAAAAAACAGCATTCTGGAAAAGAGCTGGAGGATGTCGTTGTTCAATTAAACTCAACTGTCTCGCAACTACAAGGAAACGGTGCTGAAACTCAGAACAATTATACTAATTTGATGCTGACAGGTACTGCAGCAGTTTTCATCCTATTGATTTCGCTGGGTTCTGTCTTATTGATTCACAATGCTTTTTCCATGTCGATTAATGAACGTCTGCAGCAATTCGGTATCTTGTCTTCAGTAGGAGCTACAAAAAAACAACTGCGCTATTCAGTTTTATTTGAAGGCTTAGTGATAGGGGGAATTGCAATCCACCTTGGTCTCATTAGCGGTTTGTCGCTAGTCTACATTGGTCGTTCCGGCTTTTTGATTCTCTTGAGACAAATGAATGAACCAGAATTATTAGCGGTCGTAAGCAAGCTGCCGATTGTTACTAGTTGGCAAGTGCTGATAGTGGCGGCAATTGTAGGCTTTATTACCATTTTGTTATCGGCTTGGCTACCCGCAAGAAGGGCGTTACGCGCTTCAGCAATCACAGTTATTCGTCAGAATGATCAGATACACTTTGAGAGCAAGAAGATTAGAACAAGTTGGTTAACAACAAAGATTTTTGGCTTTTCAAGTGTATTAGCAATCAAAAATTTCAAACGCAATCGCAAAGCATACCGCTCCACTATCATCTCGCTCTTTGTTTCGATTGTTTTATTCATCGGTACCTCTTCACTGGTGATGTATGTCGAAAATAGTATTCAAACTGCTTCTCCTATTGAAGAATCCGATTTGAGTTTTACTGCTTTTCGTGGAGATTCCCAGAGTATTTTGGAAATTTTCAAAGAATTTGATCAGATTCCCCAGATCAAAAGCCAAGGTTGGCAAGCAAGTAGCTATGTCATGGCAGAATTTCCTGAAGGTTCGCTATCTGAAAGAAGTCTTCGCGAAAAAAATGATTCTACCGATGAAAAATCACAGAAGAATCCAATGCAAATGATAGCCATTTTAGGACTGGATGATACTACATTTAACTCATGGAGCCAGCAACTCGGCGTACCTACTACTGATTTTTACCAGAATGATTCTTTTGTCGGCATCGCAAACTCACATCTTTCATATTATGAGTCTGATCAAAAAAAGATTGTCAGCTATGACTTGTTGAAAAGTACAACTCCGCTAACATTGGCTTTGACAGGTTTCATTGATGAAAAGCGTACTGTTTTGAATACACACTTACAACTAAGTACCTACACTGAAAAAGAACCCGCGATGTTTCACACACCAAATAAAAATGAACTGTACGTCTATCTACCTTTTTCCCAATTTGAAAGATTAAAGGAGAGTATTCCTGAAGCCTTCCATTCTGGCAACGATACGACAATTTTCAACTATAAGATCCTGAGTGATGATTCGACCACAGTTGAACGTTCGATGCGTAGGATATTGCAAGCCTATCCTAGTATAGACGGAAATGTCGTCAACAATGTTCAAAGAGACCGAACAAATCGCAATATGCTGACTGCTACTAAAATTTTTGTTTACAGTTTTATTAGTATCATTGCACTAATTGCTGTCGCAAATGTTTTCAATACAATTGCTACAAACATCAATCTCAGAAAAAGAGAGCTTGCTATGCTGGAATCTGTCGGCATGGAACCACGAGCAATCTATAAAATGATGTGCTTTGAATGTCTCTTATATGGCACCAAAGCCTTGCTATGGGGTCTACCAGTCGCTATGGTTATAAATTTCATCATCTATAAATTTACGACTTCCGGAGTGGAGCAAGCCTTTCTGGTACCCTGGCAGGCAATTGCCATTAGCATTCTCCTCGTTTTCATC
The DNA here is from genome assembly GCF_009933135.1 of Candidatus Enterococcus leclercqii. Classification (GTDB taxonomy): domain Bacteria; phylum Bacillota; class Bacilli; order Lactobacillales; family Enterococcaceae; genus Enterococcus_C; species Enterococcus_C leclercqii. The sequence continues at coordinate 36,996 of NZ_MAEH01000009.1, forward strand.
ATCGTATTTGTCACTATGATTTATGCTGTACACAAGCTCCAAAAGAAAAACATCATCGCCGGTTTACGAAGCCAATAAAAATAATCCCTTTGCCAGATAAAACTCGTGGATAAGTTCTACGAGTTTTTCTGATGTCTTTTCAAAATATGTCCTACTCCCGCTGATTTTCACATAATTTAGCATATTACTCTCTTTGCTATCATTTGTGGTCTAACGTATAATGACCGTAATCATCCCGCTAGAAATGAGGACTGCTTATGACCAGAATCCTAATTATTGAAGACGAGAAAGCTATCGCTGAAAAGCTGCAGCTATTACTGTTACAGCATGGATTTGAATGTGAAACAGTCCATACTCGAAAAGATGCCCTAAATAGACTAAAGCCTTCTAGCATCTACCCAAACCTGCTGTTGATTGACCTCAATCTTCCGGATGGATCGGGATATGGAATCAGCTCCCAGGCAAAAGCATTGGATATCCCCTTCATTTTTTTAACAGCAATGGATGATGAAGCGAGTATCGTCACCGGCTTTGATCTAGGTGGCGATGACTATATTGTTAAACCTTTTCGCCCATTAGAACTCTTGTCCCGCATCAAAAATGTGTTGCGTCGTCGAGGAGAAGCACAAGCTACTTATATCATCGAGGATCTTAGCATTGACACAGTAAAAGGTCTGGTCACTCGCGATGGAAATGAGGTCTTCTTATCTGCACTGGAGTATCGACTGCTATTGGTATTTTTAAATCACGCAGGTCAAGTACTCACTAGAGAGCGTCTCTTTCAGGAAATTTGGGATGTTGCCGGGGATTTCGTCAATGACAATACATTAACAGTCTATATTAAGCGTCTCCGAGAGAAAATCGAAAAAGACCCACAACACCCTACAAAAATTAAAACAATACGCGGACTAGGTTATCGTCTGGAGGTCTAAATCATGCTCTTTTTGCGAAATCGACTTTTTCGTCAGAACCTGTTTTCAATGGGCTTAATCCTACTTACAGGAGGAATCTTGATTAGCCTTTTTTCTTTAGCTGGGGCTTTAGGATTTTTGTGTGGAGGCGTATTGATTGGTGGGTGTGCTGCCTTTTCTCAGTTTCAACAATACCACCAGATTACAGTTGTCACTGAAAAAGTCGACCGTATTCTTCATGGAGAAGAATCCTTAGTAGTGGCTCAAGAAGAAGGAGAATTGGCCATACTTACTAATCAAATTGAAAAAATGACCAATCGCTTACGTGAGCAATCCGCCTCTTTGGAAAAAGAAAAAAATCATCTGGCAAATTCATTGACAGACGTCGCACATCAAGTCCGAACACCATTGACAACCCTCTTTTTACTCACAGAACAGCTGCGAACTCCTGAATTAGCAGACGCTGAATACCGCCACATCATTCGAGAACAAGAACAGCTTTTAAAACGAGTTGACATTCTCGTTACTGAACTATTGAAAATCGCCAAGCTAGAGGCTGGTTCGGTCGTCTATCATCCGGTACAGTTAACAGCGGGACAGCTGATTCATCTAACAGTCGAAGCCTTTGCAATCCCACTGGAATTAGCAGATATTTCTCTGGCAATTCACGGTAACTTAGAAGATACCCTTTTAGTAGATCCCACTTGGACGGTGGAAGCGCTGAGTAACCTGTTAAAAAACGCTTTAGAGCATACCCCTGAAAAAGGACAGATAGCCATCACCTGTCAAAAAAATCCAATTTATTCAGAGATTACAATTACTGACAGCGGTCCTGGAATTTCCCAAGAAGATCTTCCTTTTCTGTTTGATCGATTTTATCAAGGAAAACGGCATCATGACGCTAGTTTCGGAATTGGTCTCGCACTTTCTAGAATGATCATCAGTCAACAAAATGGTAGTCTTACCGCTAAAAATGTCCAAAAAGGTGGCGCTTCTTTCACGGTCCGTTTTTATCAAACAGAGGCAGTAGCAATGACAAACAACCGCGTTTGAGAAAGGACTTAGAAGTTCACAAACGCCTGTATACTTTCCAAGTTAGTTTTTCAATTCCCCCTTATTAATCGCTATAAAAAAACCTTCCTTGATTTCCCGCTTTCACAAAAGCGGCGTTTCAAAGAAGGTTTTTTTCGATCAGTTGTTGAGCTGCTTGGCTGTTTTTCACCATGACGATGCGCTCTTGCAATCCTTGTTGTGCCAGCCACTCCAGCAATATCCGCCGATTTCTTGGATAATTGCGGGTCCATTTGAGGTAAGCCCATAACATCTTCCAAGTTGGCGCTTGTCCCAAAGTTTTCTTTTCCCGGCGCTGTTGATACCATCGCAAGAAGAGTCGTTTTAGACGGATAACTACCGGCGTTTCGAGGAAAATAATCAGGTCTGCCTGCTGAAAGCTCTCTCTCAAAATCTTTCGCGGTGTGCCTTCTGTGATCCAGTGGCGTTGTGTCAAAAATTCATTAAATAGCTGATCTCGTTCTTTTGGTGCCCGTTTGTGGTCCCCATCAGCTTCTCGTCTCCAAACAACCTCGTCTTTTTCACACAAAGGAATCTGATACTCTTCTGATAATTGCCGGGCTAGCGTCGTTTTGCCGCTGCCCACTGAACCACAAATATCAATTCGCATCTAGCCACCTCCCAAGGCTTTCTTTTCTACAGCTAAAAGGACTTGTCACACTTCAACAAGTCCCCACCTCACAACACAATAACAGTCGCAGCTTTCCGTGAATGAAGCTTCGACTGTTTTCAGCTCTTGAAAATTGTGATTCAAAACTGCTGACTACTCTTCTGTCAATGCCTCAACGACTTCGGACAGCCCCATGCCATTGCTTCCTTTCAAAAGAATACTGTCAGCAGGGCCTAACTCCGCTTTTATCATTTGAATCAAGGCGCTTTTATTGGGCTTGTCGAAATGATACACAGTCAAATCGGCATCTTTTTCAGTCAGCGCATTTAAAAGAGCTGTCATCTCAGTCCCGTATAAAAAGACAGTATCGTAGCTATCATCAATATGCGCTGCCATGGCGGCGTGCATTTGGCGAGAGTCCGGACCCAGTTCCAGCATATCAGCCAGCACAGCCAGCTTGCGGCCGTCGGAGGTCTGTAGTTTACCGAAAGTATCTAAAACCAATGCCATCGCGGTTGGGTTGGCATTGTAGACATCGCTCAAAACTTGGGCGCCGTTTTTAGCGGTCAGCCATTGCGTCCGATTTTTGGTCAGCTGAACTGTCGCCAATCCTTGGGCAATCTGGCTATCACTCAATCCAAAATGCTTGCCAAATCCATAGGCAATCAGAGCATTTTTAACATTATACGCACCGATCACTGGAATTTCGAAGGTCTTGCCAGCAACTTCAAACACTGTCCGTTCTTTACTTTCTGCAATCACGGTTGCTGAAATATCTCCTTGTTGAATACCAAATGTTGTCACCTGTTGAGACAATCCTGCCAGTAGCGGCAACAATAACGGCTCATCTGCTGGCACCAGCAGTAGTCCTTTTGTTGCTAGTCCCTGTACGATTTCCATTTTGGCCGCTGCGATTCCAGCCCGAGAGCCCAAGTTTTCGATATGAGCCTCTCCGATAATAGTGATGGCCGCTGCATCCGGCTGTCCCATTACCGACAATTCAGCGAGCTCACCGGCATGATCCATCCCCATCTCCAATACCAACAGCTGGCAATCATCCGGCATATGCAAAATTGTGTAGGGCATGCCAATATTGTTGTTGTAGTTGCCTTGGGTTTTATACGTAATGAATTGTTGTGACAAAACGGCTGCTGTCAAATCTTTAGTCGTGGTTTTGCCGTTGCTACCGGTGATGGCAACCGTCTTTGGCGCCAATTTTTTCTTGTAGTAAACTGCCAGCTGCTGCATTGCCGCAAGCGGATCTGCCACCGGAATCTTTGTGACACCTGCGGGCAGCTCTTGGCTATCGCGACTCCAAAAAGCTGCCACTGCCCCATTTTTAGCAGCGGCATCAATAAAATCATGGCCATCTCGCACCCCAGCCAAGGGAACGAACAAATCTCCTGCCTGTACTTTACGACTGTCAAATTCGACTTGATTGATGACTGTTTCATCAGTAATATGATCGGCACCAAACAGCGCTGCCACTTCTTTAATCGTTAATTTCATAAGTTTAACCTCTCAAACTTGCTGTCTTTTTCATTTTCGATTGTACCACAACCATGCCTGTCCGCCACTTCTCCTTGTGCCCATGTTGTTGATTGGAAGGCAAAAAATGCTATACTGGTGTCATTGAAGATACTTTCTGGAAAAACGATGGCGATTTTAAGGAGCGAGCTACTATGGAACGTCAGCAACAACTGATGGCACAATTGACAGATTTGACAAACGAGCTGGTCTGGATCAATCGTCCGGCTATGGAAAAGGAGCTGCAGGGCTATAAGCTCAATGAGATCGATCTGATTGAAAAAATTGCACTGATTCCTAATCCTAACGTTACCAAACTAGCAGCTGCCAGCTATATGACTCGTGGCGCCATCAGCAAGCTCACTAAAAAGATGATCGAAAAAGGGTTGATTGAAAATTATCAATCGCCGGAAAACAAGAAGGAAATTTACTTTCGCCTGACTGCAGCTGGGGATACCCTCAATCGCCGCCATCAAAAACTGCATGAAGAATTCGCCCAACGTGACGCTGCGGCCTTTGCAACTATGACAGATGAAGAGTTCGATACGGTTTTTCGTTTTATTGGCCGCTATCGGGAACATTTGAAACACATGTTGAAAGATTCGTGACACCTCACTTTGGCAGCCTCCATTTTTGGAGGTTTTTTTATATATTGTTTTTGTTGACAAAGAAACAAAATCGGCGTAGACTCCATTTCGTTAACCAGGAAACAAAAAAACGGAATTTTCTCCGGAGCTAACCAGCTGAACACTTGTCTTCCAGTTTTCAAATAATCTTCGCAAATAAAGGAGTCTTTTCATGAATAAAGCAACACTTAATCCTCACGCTGTAATCTTCGGCTTCATATCCGTTTTTCTAACGGGGCTGGGTCTGACCATCGTCACTCCAGTCTTGCCTTTTATGGTAGCCCCCTATGTTTCAACTTCTCACCAAGCTACTGTGGTTACTTTACTGGCCGCGGCATATGCAGCAGCGCTGTTTGTGGCCGCGCCAGTTTTAGGTGCCCTCAGCGACCGTTTCGGGCGCAAACCGGTACTGCTGCTTAGTTTAGTGGGAGCAGCTGTCGGTTATGTGATTTTCGGTATCGGCGGCTCCCTCTGGCTGCTTTTTATCGGCCGCGTCATTGATGGCTTGACTGGTGGCGAAATCGCTGCTCTTTTTGCCTATTTTGCTGATATCACACCTCCCCAGCAGCGAACCCGTTACTTTGGTTGGATCAGTGCCGTCGTTGGAATCGGTACTGCTTTAGGGCCGGTGATTGGTGGATTTTTGGCAGCATTTGGCAATAGCGTTCCTTTTTTTGTCGGTGCTGCCATCAGCCTATTAAACGCTGTCTATGGTTTCTTCTTTATGCCGGAGACGTTAGACCCCGCTAAGCGCTCTTTTGCAATCCGCCTAAGCCACTTGAATCCCTTTAGCCAATTACACGGTCTTTTTTTACTGCCGAATGTCAAAAGATTATTACTGGCGGGTTTTCTCCTTTGGCTTCCCAATGGTTTGCTACAAGCGATTTTCGCACAGCTTTCTCTGGATAGCTTTTCTTGGCAACCGGCAGTCATCGGTCTGATGTTTGCTATGATTGGAATCATGGACATTCTCGTTCAGACCTTCGTCATGCCATCTTTGCTCCGAGTGCTTAACGACAAACAGATTACTAGGCTCGGAATGCTGTCAGAGATCAGCGGCTATCTGTTGCTGCTGCTCTCTATTTCTGGTAAATCTCCACTGCTTTATATTGTCGGCATGATTTTGTTCAGTTTTGGCGATGCTGTTTTCGGTCCTGCTTACAACGGTCTTTTGTCCAAATCCGCAAACCAAGCGCAACAAGGGCAACTACTAGGCGGCGCACAAAGCATCCAAGCGCTGGCGCGAGTCGCTGGACCGCTTCTCGGTGGTCAACTCTATTTATTCAGTCATGCTACTCCAGCTTTGATGGGGATTTTGGGTATCGGAACTGCACTTTTCGTTTTGAAAACTGTGGTTCCACCGAGAGTCCCAACTAACTAACGCTATTTACAAAAAACGCATGAATTTAACGATTGCTCGTTCCTTCATGCGTTTGGTGGAATTGTGGTCACAATTATTTATTTTTGAACTCTTTTCTAACCCTCCCATAACTTACGGAGACGAGCTGTTGCGAAAAATGTCATCTCTTGCGGGAGTGTCTTTTCAACCTGTACAAAATTAGAGTTTTTCAGTCTTGGTACCACTCTCATAGATGAAGCTTTCATAAGGTCTCAATCGACTTTGTGCTAACGAATCTTGATAATTACTGAGTCGGATTTCCCCCGCAGTTAACGGCAAAAGAGCCTGCAACTCTTGCGGTGAATCGGATAAATTTGCCACCACCAACCATTTTTTCCTTTTAAGCCTGCGCTCATAAGCAAAAATCGTCGGATGTTCCGGCAGTAACAGACGGTAGCTGCCTTCTTTCAAAATTGCTTCTTCATGACGAAGACGAATCAATTTTTGGTAATAATGGAAAACTGATTTTTGAGCTTTTTGATCGGCCAAAACATTAATATCCGGATAATTTGGATTGAGTTGAAACCAAGGGGTCCCCGTGGAAAAGCCGCCATTGGCTGAATCGTTCCAAGGCATCGGCGTGCGGGCATTGTCGCGACTCACCTTATGGACAGCTGCCAAAAATTCCTCGGCTGTCAAAGTCTGTTGTTGTTCAACATAATGTTGGAAATTTCCTTTCAATTCCACATCGATATAATCAGCAAGGGGAAATTTCGGATTTGTCATCCCGATTTCTTCTCCTTGATAGACAAAGGGTGTCCCTTTCATTCCGTGGAGGATCGTGGCAAAAGCAGTAGCTGACTCATAACGATAACTGTCATCATCGCCCCATCTGGAAACGATTCGCGCACGGTCGTGATTTTCAAAGTAGAGGGCATTCCAGCCTCTTCCTTCGAGTTCTTTTTGCCACTGACTCATGATCTGTTTTAATTGGATAAAATCAGGTGCTTGTAATGCCCAACGATCATTGACGTCTCCTTTTTTACGATCGATGTGCATGTGTTGGAAGGTAAAAACCATGTCCAATTCTTGTCGTTTGGGATCGACCAGCAGATGGGCATCTTCTGCTCCAGAGGCTGGCGCTTCCCCCACACTCATCATATCAAATGGGGTTAACACCTTTTGATTCATCTCGTGAATAAATTCATGCATCCGGGGCCCGTTGTGCTGATTATTTTTTGCAAAGGGGCGGGGATTATCAGGAAAGTCCCAGTCCTTTGAGATTGAAGTAATGACATCCAAGCGCCAACCATCGACGCCCAGGTTTTTCCAATAAATCATCATGTCATAAATGGCCTGTCGAACTCGCGGATTTTCCCAATTTAGATCCGGCTGCTCTTTGGCATAATAGTGAAGATAGTACTGCTGCCGAGAATCATCCCAGGTCCAAGCAGATCCGCCAAAACTTGATCCCCAATTATTCGGTTCTGACCCATCTGCTTTTCCGTCTTGCCAAATATAAAAATCACTATAAGGATTTTCCTTTGATTTACGGCTTTCTTGAAACCACTGGCATTGATCTGACGTATGATTGGCCACAAAATCCATGATAATTTTCAGGTCTAATTTATGTGCCTCACGAATGAGCTGTACCATATCTTCATTGGTGCCAAACATTGGATCAATCTGATAATAATCACTAATGTCATAACCATTATCGACTTGAGGTGACAGATAGACCGGACTCAACCAAAGAGCATCTACTCCCAGCTCTTTAAGATAAGGCAATTTTTCTTGGATCCCTGCCAAGTCCCCAATCCCGTCACCATTGGCATCCTTGAAACTTTTTGGATAGATTTGATAAATAACGGCATCTTTCCACCATTCGTTGCGCATACTGTACATCCTTCCCGTAATATCCGAGTTTACATTGTTCTAAAACAAACTTTCTCAAGCAATCCCTGTTACAGATAACAAAATTCCCAGCAAAATTAGCCCCACAATCAGCACATTGATTGAGACATTTTTCTTTTTCAAGAGATAGAAGCAAACTAAGGTAACACTTAGAGGCAAAATGCCGACAAAGATTTGATCCAGCATTTCTTGAGTCTTCATTACAACTTCGCCATCCATCATCATGTTCCATTTGATATCCAGCTTCACCATCTGAGAACTCATCGCCCCGACCATCATCAAGCCGACAACACCTGCTGCCTTTGTCAGAATATTGATCATGCCGTTTTCATAGAGACTGGAAATGTAAGTAGATCCCAGTGTGTAGCCCAACTTTCCCCCTTGCCAACGCAGAAACTGCACCGGTATGTTGAAAAGCAGTAAAAAGACAATCGGTGCTAAGACATTACCAGATTGTGCAAGACTCACTGCGACTCCTGCTGCAATGGTTCGCAAAACTCCCCAAAAAACTGAATCACCAATGCCTGCCAGTGGCCCCATTAAACTCGTTTTTACCGCATTGATTGAATCGACATTGAAATCTGTCTTCAAATGATTTTCTTTTTCCATCGATGCCGTAATCCCCAAAATAAAAGGGTACATCGCCACGTTCGTATTGAAGTAGGCCATCTGTCTCACCATCGCTTGACGACGTTCTTCTGCTACGGGGTAAAATTCATCCAAGAACGGTTGCATCGCATAAGAAACCCCAGACGCACCTTGTTTAGATGGCGTTACCGCAGAATAAAGCGTAAAGGAACGCCAATAGAGCTGCCGCAATAATTTCTTTTCTTTTCCTGATAAGTTGTTCGCTGTCTTTTCCATGTCAGCCTCCTATTTCAAAAAATCGTCTAGTTCAGGGTCAACAGAGGTACTTTCGCTAATCGACTGCTGCTTAGAAGTATGTTTGAAGGTTTCCTTCAGGTGCCGAATATCCAAGTCACGACTTACAATCACCAGTGCAATAATGACCGCAAAGGCCGCCACAGCAATCAAAGGAATCTTCAAGTACGCTACCAGTAAAAATCCTAAGAAGAAATACACAGCAATTTTATTTTCCCACATCATTTTTAACAGCATGGCCATCCCCACTGCCGGCAGTAGATTACCAGCAATACTGAGCCCGTTAAGCAAGTTTTCCGGAATCATTTCCAAGACGCGTTGTGTGGCCTTTGACCCTACCAAAACTGCAAAGAAAGGAATCAATGAATACAGCGCCCACTGCAGTCCCCACAAGCCAAAATGAAGTCGTCTGATTCCCTTTTCCCTGCCTTCTTCTGCGTAGCGATCAAAGGTTGCCGCAAATGGTCCTACTACACCAACATACAATAATGTTTTGATTTGTAAGCCAATGACCCCCAAAGGAATGGCAATAGGAATGGCTACTTCAACACCGGCACCCATATTGATGGCAAAAACCGTCGCCAGGGCTGTTGCCAAACCAGGCTCTGCCGAACTGGCACCCCCAATATTGATGACTCCCATAAAGACGGTTTCCAGTGCCGCACCAATTAAAAGTCCGGTCTGTATATCTCCTAGCAAAAGACCGAGCAAGGGACCTATGACGATGGGTCGACCAATCATGGTAAAGCCTAATAATTCCTGTCCCCCTACTGTGAAAAAGACCACTAAGGCTGTAACAAGTGCTTCATAAAACATTCTTTTTCCTCCTCACAAGCTTTCGCAGCAAAAATAATTTTGTCAGCTGCGCGCTTTTCTCTCTACGTCAAACCCAACATGGTATGAATCAAAGAAACTCTGTTGCCAACACTTTTTTATCCGAAGGCAGGTTTTGCAACGCTGCTTCAGGATAGAGGGTAGCCAGCTTTTTCAAACTAGCCATTTCTTTAGCTGACAGCATAACAAACTGTGTCAGCGTTTGCTTTTCTTCTGTCACTAATTTCCCCACATTGCCGATATTTAAGTACTTCAGGTTAGGTACTTTTTCTGCGAGTCTCAACGCATCGGTGACCGTCTTAACTAAGACCAGCACACGAGTTTGATGGATTCTAGGGTCTTGCAGGATTTCAGCAACATTGTCTACTGAGCGAATCAGCACTTTTACCCCCGAGGGAACAGCCATTTTTAAGGCCATCTGTTGGGTTTGATCTGCTGCTGCTTCATCGTTGGCAACAATAATTCCATGCAGATTCAGTGCTCGAGACCATACCATAGCAATTTGGCCATGAATCAATCGTTCATCTACCCGCAAAGTTGTTTCTAAAGGAGCTAGTTCAGTGTGTGACAATGTTGGTACATTTTCAGTTTGTACCGCTTTCATTCCGGAACTATTTTTAATGCTCTCATCACTTGCTGCTTGTGCTTCTCTGTCCTCTGCTGCCAGCTGATTACCTTCTTCTTGATCCACCGTGCTTAGATTTTCTACCAACTGCATTGCTTGTCTGGCCCCGGTAATGAAGCCTTCGAGGTTTTCTTTGGTATAAACCTCTGCACCAAAAATAATTTCAATAATAAGCGGCAAGTTGAATCCGGCAATCAGGAACACATTTTTTCTATCCGCAGCAGCTAATGTCAACTTTTGATTGACGCTGCCTCCAAATAAATCCGTAAAGATTACCGCTTGATCTACTGACTCTAACCTTGAAAAGAACTCACTGATCTGCTCTTCAATTGCCGGCTCATCCTCCATATAGGCTGACATATAAGTCACATCTATCTCGGTTCCTACAAACAACTCCAAGGTGCTTTTAATTCCCTTTGCCATCTTGCCATGAGAGGCGATAACAAATTTTTTCAACGTAACTCCTCCTTTTTGGAACGTTCCAAATATAGTTTAAAAAAAGAACGCTCCTGATTTGGAACGTTCCAACCAAGTGTTGAGTAGAGTATAACTCATCCTGTCCACTATGACAAGTATTTTTTAAACGGTTTCATATGCTCGTCCCACCGGGAATAAATTTTACCGGCAATACGATTTCTTCAGCAGGTGCGGGCCCTTCCTTATTCAACAGCTCTTCTAGAATGCTGACACAAGTTTCTGCCATTAGTGCCACCGGCTGACGAATTGTGGAGATAAATTCTTCTTGCTCGGGATACATCTTACTCCCGTCGAAACCGATAATCTGGAGATCTTTTGGCACGCGACGCCCGGCCTTTGTTAATAACTCCATAGCAAAATCCGCGTACTGATCCGCCACCGCAAAAATTCCGTCAACTGTCTCGACTTCCCCAGATTCCTTCAAGTACGTTGCCAAAGCTGGATAAAACGTCTCCTCATGATGCTCACCCCAAAAAACTTTACATTCCAGTCCGTGTTTTCGACAACAATCAATAAAGCCCCTGCTGCGCTGCCCATAGCTTGCTTCGGTATGAGTCGTAGTTCTAGTGATTAATAACAAGTTCTTCGCTCCTGAAGAAATGAGCTTTTCTGCTGCCAGCACTCCCCCTTGATAATTGTCTGAAGAAACACAAGGAATACGCTTGGAAATCTTATTTTCAATCGAAACAATCGGCAGGTTTTCCAAGTGCTGCTGCGACAAATCACTGTAAGACATGGTGATAATTCCTGCCACCTTTTGCATCTGTCCCATGTGAATATATTCTATTTCTTGCTGAATATCATTATTTGAATTGCAGAGAATCATTTTATATTCTGCTCTTTGTAAGGCTTGTTGCATTTCGTAAGTCAATTCTCCAAAAAAAGGCGTTCTAGTGGTGGGTAAGATAAAAACCACGATATCTGATCGACTGGTTTTTAACTGACGCGCATTTGTGTTCGGGATATAATTCAGTTGATTGATTGCATTTTGAATCTTCACTTGAGATTCTTCCTTGATTTTGACGCCATTGATATAGTTTGAGACTGTTCCTCGTGATACACCTGCCAATTTGGCAACGTCATTCATCGTAGGCATCCGTTTCCTCCTTTCTGACCAGCGACAGGTATTTCTTTGATAACCTGATCATTTTTTCTGAATAGTACCATAGATTCAGTTGATTTTCTATCCAGCAGGAAAATCGCTGCTCACCACACAGCACTTTATCATCTTGTTTCTGGAAAGCGGGTATATTAAAAGGAGTTGCGACAATTGTCTAGTCCCCTCCTCCAAAGCAAGCATGAGCCACAAACAAAAAAGTCACTTCCATTAAAAACCAGCGGAAGTGACTTTTTTTCATTGGCCTGTCGCGACTATTTGCTAACAGCCATTTTCTTGTTCATCTATTGAAAATTTCGCCAGTTATCCCTTAGAAGTGATCGCTGTTGTGTTGCTTTGTCTTGCGTTCTTGGATCTTATCCGTTATTTCAATTAACTTCTGTCAAAAACTCGTGGCGCTGTGCATAGCGGTTTAGACCAAGTTGAATCAATTCTTCGATTAGATCACCATATTTCAGACCCATTTTGTCCCACAGAGAAGGATACATCGAAAATTGGGTAAAGCCTGGCATCGTGTTCAATTCATTTAAGAAAAGCTCATTTTTATTAGTCAGGAAGAAATCACAACGAGACAATCCGCTGCCGCCTAACATTGTATACGCATTTTTGGCATATTCTTGCGCTTTTAGTTGCACATCTTCTGGAATCTCTGCTGGAATCTGCATCACAATTTTGTTGTCGATATATTTAGAATTGTAATCATAAAATGCCACATCTTTGACAATCTCCCCGGGAACAGTCGTCCGAACGTCTTCATTACCTAAGATTGCTACTTCGATCTCACGGGCTTCGATTCCTTGTTCTACGATAGCACGGGTGTCATATTTATACGCTTCATGCAGCGCATTTTGTAGTTCTTCGCGGTTCTCAGCTTTGGAAATCCCTACGCTGGAGCCCATGTTGGCAGGTTTCACAAACATTGGGTACAACAAGGTTCCTTCGCACTGTTCAAAAATCTGTTTAGGATTTTCTTTCCATTGATTTTTCAACACTGGGACATAAGGCACTTGCGGGATGCCGCCTGCTTGCAGGACATACTTCGTCATAATCTTGTCCATGCCACATGCACTAGTCAATACACCGGTGCCCACGTAAGGCATATCAATGGTTTCCAAAAAGCCCTGAATAGTGCCGTCTTCCCCATTTGGTCCGTGCAAAAGCGGAAAAACAATCGCGTCATCTTCTTTGATGGCAGAAGGCTGAATCTGTTCCCCCGTAGGATTTTTTACGTCTGCTCCCCAGCTCAGATGCAAGACTTCTTCTGATTTTGGTGCTTCCGTCAGTAGCGGTCCTTTGATCCAGTCGCCGCTTCTTGTGATATACAGCAATTGCACTTGATAATAGTGATAATACACTGCTTGTAGGACGGAATACGCTGACAAAATAGAAACGTCATGTTCCGCGCTGCGCCCTCCGTATAGCAATACGATTTTCAAAAAATATTCCTCCCATTTCAGTCGATTTGAAGGCTGATGTAAGCCCTGTGCTACACCGCATTTCATTTCGGCTTATGCTCAAAGTTGGTCAGCTCAGTGAAAGCCACTGCTGCTGCCAATCTTTGTGAAGTCCCATCTTTTAACTCTTCCACATTTTAGCATAAAGCCTAAAGAGCGACAAATTAATTTATGAGGTGGCAAAACCCGCGTCAGATAGGGATTACTTGTTATTATCAGCGATATCTTCTACTATTGAAGTAACAAGCCGTGAAGCGTTGGCAGTCTTCTAAGCGCCGGCTGATCCAGGAGCATCTGGTCTGGATTAGCGACTCACTCCCCCCAAGAAATGAGGAAGTCTTATGACAGGAACCGATCAAACAAAAACCAAACCGCAACGTTTAAAAGAGATTATCGCAGTCTTTCATAAATACAAGGTCCTGCAAAATCTATCCAAGCAGACGAATCCTCAGGCGGTCCGGGACGCTTTTGAAGAATTGGGCCCCACCTTCATCAAAATCGGGCAGCTTTTATCCGTACGTACAGATATTTTATCACCGGAGTATATTCAAGCCTTTAAATCACTGCAAGACAATGTAAAGTCTGACGATTTCAGCAAAGTAAAAGTATTATTGGAGCAAGAATGGGAGTTGCCCCTTGATGTAATCTTCGAGGAATTTCAGGAGACGGCCTTTGCCTCGGCTTCTATCGGTCAAGCACATTTAGCCATCCTCAATGGGGGACAAAAAGTTGTAGTTAAAGTTCAACATCCGGGAATCGTGGCGGACATCCATGTCGATCTTGCCCTTTTTGAAAAGGCGATTCCCCTGATCCGCTATGTTCCGGAATCTAACGTGGTAGATGTCAAAAGTGTTTTGGCAGAAGTCCGTCGCTCCTTGGATGACGAAACTGATTTCACCAAAGAAGCAGCCTACGCCAAACGCTTCTATCAGCTGAATAACGGTTGGCAGCAAGTGAAGGTGCCAAAGGTTTATGCAGAATATTGTACGAGCAGGGTGCTTATTTTAGAGTTTATGGAAGGTCGCAGTTTGCGCTATCTATTGGAGGCTGACCCGCAGCAGATTGCTTTTGGCGATACGAGTGTTAAAGAGTTGAAAAAAGAACTGGGTATGCTGCTGGTGGAAAGTTTTATGAAACAAGTATTTGAAGATGGCTTTTTCCACGCCGACCCGCATCCAGGCAATGTCTTTTTTCATCATGTTCCGGCAAAAACTACGACTCAGGCACCGGCTTTTCGCAACAAAGAGCGCGCCGGCGTCTTTGCGGGAGTGGATTATCATTTGAAATGGCAGGACCCAACTTCTCTGCCGCCTTTTCAGATTATCTATCTGGATTTTGGGATGATGGGAGAGTTGCCAGATCAGCTACGTTCTCGGTTAATCGACGCCTTATTGGCTTTGTACACACAAGACGCCCAGCAGTTGGGGGATGCGGTCCTCCGGCTTTGCAAAGTGGAAGGTCCTTTTGATGAGGAACGCTTTTATGCTGAGTTAGGTGTTTTTTTGGATCGCTACTACAATTTAGCCATCAAAGATATCGACTTGCAACGAGTTTTGGGGGAAGTCATCCAGATTTGCCACCAAAATAATCTGCAGATGGTTCACGAGATTACCATGCTGATTAAAGCCTTCAGCACGTTAGAAGGGGTCATTGAGGAGTTGGATCCAGAGCTTTCTTTAATGGAAGTCACTCAGCCCTATGCGCAAAAATATTATTTACAACAGATTGATGTGACAGAAACCGCCAAGCGACTGGGCCTTGATCTGATTAAAAGCGGGAAAAGTCTGCCTAAATTACCGGACCGTTCACTGCAGGCATTGGAGACCTTCACTCGCGGCAAGACCCATTTGACTTTGAGCTTCAAAGAACAAGAGCATCTGCTGGGTCGAATTGAAGCAATGGTCAATCGGTTGATGGTTGGTCTCATCTTGGCAGCTGTGATTATCGGTTCTTCGCTACTGGTCAGCGCCGAGCCGGCTCGGGGAGCAGTTTTCGCCGACAGTTTGGGGATTTTCGGATATATCGTCGCCTTAGCCGTCATCCTGTTAATCGTGGCACGACACTTATGGCGACAATGGCGCAAAAAATAGCCTGAATCACTCTTTGCTTTTTCAAAATAAAATAACTGATTAAAAATAACCCTTCCCAGCCTGGAAAGGGTTATTTTTTTACATCTCGTTTCCACTCTGTGAAAAAATCCGTTTCTTAAGGCAACTGAATACGATTCTCAATTATCAGTAAAATCACTATTAGTACGCTATCGTAAAGGGGTAGTCACACGTTTTTCATCACAAAGCTCGTTGTTCCTGACAAATGGGAAAGCTATAATAAAGACAGCGCTTTAAAATACATTTTTATGAAGGGACGACAACCTATGTTAGCCCAAGCTATCGCAAAATTTTGCGGCGGTGTTCTAGTGCCGCATCAAAAAACTACCGCTGAATCAGCAACGATTCCCCTGCCTGCTCCTAAGCTGTTGATTTTGCCTTTGCAACAGCATATCGGTGCCCCTTTGCGGCCGGTAGTCAAAGCCAAAGAGACAGTAAAAGTTGGTCAGCTACTAGCAGACGCCGATGCTTACGTGTCTGCCCCGCTTCATGCGCCGGTCTCTGGAAAAATAAAGAGCATTAAACCCATTCTTTTGGCAAACGGGCAGATGATTGACGCACTGCATCTTGAAAATGATGGAGAATTCACTTTGTTTCAAGAGCCCGCTCCGATTCTCATCCAAAGTAAAGACGATTTATTGCAAGCTGCTCGTGCCAGTGGTTTAGTGGGAATCGGTGGTGCCGGCTTTCCGCTTCATGTCAAATTGGCTGCTAAAGAGCCGCTGGATACCTTAGTAATTAACGGTGCCGAATGTGAACCCTACATCACCTCCGATTACCGTGAAGCCATGGAAGCCACCGATCGGATCATCGCCGGAATGCTAACTATTATGGCGCAACTGGCAATTTCCAAGGGCATCATTGGCATAGAAGACAACAAACCCCAGGCAATTACTGCATTGGCTGAGGCTCTCAAGCGGCATCCCGACCCCGAAATTGCCCAGAAAATTCAAGTTATGACGCTGCCTTCTCGTTATCCTCAAGGAGCAGAAAAGATGTTGATCTACGGTTGCACCGGCCGTAAAGTTCCACCCGGCGCTTTACCCGCAGCAGTGGGCTGTTTGATCTTGAACATTTCGACGGTTTCACTGCTTCAACATTATTTGAATACCGGGCTCCCCCTGATTGCCAAACGGGTCACTGTCTCAGGTGACAATATCCGCCAGCCGCAAAATCTGCTCGTGCCGGTGGGAACGCCAATTAGTGACGTCTTGGCCTTTTGTGGCGGATTAAAAGAAGAAACTAACGCCAAACTGATTTTGGGTGGACCCATGATGGGAATTGCCCAGTTCGATCTGGGGTTGCCAATTACTAAGCAGACCAATGCGATCACCTGTCTATCCGCAGCCTCGGCCACACAGCCGCAAGAAATGGCCTGTATCCGTTGTGGTCGTTGTTCCCGTGCCTGTCCGATGAATCTTTTGCCATTGGAAATCGAGCGCTCTCTTAAAAATCAGGACAGCGAATCATTGCAAAAACTTCAAGTAACTGCATGTATGGAATGTGGTTGTTGTTCCTTCGTTTGCCCCTCCAATCGCCGTCTCGTGCAATACATGCGAGAAGGCAAAGTCATCGTCAAGGAGGCCGAAAAATGACCGAAGAAAAACTTATCGTCACCTCATCTCCTCATCTTCACAGCGGTGCTTCTAGTGTCACCATCATGAGAGATGTGCTTTTGGCATTAGTCCCGGCAGTACTCGCGGCCACTGTAATTTTTGGTCCCCGTTCGCTGTTAGTGATTTTGACCTGTGTGACCAGCTGTGTGCTGAGTGAATTCTTATTCCGACGATTTTTGAAACGCACTTATTCCATTTATGATCTGACTGCAGTGATTACCGGGGTTCTTTTGGCATTGAATCTGCCCGTATCGATTCCCCTATGGATGGCTGCGATTGGCGGATTCGTCGCTATCGTCATCGTTAAAGAATGCTTTGGCGGGCTTGGACAAAACTTCGTCAACCCTGCTATTACGGCTCGCATCGTATTGCTGATGTCTTTTTCTTCTGCGATGAGCGTCTGGAATTCTCCCTTTTATTATTTGCATCATGGCGAAGATGTCGTAACCTCTGCCAGCTATTTTCAAGCGCTGCAAACTGGCGGCCCACTGCCATCCTTATTGGATATGTTTCTTGGGATGCGTTCTGGCAGTCTAGGGGAAACTTCAGCACTGGCGCTGCTTTTGGGCTTTGGTTACCTGTTGTATCGCCGTATCATTACACCGACCATTCCGCTGATTTTTATTGGAACAGTTGGCGTTCTTTCCTTAATTTTAGGAGGTGACCCTCTGTCTCAAATGATGTCCGGCGGGCTGCTCTTAGGGGCAGTCTTTATGGCCACTGATTACACCACGTCCCCTACCACTGCTGTCGGTCAGGCAATCTATGCGTTTGGTTGCGGATTGATTACTGTTTTGATTCGCTTTTACGCGGCCTTACCAGAGGGCGTTTCTTATGCCATCTTATTGATGAACATCATCACGCCCCTGATAGATCGCTACACGATTCCCAAAGCTTTCGGAACCAAAAAGGAGGCGAGTCACTCATGAAGACTATCAAAAGTATCTTGAGTGCCACCTTGTGTCTGGTAGTCATCTGTCTGGTAGTGACCGGTGCTGTGGCAGGAACCCGCTATGCCTTTTCTGATGAAATCCTCCAGCAAGAACAAGAACAGCAGCGAAAGACTATGTCCAAACTGTTGAAAGCCGAGGATTATCAACTGCTGACAAAAGAAAATGATGAACAAGGGCAGTTTTATCAAGCACTGACTGCTCAAAAAGTAACTGGCTATATCGCTGTCACGGCAGCTTACGGCTACGGTAGCGATGTTTCTGTGATGACGGCAATCACCGCTACTGGTCAGGTGGCGGGTATCGAGATTTTAGATGCCTCACAAGAAACACCGGGACTTGGTCAAAATGTCACCCGCAAAGACTTTACGGAACAATTTCGGGAGATTACCGCTGCACCGGCCGTCACAAAAAATACACCGGCCGCAGCTGATGAAATTCAGGCCGTGACTGGTGCCACCAGATCTTCCAATGCTGTAGCAGCTGCGGTGACTAAAGCATTGGCACTGTACGACGCTTTTGCAAAGGAGGGTAAGTGACCATGGAAAAAGAAAAACTTTCTACGGTTTTTTCAAAAGGAATTATCAAAGAAAATCCAGTGCTGCGGCTGATGCTGGGAACTTGTCCGACACTGGCTGTCACCACCAGTGCCATGAATGGATTAGGTATGGGAATCGCTGCGACAGTCGTTTTAATTGGGTCCAACATCGTCATCTCTGCCTTGCGCAATATCATTCCCGATAAGGTTCGAATTCCCGCCTTTATCACGATTATTGCCGGCTTTGTAACCGTGGTTCAACTGATTATCAAAGCCAAAGCGCCGGCCCTCGATGCTACTTTGGGAATCTACTTACCTTTGATTGCGGTCAACTGTATCATCCTCGGGCGGGCCGAAGCTTTTGCCAAAGACAATCCCGTGCTGCGTTCAGCCGCTGACGGTTTGGGCATGGGCATTGGTTTTACGTTAGCTCTTTTGTGCATGGGCGGCATTCGGGAACTCCTCGGTGCCGGAACTTTTCTAGGCTTTAGCATCACTCCCAATTTCGTGACGCCAATGACCATCTTTTTACTGCCTCCTGGCGGCTTTTTCGTCTTTGGAATGTTGGTGATGCTGGTCAATCGCCTCAGTAATCGTCCAGCAGCTGAACCTGATTGCAGTGCTTGTCCCATCGCGGATGCTTGCGGGTTAATCGAAGAACCGGCCGCCAAAAAGGAGGGTGACGCACCATGCAAATGATGATTACCATTTTAGTTGCCGGAATTTTGACCGATAACTTTGTCTTGTCACAATTTTTAGGAATCTGCCCATTTCTCGGGGTTTCTAAAAAACTGGACACCGCTGTGGGAATGTCGGTGGCTGTGACTTTCGTCATGTTCTTGGCGACATTGGTGACCTATCCACTGTACGCCTGGGTTTTGGTTCCGCTGGGCTTAGACTATCTGCAGACCATCGTCTTCATCTTGACAATTGCCGCTTTGGTTCAATTAGTAGAAGTCATCATCAAAAAATACCTGCCACCCTTATACAATGCTTTAGGAATCTATCTGCCGCTAATCACCACCAACTGTGCTGTTCTCGGAGTGACCATTTTGAACTTCACCAAGGATTACAGCTACGGACAAAGTCTCATCAATGCCTTAGCAGCTGGTCTGGGCTTTTTATTGGCAATGGTTCTCTTTGCCGGCGTGCGCCAGCGCTTAGAAACTGCCGATATTCCCGAAGCCCTGCAAGGAATGCCGATCACCCTTATCGCCGCTGCTATCGTTTCCATGTCGTTTCTGGGCTTCGCCGGCTTGGCAGAAGGCTTGTTCAAATAGAAAGGAGCTTGAAGCATGTTTGAAAGTATCCTAATTCCCGTTGCCATCGTCTCCGGTCTGGGACTGATTGCCGGTGTCGGTTTATCGATTGCTACCATTATTTTTCAAGTCCCGGTTAATGAAAAAGAAGCTGCGGTTCGCAATCTTCTTCCCGGAATCAATTGCGGCGCCTGCGGTTTTTCAGGTTGTGATGGCTATGCCAAGGCACTTGCAGCCGGCACAGCGGAGGCCAATCTGTGTGCCCCCGGAGGAGCTGAGGTGCGACAGCAGATCAGTAGCCTTTTGGGCGTCGAAGCAGCAGAACTGCGTCCCACCGCTGCCTTTGTTGCCTGTAATGGTCGGTGCGGTCTGACAAGCCAGAAAATGACTTATCAAGGAGCTGCCACCTGTTACGCGGCTAATCAAATCTTTGGTGGACAGCAATCCTGTCAATACGGCTGTATGGGCTTTGGTGATTGTGTGACAGCCTGCGCCTATGATGCAATCCACGTGGTAGACGGCGTGGCTGAAGTTGATCCCTTGAAATGTGTCGGCTGTCTGCAATGTATTGCCGTTTGTCCCAAACAGCTAATCAGCATGAAGCCGATCACCGGTGCACCAGCAGTTGCTTGTCGCAACCTTGATAGAGGAGGTAGCGTTCGAAAGATTTGCGAAGTTGGCTGTATCACTTGCAACCGCTGTGTCAAAGCCTGTCCCACTGATGCTATCACGATTGAGAACAATGTCGCCGTCATTGATTTTGCTAAATGCACCGATTGTGGCGAATGTATCGCCGTCTGTCCCCAAGATTGTATCGTAAAAGTCATGAAAAAAACCGCCGTAACTGCTTAAAAAACGACGGTGACAATGGTTGAGTTACCGTCCTGTGAAGCGAACAATACCAAACGTGAGACACCAAAAAACGACTATCTGCCATTAAAATGACTGGCTGGTAGTCGTCTTTTCAAATTCAAAATTTTCAATTGCTGACTACTCGTGATTGTATCGAGAAAAGCCCATATCCTTCACTTTCATCTACTTGAAAAAGACTCGTTACAGCGTTGATTGCTAGTTATTTGCTTTTGCTTCTTTCAAATTTTCAGTCATCACTTCAGTAAAATGTTCCCGATCCTGGAGGGTAAAAGGTTTGGGTCCTTTGGTGCGTTTCCCGGCTTTTCGCAGCTGGGCTCCCATAAATCGTTGGGTCAGCAGCTCATCTATATTGGCGGCAGTGTATTCTTTCCCGCTGTGGTGAAAAACCCGTGCCTGCTTACCCAGTACCAAAGAAGCCAGTCCGTAATCTTGCGTAATTACCCAATCTTCGCGTTGGATTTCTTTAACAATGCGGTAATCTGCCCGATCTGCTCCTTTGTCCACATAGATAAAACTGACGTGAGGCGGATACTCTTTATTGGTGAAATGATCGACACTGGTGACGATTACCACTGGCAGTTGGAATTTTTGCGCCAGTTGGATGACCTCATTTTTCACCGGTGAACCATCCCCGTCGATAATAAATCGCATAGTCTTTTCCCCATTCTGTCTTTAAGTAATTGCTGTCTTTTATTTTAGCAGAAAAATTTGCAGCCGGACATTTCCACTCTGCTTTCTGTTTCTACTTAAAAAAGGCCTCACTGGTAAGCCCCAGTCTAAATAGCAATTGCCGCTAGAACTGCTGCGAGTTGCACAACCTGCTCGTCCTTCAAGTCAGATACTTTCTTTCAAGCCAAAAAAATCGGTTTGAACAGCGCCTGTTTAGTAAGCTCTGTTCAAACCGGTTTTGTGATTTAACTAGCGATTTTCACCGCTTTTCCCTGGTCTTGCTCTCTCAAGAAGCACGAATCTGGAAATCTTTATCTTTCAATTCATAAACTACGTCACAGGCATCAGCGACATCTTGTTCGTGAGTGACCAAGACAATGCATTTTTTCTGTTCATGAGCGATTTCTTGAAACAGCTTCACGATGTCTGCGGAAGTCGCTGTATCCAGATTTCCAGTAGGTTCATCCGCTACAATCAACTCGTGATCACAGCACAGGGCCCGAGCGATGGCGACCCTTTGTTGCTGTCCACCGGAAAGCTGAGTGACTTTCTTTTTAGCCAGGTCTGCTGTGAGCCCTAATTTTTCTAGATTTCCCAAGGCATAAGCTTTAGGATCCGCTTGTTGGGTACCGGCAATTTTCATCGCACAAATGACATTGTCCAGTGCCGACATATACGGCAGCAAGTTGTAGGCCTGAAAAACGATTGACACATCTTTGCGGCGATATTCCCGTAACCCGATTTTTTTCAAGGAAGCGTCGTTATACTCGATGTCTCCTTCTTTTGGCGTATCCAGCCCGGCGATCAAAGACAGAAAAGTCGTTTTTCCCGAACCGCTGGACCCCAAAATGGCATAAATTTTTCCGGGCTCAAAAGTCAGATTGATATGTTGGAACAAAGGCGCTTCTGGCCCGTACCAGTAGCCCAAATTTTTGGTGGTTAATGTCATGTTACTTCCTCATTTCCTTTTTAGAATCAGTGTCAACGCAACAATGGGAACCAGCAACTCAGGAAATCAGGATTTTCTTCGGATTCAACCGTAAGATCCCCGCTGAGGACAACAAGATGGAGATCAGGCTGATGCCGATACCGATTCCCGCCAACGCGGCAATTTGCTGTGCTGAAACGGTAATATCCAAGTCTTTGATTTCTTCTGTCTGGCTAAAGGCATTGGCAAAGTTCATGCCCCCGCCTCTGCCTCCAGCCATACCCATGCCACCTGCTGGACGTTCTCCGCCACTTGGCATTTCGCCACCGCCAGGTCCTTGTTGGGCGGCATCAGCAGTAGTAGTCTCCGTCTGTTGATCCAGCAATTGCTGACCCACAGCATTCCCTACCAAGTTCCCACTAGCGGAGGCAATTCCCAGGGCAAAAATCATGCAGACTACCACTTCAGTGAAAAATTGTAAAACGACTTTGCTGCGCGCCTCCCCAAGAGACAAGAGCACGCCAATTTCATATTTCCGCTCACGGATCAACATCATGACGATCAATGTCAAAATAATAACCCCGGCAGCCGCCACTAAGATGATGATATTTTTAGCAAAGCTGGATACATTGTTCAAAGGTGACAACATTTGTTGATACATTTGGTCATTGGTTTGCAAGCTGAAGGAATCGGTATCAATCAATTTTTCGGCAGCTGCTACAAAAGAATCCATTTCATTGGGGTCTGACAGGTTGTACACTGCGGAATCAATCGTTTCAGTATCAGCGTCCTCGCCTTTCAACGTATTTGCCAATGTGTAAGAAGAGAAAATCGTATTGGCAGGATTCATAAAGTTGAACATCATTCCCATTGATGTCCCGGCATCAGATGTTTCATAAATTCCTTTGATGGTTACTTTGACGTCTTTGTCATCCGCATCTTTCAAAGTGAACGTATCGCCGACTGACAAGTCATTGGCTTCTGCCAACGCTGATTCCACTAACACGTTATCGGTTCCTTCATCTTCTGCGGTCAACGCTTCCCCATCGGTCATTTTGGCTGTGCCACCAGAAAACGAGCTGTAGTCGGCACTGGAAGAGACACCGGTGATTTGGAAGTCTCCCATCTCCATGCCCCCCATATTGCCGCCACCCATGCCCATGCCGCCAAAGCCGCCCATTTGTTGGCTTTCTTGGGAATCGTCAGAGGCTTCGGTACTGTCATCTTCATCTTCACTGGAGATAGGCTCGATGTCGTCACCTTTGGAAGCAGACGTGCTGACTTCAAAAGAATAAGATTTCACACCTGATAGTGCGGCAATCTTCTCAGCATCTGCAAGATTTACCGGCGTCATCTGAAAACTGCTGGGATCCGGCCGCGAATCTTCACTACTGTCACTGTCTTGGTCGCGATTGAACATATTTTGTCGATTGGCGCTCAAGGTGACTGTCGCACCAACGCTCTTTTTGGCATTATCAGTCGCAGAATCAGCCGCACTGCGGATGGTCAACCCTGCTAAAACAAAGATCAAAATTGCCGAAAAAACACCAATTAAGATCAGGCTGCGGCCTTTTTTGGCCCATAAGCTCTGCAAAGCCCGTTTGATAAAGTTCATAATCATTTCTCCTTTACAGTCAAGTCGGCATCTCCGCTTAGTGACACCGCTATCTGACTTTAGTAGCATCATTTTATTTTCTGCGACTTAAGCCTAGCTTAAATCATAAAAAAATTTTTTAAGCCATCCCGTTGCTGTTAACAGCCATCAAGATAACATCAGCTAACACAAAGCTGCGTCTCTTTGATACCGACGACTTTAATAAGCCTTTCTTAAGCGTCACTTAACTTCAAAAAAATATGCCAACAGCCATTTAAGCTGTTCTTATGGCAACAATGGTAAAATGGATTCAGAACAGATGCAGCGATCTCTGGGACCGCAAAACGAGGTGAAAAGGATGATCAAACTATTAGTAGTGGAAGATGAGCGAACCCTTTCTGAGGACATCAAGGAAATCTTGGCTCCCATCGGTGAAATCACCCAAGCTTATGACGGTGAGGAAGGTTTATATGAGGCGGAAACCGGTGTATATGATCTGATTTTGTTAGATTTGATGCTGCCGGAAAAAAATGGCTACCAAGTTTTGGCAGAACTGCGGGGGCAAAATATCCAGACACCTGTTTTGATCCTGACTGCCAAAGATGGACTGGAAGACAAGGTGACCGGCTTTCAAAAAGGGGCCGATGACTATCTCACCAAACCCTTTTATCGAGAAGAATTGACGTTGCGAGTCAAAGCTTTACTGAAACGTTCATTGGGCCTATACGAAGAAAATACCTTAGCCTTTGGTCCCCTCACCTGCAATTTATCCAAAAACGAAGTGACCTGGCAAAATGAACCACTGCCCATTCAAGGAAAGGAATTTGAGCTTTTGGTCTACTTCATTCAAAACAAAGATGTCATCATCACCAAAGAACAGATTTTTGACCGAATCTGGGGCTTTGATTCCGAGACCACGCTGACTGTTGTCGAAGTCTATATGAGCCATCTGCGCAAGCACTTAAAGCCCAGCGGAGTGGACAAGCAGTTCAAAACACTGCGCAATGTCGGCTATATTTTAGAAAGTCTCACGTAACAGCGAACTCGCGTGTCTTGATGAAATTTTCCCTTCGGTCCTTGTTGCAGCCTACCTATCAGAGGAGGAACACTTTTGACTAATGAACTGTCACGAAAACAACGGTTGCACTTCTTTTTACTGAATGTTGCAGCATTTGCGGCGATCTTCTTGGCATTAGGTTTTATCATCTTGCAGCTTCTGCAAAGCTCTGCTTATCGACAGACAGATGAATCTTTAAAGCAAATGGCGGAAAATGCTGATCGAATCAAAATTGAAATTGACCGGTATCAAGAAGACAACCCTTTTTTAGATCCCGGCACCACCATGCCCCGACCACCCCAATCTCAATCAGGGAATGGCCCCAACAACCGTTTCAACTCTCAAGTTGTCTTGTGGTCTGCAGACGGCAAAGTATTGAATAAAGACGTTTTAGGTGCCCGCTTCAATGAGCTGCAAAATCTGAAACTGGATACTGAAAAATTGAATGCTGTCACTGAAATCAAGGTTGCCAGCAACGAGAACTCTGGGGCCAAGTTGACTTTCCACTCAATAACAATTTCCTTACCAGATGCCGACCACGACGATGTGGCTTATGTTCAGTTTCTGGAAAATACCGATCAAATCGCCGAATCGATGAGTACTTTTCGCACAATCCTGATTTTATGTATGGTGGTCTTTTGGTTGTTGTCTATTGCCATCAGTTATTTCATCTCCAAACAGAACATGAAACCCGTTTTGGCAGCTTGGCAAAAGCAGCAAGAATTCGTTGAAAATGCCTCACATGAGCTGCGAACACCCTTGACCATCATTCAGAACTCCCTACAGCGCTTATTCACCAAGCCAAATCGCACCATTTTGGAAGAATCTGAAAGCATCGCCCAAGCGCTAAACGAAACCCGCCGACTGAACGGCTTGACCACCGACCTTTTGACCATTGCCCGCAGCGATGCCAATGAGGAAACACTGGATAGACAGTCTTTCTCGCCGGAAACTTTCATTCATGAATTAATCAAACCCTTTGAAGAAATTGCCCAACTGGAAGACAAACACTTACTGGTGGAAAATTTTGCCAAAGTCCCAGTAACAGCCGATGAAGGCAAGATCCATCAACTGCTGGTGATCTTATTGGACAATGCCCTAAAATACACGGTGGCCGGTGATAGAATCGTCTTGCAATCTGAAATCTCTGGTGGTGATAACTGGCTTTTGGAAGTCAAAAATTCCGGCCCTTCAATCCCGGATGATGAGAAAAAGCAAATCTTCGAACGTTTTCACCGAACCGATCCAGCCCGCGGCAAAGAAACCGGCGGCTACGGTCTGGGTCTGGCGATTGCTAAACAGATTGTTACCGCTCATAAAGGAAAAATCACCGTTCACGATTGGCAGCCCCAAGGAGTGAGCTTCCGTATCAAATTGCCAATCAAATAGCTTTTGCCGGCAATCAAAAAGACCGCTTTGTCACTAATTCCTAAAAGGAGTTGTGCCAGAGTTCGTAGCAGGCGCATTTCCCTACGAAATAAGAGAAAAAGAAAAAGCCAAGTCGCTTCTACTGTTTTTTAGTGGAGGCGACTTGGCTTTTGAAGTCTCACGTTTGCTATTGTTTGCTTCTGGGGACGATGACTAGACGTTTTTTTGTTCCAGCATAGTCAATTTATTGTTGCCACTGCTGATAGAGACGGGCTACTTTTTCTACCGTATCAAGCGTCAGCTGATGAGTCATTACCGGACTTTCAATCAATCCTTTTTCTAGGCACTCATTCACATGAGTGATTTCATAGACAAACTCACTTTGATAAGGGAAAGATAAGACTTCTTCTCCGGTGGCCGTATGAATTGTTGCGGTATCGGTCTTCCAAAAATTGGGAATATGAATCTCGCCTTTCGTCCCATACACTGTCATCCCGCTAGGCAGATCCAATTCCACCGTCAAAAAAATATCTGCCAGCACATCTTGCGCCAGCTTTAGTGAAAGCTCTGTCTGCAGATCACCTTCACCTGCCGGCAAAATGGCATTGCCACTGATTGCGGAAATTTTCCGATCAGTGATGTATTGCATATATTGTAGCGGATAGCTGCCAGAACTATGGAGTGCCCCGCCACCGGCTGAAAGATCATGAAACCAGGTGATGTGGTCGATATGCGGATAAGACGTAACCGAAGCCACTTTCTTTACTGCGCCAATGCGCCCTTCGCGAAGAGCTTGTCGAACCGCCTGTGTCACTGGCAAAAATAGGGACTTTTGGGCTTCCATCAGAAATAGTCCCCGCTGTTGTGCCAACTCAAAAAGTTCTTTTGCTTCTGCGGCACTCAAAGTGAAGGGCTTTTCCAACAACACCGGCTTACCGGCAATGAGGGCTTGTTTGGCAGCGTCATAATGGCCCTTGTTGTAAGTCGCAATATAGACGATATCAACAGCAGGGTCAGCATACAGCTCTTCATAACTGCCATAGGCTTGGGGAATCCCTAGTTTTTCTGCGGCTTGCTGCGCTTTTTCAATACCTCTGGAAGCGATGGCTACCACCGTCCCTGTTTGACTTTCTTTGACCCCGGCGACAAAACGAGGGACGACTTGTGCAGTACTGATGATGCCGTAACGGATCATCTGGATCACCTCCGTGAAATTTACCAACTGCTCTGACTTTCATAAAACAGCAGCTCAGTTTTTTTCAGTATAACAGGGTCTTCCATCAAAGAGCAAAGAGACCGTCCCGAACAGAAGTCAAAAAAAGCGAGCAACCCAAAGGCTGCTCGCTTTGTCCAATACCACCATAACGGTGATAGAAGTGCCGGTCGTCCACTACCTTCACTTCAGCCACCCTGCAAATCCGGCAGGTGAGGTGCGAACCTCGTTGCGGCTATGGTTGAATCGTCGGCATCAAGCCAACTTTTCGGCTCATCGCATGTTGTTTATCATAACAGGAAATCAGCAGTTGTCAATCTTTTCACGAATTAATTCTGGCAATCCTTGCTTCTCACCAAAAAGCTACTGTATGGGCTCCTTTAGCAATGAGTCAGTTGTTTTTAGCCGCTTTAAAAGATTATACCGGCGCTTTGATCCGCTTTTCATAAGCATCCAGCCACTCCTGTGTGATTGGTTGGATCAAAGTGGTATGATCTGGTCCCGGATTGGCCATAAATATACCACAGGTTCCGTCTTTTACTGCCACGCTGAAGGTGAATTCTACATTGGTTGCTACTCCCCAGGCTCCTTCATTGTTCATTGCCACCAGCGAAAAAGCCCCCGCCTTACCATAGCGTCTAGTCAAAGTATCCGCAAACTCGTAGACCGCTTTGTCACACGCTTGCTGTGGCGTCAGGCCCGCCGCCATCAAGCGGACGATTTCATAAGAAAGACAGCCCTTCATCAAGTCTTCTCCCAAACCGGTAGCCGCCGCGCCACCTACTTCGGCATCCACATAAAATCCCGAACCCGACAACGGCGAATCTCCAACTCGTCCTTTTTTCTTCATGAACAAGCCCGAACTGGAAGTTCCCGCCGTCATTCGTGCCTGCTTGTCCAAACAGACCATTCCCACTGTATCGTGGCCGTCATAAGGACTCAGATTGGTCTTAGCGATTTCTTCACAGCGCTTTTCCCAGATTTTTTTGGCCCGCTCCGTTAACATGTTTTTTCGCTCAAAGCCTTCCAACATCGCATATTGAGTAGCTCCGTCACCGACGCGAAAGCTGTTAAATTTGTCATGGCTCAATTTTCGTGCTACTGAAATAGGATTGGCTACGTCTGTAATTCCCGCTACAGCACCGATAGCAAACGTGTCGCCGTCCATATAGGCTGCATCCATTTCCAATATGCCGTTTTCATTTGGCAACCCGCCATAGCCGACTGATTTATAAAACGGATAATCCTCGACTGATTTGATGGCCGTTTCCATCGCATCCCCGGCAAAAGCCTCCGCCTCCAGCATTTTTTTTGCTGCCAAAACACCGTCGTGAGCCATCCGCCACGTTGCAATAATTCCCCACATGATTGTTTCCTCGTTTCTGTTCGATTTAAAGTATTTATTTGCTTATCTGATGATTTCCCCATAGCCGCCAAAACCTCTAATTTTGACAATCAGCACCCATTTCTTACTGAAGCTTTCTGGCACAGATTAGTCATTAATGGTCAAAGCTTCGATTGCTGCCATGTAAATTTCCATATTTTTTTTGAGATCCGCCACTGCCATGTATTCATCTTTGTTGTGGGCGATTCCTTTTTGCCCCGGAAATGATGGACCAAAGGCAATGATATTGGGCATCTTGCGGGCATAGGTCCCACCGGTAGTCGTTACTGGCGTGCCATCTGCACCGGTTGCTGCTTCATAGATGGCTGTCAGCTTGCGGATTTCCGGCCCTTCTTTGTCCTTCATGATCCCCGGCATACTGCGAGTCACCGCTAAATGCGCCCCCTCAAACAATGCCTGTTGCATACCGCTTATCACTTCTGCTTCCGTTACCGTCACCGGATAACGAAAGGACAGGGACAACGCCAATTGCGTGTCATTGAGCTTTTGAAAAGTGACCGGTGTCAAAATCAGCTTTCCAGAATCTGCATCTGCCAACGCCAGATTGATCCCTTCACCGTAATGTTTTTCATGAAAACTATCGTACAACCAACTAAAGTAAGCCCGTAACCGAGCGGACAATGCTTCACACGCCGATAGCTTGCCTGCCAAAAGGGTAATTGCATTTTCACCTAGTTCCGGTGCATTGCTGGGGGAACGCTTGCCATTGACTTGGATTGTTTCTCCAGTACCGGTCAATGTCACTGATAGTTGATTAGGTACGCTGGCCCGGTTTTGCTCCCCTACTACTTCTGACAATTCGGCCAATTCTGCTGCTTCAAAATCTGTGGTAATCGTCACTCCTACCACGCCCCGCTCCCCATAGACGACTGGGTATTTGCAGTCGGGGGTGAAGCCAAATACTGGTGGTGCTTCTTGCTCCAGATACAAAGGAATGTCTGACATTCCACTCTCCTCGTCGGTACCAAATAAAATCCGCAGTGTTTTATCCGGCACAAAACCGTCGTCTTTAAGTACCTTCATTCCGTAAAAGCAGCTCATGATTGGCCCTTTATTGTCAAGAATGCCACGACCATAAAGTACCCCGTCGCTTTCCGTCAGATCAAAGGGTGGAAAATGCCAACCTTCCCCTGCCGGCACCACATCCAGATGCCCAACGATTCCAATATATTCTCTGTCTGGTTCGTCGTTGGCTGCTACCGCTTTTTTCTGATGCCCGTCAGCCGAGTTTTTTCCCGACCATTGGACATAGCCTACCGCGTTGTTTACAACTCCGGTTTCAAAGCCCCAGCTCTGCCCTAATGTCATTGCCAGGTCCATTCCCCGACGAGGCTCTTTGCCAAAAGGTGCCCCCGGTGCTGGCTCACCTTTCACGCTGGCAATCTGCATCATTTGTTTTAAAACACCGAGAAATTCCGGCCAATTATTTTCTGTCAGTTCTTTATAATTTCTCATCGGTACCGCTTCCTCTGCAATGTATTTCGAAAGGTATATTTGTCTGCACGATAAAACGACGTATCATACAAAATTGGTCGTCCGTCTGGTGAATACGTGAGGGAATGAACCAACAATAGTGGCGCCCCCTCAGGCAAATGCAGCAACTGGGCCAACTGCTCATCTGCCAAAACTGCTTCTACCTCTTGATGAGAGTAGCCAATCTCCACTTGTTTTTCCAACTCACGAAACAAAGAACCTTCTAATAATTCATCAGACACAACTGGTAAATAGCGCTGTGGCAAGTATAAATCTTCCACTGTCATCGGTTCATTTTCTAAAAATCGAAGACGGCTGAGATGCAGCAGCGGTTCCAAGTGATTATTAGCTCTTTCTTCACCAAAAAAAGCAGTCACCTTTTCAGGAATCCTTGTTGCCACCTCGCAGCTCAAAACTTTTGTCCGGGGCTCACGACCTTCTTCTAATGCCTTTTCAGTAAACCCCTGCAAGCCCCCTGAGCCACTGGAAATCTTACTTGGCCGCATCACGTAGGTGCCTCTACCGGGTTCTTTTGCCAATAGATGCTCATCAATCAAAACCGCTACTGCTTTGCGTACTGTCAAACGACTCACTTGAAAGATTTCCGCCAATTCGTATTCTGACGGCAGCTTTTGCCCCGGCTGGTACTTTCCGCTATTGATTTTCTCTCGCAATTCTGCCGCTACTTGTTGAAAGGCTGTTAACTTCTTCATTTGCCTCACCCTTTCTTTTTTGTATCCATTTACCACTCATAAAAGACCCGATTCGTGCTCACCCCAGAAGCCACTGAAACAAACGCCTGCTGGTCTGCCTGATGGATCGTCTCTTTGACTTTTTTGAGCTCCCGCTGTGAAACCACCATCATCAACAACTTTTTCTCTTGATGATCGAAGGCACCCTCCACATCATTGATAATCGTAATTCCCCGCGTCAAGCTCGCTTGCAACGAGCCGGCTACCTGCTGGGAATGCTCTGTTACGATCATCAGCTGGACCCGTTTTTGCTTGGCATTCACATAATCTACCACCCGTCCGCTGATAAAAACGGCGGCAGCACTGTAAAAGGCAAATTGCCACCCATACAGCAATCCTGCGAAAAACTGCAAGGTCACGTTAAAGGCAATAAAAAAACTGCCGATACTTCGACCCGTTGCCTTTTTCACCAAAATACCAATAATGTCCAAACCGCCAGTAGAAAAGTCGCTGTTCAAAGTCAGCCCCACTGAAAATCCGTGGAGCACCCCGCCAAATACCGCACAAATTACCGGATCAGTAGTCAAAGTAATTACCGGTACCAGCTTCATTACAAAGGACGTCACCACTACAGCAAAAACCGTGTACAAGGTAAACTTCCGATCAATTTTTTGCCAGGCGATAGCTAATAATGGCAAATTGAACACCAATACCAACGCCGGAATCGTCAATTGAATCCCCAGCTGATCTTCCAGCACTTGAACCAAGAGTTGTGACAAACCAGTAATCCCATTTGCGTAGATGTTTCCTGGCAACCAGAACATATTCAAGCCCACTGACGAGATCACACTATACGCTAGCGCCACCAACAACTTGCGCCCTACACCTTTATCCATAGTTACCTTCCTTGTTCATCTTTTGAAATTTAGTATATACTATTCGGTATATACTATCAACAAATTTTAAAAACGCTTTCGAAATTTTACAAAAAAGCGTTGTAAAGAGTGTTTCAACTCCTTACAACGCCTGAATTTAATCTTGATTAGTCATGATTCAAAAAAGTTCCAACCTTTGTCGCGATTAGATCGATGGCGACGTGATTTTCGCCGCCTTCCGGTACGATGATATCGGCGTAGCGCTTAGTTGGCTCGATGAACTGGTGATACATGGGTTTGACTACTGACAAGTATTGGTCAATGACCGAATCCAGTGTGCGTCCTCGTTCCTCCATGTCTCGTTTGATACGACGAATAATCCGAATATCATCGTCAGTATCGACGTAGATCTTGATATCCATCAAATCTCGCAGGCGCTCGTCTTCCAAAATCAAAATCCCTTCTAAGATAATGACTTCTTTGGGCTCTTGCAAGATTGTCGCCGTCGAACGGGTATGAGCCACATAATCGTAAACCGGCTTTTCAATCGCTTCATAACTCATCAGTTTTTCAATATGGGCGATCAACAGATCGGTGTCAAAGGCAAAAGGATGGTCGTAGTTCGTGTTCAGCCGCTCCTCAAAACTGAGCTCTGATTGGTCTTTGTAATAAGAATCCTGTTCAAGCATCATGATGGAATGATCAGGAAAGTTGTTGAAGATTGCTCGGCTGACGCTGGTCTTACCGCTCCCGGAGCCGCCGGTGACCCCGATTAGGATGGGTTTGGTTTCTGGCATGTGGTTTCTCCTTTTTAATTATAGGCTACGTAACATTATAATAAAAAGCCGGGAAAAAGCTATGTTTTTCCATGAAAGAAACAGAACTTTTACAAGAAAACGTCGTCAACAAGGGCCTGCAGCAGGCAATCAAGATAAGATTTGATAAAGTTCCTGCAAGTGGCGAATCTCATAGGTTGGTCGAATCATCGGCAATAACGGCTGTGCGTGTGGATTGAGCCACACAGTATCAATGCCCGACGTCTGTCCGCCTTTGATATCAGAGGTCAATGAATCACCGATAATCAAAGTCTGTTGCTTTTCAAAATTAGGGATTCGTTTGAAAACAAAGTCAAAATACTCCCGCATCGGTTTTTGATAGCCAGTATCTTCAGAAACAAAAATATCTTTAAAATAAGGCAAGAGTCCAGCTGCCCGCAAACGGCTATACTGTGTCTCAGAGACACCGTTGGTTACTACGTACAAATCCGCTTTTTTTGCCAAGTCAGCAACGATTTCCTTACTATTTTCCAACAGTTGGCTGCCTTGAGCTAAATAGTAGCGGTACTGGCGATCCATTGCCTGACTGTCTACTTCTCGGTCGAGGGTGGCAAAAAAGCGCCCAAAACGTCCGCCGGTCACCTCGTCTCGGGAAAGCTGTCCTTGTTCAAATTCCTGCCACAGTTGATGATTCACTGCCTGGTAACGTTCTTTTAAGTCTTGAGACCAATCAACTCCCGTCTCTGCGAAAAGCTGCTTCAATGCCTGGTCTTCCGCTGCTTTAAAATCCAACAGGGTATCGTCCACGTCAAATAGCAGATTACGATAATTCATCTTGTTCACTCTCTTCTTATCTAAAATAAGGCTTTAACTTTTGAAGTTCTGCTTCAGAAAGTTCGCGGTAGCTGCCTGTTTGCAACTCTTTGGGCAG
Source organism: Candidatus Enterococcus leclercqii (assembly GCF_009933135.1). GTDB lineage: Bacteria > Bacillota > Bacilli > Lactobacillales > Enterococcaceae > Enterococcus_C > Enterococcus_C leclercqii. Next base: position 70,708 of record NZ_MAEH01000009.1, read on the forward strand.
CTGCAACGGCCCCATGTTCCTTCGCTGTAAATAGATGACTTTTTTACCGCAAGCTAAAAACATCTTCTTCACTTGATGAAATTTGCCCTCGGTGATAGTCAGCTGGACACGGCTGCAGCCTCTTTTCTCATCATAGCACAGCGGTTTCAGTTCCGCCGGCTTGCAGACTTCACCACCGTCAAAGACAATCCCTTTGGCAAAGGCTGCTACATCGGTTTCAGTCACTTTTGCGTTCACGACTGCTTCGTAAGTTTTACTCACCTTCCGCGAAGGATGCAGTAGTTCAAAACCCAACTGGCCATTATTGGTCAGCAATAACAGTCCTTCGGTATCACGATCCAGCCGACCAACAGCATAAATTCCTGCCAGGCGATCCGCAGCATTCAATAAATCCACCACTGTCTGATGTTCGCCATCGCGGTTGGCAGTGACGACTCCTGCCGGTTTGTTCATCAAAAAATAGACATCATTGGTCACTAATTGACGACCGGCAACCTCAATCTTATGAAGTCGAGAATCCACGTTGCGGTTTTCTTGAAGTTCTCGTTGACCATCAATTCGCACTTGTCCAGTTAAAAAAAGCCGCTTTAATGTCTTGCGGCTGGTTTTCAGTTCCGCTTCGATCAATTTGTCCAAACGCATTTTTTGCCCCTCTTCTTATCTGGATTGCAGCCTGTGCTGACCACGCTGACAGAGCTTTTCTCTGCGAAAAAAAGCACTGATATTTTTGATTATTGAAAAGCGCCGACAGCACTTCCCTTGACTTAATTGAAAAATCGTCCTAAGGTTAATTAGTAAAGTAAATACATCTTGCTCACACAGTGTTATGCCTGGTGGCGAAGTTGAACTTGACTTTAAGCTGGGTAGTTGTGTCCTCAACTACCTTTTTTGTGTACTTTTTGTACGCACCACTGAGATGTGCAGAGTAACGAGATTTGCTTTTAAAAATGAATGCCCCTGTGGCAAACAAATTTAGGAGGAATTTAGTTATGTCAGTATCATTAACAGTTGAAAAGAGACCCGTACGTCCCCGTTTCCTACGCAATCAATTGCGTCATGAAGGAAAAGTTCCTGCCATTATCAATGGCTACCAAGTAGAAAGTACACCAATAGCCGTTTCAGCAGCTGATTTGGAAAAAATCCTGCGGGAACATGGTGCCAATACCGTAATCACTATGAATGTTGACGGTAAAAAAGTCAATACACTGATCAAACAAACCCAAGCAGATACCTTTACTCGTGCGTTGACTCACGTAGAATTCTTGTCTGTAAATATGACAGAAGAAACCGAAGTAGAAGCAGAAGTTCTGCTGGTGGGTGAATCTGTCGGTGCCAAATCCGGCGGTGTCGTTGCCCAAAACCTGTACAGCGTCGTGGTATCTGCTACACCAGACAAACTGCCTGAACGGGTAGAAGTAGACATCACCAATTTGGAAATCGGTGACTCATTGACAGTAGCTGATCTGCCAAAAGCTGCCGACTACACCATCGTAACAGACGGTGAAGAACAAATCGTTGCCATCATGGAACCACAAGCTGAAGAACCAGCAGATGATGAAGCCGGTGAAAGCCCACAACCAGAGGTAATCGGTGAAAAAGAAGCCGAATAACTTTTCTGCAACCAATTAAATCAATAAACTGGTCCTGCGTCGAATCCCTTTCGACGCAGGCTTTTTTTACGAAGATACTTTTTTGAGAAAAATCTCAAGCTGGTCGCCTATTTTGGCTTGTCGCCAATTCAATCATCCTTCCAAGAAAAGCCCATTTTTCCTATCAAAGGTCCCTTAAAAAAACGTCGTCGCTGAGAGGAAAGCCTTCAATCATAACGATATTTATCTCTTTGTAGATACATACTGACAGGTTACACTTAAATAAAGAAAAGTTTCTGGCAGGTGTCGTTTCTTAGGTTAAAGAGGAGCTTTTATGAAAAAGTTTTGGAATTTTTGGATCAGCATTAGTTTAATTTTAATAGTCGCTTTTTTATTGTTGCTGGGTTATCGTCTAATCGTAGAGCGGCGTTTTGATGGAGTGGCTGCCCTTCAGTTATCAGGAACAGTCGTTGGCCTGCTTTTTTATCTGTATTGTCGTAAGCATTTATCAGAAGACGGAAAGTAACCTAGCTAAAGTTTTGGTCTGCGATGATTTTGTACATTTTTAAACAACAAGACAATTTCTTTCCCATTTTAGCAGGTTTCAAGTATCATATTGGTAGAAACCCTGCTTTCTTTTAATAAGTGTGAATTTAAAGATGTTGCAAGAGCGAGAAAGGGCCTGCGCCACGTTCAGCTCTTCATCATATCCGGGAGGTTTTTTTATGTACGAAGTATTTGACAGTCACCGTAGCCGTTATGCCTCCGTGGGCATCGTCTCCAGTATGCCGGGTGAACTCATCGACAGCATCTGGGTGATTATTGATCTGGATCTAAAAGGTGTGATCCCATTGAATAATTTGATTACCTTTGATTTGATTGACAATAACGGTCAGGTCACGATGCACTTTTCTCAAGAAGACAGTGAAGTAGAAATGGCTATAGATTTGCCATTCCCTTATTCTGCCGATCTTCCCAAAGAAGTCTATGCCTATGATGATGGTAGCCGGCAAACAATCTTACTACCAAGTGAAACCAATTAATCTGTTGAAGCGGACTATCCAAAAGGAAATGTGGCAATAGTTGAGCCACCGTCCTACGAACCGAACACTACCAAACGTGAGCCGCAAGCAAAAGCCGATTATCTTCCATTAGAATCATTGGAAGATAATCGGCTTTTCATTGCTAAAAATTTCAAAGGCTGACTTCCCTTGATTTCATCAAGGGAAGTCAGCCTAATTCACTTTTTTCTCTTGACACGTATGGTAATGTTCTCTCTACGGACTAAGACATCAAGATCGTCACATTTTTTTCCTCATCCGTATACTTTTTATTAATTGTGGTTAAACAGCCGCTGTTTAGCACTTGGAAATTACTTATGTCACATTCCCTTTGGCTTTCAGACTTCTAAATGGACGGCCACCTGTTGCACCGGCACATCGTAAAATGGATCTTCCCGACGACCAAGAAAGTCTTTGGCTTGTTGTGGGAATACCGCATAGCTCAAAACATCTTCAGTGGAGCGGGCGTATTTTTTTATCGCCGCTTCAAAGCCTGGCATTTCAGGCGGCAGGAGATCAGCAGGACGCAGGGCTTGGACGGGCTCATCCCCGATAATTTTTTTGACCATCTCCGGCGCAATGGCTACCGGTGGTTTGCCGTACAGGCCTTTCACGTAGTCTTTGATTTCTTTTGGTATCAGTTTATAGCGCTCACCAGACAACACATTCATCAGTGCCTGAGTCCCTACCATTTGCGACAAGGGGGTGACCAGCGGCGGATAACCTAGATCCGCCCGAACTTTCGGCACTTCTTTTAAAACTTGTTCATATTTGTCAGCATTGCCTTGTTCTGTCAGCTGGCTCAAGAGATTGGACAACATACCGCCAGGCACTTGATACACCAAAGACTTTGGCTCCGTGTCTTTGACTTTAGGATTCAACAGTCCTTCTTTTCGAAAACGATCCCGTACTGGGTCGAAATGATCTGCAATCGTCTCCAGCTTGTCTTGCTTTAATCCAGTAACAAACCCCATTCCCTCCAATGCGATAGCCACCGACTCTGTTGCCGGCTGACTGGTTCCACCGGAAAAAGAAGAGATACAGGTATCAATGATGTCCGCACCGGCTTCGGCACATTTCAGATAGGTCATTTCGCTGATTCCGGCAGTGGCATGGGTATGCACCTGTAGTGGCAGATCCACTGCCTCTTTGATGCGGCTCACTAACTCAAATCCCGTTCCTGGGGTCAGCACGCCAGCCATGTCTTTGATACAGATAGAATCTGCACCTAACGCAGCCATCTCCTTGGTCAATTTAACAAAATAATCCACTGTGTGAAAATCACTGGTGGTGTAACAAATTGCGGTCTGGCAATGGCCTCCCGCTTCCTTACAGGCTTCAACGGAAGTCCGCAAATTACGCGTGTCGTTCAATGCATCAAAGACTCGAACCACATCAATGCCGTTTGCGATTGATTTAGTCACAAATTCCCGTACCACATCATCAGCATAATTTTTGTAACCCAATAAATTCTGGCCTCGCAGCAGCATTTGCAGCTTGGCATTTTTGATTTCAGAACGAATCTTGCGTAGACGTTCCCACGGGTCCTCATTCAAAAAGCGCAGGCAGGAATCAAAGGTGGCGCCCCCCCACATTTCCAGCGCATAAAAGCCTGCTTCATCCATCGTCTTCAAAATCGGCAGCATGTCACTGGTGGGCATCCGAGTAGCGATCTGACTCTGCTGGCCGTCTCGTAAGACTGTCTCCATAAATCGTATCGTTTTTGTCATCGCGAGTGCCCCTTTTCTATGAAATAGTCAGCAGTGGCTGTCCGGGATTGACTATATCTCCCTGGCTGACATGAATGCCAGTCACGGTGCCATCATGTGGGGCAACGATTTCGTTTTCCATCTTCATTGCTTCCAAAACCATCACCGGCTGATTTTCTTTGACACTGTCCCCTACATTTACCAAAATCTTCAACAGCGTTCCTGGCATCGGTGCTCCCATGGCATCATCCGTCCCACCAGCAGCTGGCGCGGGCGTCGGCGCGGGTGTTGCTTCAGCAGCAGGGGCCGGGGCCGGTTGTGCCGGCGCTACAGGTGCTGTTGCGGGTGCCGGTGCTGTAGGTTGTGGTACGCCACCGATTTCTTCCATCTCAACCAGGTATTCTTTTCCATCAATCGTGATTTTAAATTTTCGTAACATATGTGTCTCCCCCATCTACGGTCGTTTATAAATTTTTTTCACAGCTAATCTTGTTTCCGGTTGGTCTCCGGCAGCAATTCCCGCAGCAATCAGACTGACCAGTTGCGCCTCCGGATTCTTTGCTTGAATCTTTTTCACTCGAAATTCACTAGTCGATTGATCGCCGGCAGCAATCGCTGTAGCAATCACTGTCACCAGCTCTTTTTCCACGTCAGGGGCATCCACATAAAATGGAACTTCCACCCAACCAGACAATTCCTCTTCAATCACTGGTTGCTTGAGAACTGAAGGCTGTTCTTCTGAAATTTCCGGCATCGTGTTCTTTTTACCGAACAGCCGTTGGAACAATCCCATGGCACTTCCTCCTTTGGTAACGGTTACACTTAGACTGTCACTTGTTATACTTATTATTCTACCTTACCTGCCAAAAAAAGTCTTGAACAACCAGTAGTTATTTTCTGTTACTGCAAATAAAAAGAGCTGTGCAAGATGCCCATGATTTCACACAGCTCTGTGGCTTTTTGCTTATTCTTAAATCACAATCGTCAGCGGAGACTCCGCTTCTTCCAATCGGTACCGTCGTAAGATCATCTCATAACATAGCGGCAGCTCCGGATGCTTAGCCAACAATTGTGGATAACCCGGGAGTTTGTCACGAAACAATCGCTCCAATCGTTTTGCCGCTGTATCCAAGACCTGCTCGCGGGTAAAGGAAACGGTTAGATCACCATGAAAAAGATGTGCCATCAAATGCAAACGATAGAGATCCCTGCTGATCCCCGCTTGCTTTTTAGCCAGCTTATCATCAAATTTGAAATACTGACTGAGTACTTCACAAAATGGTTTCTTTAGCCAGATAGGCTCCAACCCTAATAGCTGTTGCCATAAAAAGCGATACCCTCGCTCATTCAGACAATAATCCGCCAAGCCTAACGTTTTATTGACGTATTGTCGATTGAACCAGGCCTTCTTCACTCGAAATCGCCGTGCGAGTCGCTCTTCTGATAATGAAACAATTCGCCCCCAAACTTCGCTTACCTCGCTGCGATAAAGGGGTTCTTCTAACAAAATATGTACATGCAGGTAAAAAAAGCGAATCTGAGCCTCGGCACCTTGCAACATGGGGCGTTTTTCTAAAACGATGCGCAGATTATAACACGCTAACAACGCCTCCAGCCCTCGTAACCGCCGTCGGACAGTCTGGCAGCTATGGTAGGTCTTTTTCGCCAGTTCTGGAGCGCTGCAGCTGGGATGACGCCACATTTCCAGCAACAATTCCAGTCCGATACTCTTTTCTAATAGGCAGGTGAACAGCCGCCGTTCACTAAACTCCCTTCGAGTCAGTAAATATAAGCGTCGGCCGTCTTTGACGATATCCATGCCCAACTTCAAATGATAGCCCTTGATTTGAAAATTGCGCACACCTTGTAAAAGTGTCGGCGCCGTCACGCCTAAATGTAGGCAAAGGTCATCTATGTTGCTGTAGTTCTGCCGTTTCAACTGTTGATACAATGCAAAAAACAATCTCTCTTCCTTTTCCAAAAGCAGTTCATACATTTTCTTCACCTCACTGAAAATGTACTCTATTTCGCAGCAATCGTTTTCCCCAAAACCTTTTTACCCTAAAAGCAAAGGGGGATAATACCGATTCGTAGCACGAGAAAAGCGCCTATCTTGGCCGAACAATAAAAAGCCAAGTCGCTTCCACTGTTTTTAATGGAAGTGACTTGGCTTTTTGAGGCTCATATTGGGTAGTGTAAGCTTTGGAGGCCGGTGACTGGAGGATTGTCCCAGTCTCGTTTCTCATTTAAGCTTTCGGTGCTTCTTGTGTGTCATCTTTCAACAAGACTTTGCGTGACAAGTTGATTCGACCTTGACGATCAATCTCAGTCACTTTCACCAAGACTTCATCGCCCAATTTTACAACATCTTCGACTTTGTTAACCCGTTCGTTGGCCAATTGGGAAATATGAACCAAGCCATCTTTGCCTTTGGTCAAGTTGACAAAGGCGCCAAATTTTTCAATCCGGACAACTTTACCTAAGTAAACTTCGCCGACTTTGATTTCTTTTGTGAGTTCTTCGATGATCTTGATTGCTTTTTGAATTGCTTCAGCATCAGATGAAGCGATGGAAACTTTACCCTCTTGATCGATGTCGATCTTCACGCCAGTTTCATCAATGATTCCATTGATAGTTTCGCCGCCTTTACCGATCACGACTTTGATCTTCTCAGGGTCGATTTGGATCATTTCAATCTTCGGTGCGTAAGGGCTCAACTCTTTACGAGGTTCTGCCAATGTAGATTGCAACTGTTCCAAGATTTCAAAACGAGCTTTTTTAGCTTGTGCCAAAGCTTCTGTCAAAATCTGTTCAGTGATTCCTTGAATCTTGATGTCCATTTGCAACGCAGTGATCCCATCGCGGGTACCAGCTACTTTAAAGTCCATGTCGCCCAAGTGATCTTCCAGCCCTTGGATATCTGTCAAGATGGTGTAGTTTTCCCCATCAGAAACCAGGCCCATCGCAATCCCGGCGACTGGCGCTTTGATTGGTACACCGGCATCCATCAATGCTAACGTACCAGCACAGATTGACGCTTGTGAAGAAGAACCATTTGATTCCAAGACTTCTGCTACCAGACGAATGGTGTAAGGAAATTCAGTTTCATCCGGGATGACTTGGAACAATGCCCGTTCACCCAAGGCACCATGCCCGATTTCACGACGTCCGGGAGAGCCGGCACGACCGGTAGACCCAACAGAAAATTGTGGGAAGTTGTAGTGGTGGATGAACCGTTTGGAATCTTCCACACCCAACCCGTCAATAATCTGGTGTTCACCCAAAGGCGCCAACGTACAAGCTGACAAAGCCTGTGTTTGTCCCCGTGTGAACAAGCCGGAACCGTGTACCCGTGGCAGTAAGCCAACTTCTGAAGCCAACGGACGGATTTCATCCAATTTACGGCCATCAGGGCGGATTTTGTCGATAGTGATCAGTTCCCGAACCACATCTTTTTCCAGATCTTCAGCAATTTGTTTCAGCTCTTTGGCAATCTGGTCACTGTTTTCATCTTCAGCAAATTTTTCGCCGTAAACCTCTTTAACAATCTCTTTAACCTTTTCAATCTCGTCTTCACGGGCAAGTTTTTCTTCAGTCATGACGGCTGTTTTCATAACAGAGTAATATTGGTCATAGACGTCTTTTTTCAAGTCTGCATCGACTTGCAACAACTTGATTTCCATCTTGGGTTTGCCAACAGCAGCAACGATTTCTTCTTGGAAGGCAACCAGTTCTTTGATCGCATCAAAACCAAAGAGCAATGCGCCTAGCATATCATCTTCAGAAACTTCTTTCGCGCCGGATTCCACCATGTTGATGGCGTGCTTGGTTCCAGCTACTGTCAAGTCGATATCTGTTTCTTCACTTTGGGCAACAGTTGGGTTCAAGACGTATTCGCCATTGACCCGACCCACTTCGACACCTGCAATTGGCCCGTCAAATGGAATGTCAGAAATCGACAATGCCAATGAAGAACCCAACATTGCTGCCATCGCTGGTGAGCAGTCTTGTTCCACACTCATAACAATGTTAGTGACTTGGACTTCATTACGGAAACCTTCCGCAAACATTGGGCGGATTGGGCGGTCAATCAGACGAGCAGTCAATGTCGCATCAGTGGATGGACGGCCTTCTCGTTTGATGAAGCCACCAGGAATCTTACCGACAGCATACATTTTTTCTTCATAGTTGATCGTCAAAGGGAAGAAGTCAAAGTCTTTGGCTTCTTTTGAGGCGACTGCCGCACTCAATACGACAGTGTCGCCGTAACGAACCAAAACTGCGCCATTGGCTTGTTTTGCCATTTGGCCGATTTCAACTTTCAGCGGGCGTCCGCCCCAGGTCGTTTCAAATACTTGTTTCGTCATCTTATGCTCCGTTTCTCTGTGACTAGCGGGCCTTCGCTACTAAACAAAGAAAAACAGCGAATCTCAGCCATTGTTCCCGGAGTTTTTTTGTCTCTCGCAGGGATTGACTGCTTTTCTTTGGTTAGTAGTTGAATACACCGCCTGTCACAGGCTGTGATGTGGCCGTTTGCAGCTTCACCTTACTGCTTTTGGCCTGTTAAACCATACAAAGAAGAGCGAGATTCAATGTGAACCTCGCTCTTCTCATAATTAACGACGTAATCCCAAAGCTTGGATCAATTCGCGGTAGCGAGCCACGTCTTTGTTACGCAAGTATGCCAACAAGTTACGACGATGACCGACTTTCTTCATCAAACCACGTTGTGAGTGGTGATCTTTCTTGTGAACACGGATATGCGCATTCAGTTCGTTGATCTCTTCAGTCAAAACAGCGATTTGAACTTCTGGAGAACCAGTATCTCCTTCAGAACGTGCGAATTGTTTGATGATTTCGTTTTTGCGTTCTTTTGAAATTGCCATTTTTTTCACCTCTTTCTCTGTTTGTCCCCTGCAGCTGAGTATCACGTTGGTGAATCGTCAAACCAAGCAGCAGTTGGTGTGTTCTGCACACAGCTAATACTTTACCGGAAACCTACCGAAAAGGCAAGTGTTTTTCAATAGAAGCAGGGCATTTAGCGGCGGTGGAAAAAGCTTTGAATATGTTATACTGTAGGTGATCTTGTTGCCCAAAGGATTGGCAGCAAAGGGATCGAATTTCTTAAAAATTTCTTGTTTTTGAAAGGGAGAACATACATGAGTGTCTTGAGTCGCATTGAAAGCATGCAAGGTGAACTTTCCACGGCAGAAGCTAGTCTGTTTGCATACATCAAAACCCACGCAGACAAAGTTCCTTCAATGACTGCTGAACAGTTGGGACAAGCAGCTAAGATTAGTGCCCCCACCGTGGTTCGTTTTGCGAAAAAAGTTGGTTTTCAAAGCTTGGCCGACTTCAAAATGCAGCTTTCAGTCGACAACCAACAACCCGCTCTCGGGAAAGGCTACGCCGATTTGGATCCCGAGGCTTCTGTTGATGAGCTGAAACGATTGTTTTCCCGCAATGCCCAGGTTACCGTGAAGGAAACATCTGACATCCTGCAAGAAGAAGAATTACTAGCGGCAATTCAGCTGATTCGCAGCAAAGAACGCTTATTTGTAGCCGGCGTCGGTGCTTCCGAGTTGGTGGCTGTCGATATCCGCCAGAAGTGGAGTCGATTAGGAAAGCCCGTGACGGTGGAAAACGACTACAACGCTCTTTTGCCCCAGTTGGTAAATGCCGGCGACAACTCCTTACTCTGGTTGATTTCCAACACTGGTGTTACTCCCGAAATCTTACATTTGGGGGAAACTGCAAAGAAACTGGGCATCCCAGTCATCACCCTGACTCGCTTAGGTCACAATCCGCTTAGTAAATTAGGTGACGTCTCGCTGCAAGTTTCCCGCGGCAAGGAATCCGATTTGCGCAGTGCCGCCACCAACTCAATCATTGCTCATCTTTTGGCCATTGATTTATTGTTTTATATCTACATCGGCAAAGATCAAAAAAATGCCCAACGGATCCACCGCTCTTATCAAAGTGTGCAGGACTATCGAGAAACGTACTTGTAGAATTCACCCCATGAAAAATAGTTTCAATAAAAAAGCCACAGCAACTCGTAAAATCGGTTGCCGCGGCTTTTTTACTTACTGGGCAGCTTTTTGCCTACCCTTCCTCGTTTTCCGTTGCTTTGCGCACAAAACCTTTTGCTGCTTGCAGGCGGCGTTTTGCTTCTGCTTTTGGTGCTCCCGTCAAAAGCATAACGATAGCCAGTTTGACGTTTTTATCAGCTTCTTCAAAATAAATAGCCGCTGTGTCGTAGTCTGCATCAGTAGCTTCCATGATGATTCGCTTGCTGCGTTCGATTAGTTTTTCATTCGTTGGTCGCACATCTACCATCAAATTATTGTATACTTTTCCGATTCCAATCATAGCGATTGTAGAGATCATGTTCAGGATCATCTTTTGTGCACTGCCAGCCTTCAGTCGTGTCGATCCGGTAAGAAATTCCGGCCCACAGTCTACCTCCACAGGAAAAGTGGCGTGCTGTGAAATCTCAGCTTCTGGATTGCAAGCGATTGACGCAGTGGTCGCGCCGATTTGAGTGGCATAATCCAAACCACCGATGACATACGGTGTTCGACCGCTGGCAGCAATTCCGATTACCAGATCTTTTGCAGTCAACGCGAGTTTCTGCAGGTCAGTTTTGCCTAAGTCAGGATCATCTTCTGCCCCTTCAACGGCAACTGTCATCGCTTCTTGTCCACCAGCAATCAAGCCAATGACTAGTCCTGGATCAACACCAAATGTTGGCACACATTCGGCGGCATCCAATACACCCAGCCGCCCACTGGTTCCAGCTCCTATATAAATAAGGCGTCCTCCTTTTTCAAAGGCAGCAACAGCGGCTTCAATCACCGGCTGAATAGCAGGTAGTTGTTTTTTTACGGCTTCTGCTACTTTATGGTCTTCTCGATTCATTTTTCCCAATGCTTCAGCGACAGTCATTTGATCCAAATCAAAGGTGTCATTGTTGCGTCTTTCAGTGGTTAATTTGTCCAAGTCGATTGCTTTCATCGTGGACCTCCTATTATTCATCGCAGTCTCTGCTTTTTTCAGCTTCTTAATTTATGATACAAAAAAAGCAACTTCTTCGCAATAAAATTTCTTTATTTTAAACTTTTATATGAATTTACATTTCACAAATAAGTGAAAAAGTAGACAAGCACAAATCTTGTCATATTTAAGTAGTTATTTTAAGATGATTGCCAGATTCATATGTAACCATAAAGGAGACTGAACATGAGCCAACTCTTAGCAATCAAAGCCCACCCAATGACCAGAGAATCTTCCCGTTCTGTCCGTATTTTTGAAGAATTTTTGGAAGATTATCAACGGGCAAATCCCCAAGATACGATAACTTGCGTCGATCTTTATGAACAGACTATTCCTGAAATCGACGGTGAAATTTTGCTGGCCTGGCAGCAACTGCGACAAGGTGATGCTTTCCAATCCTTGTCAGAAAGCCAACAAGAAAAATTGACAGCTTTTGATCAGGCGACGCAACAATTTTTGGCTGCCGATAAAGTCGTAATCACCAATGCGCTTTGGAACTTGAATATTCCTAGCCGGCTGAAATCCTGGTTTGATACCATCTGTGTAGCAGGAAAAACCTTCCGTTACACCGAAAATGGCTCTGTAGGTATGGCATTGGGTAAAAAAGCCCTCCACATCCAATCCAACGGCGGAACCTTCAACGGCAAAGACTTTTCTTCTCAGTATGTCAAACAAGTGTTGCAGTTTGTCGGCATTGAAGAAGTGGATCAACTGTTCATCGAAGGCATCGATCATCATCCCGAACAAGCGGAAATGATCCTATCTGCGGCTTCTGCCAATGCTCGTGAATTGGCCCAGACATTTTAATTACTTAAAAATTTTGTCGGCTGCTTCCATCTTGCACTACTGCTGAATACCAAACGAAAACTAGCTACTCACCCTCAGCTTCTTTCAGCTGAGAATACTGGGCGGGATAGTTGGCGTTTGGTATTTTTTCGTACAACTGACCTCTGTCATCAAATTTCTGTGATGCGTCCCAAAATTACTTCTCTGGTGGCACCGGTAGCACTCGGAACATTGTTTGGCAATCGGTGCAGGGTATGTTGGGCCAAGATGACCATTGCCACAGCTTCTTTGGCATCTGATGAAAAGCCTAACTCCTCTTGAGTCAACACATTCATATTTTTCGAAGCGGTTTGCCGGATCATCTCCATCAAAACCGGATTGTAGGCCCCTCCGCCGGCTACGATTAGTTCACAGGAATTTTTCGTCAACTGAGCAGCTGCTTTTGTGATTGATTGTGCTGTCAGCATCGTAGCAGAAGCAATCACATCTTCTGGGGAAATGTCAGCTGTTTCTTGTAGAATTTGATCCACAAACGGCTTTCCAAAAAGCTCTCGACCAGTCGTTTTAGGATAGGGTAGGCTAAAATACGGCAGTTTCAACCATTTCTCTACCAACGATACTTTCACCTGACCACAAGCTGCATGGGCGCCATTGTGATCGTAGGCTTCATTGTAAAAATGACGAGTCAGCTCGTTGATGACCATATTGCCGGGACCAGTATCAAAAGCGACTAAATCAGACAGCTTTCCGCCTTTTTTGATCCAAGTCAAATTGCCAATGCCACCGATATTTTGCAAGATGCGATCTTTATCGGCAGATCGGTAGCAATAAAAATCAGCAAAAGGAACAATCGGTGCCCCTTGTCCACCCACAGCCAAATCCGCTTCACGAAAATTTGAGACAACCCGGCAGCCTAAGCCCTGTGCCAATATCGCTGCATCCCCTAGTTGCAGTGTCGAAGGCCCATACACGCCTTCTGTCACTGGTTGATGAAACATCGTTTGTCCATGAGAAGCAACATAGGCTAAGTCAGCAGGTACTACTCCGTTTTTCTGACAGAGTTGGCAAACAGCTTCCTTATAAGCCTCAGCCAAGCGAAAATTCAGATTTGAAACCTGTTGCATAGACAACTGCTGCGACTCCAAGCCGCGTCTTATCTCTTGTAACAGTCCTTCTGGATAATCCATGGTAGCAAAATCCACCAATGTTACTGTCATATTTTCCAAAACGCCGTCAATCTCTACCAATGCGGTGTCAATCCCGTCTAACGATGTGCCACTCATGATTCCTACTGCCAATACCATCCTATGACTTCCTTTCCATCTTTATCGATGTTTTTACAAAAACTATTTCAAATCCTTTTTGCCAGAGTCCGTCTTTTTTAGCTTCTGTTCATTAAAATAATGAAATGCCCCTTGCAAGATACCCTCTTCTGTGACTGGTAACGTATCAAAAGTTGTACCTAATAATTCTGCCACTCTTTGTCTCACAACGGGATTTTTTGTTAACACCGAACCTGAAAACACCAACGGCAATCCCTCTGGAAGACCCGCCTTTTCTTGCAAATTTAAAACCAGCTGCGCCAAGTATTCTGCTGCTTGGCGCAAAATCGCCTCTGCTTCTGCAGTGGCTGAATTTGCTACAAGAGGAGCGTAGGCCGCAATTTCTGCTTTACTCAAGGTGTAAAACTTACGGATTACCTCATAAGGGTCTGCACTATTTTCTTTTACCATCAGCTCATTTGCCAACCCAAAGAATTTATGTGGAGAATCGGCAGCTTTACAGACCTGCAAAAAGCCCTGCTTTCCAATCCAATAACCGCTGCCTTCATCCCCTAAAAGATGTCCAAAGCCGCCTGCCCGAGTAAAACTTCCTTGATAGCGGGCGTAGGCAATCGAACCAGTTCCTGCGATCAAGAGAACACCGTCTTTTCCCGCCAGTTTGCCATACAATGCTAACAAGGCATCATCAATTAGGTAAATCGGCCCATCAACTACCGCTAATTCTCGGCTTAGTGCCTCTTGAATCCCCGCAGTTGCCAGACCGGCAATCCCCAGGACGATACCGGCACAAGGCTGGTTTTCTTCTGCCAGCAACCTCAATACCCCTGACTTGATAACTTCGATGCTCCCAACAGGATCAGCAATTACATTAGCTGGTCCCAGTGTCACCGTTTTTCTAAGGCTACCTGTCTCTTCATCCAAAGTAACAAAAGTAGACTTGGTCCCGCCGCAATCGCCACTTAAAATAAAAGCCGTCATTTGGGACCTCCATTAGTGGACTGCGTCGTTTTTTGTTCCCGCTGCTGCTTTTTACGGCGATTTTGTTCAAAAAAGACCACCCCAAAAAACAGGCACAATCCATAGCTAAGCCAAAGTGCCCAAAAAGGCGTCCCCGGGATTGCATAAGGAATAAAAATTACCAACAGCGCCACCAGTGCCCACCGCCAATGCCAGCGAGCAAATACGGTTTTAGCGAATTTATCTACAGCAAAATAGGCGGCCAAGATGACTGCCAGACCGGCAAATACAAATGCGAATTTCAGCAATAGTTCCATGACATACCTCTTTCTTTAAAAAAAGCCGGAAAACAGCACTCGCTGTCTCCGGCTGCTACGGATCACCTTTTAAGCCGGGATCTCGCCTTTTTCTTTTTCTAATTGCTCTTTGTCATACATTACCACAAATGGGAAGTAAATGATGACTGATAAGATGATTAGCAATACATTCAGAACAGCTGCTCGCCAGTCACCCCCACAAGCCAGGTATGCACCAATCGGCCCAGGCAATGTCCAAGGTGCAGTTACCGTTACTTTATTGACTAAGCCCGCTTGCGTACAGAACCAAGCAATCGTTGCTGAAATCATTGGTGCCACAATAAATGGAATAATCAAAACCGGATTCAATACAATCGGTGTACCGAAGATGATAGGTTCATTGATATTAAAGATTGACGGAACCAATGCAGTCTTGCCCAGCTTAGAAGCATATTGTGATTTACAGTAAAACGCCAGTAAAATTGCTAAACCAATCGTACAACCTGATCCTCCAACCCAGATAAACCATTGGAAGAAAGGTTCAGCGGCAATATTTGGTAATGCCTTGCCATCTGCCAAAGCGGTAGTGTTGCCTTCTAATAACTGCAACCACAAGGGACGAGCAATCGAACCGATAATGGACACACCGTGGATCCCGAAGCTCCAGAAGAAGGTAATCAAGAATACCAGCAACAAGACAGAAGGCAGTGAGTCAGCAGCAGTGACTACTGGAGAAATCAGTTTGGCAATAAAGGTATGCCAGTCAAATTTCAAGAAATAAGTGATGGTCGCCATGCCTAAGATTACGACGATTGTTGGTGTCAGGGCTTCAAAGGAACGGGCAACTGACGGTGGAACCTGTTCTGGCATTGTGATTTTAAACTTGGATTTGTCTGTCAAACGGAAAATTTCTACCGCTAAAATCGCAGTGATGATACAAACAAACATCCCACCACCGCCAAGGTAAGTCATCGGCAGAACAAATCCTGAAACACCTGCGGCATCCGCTGCTTCTGCTGGGATATTTACGGGAGTAAACGTCAGCAAAAAGGCAATCGTAGCTAAGATCCCACCAGAAAGTGCATCCAGTTTATAAGAGCGGGCCAAGCTGTGACCGATACCAAAGGCCGCATACAGACTCATGATGTACATGGTCATGCGATAAGGCAACAAGATTGTCGTAGCATTGGCCGACAAAAACTTATACAAACCCCAGTCTTGTGGGATTGGCGGGAATGCAACGATCATAAAGAATGAACTGACAATAATCAATGGCAAAGTAGCAACGATCCCATCTCGGATCGCTCGTAAGTGACGTTGTCTCCCAAGTTTTTCCATAGGCCCTGCAAGATGCAGCTCCACGAAATCCGTTATCTTTTTAATCATGTTTCTTCCTCCTCTTGGTTGGACCGGCCCTATCGATAACAAATTTGACCGGTTTGATTTGTACGAAGGCGCCCCTTTTTGGGTTCGCTTTCATTTACAGTGCTATTATAGCTTTCATGAAATGAAATTTCAATAGTAAAAATATAAAATTGATTTTTTATTTCTATAACTCTATAATTGATACATATAAAGGGGATACCTTACCGAATCAGCAGTCTCTTTTTTATTTCAGGCTGCTCCACGTAATAGTGAAACTTTTTTTCGGCTTGAAGATATTGCCAACATTGATACTTAAAAAGAGAGGGGAACAATCATGCAGAATATCTTATGGGGCGGGGCCACCTCAGCCAGTCAATATGAAGGCTGGGGGACTCGTAAAGGCTTGGATACACAAGATGTGCGTCCTTACTTGCCACGAACCAGCGTGGCAACCACTGCCACTCGTTTATTGACAAGAGACAACGTGCTATCTGCTTTGACACCAGATAGCGACAGTAACTATCCGTTTCGTCGAGGCGCCCAAGGAATCGAACACACCGATGAAGACTTGGACTTATTGGAAGAACTGGGATTACAGATTTACCGGTTATCTATCAGTTGGAGCCGCCTCTTTCCAACTGGTACCGAAGAAACACCGGATCTCGAAGGCATTGCCTATTATGACCATATTTTTCGCCGCCTGAACCGTGCAGGAATCAAAATTTTTGTGACGATGAATCACTACGCACTGCCAGTCGAGTTGGTCTTGTCTCAAGGTGGATGGACAAATCGAAAAACCATCCTGCACTACTTACGTTTTGCTCGTACAGTACTGGAGCACTGGGGTGATCTAGTGGATTATTGGTTACCTTTCAATGAAATCAACGCCGGTTATTTCAGCCCCTTCAATGGGTTAGGGGTGTTGCGAAAAGAAGATGGCAGTTACGATTATAACCAGATTTTCCGCGCCCTCCATCACCAGTTTGTCGCCAGCGCAAAGACAATCCAACTAGGGCGCCAATTGGGCATCAAAGGACAATTTGGCAGTATGATCGCCTGTTTCTGTTACTATCCACTGACACCTAAGCCAGAGGATAATCTGAAGTTGGTTTTGGACGAGCAGATCAATCAATGGTTCTGCATGGATGTCTTGTCAAAAGGCTACTATCCTTATTATATGAAACGTTTTTTTGCTCAACATCAAGTTGATCTGGCTGAAACAACGGAAGATTTGGAACTATTAGCAGCCTACACTTGTGATTTCGTTTCTTTTTCTTATTATTCTTCTAGCATTGTAACTACAGAGGAAAGTGGGCAGCAACAAGCAGGCAACTTGGTAGCGACTCACAAAAATCCTTACCTGAAAGCTAGTGATTGGGGCTGGCAGATTGATCCAACCGGGTTACAGACCACCCTGCATAAAGTCTATGATCGTTATAACAAACCGGTGATTATTTCGGAAAATGGTTTTGGCGCCCACGACCAGCTGACTGCTGATGGAAAAATCCATGATGACTACCGTATCGACTATTTTGCCAAGCATTTCGCTGCTATCAAGCAAGCTGCGGCAGAAGGTGTCGACCTGCGCGCGTACATGGCTTGGGGAATCATCGACATCGTATCCGCCGGCAGCTGTGAAATGGATAAACGCTATGGTGTTATTTATGTAGATGCTGATAATGTCGGAAATGGCTCTTACGCTCGCTATAAAAAAGACAGCTTTCACTGGTATCGTAATTTCTTACAACAAAATCGCTGAATAATGGCAGTAAACTTACCGTGATAAGCTTCGAGCTCGAAGCTACACACAGTAAAACCGCACCGAACCTCCGTCAAAAAAGCGGAAGTTTGGTGCGGTTTTTATTTTATTCTGTCTCAAACACCATCACCGGTTGCTTCGCATCGTGACGACCGCTACGGTGCAAACCTTTGTGACTGGCTTTTTCCATATTGGTCACCAGCACCAAAATATCAGTGGCTTTCCCCTTGGAGCGGATCAGCTCCAAATCAACTTTGGCAAGCAAGGTATCTGGGGTGACGCTTTGTCCTTGTGCTACTTGCAGGTCAAAGGGCTCTCCTGCTAATTCCACTGTATCGAGTCCCATATGCAACAGAACTTCCAACCCATTCTCTGTGGTGATTCCGATTGCATGCTTTGTCGGGAAAATGTTAGAAACAACGCCCCGCACCGGCGCATAGATTCGCCCGTCTTCTGGGATTATCAAGTAACCGTCTCCCATCATCTTGTCAGCAAATACCTGATCGCTGCACTCGGTGACTGGTTTGATGATTCCGTTAGCCACACTATGAAATGCGGCTGTACCGGAAATAGCGGTTGTCACTACTGCTTGTTCTTGTTGTTCTGTATCCAGCGATTCTTTTGGAATTCCAAAAGCCAGCGTTGCCGCAAACCCGCCGGCATAGGCACCTAAAAGACCCAACACGTAACCCCACCATTGGCCGCCACCAATCAGCGGAATTAATGCTACACCGGAAGGCCCGATAGCCGTTGCCCCAACATTGCCCAACCCGCCAATGATTGCACCACCAATCCCGCCACCGATACAAGCAGTGATGAAGGGACGTCCCAGCGGCAGTGTCACACCATAGATTAACGGTTCACCGATTCCCAAGATTCCTACCGGTAATGCCCCTTTAATCATCTCAGTCAACTCTTTATTTTTACGCAGACGAATCCACAATGCGAATGCGGCACCCACTTGTCCGGCACCAGCCATTGCTAAAATCGGTAACAGTTGGGTAGAACCCGTCGCTTCGATCATCTGCGCATGGATTGGCGTTAAAATTTGATGCAAGCCGAACATCACCATCGGCAAGAAACTTGCGCCCAGAACAAAGCCGGCAAAGGCACCGCCAACTCCCAATACCCAATTGATTGAACCCACTAGTGCGTTAGAGATAAATCCTGCAAGGGGCATAATGAAGAAGATTTCAGCCAGTCCCACTGCTAACAGACACAATGTCGGCGTCACAATGATGTCCACCGCTTCTGGCACCACTTCATGCAGTCGTTTCTCAATCTGCGCCAACAGCCAAACTGCAAAGATGACACCGAGGATTCCACCTTGTTGCGCTGCCAGTGGTTGTCCTGTGAATAAGTTGGTCAGTGGGGCATCCGGACGCATACCGGTCAAGGTCACGACACCCCCGATTACTCCCCCTAATGTCGGAGTGGCTCCAAAGACTTGCGCTGCGTTCACTCCAGTATAAATCACTAAAAAGGAGAACATTCCATTTTTCAAAATATTCGATAAGTCCACAAATTGCTGCCACGTTGCTGCATCTAAATTACCGGCCGTGATATTATTGGCAATAATCGAGCCAATCCCCGCTACTAGCCCCGCCCCAACAAAGGCTGGAATCATCGGTACAAAAATATTAGAGATGTCTTTTAGCAATGCTTTTAGCGGTGACTGTTTTTGTTTGGCTTTTTGAGCGGCCTTCATTTCAGCAGCTTTAGCATTCAGCGCTTCTTTGCCGCTAGCGCTATCACCGACAACAATGGCTTCTCCCAAAGCGACTCCGGCTTGGGCTGCCATTGCTTTAGCAACCTTATTTACTTTTCCAGGACCGATAATCACCTGCAGCTGTTGGTCATCGACAACTCCTAAAACACCGGGAATTTTTTGCAAATATTCTTTATTGACCTTCTCATGATTGTTAATGGACATCCGTACACGAGTCATGCAATGGTTTACCGACTCCACGTTTGCCATGCCGCCAGCTCCTTGGTAGATTTCTTGAGCCAGCTGTTCGATTGTCAGTTCGTTTTTCGCCATGCTTTCACTCCTCTTATATGATTGCTTCTGCAATCGAGTCCCCTACTAAGGTTTTTTTCACGAATCCGCCTGCTGCTGTCAGTTTAGCTGCTGCCGTTTCTTTTTCACAATTTGTCAGCAGCATCACAATCGCCAATTTCACATTTTGATCTGCTGCTTCAAAATAGCGGGCTGCGGTTTCATAGTCTGCCTCTGTTGCTTGCATGATGATTCGCTTGCTGCGTTCCACCAGCTTCTCATTGGTAGCTTTCACATCTACCATCAAATTGTTGTAAACTTTGCCAATCCCAATCATCGAAATAGTTGAGATCATGTTCAAGATCAGCTTTTGCGCCGAACCAGATTTCAGCCGAGTTGAACCTGTCAAAAATTCAGCGCCACAATCAACTTCGATAGGAAAATGTGCGTGTTTGGAAATTTCAGCATCTGTATTACAGGAAATTGTCGCTGTCGCTGCGCCTATTTGATTGGCATAATTCAGTCCCCCGATTACATACGGCGTTCTGCCGCTAGCAGCGATGCCCACCACCAAATCATTGGCATTCAGCTGCAGATCTTTTAAGTCTTGTTGTCCCAATTCGTAGGAGTCTTCAGCCCCTTCAACAGCCACAGTCATTGCAGCTTTTCCACCGGCAATTAACCCCACTACCATTTCTGGTTCGACACCAAAAGTCGGTACACATTCAGCAGCATCTAACACGCCTAAACGTCCGCTAGTTCCTGCACCCATATAGATTAAGCGGCCACCTTTATTAAAGGCCTTGATTGTTTCTTCAATGACCCATTGAATAGCAGGCAGCGCTTCATTGACCGCTAGCGCTACTCGTTGATCTTCCCAGTTCATTTTGCGGCAGGCTTCTGCCACTGACATTTCATCCAATCCAAACGTGGCTTCATTTCTGCGTTCTGTCGTCAGTTTGTCCAAATCGATTGTTGCCATAACTTCACTCCTTGTGTTTTTTTCAGTGCTGTCCTCGCACCTTGTTACGATGTATCTTTCCTTGGTCCTTTTGAAACTAACTTATTTACTATCCACCTCCACATCTATTGCTGAAACAGGGAATTAAAAAAACAAACATTCTATAATTAAATAACTATTTCAAAAAAACCTTCCTAGCTTCAGCGGCTTCAAATAGTTTATTAGAAGGAGAGAAAACGCTTTATCTCTTCAAAATAAATATACGATACCTTGCAATATAAATCACGTAGAACACTAGTCATATTTTCTTTATTATCTAATCTTTTTCTTGAAATAATTATCATGTACCGCAAAATTAGGCCCTGAAACCATTCTTTTAAAATAAAAAAACCTCCTGCGATGAGGAGGTAGAAACCATAATTAGTCTTCACTTGAGATATATAGACGGTTACCGGCCATTTCAATATCACGTTCAGTAGCAAAAGCCGTCAAAATTTTTTCATGGAGCTGGGTGGCAACTTTGGTTCCTTCTGTGTAGCAAACAGGATAGCGAATCTTCAATGCCACTCCTTGTTCCTGAACATCGATGATTTTTTGCGGACTTGGCTCACCGTCAAACAGTTGGAATTGTATCTCAAACTTTTCTCGTTGACGTGGATCGGCGAAATAAGTTCGCTGAAACTCCTCATAATATTCTTCGGTCACTTGTAACATGATTTGATGTGCCTTTTGCCAATCGCTGGTAAAGGTGACAAGATAGCCAATCTCTTTCCAGACAAAAGGGGTCAGCTCATTATAATTGGTCACTTTTTTCGACAAAATGATATTGTTTGGAAATTTAACGGTACGCCCAGTGGGGGCTTCGGCAGTATACCAGTTCCCCAACTCCATTAGAGTAAAAAAAAGCGGATTTACCGATAAGACTTCTCCTTTCAGGTCGTCGATTTCAATGCGGTCATAGACCCGAAAATGGTGGCGATTTATGATTAAAAGCCAACCGACGATATTGCTAATCAAACCTTTGACCGACAAGCCAAGAAAAATTGCCCCCACCAGCACCAAAATCAGCAAAGCATCCAGTGCATTCAGCCAAATCCAAGTGACTCCTATAACAAACAGTAGTCGCAACAAAAAGCGACTAATGCTAAAAAATACATTTAGTGCTTTGATATCTTTCATCTGCTGAAGTGCCAGATGACTGACCAACCTCTCGCAGATAAACCAGAAAACTGCCAAGATCAACGTCATTGCTAGTTTTCCAGTAAATTCAGAAGGATCTTTAATATTCGCCACAATCTCCTTGAAGATCCCATCAAAAAAGCTGCTAATCTGCTGGTCCATTCCTTACCTCCTGCTTTACTGACCTTATTTCCAGACTACCGCAAACTCCTACTTCTCGCCAAGTAAAAACCGTTGCCCAATTTCCGGCAACGGTTTACTAATCAACGGCGACGCAGGTAGCGATACTCAAAAATCAGATTGTCACGATGGTCTTCCATCCAATCTTCCAACTTTTGGCGCAATGCTTCCAATGTATCTTTTTGATCACTGTCATCAATCAAATTTTGCAATTCTCCAGGGTCTGCCGCCAAATCGTACAATTCGTCAATATCGCCGGCATTGAAGACGTATTTCCAATTTTGCCAGCGTAAAGCTCGTTGCGAGAATAAGACCGCGCCAATTCCGGAACATTCCGTTACGACACAATCCCGCCACTTGGTAGCCATCGCTCCTTCTTTAATCAGCGGCAGCAGTGAACGCCCGTCGCGGGAAACCGTTTCTTCCGGTAGTCCAGCGGCATTCAAAATCGTAGAATACAAATCACAAGTCTGAACAAACTCAGCAATCCGTTGCGGTTGCTGATGTTCAGCGGTTCCTGCAGTTTCTGGCGCCGGTAATTTAAGCAATAGCGGCACACTGGTGATTTCTTCATACATAAAGATTGCCTTGTCACACAAACCATTGTGGATGCCTAGCGATTCCCCGTGATCTGAGCTGAAAATGATGAGGGTATTATCATACAAATCTTGTTCTTTCAAAAAGTCGATCAAACGACCAATTTGATAATCAATGTGGCTCATATTGGCATAATAATGCCGGATGTAAGGAACAAATTCTTCCCAATCCGTGTTGTTGGCTCGTTTGACATCGTGGATTCGCGGCTTATTGTCGCTGTCGCCGGCGTAATTTGACCACGGTTCAATCGGCATGTCACGGTAACGGTCCAAAAACTCCGTCGGTGCATAGTAAGGCTCATGTGGCCCCCAGAAATTCAATTGGAAATACCAGGGCTCCTCCTGCTCTTTGAACTCTGTCAGCCATTTTTTCGTGCGTTCCACCAGAAAATGCTCAATGGTCGTATCCAAGCCCGAAGTAATCTCTCCTGCTTGATGGGACGTATAGTTGCCGGAAATGATGTGTTCAATCTTGGTTTCTTTGCCCAAACTGGCAACATATTCCTTCAACTCATCATAGATATAGCCGCCAAAACCATGTCCAGGAAAATCATCCCCTTGGTAGCCAACTGTCGTAGGAACCGAACGGGCATCTAATGCCAATTCGGCAAAATGGATATCCCCCATGTATTGCTGGATATACCCATCGTTACGAACAGCCTCGGCACCGGTACCCAAATGCCACTTGCCGGTGTAGCCAATCTGATACCCTGCCGTTTGCAAGCGGCGACTCAAAAGCTCCGGTGTGTCCGGCAATTCTTGAACCATCGTGCCGTAGTTGTAAGAATTCGTCAACATGCCGTGATGCATCGGATACAGTCCCGTCTGCATTGAAGCTCGGGCCGGTGTGCAGATTGGACAAACAGCATAGGCATTGTCAAAGGTCAAACTGCTGTCAGCCAGCGCATCGAGATTTGGTGTTTCAACGGGCAAATTCCCGTAAGCTGATAACGTGTCTTTTCGCTGCTGATCAGTCAGAATGAAAAGAATATTTGGTTGCTTGGTCATTTTGCCTCTAACTCCTCTCGTTTTTGCCAGTATGCTTTTCCTTGAGAAAATTCGAAGTCCCCTAATTGGCCTGCTTGTTCCAGTAGGGCTGACCGCATATCCGCCAATTTTTCAGCGTACTCTGGTTTTTCAGCCAAATTATCCATTTCTTTAGGGTCTGTTTTCAAATCAAACAGCTGCGTGTAGCGTCCAAAATCAGTCGCATACTCGATCAGTTTGTAGTTTCCTTGCAGCAGGCCACGGATTTTTTCTGTAAAGCTGAGGAAAATAGTGTCTCGCCCGCCGGCATTTTCCGTAATAACCGGCAACAGGCTATGACCAAATAGCCCTTCAGGAATTGGTGTTTCTGTATATTCCAAGATCGTCGGCATGATGTCCAATAGCAGTGCCCGCTCAGTGATTCGTTTTCCTTTTGGCAAACCAGGCCCAGACATAATCAGAGGCACATGAATACTGTGTTCATACAGATTTTGTTTGCCCATTAGCCCGTGTTGCCCAATAGAAAGACCATTGTCCCCACTGAAGATAATCAAGGTATCCTCTAATTGTCCGGTGGCTTCCAGTGCATCTAAAATCGTGCCGATACGCGCATCAATGTGGCTAATCATGGCGTAATAGTCAGCGATATGTTGTTTGACTTTTGCGGCCGGCCGCGGGTAGACTTCCAAGCTTTCGTCTCGCTCTCGTTTCACGTCAAATTCAAAAGGATGTTCTGGCAGGAAGTTTTCCGGCAAAGTGATGTTTTCAGCATCATACATGTTTTGATATTCTTTAGGCATTGTTCTTGGATCATGAGGTGCCAAAAAAGCCCCGAACATGAAGAAAGGTTTATCATTAGCAGCCGTTTCATGAATTTTTTCGATAATTTTATCGGCAAATAGATCCGTGGAATGCTTGCCCATCGTTACGTGATCGGCAGGCATTTGAATCGTGTGGTTGGTGGAAAACGGATCTTGCGTGAAGGTTTTCCAATCCTGGTATTCTTTATGAATATCAAATTCATTCACCGGTACATTCCAGTGGTCCCACATCCCGCCAAAAAAGATCTCTCCGCCATCGGTAAAAGCCCGGCCGTACCCTTTGATACCATTGTGCCATTTGCCGATGCCGACAGTTTGATAATCATTTTTTTGTAGCTCTTCTCCTAAAATGGCATGCTCATCTGGAATCACCGCTCCTAAATCTTGCAGCTCAAACAAGTGCTTGGAGGTGTGCATCATCGCTCGTGAAGGCATGCAAACCGCTCCCGAGGTTCCGCCGGGGATATAGGCATTCTCAAATGCTACCCCGTTTTCGACTAAACGATCCAGGTTTGGTGTTTGGATTTCGTCATTTCCCAACGCGTGGATTGTATCAAAACGCTGGTCATCTGCCAGCAAAAACAGAACGTTTTTCTTCATATCGATTGTCAGCTTCCTTCTGTATCAGATTGTCAGTTGAAAAATTTATCATAAAGCTTAGTGATTGTCTCTTTGTCACCAAGAGTACGCTCGTCGGCTTTTTGCATCAAAGCTGCCGCAATGTAGAAGATATCTTCGTTGACTTCTTTTTCACTCTTGGCTGCGGCAACGTTACTCCAAATCGCAATCGCATTGGCGGCTGATTGTTTCAGCTGCTGCGGTTGGATTACTTGTTTTTGCGGGAAATTCACTGGGCGCCAATCCGCCATGATTTTTTCATAAGTCGGATAATCATAAGAAGCGTGTTCCCCCAAAACATAATAGAAATAATTGTCATTGTGATTGATTACTGTATAGCCTTGCTCCAAGAAAGTTTCCACCGGTGCCATATTACGATCCCAACGTGTCCAGTAGCTGACCACGCAGTCTTTTGAAAGATGCAGTCCTTCTGTTCGATTCACTCGATAAAAGCCGTCATTCCAAACCAGTGGCACAAAACCCAACTGTCGCACATATTCGATAGTCTCGTTGACGTATTCGATAAAGACCTCAATCCCGCTAGCTGCTGAACCATATTTTTCAGCCGCATATTTTTCCAAAGTAGGGTAATCGTGAAGCTGGTCAAAAGGAACGAATTCGTCAGCCCCAATATGGAAATAACGACAATCACAAAACAGCTCGCCGTATTCTCGGTAAAGGGAATGAATAAAAGCAACTGCTTCCGGATTTAAAATATCCAATGCTTTGGGATCTTTTTGGATACTGCCATCTGCCATGCGCTTGTCCAGACGCCATTCAGGCTTGTCCGCCAAGGCATGCATCAGATGACCTGGCGTATCGAGGTCGGGAATAATTTCAATATATTTGGCATGGGCATACTGGATCAGCTCCCGTACTTCCCCTTTACTCAAATGTTCCTTGGAAGCCAGCCACGGGTATTGCTCAGATTCAATCCGAAACCCTTCATTCTCTGAAAAATGCAGCTGCAGCTGATCGAAATTAAAGAGTGCCAACAGATCAACTAGTTCTTTCAAAGCTGCCAATGAAAAGTATTTGCGTCCGATATCTATCATCAACAGTTTTTCCTGTGTACTGGTAGCAATCTCGGTTTTGCCGATTTGCAGCTTGTCGCTAACATCTTCTTGTAGAAAAATCATGCTGCTCTTAAACAATTCTTTTTCATCGGGAGCGGTAATTTTGACAGTGCCGTCTGCCAACACCTCGATGCTGCTTTTAGGAGACTCAGGAGCAATTGACAGCTGCAGTTCCCCTTTTTCAGAAGAGACGAGTAGTTCCTCGTCGTAAAAACGCTGCCAAATCCGATTGAACGCTTTGGCACACGCCAATGTCCGATTGTCGGCTTTTATAGTGTTGATTTGCATGACTTTTCCTCCAACTCATTTTGTCCCAGTAATCTGTTTGCCAAATATGTGGGAAATAAATTATTTATTATTGCTTAGGTGAAAAGCGCCTGATTGAAAACGACCCCACCAACGTTCCAGCGGATTGTCTGCTTCTCGCAAGAATAGACCTAACAGCAAGCTATTCACGTAACTGAACAAAACGCCAATCACAACCGCCTGCCAATTATAAGCAAACAGTCCCAAGACCAGAACACTCCAATTCAGCCATTTTAAAACTACGGATACACCCAATCGTGGGCGGTACTTATGAACAATTAGCGCCACCACATCTAGTCCGACTGTGGAGGTATCTGAAGACAGACACAAGGCATAGCCGGCAGCGATAAACAAACTGGCGAAAAGAAAATCCAGCGGCAGATTGAATTGAGCTGTAATCGGCGCCAAGTAAAACAAACTGAAAAAGATGTTGTAGCAGATACTGGAATACACCGAGCGCAGCAAGTTGCCCCGCCCTAAAAAAATGCCGCTCAAAATCAACAATAGTAAAGTGATGCCATTGGTGAACCACAGTAACGACCAGCCAGTGAATTCATTGGCAATCATCGACAAGCTGGTAACCCCGCCGTTGATGATGGCATTGGGCTTCATCCATTGTGCATAGGCAAACCCCAACAATGCCGTTCCCAACGTGACTTTTGCCAATGCCGGGCCTTCTTTTCTGATAAATTTTTGCAGATTAGTCATCCATTAAAACTCCTTGATCAGACCATCATAAGCGACATCGAATCCATGAGGGGTAACCAGATCCAGCATCTCCTGATGAGTCAGTTTACTATTGTGAGAAAAGTGGTTGCAGACAAACTCGGTTTTTTCATCAACAATTCCCAAAGCCAACAACCGCTCCCGTGTTTTTAAATTATTGGGAAAGCCCTGGTGATTGCGAACGCTGTTGTCAGCTTGATGGTTACAGTCGATGGACACGTAATGATAAAAGGGCCGCTCAGTTTCCAGATAGTCCCATGTTTCTTGTGGAAACTCTCCGGTATCGTGGGCGTAAAGCAGGCGACGATTGCCGTCCGTGATATCATACATCAGACAGGTTTCTCGTTGATCATGATCTGCCGCCAGCGGTGTCACTTCATAATCCAACACAGGGAAGGACTCAAACGGTGTCACCAGATGAAAATCAACGCGGTCTTTCTCCCAGTAGCCTTCCAAGTCAAACACCCGCTTCATGAAATCATAAACCCGTTGATTGCCGTAAACATTCAATGTCTGCGGGACTTGTGGTACATAGCCGCTCAGGCGCAAAACCAGCTCTTCAGCATAAAAATGATCTGAATGGCTGTGAGTGACCAACAGGTGACCAATGTTGGACAAATCAAACCCGTACTTCAAATAATGGGCATAGGTATCTCCTGGCAGATCAATCAATAAGCGATCATCCACGAGGGATTGGGAACGTGTCCGGATATCTTTACCACCGTTTGCTTTTGCCTTTTGACACAGGGGACATTCACAGTACAGCGCCGGTACGCCTTCTGCGGCGGCGGTCCCAAAATACTGCAGTTTCATCATTATTTCCTTCTTTCTCTTAATCATTCATTATTTTACAGGGGTATCCCTTTAAAAACGGTTCACACATTAATGGACAGGAGGGGCTGCCATCGCTAATAATGGCTGCAAGACTTGTTTCAAAACTTCCCGATAGCCGCAATAGCCATCATCTTCAGCTCCGACATAGCAGGCATCTTTCATACGTTTGCAGCCGCCACGACACATCTTGTAAAATTCGCACCCCACACAAGTCCGATAGTCTCGTTTGTCACAGATAAAACGCTGCGTCAAAGGCTGTTCAAACAACTCCCGCAACGTCTGTTGAGTGATATTGCCGACGCACATCTCATCCAGCACATAAAAATCACAAGGATACACATTTCCATTGGCTTCGATCACATACTGCATCTGGCAGCGGCCCAGCATTCCACAGGAACCTACAACACCATTTACCAGCAGATTTGTAATATCGTCAAAGAGTTTCACAGAAACGCACTGTCCCTGCTGCATTCCTTGCTGCCAGAGAGTGAAAAGTTCACCATAAAAAGCAGCAAACCCTCTTGGTGTTACCGCAAATTCATTTTCCTCTTCTCCTAGTTCTGCCAAACAAGGAATAAATTGGATAAAGGAAATCGCCTCTTGTTGGATAAACTCCCAAACCAAAGGAGCATTTTCTGTCATCTCCTGCGTCAGTACACAGAGTATGTTGTATTCGATCTCGTAACGATCAAACAGCTTTTTGGCAGCCAAAACCCGCCCATAGGTCCCTCTGCCGGCAGCATCTGGACGATGACGATCATGAAACTCAAGCCCGCCGTCGATCGAAAGCCCCACTAGAAAATCCTCTTCTTTTAAAAAGCGGCACCATTCTTCATCGATCTTGGTTCCATTGGTTTGGATTGCATAGGATACGATTACTTTTTTAGACTGTGCTTTCACCAAGCTAGTAAAATTTTTAAAATACTTCAAGCCGGCCAAGGTAGGTTCTCCCCCTTGAAAGCCGATGGTCAAGCGGTCTCCGTCTTCCAAATCTGCAAAAACATTCTCAATCAGTTTCCCCGTGACCTCTGGCTTCATTCGTCCAAAAGAACGTACTTGCCGCATGGAGCTGATATCCGCATAAAAACAATAACTGCAACGCAAATTGCATAAAGAAGAAGCCGGCTTGATCAAAATTTGAATATGTTTCATGATTTCCTGCTCCTTTCCATCCATCTTTTAAAAAGACCTCTGTATAATAGTTTATTTATCAAACGCTTTCAATAGTGGCTAGCCTTCCGGGGATGTGTAACTTTTGACTGCTCTTTGTTTTTTTACTTTTGTCACTGCTGGCAGCCGGCGTATCCCTATGCTTTTTCCTTCAGCCCGCTACAACGCCTCAAAAAAACACCGTTTCGAAAACAGACCCTTGCAGCCAGGCCTCGTTTTCGAAACAGTGTCCAATTTTCAAATCTGTTCTTTTTGCCAAGATGCAAAAAGGTTATACATGTTCCCGATCAAAACCATTATGCTCAATGACATCAGCCATCCAGAAGCTGGATTTTTTCGGTGTCCGCTTGAAGTTATCCTTCAGATCTACTCGATAGTAGCCATAACGGTTTTTATAAGCATTCAGCCAGCTCCAGCAGTCAGCAAAGGTCCATAGGTGGTAGCCAAAGCAAGGGGAACCTTCTTCAATCGCCCGGTGCAACTCTTCCAGATGATCTTCGATAAATTCGATACGATAGTCATCTTCAATAATCCCGTCACCATTTTCAAAGCGCTCTTCTTCAGAAACACCCATGCCGTTTTCAGAAATATACCATGGAATATCTTTGTAGCTGTCTTTTAGGCGCATTGCGATATCATAGATGCCTCGTGGATAGATTTCCCAGCCACGGTGAGGATTGATGCGTTTTTCCGGCCAGTCGTAGCCTCTAAAGAGATCCCGAGGTTCGCTGATTGGCCATACTTTTTGGTCTGCCGGTACAGCTTGAACTCGCAGTGGTTGATAGTAATTGCAACCCACAAAGTCAACGGTATTGTTCAAGAAAATTTCTTTATCCCCAGCTTCTGTCACAGGTGCCAAGTCAGCTTCTTTCAACATGTTGACAAATTCATCAGAGAAAGCCCCGTTCACCGCGCAATCCAAGAAGCTGCGGATATAGATATGATCTGCCCATTTCGCTGCTTCCAGATCTTCAGGTGAATCACTCTTAGGATAAACTGGCGACAAGTTCAAAATGATAGAAATCTTGCCGTCGTTGTATTTTGATTTACGGAATTCAGCTACTGCTTTGGCATGGGCCAACATGGTATGGTAGCCGACTTGCAGCGCCCGTTTGAAATCGTGAACTTTTGGCCAGTGAGCGTCTCCGTAATAACCGCATTCGATATGAACCAGTGGCTCATTGAATGTCGCCCATTTTTTAACGATGTCACCAAACTGCTCAAATGCCACACTTGCATAATAAGCAAAAGCATCCACAGATTCCCGTGCTTCCCAGCCGCCTTTTTCCATCAGCCACCAAGGCATATCAAAATGGAACAAGTTGATAATAGGCTCAACACCATTGTCGACCATTTCTTGAAAGTAAGAGCGATAAAAGGCAACCGCTTTAGGATTCAATGTTTTACCATCTGGCAAAAGACGCGTCCAGGCAATTGATGTCCGGTAAGAATTCAAGTTCATTGCCTTCATGTTGGCAACTTCTTCTTTATACATTTCGTAAACGTTAGAGGTATTTTCCGGTCCTACTTGATCGTAGAAGAGTTCCGGCTCCATTTCGAACCATTTATCCCACGTTGAAGGGCTTTTGCCGTCTTTAGCTGCTGCGCCTTCTGATTGAGGGGCACTAGTTGCTGCTCCCCACAAGAAACCTTTTGGAAATTGATACATGTCTGTTCCTCCTTAGATAATGTCCTGCAACGAATCTTGCCGACGACCTCGCATATGATATTGCTGCGCTTCTTCCATATCCGGTGCTTCTTGCAACAAAACAGGTCTTTTGCAAATATCTTAGCGAACCTGTTTTTTTAACCGGCTGTCGACGCTTCGTGAAAATTTTTACGGATACGGTTTACATTGCCATTTTACTATTAATTTTCGTTTTTTGACAGCCCGTTTCCCAAGATCGAATATGTTTTTACTGCTTGTTATAAAACTCGACCATACCGATAAACAAAAGCGTCCTTTGCTTCCCAAGCTGCAACTTATTTATCAGGGATACCAAAAATATCATTTGCCACTGAAAGGCTCGCCGACTCTGTTAAAGACGTGTCATTCATGCGCAACAACAACCGTTCAGCAGACAATTGGCCAATCTTTTTGGTAGGTGCTTTGATGATGATTCGGTCATTTCTGAGTTCTGCCATCTCACTAGTATAGTCATAGTGCGCCAACAACAACTGGCGCCCCCGCGGATCACCGCTAGCCTGCAAGTACTCCAAAGCGCCCATTGCCATATTGTAGTTGGTCACCAACAAGGCCGTAATTTCTTGTGACAAAAGTTCTTTTGCCCCGTTATATCCGCTGGAACGGGAGTAATCCCCAATAGCTGTCACTAGCTGAACTTGCGGATAGGCGGCAGCCGCATCTTCGGCACCGGCCAGACGTTCTCGAGCCACGAAATCATTTTGCGGTGCGGCTAAGATACCAATTCGACGGTGTCCTGCAATAGCAAAGTGGGCCACTACTGTTTCAACACTCTTATAATCTTCTACCTGGATACGATCCACGCCGGCCATTTGTGCCGGACTATTGATCATCAAAACTGGAATATCCAACTCCGCCAAGCGCTCCATGCCATCCCAATCCTGTTCTGACATAAATACGATTAACCCATCCACAGCATGCTGCATCAAGTAGTCCAACTTTTTATCTACCATGGAAACATCGCCTTTGAACCCGCTCAAAAGAATGGAGTAGCCGTTTTCTTCCATGACGCCTTCAATTGCGCTGACTGTCTCTGCACCAAACTGACTGGAGATGCTATTCATCAAGAGCCCCACCGAAAAACTGCGATTATTTTTCAGCCCTTTGGCGATGATATTTTCCTTATAGTCCAGCGCTTCGATAGCAGCAGCAATTTTCTCCATGTTTGCAGCCTTTAACTGCTGACCATTGAGATAACGCGAAACACTGCCCACTGAGACTCCTGCCAATTTGGCAACTTCACGGATGGATGACATAACGTAGGTTCCTTTCTTCTGCGGCTCAAAACAAGCATCAGCACCCGCTCTTAAGCCTCGACAAGGCGGCCGACAAACTGCCGACCGCCATATCGCAAGGGATTATTATTTTTTGAAATAGATCTCTTGTGACAGATTTCCCACCATTACCTTGCAACCAGCCGCCGCTTTGACTGCCCGATCAAGATCAGTGAAGCTTAGCTGCTCTGTAGTCAAAAGCAGCGTGATTTCCTGTTCTTGCCCCGGTTCCAGCTGAACTTTGACAAAATCTTTCAACAGCTTGTGTCGTTGAATCACTGAGCCACCTAGAAGGCGGACAAACAACAAGACGCTTTCTTTACCAGCACAGCGGCCATTATTTCTCACTGTCACTCTCACTGTTATTGTGTCAGAATCTGCCGTAACTTGCAAGCTGTCGTACGTAAATTCCGTATAGCTCAGCCCATAACCAAATTCATGCAGTGGCGCACCGGATTCGTCATAGTAATCGTCTTGTTTTGAAGCTGCCCTTTGATAATAATAAACCGGCAATTGTTGGGAATTCAGCGGATAGCTTACTCCTAGACGACCGCTGGGATTATTGCTTCCTGCCAAGGTTCTTGCAATAGCCGCTCCACCTTGTTGGCCTGGGAACCAACCGATTAAAACAGCTCGTGATGCAGCATGTACTTCGCGAAGATCATAGGGCCGCCCTTGGATGATGACTGAAACAATCGGCTTGTCCAGTTGGGCGAGAGCTGCAAGCAGATCCAATTGCTTGCCTCCCAGTGTTAAAGAAGCAACATCGACGTTTTCGCCAGAATCCATATTGATGCCTTTGGAAGAAACTGCCCCGTTGCTCAAAAATTCCATATCGAAATTACGAGCGCTGGAGCCGCCTAGTACCAATACGATCACATCGGCAGTTGCAGCCAAAGCAACGGCTGCACTGATTTTTTCTTCCTGACCTTCTGGGTTACGCACTTCACAGCCTTCTGCATAAACCACTTCTGAATCGGAGAACACTGACTTCAGCTGTCGATAAATCGTCTTGTCATTCATTGTCGCTTCTTGGGGGGCAGTGTAATCTCCCAAAAGCTGGTACAGACTATCCCCACTAGGTCCGATAACTGCAATCTTTTTCTTTGCTTTGGAAAGTGGTAAAATCCCGTCATTTTTCACCAGTGTCAACGATTCTTCTGCCACTTGCAGATTCAGCTCTTGTGATTCTAAAAGCAATTCAGCAAAACGGTCTTTAGGGTCTGTCACAAAAGGCTGCTCAAACAGCCCCAGCAGAAATTTAATCGCCAAAACGCGTCCACAGGCTTCATCCAGGTCAGCTTCAGAAGCGATACCGGCTGTGATACTATCCGCAATTTCCAGGTAAGTCTGGTCCCACAAGCTCAAGTCGATACCAGCTTTTAATGCGGCACTCGCACCTTCAATCTTTGTAGAAAAAACATCTCCCAGCCGATCCAGCGCTACCCCGTCAGCCATGACTAAACCTTGGTATCCCAGCTGTTCCCGCATCGTCTCTCGGAAAAGTTCGCCGTTAATATGACAAGGAACGCCGTCAACATCATTGTAAGCAGCCATCACACCCACCGCATTGCGAGTGCTCTTTAAAAGCGGCAGATAAACGTCATTAAATTCACGGCCACTGATTGTCACTGTCCCGGAATTGTGCCCCCCAAGTGCCTCGCCTTGAGCGATACAATGTTTTAGCACAACACCCATCTGTTCAGGTGTTTTCGCAATTTCTTTTGTCGTCTGATCTAGAAACGGCTTGGTTTCATTAATCAGTTGTCCCTGAAATCCGGCAACCACCGCTTCGCTCATCTTGGCAGCCAAAATCGGGTCTTCTCCAAAACATTCTTCTGAGCGTCCCCATCTGGGATCTTTTGCCAAATCCAGCGTCGAGACTAGCGCTAAATGGACGCCTTTAGCCGCAAGTTCCCGTGCCATCAAACGACTGGAAGCCTCAATCAATTCCGTGTTGAAGGTATTGCCGCGCCCGAGATTTGTCGGATAAGAAACGCCCCCCAGCCCTTGGTGCCCATGAGGACATTCTTCAACAATCAGTGCCGGAATTTGCCAACGAGACTGACTCATTACATAGGCTTGAACCTGATTTACTAGCTGCCAACTAGCTTCCGGGGCGATCCCGTTATCAAATCCGACTTTTGACCAGGGATCGGCACGAAACAACCCGTAAAGTGCACCCAGACCACCCCCCCAGCTGACATGTTCTTTAAATTTTTCAGTCAGCTGAACACTGCCGTCAGCCTGTTTTTCATAACACTCCCAGCCATAGAGATGCTGGTTTACCTGACCGACTTTTTCGGCCACGGTCATGCGGCTCAACAAGTCTGAGACCCGCTGGCGGATCGTTAAGTCAGAATTTTGATAAGGGTAATCAGCCAATCAAATCGTCTCCTCTCAGCTGGGCTGCTTTATTTGAAGCCATCACAAAAGGTAAGAATAAAAAGACATCTAAAACAATCAGTAAAATCGTCAGAACTCCCGCCATCAGGTTCCCACCGGTGGCGATTATAGATTGAATCACTGGCGGTGTGATCCATGGTGCAGCTGCCACGGTTTTGCCCACCAGTCCGACACTTGTTGCAAAATAAGCAATGATTAAATTGATAGAAGGAATGATGGCACAAGGAATCATAAAGATCGGGTTCATCACTACTGGCAGCCCAAACATCACGGGTTCAGTAATGTTAAACAAACAGGTCGTCAGCCCCATTTTTGCAATCTGTCGTTGGTCACGGCGGCGCGACACCCACAAAATGGCAATGACCAACGGCAAGATACAGCCCCCGCCACCGATCAAACCAAAAGCATTAGCAAAAGGTTCGGTGATGATGTTGGGAATCGCTTGGTGATTTTGGAAAGCCGTCATATTTTCTTCAATGGATTGCAGCATTGGTGCTTGCTTGATTGGTGCCAAAATGCTGGAACCATGCATCCCGAAAACCCACAGAAAATCTGAGAAAAATTGGATAAACAGCATCCCCGGTACCGACAAGACAAAACCTTTCAACGGTGTTTGAATCGCCAAATTGATCAAATCCGGTACATTCAGTCCGGTAGTTTTGTTCAATACAAAGACGAAAATCCCAAATACTAAAATTACCAACACTTCTGGTACCAACGAGTTAAAAGAAGTCGCAACAGCCGGCGGCACTCCGTCAGGCATTTTGATCTTCAATTTTTTAAACTTCGCTAAACGGACAAACAGCTCTGTACTCAACAAGGCACAGATCATTGCAGTTGCCAGACCCGAACTGGAAGTCAAGGCTTGCGGAAAAACACCACTAACTTCTGCCAACGTACCGTCTGCCAAAGTCACAGAGGTGTTTGCCGGCATCAAAATAAACATGGTCGCCAAACTTAAGACACCGGCATGAACTGCATTGAACGCCGGGTCATCAATGGCTTTTGACTTGATGTAGTGATTAGCCAAATTGACACCAATGTTGTAGCAGACGATGATCGCCAAGATACTCATTGTTCCGTTGTTGACAATTACTGCTAATTCTGACAAAAAGCTCAAGTCAACGATTTTTTGAACAGCCGCGTTGGAAAAAATTAAAGCATTCAATAAGACCATAAATGATGCCGCCATTACCAGAGGCATCGTGATGATAAAGGCATCACGGATTGCCAGCAGATGTCGTTGATTGTTGATTTTTGACACAATTGGCAATAATTTCTCAGACAGTTTGTCTACGAATTTCATAGTATTGCTCCTCATTTCCATATTTTTTGAACCGGTTCAAAAGGATAATAGCAAACGATTTCAAGAAATGCAATAGTTTTTGCGATATTTTTGAACCGGTTCATTTGTTTCTTTAATTGTTTTCATTTGGATGTGGGTGAAGGAGTCTTTTTTATCTGCAAATAGCGTAGTACCCCTTAAATTGACGATGGCCCTCTCCCAAAAGGAAGAAGGCCATCTAACTACTCAATATTCTTATTTTTTAAGTTGGATCAGACTATTACTGAAACTTCAAGTATTTCTCATTTAAACAGCGTGTTCCCATAACCTCTAACACGCCCTTGCAGCCCTTAAGCTGCGCCAGTTGGATCAAATTTCATAAAAAGTGACTTCGACATTTCTGTGAATAATAATATCTTTCGCGTATCAACTATTATAGCACATTCGCGGCTTTTTCGCAAAATACCACAAAAACTAATGAGTTGTTCATTTCGACAAAGCGAGCATTGCTTTCAAATTGTAATCGATAACTGACGGTTTTAGTCTTTACTCAGCGAAATTCCGCCAGCTCATGGCAGAGTTCTTTCGTTGCGGGATAGACTTTTCGATAGCTGCGGTACAATTTTGCATACTTCGCCACATTTTCCGATTTCGGCACGGCACCTTTTTGGTAAGACACAAATACCTCACTGGCGCTTTGAAGATCAGAAAACCAGCCCAGTCCCACGGCTGCCAACATAGCAGCTCCCAAACCAGGCCCTTGTTCGGCTGTCAGTGTAACAATTTCCGCATCAAAAATATCCGCCTGAATCTGCAACCAATCAGGATTTTTCGCACCGCCGCCTACCGAGACGATCTTCTTGAAACGCTTTTGCGCCACGTCTTCCATCAACACCTGTGAGTCCTTCAGGGAAAAAGTGATTCCCTCCAAGACAGCCCGTGCAAAATGAGTCAGCGTATGCGTCGTATCCATGCCGATAAAGCTGCCTCGGATTTGGCTGTCCACGTGAGGTGTCCGTTCCCCCACGATATAAGGGGTAAACAGCAATCCGCCAGAACCTGCCGCAATTTCTCCGACACCGGTCAGCAGTTCGGAAAAATCTTGCGTTGGTGCAAAAGTATCTTTGAACCAACTGAGGCTGTGGCCGGCTGCTAAGGTCACGCCCATTGCATAGTACTTACCGGCTGCGGCGTGGTTGAAAAGATGAAGTTTGCCGCCATATTCGTTATCTGCCGCGTTTTCCAATGACAAAAAGACCCCGGAAGTCCCAATGCTGGCCATACCCACGCTGTCATCTAAAATTCCGGCACCCACTGCTCCACAGGCATTGTCTGCAGCACCGGCAAAAATTTTCACTGGGCCAACAAAGCCAAACGCCTCTGCCAGTTCTTTTCGTATTTCCCCGATTTCGCCGGTAGAATCAATCAATTCCGGCAGGTATGTCGCAGGAATTGCAAATTCATCCAATACCGGCTGGGCCCATTGACCAGCTGCTATATCCAACATCAGGGTTCCTGCCGCATCGGAATAATCCATGTGTTTAGTGCCTGTGAGCCAAAATCCCAGATAGTCCTTAGGTAATAAGATTTTTTTTACCTGTTGCCAGATTTCTGGTTCTTCTTCCTGAACCCATAAAATTTTTGGCAGTGTGAAGCCTTCCAAAGCGATATTTTTCGTCACTTGCAGCAGTTCATCGCCAAAACGCGACATAATTTCACGACATTGGCTGGTGGTTCGAACATCGTTCCACAAGATTGCCGGACGCAAGACATCGTCTCTTTCATCCAGCAAAACCAGACTATGCATCTGACCGGAGATACTGATTCCGGCTAGTTTTGTAGTGAAATCTGCCACCTGTTCTTTCAGCTGAGCAAAAACTCCTTCACAAGCTGTCAGCCATTCCTGCGGATTCTGCTCAGAAAAACCCGGCGCCGGATGCAGCAATGGGTAATCACTGCTAGCCTGCCCAATTACTTCACCGGCTTTATTCATGAGCAGCCCTTTCAGCGAACTGGTGCCCAGATCAATTCCCAATACATAACTCATCTTTTTTCCTCCATTGTGATTAGCAGCAATCAGGCTGCGCTGGCTTTCTTTGCTGCTGATAAATTTACAAAAGCCGGCGCAACTAAGCACCGGCTTCACTTGTATGCTTGACTTAAACGTTTACACCAAGTAATCGTTTAGACGAGATTTCACCATTTCCAGATGACTAGATTCCAATTTGACATCATCATGCTGCAGAGCATAGTCTGTCAATGTTTCTAAATCTTCTTTGTCGGCAACAATTTTGGCGCCGATTCCTTCTTGATAGGTAGCGTAACGTTTTTCCTTCAACTCATCGAAGAACCGATCTTCTTTCAGAGCCGCAGCAGCTTTCAATCCCCGAGCAAAGGTGTCCATTCCGGCGATATGAGCCAGCAGCAGATCGTCCATTTCAAAAGAAGAACGACGAACTTTTGAATCAAAGTTGATCCCGCCTGGAGCGATGCCGCCGTTTTCCAAGATTTCGTACATCGCCAATGTTGTGTCATAGATATTTGTTGGAAATTCATCTGTATCCCAGCCCAAAAGCGTATCCCCTTGGTTAGCGTCAATGGAACCCAGAGCATCGTAGCAACGAGCAACGTTCAATTCGTGTTCAAATGTATGACCAGCCAAAGTCGCATGGTTGGCTTCCAAGTTCAATTTGAAGTCGCCTTCTAAACCGTATTTTTGAATGAACGCCATTGTAGTTGCTGCATCGAAATCGTATTGATGCTTAGAAGGCTCTTTTGGTTTAGGCTCAATGAGGAATTGTGGTTTGTGACCAATCTTTTCACCATAGGCAATCGCCATTTTGAAGAGGCGAGCGATGTTGTCTTGTTCGAATTTCATATCCGTATTCAACAGAGACTCATAGCCTTCACGACCGCCCCAGAAAACATAGTTTTGACCGCCGAGTTTTTTAGAGATATCCAATCCTTTTTTGACTTGAGCGGCTGCATAGGCAAAAACTTCCGCGTTATTAGAGGAAGCCGCCCCATTGTTGAAACGTGGATCAGAGAACATGTTGGCAGTATTCCACAACAATTTGATGCCAGTTTCATCCATCTTTTCTTTAATCAGATCTGTGATTTCATCGATATTGGCAAAAAACTCCTCCAACGAATCCCCTTCTGGCGCGATATCAATGTCGTGGAAACAGAAGTATTCAACACCTAGTTTGGTCAGAATTTCAAAGAAAGCTTCCACCCGATTTTTCGCAGTTGCCATTGGCGTCTCCGCTTCCCAAGTACGGATGTTGGTCGGGTTGCCGAAAGGATCGGAGCCGTCTTGTGTCATGGTATGCCAGTAAGCTACTGCAAAGCGCAGATGCTCCTTCATAGATTTGCCCATTACGATTTCGTCAGCATTGTAATGGCGGAAGGCAAATGGATTGGCTGTCAGCTTGCCTTCGTATTGAATCTTGTCAACATTTGGAAAATAAGTGGTCATGGTGGATCCTCCTTGTTTTAAAAAGCGCCTTTTTTCTTGCGCAAATTTTGATTGCTTTTGGATAGTTTGTACGATAAACTAACTTACAAGACAATCTTACGAAGAATATCGGCGAATGTCAAGCGGTTTCAAAAAAATATTTTTTCTAACAACAACAGTCGATTTGGCGGCGAAACTCTTTCTTTTCGGGTAGAATAAAGCTGCTTGACTATTGTCAAAAAAGGAGTTGGATCTTGTGATCTCTACTAAATACACAATTCGTGAACATAATGAAGCACGTATTCTGCAAGAAATTATTACCAAGAAACAAATTTCTCGTGCGGATCTGGCAAATCGTGTCGGCCTGAATAAAGCTTCAGTTTCTGCCATTACTAAGCAGTTGCTGGATGATGGACTGATTACGGAAACCGGAATCGGAGACGCCTCTCAAGCTGGCGGGCGCAAACCGATTCTTTTGACCTTTGCTCCTCATTGCGGGGTGGTAATTGCTGTCGATCTGGGAGCAAACTATGCAGAAGGTATTCTCAGCTATCCGGACGGCGAGGTCATCGCCACAGTGGAAAGAAAACGCCAGAAGGTAACCAGCGAAAATGCGGTCCCTTTGATTTTAGCTATCGTTGCTGAAGTGAAAGAACACCTGCCCCAGACTCGCCATGGCATCGTGGGTATGACAGTGGCCGTCCATGGTTTGGTTCATGAGCAGCAGATTGGCTTTGCACCTTATTACGATTTGACGCGGCTGCCTCTTGCACCCCTGCTGGAAGAGCAGTTAGGCTTTCCAGTGATTTTACAAAATGAAGCCAATTTAGCCGCCTTAGGAGAATACACCTATGCTTCAGCCTCGGATAACCTAATCAGTATCAGCGTCCACAGCGGTGTCGGTGCCGGCGTCGTAGTCAATGGTCAGCTAGATACCGGTGCCCATGGTCAGATTGGAGAAATTGGACACACGATTCTTTATCCTAGCGGAACCCCTTGTCCCTGCGGCAATCATGGCTGCTTGGAACAATATGTCTCCAATACAGTAATCTATCGGGAAGCCACGGCTTTAGTCGCTGGCGAGATCAACAATTCAGAGCAACTAGCCGCAGCTTGGCAGCAACACCCCGAACTTCTCGCCTCTTTATTAAAGGAAAAAGCTCGTTTACTGGCTATCGGGATCAATAATTTGGTGATGCTGCAAGATCCAGAGTTGGTGGTAATTAACAGCTCTGTGTACCGCAAATTGCCTTGGTTGATAGCTGAGGTCCAACAAGGAATCAACAGCCGGTTTGCCGAGCAAGTAAAAATCCGCAATACTCGACTGGCAGAGCAGGCCGTCTTGATTGGCGGCATTGCCAGTACCGCCCGCCAGTTTCTGAAAGTCAGCGATCTACAGTTTGGCAATTAGACGCGACATTTGTCCTTTTGCTTTTATATCACAAAAAAATAGGAGGATCCCCCGAGCAAATCGGTGGGTTCCTCCTGTTTTATTGTCTCCGTGATGCAGCCAGATAATGAATATCTGCTTTTTGTTGAACGTGGTTGTGCTTAGTAAGCTTATTCAGCTGAAGCCCAGCGATCATAAGCACCTTGGTAAACTTTCACGTAGTCGTCCAAGCCCATGCCCTTCAATGTTTTCACGTAGTCATCATATTTATCCAAGCTTTCAACGCCAGTGATGAATTTCGCTTCCATTTGTTCAACATAAGTTAAGATATCTGTAGAGTTTTCAGCAATCTTATCTACTTCATCTTTAGTCATATAAACGATTGGGAATGGTACTTCAGTATAAGGCATTACTTTTTCATCTTTTTCTTTTGATTGGAATTCGTTCCAAACGCTGATTGTTGGATCGTCTGCATTGGCGCGAACTGGATCATCTGTGTTATCAACGGAAATCCCTGGTGTTACTAAGCCGTAGTCCATACCGACTTTCCCGCGGTCTTCTTCCATTTTTTGTTTGTCTTCGCCTTTGTAGACGCGGACTTTTTCGCCTTCAGAGTTTTCAGCATATTCCCACCATGCGCCTTCAGGACCTTGGCTCATAAGGGCATTGCCTTCTTCAGTGTACAAGTAGTCTGCCCAACGCATTGCAGCTTCTGGAGAGGCACACTTGTTAGTGATGGCAAATACACCAGTGGTAACACGTGGATGTCCTGGTGCCAAAGGTGTTTCTTGAACATCAGATGTCAATTGCATGAACATTGGATCAGTCAAAGCATCTTCAGGGTTTTTACCAGTTGACATGTAGGAAGCATAAGCGCCGAACAAGCCGACTTTATTTGTTTCTGTGTTCCCTTGATATTGGTCAGAAGATTGAGAGAAGACTTCCTTATCCAAGAGACCTTCTTCGTAACATTTGTGCAGGAATTCCAGGTATTCTTTGTAGTTGTCAGATGCAGCTGCAAAGCGTACTTTACCGTCAACTTCTTCAATTCCTTGAGACTTCATACCAAATGCCGGCATCAACCAAGTACGGATAATCAATAATTTATTCCCATCAGACAATGGAATTTCGTCTTGCTTGCCGTTGCCGTTTGGATCTTCATTTTTGAAACGAACTAACAAATCATATAGTTCATCGGTTGTTTTAGGCAATTCCTTCACGCCCAATTTTTCCATCCAGTCGCCGTTATACCAAAGTGGTGAGATGTACAGCGGGCTTGACGTTTCTTCTGGGTACAGACGAGGCAGTGAGTAGATATGTCCATCTGGTGCAGTGATTGATTTTCTGAATTCTGGGTGTTCGTCTAAAATAGCTTTCAGATTTGGTGCGTATTCGTCAATCAGATCTTCTAAGGCAATCAGACGGCCTTGTGAACCGTAGTCTGCTTGTTGTGAGTTACTCAATTTGCTACCGGCACCAAAAATCACATCTGGCAATTCATCGGAAGCAAAAGCCAAGTTTAATTTGGTTTGGAAATCACTATCAGGAGGTGTGATGTAGTCAAAATCAATGTTGGTCAATTCTTCCAATGCTTTAGCAGAAGCCAAATCATCCCATTCGGTTTTACCGAGACCTGGTGCCATCATGGTCATTTTGATGGTGTCTTTGACAATCGGCATGCCAGTCTTTTCAACTTTGACATCAGATTTGGTGTCTGCTTTGCCAGTATCGCCGCCACAAGCAGTCAGTAAGGATGTTGCCAACAAAAGTGATGCAATCGCTACATATTTCTTTTTCATTCTTTTCCCTCTCTCTTTCGTGTAATAAATATTTTCTTGATCAGCCCTTCAAAGAACCAACCATAACGCCTTTAACAAAGTAACGCTGTAAGAATGGATATACGATGATGATCGGCAAGGTGGACACGATCATGACACCATATTTGATAACAGCTGCCAACTGCTGTTTGCTGTAGGCAACTTCTGCTGCCGCGGCACTCATTTCCGTGCCACCTTTTGCCATATCGGAATTGACCAAGATTTCCCGCAAAACCAATTGCAATGGATACATGGATTTATCAGTAAAGTAGATCAATGCACTGAAGTAGCTATTCCAGTGACCGACACCGCAGAACAGACCCATAACGGCAATAATCGGCATCGACAATGGCAAGATGATTTTAAAGAACATTTGAATATCGGTACATCCATCAATAAGGGCGGCTTCTTCCATTTCCCGTGGAATCGTACTTTGGAAGAATGTCCGTGTGATGGCGATGTTATAGACAGAAACAGCACCTGGAATTGTAATCGCCCAAACAGTATCAATCATACCCAGGTTTTTGATTAACAAGTAGCTGGGAATCAATCCGCCACCGATAAACATTGGTACCATCAAGAATTTCATAAACACGTTGCGACCAAAAAATTCTGGACGCCCCATCGCATACGCACAAGGCAACGTGAAAGCCAAATTGATGAAGGTTCCTAAAGCTGTATAGAAGATTGTATTGCGGTAACCCTGCCAAATCGTATCATATCCCAGGATTGTCTTGTAGCCTTCCCAAGTAACATCTTTTGGCAACAGCCACATCTCACCGGAGTTTACGGCAGTCGGACTGGAAATTGATGCGCTGATCACATAGATCAACGGATATAAAACCAAGATCAGAGCCAATGCGACAAAAAGGTAGACAAAGCCCATAAAGATCCGATCGGTTTTTGATGGTTTGATTGTTTTTACGTTCATTTTCGGTTCGTCTCCTTTCTTACCATAAACTGGTTTCGCTGACTTTACGGGAAATCTTATTAACGGCAATCAACAAGAAGGCATTGATCGCAGCATTAAAGAGTCCTACC
The DNA here is from genome assembly GCF_009933135.1 of Candidatus Enterococcus leclercqii. GTDB lineage: Bacteria > Bacillota > Bacilli > Lactobacillales > Enterococcaceae > Enterococcus_C > Enterococcus_C leclercqii. The sequence continues at coordinate 114,397 of NZ_MAEH01000009.1, forward strand.
GCAGAAGCATAGCTGTATTGTGCATCCAAGAGACCCTGCTTATAAACAAAGGTAGCAATCACATTAGAAGAATCCATATTCAGTGCATTTTGCATCAAGAGAATCTTTTCATAACCCATGGACATCAAGCTACCCACGTTCATGATCAACAAAATGACCATCGTTGGAATGATTGTCGGGATATTGATGTACCAGATTCGTTGCAGGCGAGTGGCCCCATCAACAGTAGCTGCTTCATGCAACTGGGTATCGACACCAGACAAGGCTGCCAAGTAGATAACTGAGCCCCAACCTGTTCCTTGCCAAACACCGGAAAGAACATACACGGTCTTGAACCATTTCGGATCTGTCATAAAGGCAATGCGTTCAAAGCCGAGGAAATCAAGTAAGTGGTTGATAATACCGGTAGAAGGTGTCAAAAACGCGATGACCATCCCGCAGACAACTACAACAGAAATGAAGTTTGGTGCATAAGTCACAGTTTGCGTGAATTTTTTGAAACGACCATCTTTCAACTCATTTAACGCCAGAGCCAAAATGATTGGCAACGGAAAACCAACGATCAGCGAGTAAATACTAATTCCTAGAGTATTTTTGATTAAGTCCCAAAAATAATAAGAATCAAAGAAGCGTTGAAAATGTTTGAAGCCGACCCAAGGGCTGCCCCAGATGCCTAACGATGGAATAAAGTCCTTAAACGCAATGATTACTCCATACATTGGAATGTATGAGAAGATTAAAGTTACAAGTAATGCTGGTAGTACGAAAAGATATAACTGACGTCCACGGAAAATTTTAATCTTTGTCTTTTCCCAACGTGTTTTCGGGCGTGTCCCGGAATGGACTGTTTTAGATGACAATTCCATTTTTATTCCTCCTTCATGTTTTCTTTTGAAAGCGCATACCTCACATGCACTATCATGTCATGTATCCGTTTTCTCTGCAATGTGTGATTCTTTATTGATGTGTGATAACCTTAATTCCTATCATACCAACGTTTGGCAGGGACAAATCAGCCATTTTCACATAGTTTCCTGCTTCTGATTCGTGTACTTTTAGCCGTCTGCCAGTAGCCATATCTGTCAGTTCATCTGTTATTTTTGCTTCGATGTCCTGCAAGTACACCACTTCTTCACGACTCTGGATGGAGCGAAACGCATAGTGGGTGTTGCCATCTTTATTGAAGGTCAGTTTCCAACCGGCATTTCGTTCTTTGGCCTGCGCCCGTGTTTCGTAAATCCCCTCACCATAAACTTGAAGCCAGCTGCCGATATCCGACAAAATTGCTGTCTCCTCTTCTGTGAAAGTTCCTTCTGGTGTTGGCCCGACGCCCAGAATCAAGTTACCGCCTTTGGACACCACATCGACAAATGTCTCCAGCAGTTCTTGACTACTCTTGAAAGTGTCTGTCGGCACGTAGCCCCAGTCATTCCCAATAGGAATATTAGATTCCCAAGGTTTTTTAGGAATTTCGTGCAGCTCAGGAATCTTCCGTTCAGGAGTGACATAGTTCTCGTGCCGCCCCCCCATCATTCGATCAACAACAATTAGCTCAGGATTTTCTTCACGAGCGATTTCTGCCAAACGGTCCATATCCAGATCTTCTCGTCCTTGCCCACACCAACCTGCATCCAGCCAAAGCAGATCAACATTGCCATAATTGTGAGTAATTTCGTGAATCTGATTGTGAACGAACTGTTTGTAGCGCTCCCAGATTTCGGGATGTTCTGCCGTGTCGTAGCTGGCTCCCCGTCCTTTGACGGTCTCGTCATCCAACCAATAAAATGGTGAGTACCAGTCAGCTTTCGAATAATAAGCCCCAGTTGCTAGTCCTGCTTCCCGGAAAGCATCAAATACTTCTTTTAAAATATCTGTTTTGCAAGGGCTGAGTTTACCATTGACTTTGTATTCCGACTCCATCGTATTGTACATATTGAAGCCGTCATGATGCTTAGTGGTGAAGATGCAATATTTGAAGCCGGCATCTTTACAGATTTGTGCCCATTTTTTGGTATCCAGTTGGGTTGGATTAAATTTAGAAATCAGATTCCAATAGTCCAATTTCAGATCTTTGATATCCTCCCGCCAAGAACGTCCTTCTCGAGCCCACTCGTCTTTTTCAGACAGTTGCCAAGACTCAACGATCCCCGCTTCGGCATATAGCCCATAGTGGAAGATCACACCCAGTTTCAGATCTTGAAACCATTCCAGACGCTCTTTTAGCATCTCGGTTTCAGGGTAGCTGGTTTCATCTATGATATCGACATTTTTTGCCGTCTCGATATCACCGCGAATAACAGTCATTTGTATGTAACCCCTTTCGTATTTCGTATCTTCACTTTAAATTTTCTTTCTTCGGTTCACAATATGTAGAAATACCGCTCCTGTGTAAGCGGATACTAAAATTTGGTATTTTTGCACATTCAGCTATTAAAATCGTTGATATATGGCTATTTATATACTCCTATATGTGAAATTAAATACCGGTGTGTAGTATCCGTAGACCGCTAGAATTTCACAATTGTAAGTGTTATCATTCAACTATCGATTCCATGAAACATTACAAATTGATGGAGGTTCTTTTAATGGAGAAAAAACAAAACGGCATGGTAAAAGTCACGTATTCTTTTGGTGAATTTTTGATAAATCTGATCAAGCTCCAATTTTTCTGGCTCTTTGGCACGTTGAAAGGCGGTCTGATTTTTGGCCTTTTCCCGGCGACTGCAACGGTGATTCAAGCTTTCTTTTTACTCTTTGAAAAAAATGAGCTGCCACCACGGCTGTTTCCTTGGTTTAATCAGCAATTCAACCGCAACTTCAAACAAACAAACATTCTCGGCTACATTGAAAGCGCGGTGCTGGCTGTCTTATGGATTGACGTACGGGTAGCCGGTCAACTGCTGAAAAATCAAGTTGCTCATTTGGCACTGCTACTCTTTTTCGTTTTTGCACTGTTGGTGGGCTTATTCTTATTTCCAGCATTTTTGCGTTACGAGTTGAAAACCTTTAACTACTTCAAACAATCCTTTTTCATCGTCATCTCAAGCTTTGTAGAAACATTGGCAATGGTGATTGGTATCGTGCTTGTGACGGCGTTATCGACTTTCTTTCCCGTCTTGATTTTGGTAGCACTGATTCCACTGTTTCTCTTTCCTATCAGCTGGTTTTCTTTACAAGCCATGCGCAAGATTGAAAAGAACAACTTGGCACAAAGCAGAGAGTAATCCTTTCGAAGTCTCTTGTTCATAATCGCAAAAAAACCTGCAAATAAAGTCGTCTTTCTTGTCAACATGACAACAGCGGACTTTATTTGCAGGTTTTTTAATTCAGAATTGCTTTAAAGAATATTCATTAACGTTGCGGGACTTTTAAACTTTTATCTTATCTTTTTCAAGCTGGTGTCGATAGTGTTGGTTTCCGCAACGAATTATCAGCTGTCCTGTTTCCTCTGATGAAAGAAGTGGCAGTTCATTAGGAGCAGTTTCTCCCCCATAGTGCCCACTAATCAGTAAATGCGTACCTGCTGTTACTGTCTGGCGAGCGGTCAGAAATAGGGAATTGGGAAACAACAGATTGGTATTAGGTTCGGCAAAAACTGCCTCGACCCCGCGATACCCTGCTAACATCACGGTTGCCGTCGTTCCGATTTCACTGGTAAACGCTTTGCCTGAGGTTAGCGAGTCAATCACATAATCTTTGGGATGGCTGTTGAAAGTCAGATTGGAAAACCCGCCATCGGCTACTTCCAGCTCTCGTTCCGTAGTAATCTCATGAATCCGCACATGCCATTCTCCAAAGGGAACAACTGTGGTCACGATTTTAGTTTTTGGCAGCGGTGACCAGCTTTGTTGCGTCATTTTTTCAGTGACTACACTAGATAATGTTTCCTCTTTACTGATAAAATGAGGATCATTTTTTTCTGCTACTGCCAAACAATTATCAAAGGCGCCTTCTGCTAATCCCCGATTTCCTCGAGAAACGCTGTAACCAAATTTTTCGGAATAGACTAGTTTACTGTATTTTTCAGCAGCATGCCCCAACATTGCCCATTGGCCAGTGGAGTAGAGTTGAACATTTTTGTTTGCGGTATTGGTCACCAACATGTTAGCCGCTGGGATGAATCTGCGAGATGTTCGCTCAGGCGATTGGGGAACTAACTGCCAAAAATCAGCTGTCGCCTCCAGCCCCAACACAATAAATGATTTGAAACACCAGTATGGCGATCCCGGTCCATTGTAACGTTCCGACATATAAAAGTTTTCATACCCGTACCCGATACTCAAGATGCCATCACTTTTTTGAATTGCTTGTTTTGACCAATAATCAAAGTGCTGCAACAATAAATACTTAACCTGCGCCATCGGCAACACTTCGATACCTGTAAAAGCAGCGGCTGCCCAGAATGCCCCTTGCGCAAAACGATAGGTCAGACTGCGCCCAAAAGCCACTGCGCCCCCTTCATGAGAGAACCAATAAACAAAGTCTTCAGCGAATTTTTTAGCTCGCTCAATGAATTTCTCACCGGTCTCAGGATCTTCAGTTTTCATGTAATGGGCGTACAACAATCCGTAATAATGAAATGCCCAAGCAATGTAGTAATCTTGCTGACGGGGATTACCATCAACATACCAGCCTTCACCTACATAAAAAGATTCGATTACCGCCAGATCCTCAGTCAGTTGCTTTTTAGAAAAGGGTTGTCCCAAACGGCAAAAAGCAACATTTACCAGAATGCGGAAAAAACGCCAATTATTGTGATGGACAGCTACGTGGTTGATTTGATCCAACCAGGTATAGACTCTTTTTTGTTCAGCAGTTGACAATTGCTCCCAAAAGATTGCTTTTGTCTCGATCAACGTTACCGCCAATGCCGCCATCTCCACAATCATCTGATCCAGATCATGGACTTCTCCCCAAAAAGCGGGATCACCAGGGTCGGTACTGTGGCAGATTCCCTCCATAAAGTACTTAAACTCCTCCAAATCAAGGCTTGCGCTACCTGCCATCGGTCCCACTGCCCATAACATGCGCAAAAAACCCTCGGTCTGGGCTTGATCTTTTGAATAATGAGTGACCGAGGTCCCTAGATTTAAGCGCCCATTGCCCATCTGCCGGTATTTTTTTACCGGATCATATAGCTGATGAAAATACGTGTTTAAATCCTCGCGTGTTTGAATCTTCATAGTCGTCTCCTTTAGTTTCACCCTGCCAAACCATCTTACTTTCTGTGGATGCTCACTGAAAAATCCGCCCATCAAAAAGCAAAATTATCTGTCCGTATTGTCTACTCTTCCACTGTAAAATACCCGACAAAAATCCACAATGTGTAAAAGTAACGCGGATATGCAAACGCCTTCAACACGCTGTTTTTCTTATAGCTCCTCTACTAAAGACCACATTTTTAGCAATTTGAATGGCTGCTCCTGCCAATAAAGGTTCACCAGTCTTTGAAATTTTTAGCCATGAAAAAAGCCACTTCCACTGTTTTTCAATGGAAGTGACTTGGCTTTTGCTTGGATCTCATCTTTGGTAGTGTTTGCTTTGGAAAATAGTGATTGAACTGTTGTGACTCTCTTAATTTCGTAACAGTGTCACTTGCTGGTTTTCCACTACTACAACTCGGCCATAAACAAACTGACCGTCTAATTTATCCGCTTTACGGCTCATGATTGTCGCATCTTCAAAGTGATTAAATAAGATGGTGTAGCTGCCTTGCTGATTTTCCAGTTTCAAAGCCGTCGCATCTTCTTGTGGCAACTCTTTTCCAGAAGAAGAAACCGTCACTCGTGTGATTGCTGTTTGTTCCAATGCCAGAACGGTTATCATCACACTGCGGCCTTTGCCCTGAGTAGTCAACTGAATTTTTTCACTGGTCAATCGCTCATTGTAGTGGGGAGAATACTCGCTATTAGTAACAGTCAATTTCTGTCCGCTTAACGGATAGATATGCAGGCGACTCTCATCTCCTTCATAGACTCCATGATCTTCAGTAGCTGTTAAGCGCCCCGCTTTAGGAAAATTGAAGAACTGGGTGTATTCATGGTCTTCATTTGTGATCGCCTCGTCTGCTACAATCCAGATTCCTGGTTTTATGTGCAAGATTTTACGGGTGAGCAGGACATTTTTTCCATAACGAAAATAGCCGGTGTGGCTGCATTCCGCATACGCATATCCGTTTTTGCTGCGCAGGTAATTTGGCAGCGCTGGTGCTGTCCCTTCGTATCCCCAAGAGCCGGATTGTTTGGTGAATTCTTCACCATCTACCAGAATTGTGTTGTGAGCAGAAGCGTTCTTGAAGGCTTTGCGGTCAGGACTGCCTTCCACATAGGTAAAGCGACCGTTATCACACAAAAGCGATTCCCGGTGGAACACTTCAAAATGCAGATTGTCGCTGTGGCCGTGACCCCCGCCTTGTGAACCATTTTTAATCAACGTCCAGCTCGCCTCTTTATCCCACGAGTCCCGCATGAACAACAAGCCGCTGTCTTCAAAGTTCTGATCTAACGCGAGTGGTCGCAAAGCATCCAATTGAGGCAAACGGTCAATGGCACTTTCTCCATAATCAAAAAGCGTGCTCAAAAACAATTCGCGACCTGCCACCCAGTTGGCTTGCGGGTCACCGGTTACCAATGCCATCCACTGCAAAATTGGCCGCATGTCTTCTACATCGCTGTCCCCATAAGGAGATTGGCTGCGATCTGGACGAGTCATAGCCACCGAGGCACTCGTCATGCGGACCAGTGCATCCGTGATTGCCGGCGGTACCGGCAGCTGATTACGCTGTGCAATTTGTTGCATCTCCGCCAAGCCAATCCAGACTTCGTGGTGGTACATAAAGGACTGCTCCCAATGAAATCCGTCTGGTACAACCTGCAGCTCTGCTGAAACAGTCAGGACATTTTCAGCGATGGCCAGTTTTTCCTCCACGTTTTCAATCCATTCAGGATAAAGAGCACAGGCTAGCCAAACCCCGTTTTGTTCCAAGACTTTCCAATTGGAAATCATGGACATATTGATCAATTTTTCCTGGCACAAGTAGTCAGTCTGCTGATTCATGGATGTTGCAATCTGTTGGGTCAAAGCCTCTGAAAGCTCAATTTCCGGACACAGCTCCAACAGGTTTAACGTCTTGACCCAGTTTTTCAAGCGAATACCTGTTTCAATGGTCCGCCAACCAGTCCACAAGTGGTCTTCTATCAACGTTTCCCGCTGAATCCAGTCTTCCCACAGAGCCAGCAGCTTATCGACATAGCGGCGGTCGCCAGTATAAAGATAGACTTCCATCAACAACACAAAGAAACGATGGCGATTGAGCATATACGTCCATTCAGGATCCCCAAAAGGCTCGTGGTTCCAGTCGAAACGACCGTCTTCAAACGTTACCGGTCGAAACTCCCGCTCCATGTCCCACTCTTGATCATAGAAAATCGTATCTTGCAAAAGTGCATCTGCCAGTCGCAGCTTTTCTTGCCAGCTTTCAGCAAACTGAGGCGCTTGTAAACAGCTTTCCAGCTGCTGACGATTTTGATAGAATCCAATTCGATTTGTAATTGACATGTGTTACTCTCCTTTTACCATAAATGGCAATCTTTTTTGATCAAACGCAACAGGCCTTCAATCAAGAAATAGTCCCCATAAACCAGATGAATCTCTGTTTCTTTCTCCTGATGATAAGAATGGCTGGAATGCTGCAAGATACCGTCTGTTGTCGGATCCCAATCACAGTGTTCCGCCAATAGCGCCTGTATCATTTTTTCTGCAGCTTGGCGATAATACTCGGCTTCCATACCAGTCAACTGATCGGCAATCTCCAACAACCCACACGCAGCACAGGCGGTAGCCGAAGTGTCCAATTTCGTAGTCCCTAGCGGCGCTCGAAAATCAATCAGCGAAACATAGCCGGTTTGGGCGACATTGCCGATAAAATAATTGGCTAGCTTCTTGGCAGTATCCAGGTAGCGTTTTTCCCCTGTGTGCCGCGCACTCAAGGCAAAGCCATAAATCCCCCAGCTTTGTCCTCGCGTCCATGCAGAATCCGGCGAGAACCCCTGACCTGTGACCATTTCCAAAAATTCGCCACTTTCCGGATCAAAACTGGCAATGTGCCCCGCAGAGCCATCTTCTCTGATCAAATAACGGTCTAAAGTATCAGCATGAGCCATCGCTACTTGTTTGAAGCGGGGATCTTTCAGCTCTTTTGTTGCCCAATAAAGAATCGGGATATTCATCAAACTATCAATAATTGCCCATCCGGGAACGTTGCAATTCCATGCTGACAAAAAGCGGCCAGCCAGATTGAAGCGAGACAACAGTAGACTCGCTGCATGCAAGCCCCGTTCTCGGGAGCGCTGATTGCCCGTGATTCGATAATCGGCCACGGCGGTGTGCAACCACATAAACCCAACATCATGATGCAGCCCCATGTACTCTTCCAGCGCATTGTCCAACAGTTCTTCGATCTTCTCGGCATTTTCGCGATAAGCTTCTTCATTAGCATACTGATACATCTGCCAAAGACTGCCGGCAAAAAAGCCGTTGGTCCACCAGGCAACAAAACTTTCCGATAAATCATCGTAAGCACCGTCTGTGGCTGAATAAGGAATCTTGCCTAAGTTGCGTTTATTTACCACCGTCATTTTCTCTTGAACTTTTGCTAAAGCCTCTGTCACCCATTGCTGATTTTCCATAAATTTGCACCTCGTTGGATTTTTTCTTTACTTTTAGTTTAACGAATTATGCAAACGCTTCAATGTGTGGAACTGAGGCTGATGCTGTATCTTTCAGCGGGGGAGTATGTGTTTTTCTCAGCCGTTGTGTAGTTTCGTGACAGCCCTTTCTTTTCCCATAGTGAGCCGTATACTGAACATTGTAACCGATTACTAAGAAAAAGGAAGGGTTTTATGCAAATCGAATTTATCACTCAAGAACCGCTGGAAGAATTTCTTGCTGTTGTCAGTCGGCAATTAGGTTTTACTCTTGAATCGGGGGGACAAATGATCGAGCTGCAAAAAGGCGACCGGATTCGTATCGCGACCACTCCGGAAAAAACTGTCATTACCTATGGCAGCAAGCCTCAGCTTTTCCGAGCATTGACTTTGTGGCAAGCTCGCCAAAAACAAGAGCCTGTTTTCAGTTGCGAAGAAACACCTCGCTTCGACAAGATCGGTCCGATGATTGACCTCTCTCGAAACGCGGTTTTGACAGTAGCTGCTATGAAAGAATACATCACTTTGTCCGCCAAAATGGGCCTCAACAGTGTGATGCTTTATATGGAAGATACCTATGAGATTCCGGAATATCCCTACTTCGGTCATATGCGGGGGCGTTACAGCCAGCAGGAAATGCGAGAATTGGATGATTTTGCGGATGAGCTAGGAGTTGAATTGATTCCTTCCATCCAGACGTTGGGACATTTGCGGACACCGCTTCGCTGGAACTTTGCTATCGGTATGAAAGATACCCACGATATTTTACTAGTCGATGAGGAAAAAACTTATACCTTTATCGAAGCAATGATTCGTTCGGTTTCCAGTTGTTTCCGATCTCGACAGATTCATATTGGAATGGATGAGGCTCACGATCTGGGCTTGGGGCATTATTTAGGTAAACACGGATTAGAAAATCGCTTTTCCATCATGACCAAACACTTGAATCGAGTCGTACCTCTGTGTGAAAAATACGGTATGAAGGCAATGATGTGGAGTGATATGTTCTTTAGAATCGGCACCAAGTCCGGAGATTATTACGATCCCGAAGTGGAATTCCCCCAAAATCTGATCGACGATATGCCAAATGTCGATATGGTATATTGGGATTATTACCACCATGACGAAAAACAGTATATTTCCAGTTTTGCCAACCACAAGAAGCTACAACGGCCAATTATTTTTGCCGGCGGGGTTTGGACTTGGAACGGCTTGGCTCCAAATTATGGCAAGTCCCTTGCTACGACTGCTGCAGGTTTGGCGGCAGCTAAAAAAGAAGGTGTTCGAGAAGTTTATGCGACCTTGTGGGGGGATGACGGTCAGGAAACTCCGCATATTGCAGCACTTTTAGGGCTGCAGCAGTTTGCAGAGGAGCAATATGGAGATGCGCCCACACTCGGCCTCATCAGCGAACGTTTTGAAATGTTTCATGGGCAGCCGGCAGCAGATTTCTTGTTGTTGGATCGCTTTGATCAGACCCCTGGTGTCGCTAAAGACAATCCCGGCGGCTCTAATGTCAGTAAGTTAGCTCTTTATGAAGACTTGCTCTTTGGCATTTACGATGGCACACTGAACCAATACGATTTGGAAGACTGGTACCAACAGTTGGCACAAGAGCTGGCTACGGTTCAGCCAACAGCGGTGACTTATCCCCTCTTTGCTTTTTATCAGCAACTGGCTGAAGTTTTGTCCCATAAGGCCGCTCTTGGTAAAAAAGCCTGGACTGCCTATCAGGCCCATGACCGTGACAGCCTAGCAGCCGTTTTAGAAGACATCCACCGGCTCAAACCAGCCTTAGAAATGCTTCATGAACGCCATCGTGAAGTTTGGTTCCAGTGGAACAAACCCTTTGGCTGGGAGATTTTGGAGCTGCGCTATGGTGGTTTAATCAAACGTAGTGAAACCTCAGCGTGGCGTTTGGATCAATACCTGAAAGGTGCTTTGAATGAGCTGCCGGAATTGGAAGCGCCTCGACTAGTATTTGAAGGTCCTTGGCTGCTGGGAGACGATATGGTGGGACGCAACTTGTTCCACGGCATCTATTCTGCCAGCAAGCTCTCAGACGTCTGATATTCATTCGGAGCAAAAAACTACTATTTGAAAAAACCATTCTAGCTAAAATGGGTCCTGATTAAAAGAAAGGAAGATTCCTATGAAATTGAAATCATTTTTACTGCGCTTTGGTTTGGCAGCAGTCTTACTGGCTGGTATCCTGCTTTACATCAACTACAACAGTAAAGGTCCGGCAGAAGCTGTCATTGAACCCACCACTGAGAAAACAACCGTCGAAATTACCGGTGAGGTTAACAATAAAGCAGAAGCAACTGCCTGCCTGGAAGTGCTTAAAGCCAATTTAGCTGCCGCCAACAACGAAGATACCACCGCTTACGTCGATACCTTGGTAGCCTCTGCGCGGCAGGCGACACAAAAAGAAATGGATGATTTTTTTGCGGAATACGATCTTTCTCATGAGCTGGAAAGTTTCAAAGTAGTCAAACAAGAACAAGCTTCCATGTTGGTGGAAGCGCAGCAGAAAACTGTCAATCGCGGCAAGCAAAAGTATCGCAACCATCTCACACAAGCGCATCATACCTTTGTTAAAGAAGACGGCGCATGGAAAATCAAAGAAACCAATATGACCAATACTGAATTCATCGACTAATCTGCTGTTAAGTTGGCTAACCTGCCCTAAACTGCAATAAAGCGACAAGGAGTGTATACAATCATGACAACTTTTGCCAATTGGCCTGACTATTACCCGGACCCTAGTTGGTTCATCAAAGATCGCTTCGGGATGTTTATCCACTTCGGTCTTTTCAGTGTGGCCTCTCGCCACGAATGGCTAATGACCACCGAACAAATTGATCCTGAAGTCTACGCTGAAAAATACTTTGAAAACTTTAATCCTGATCTCTTCGATGCCGATGTCTGGGCCGCCGAGCTGAAGCAATGCGGCGTCCAATACATGGTCTTCACTACAAAACATCATGAAGGCTTTGCATTATGGGATTCTCAACTAACTGATTTCAAGATTACCAATACCACTTTTGGGCGTGACCTTTTAGCAGAGCTGTTGCCGGCAATGCGGAAAGCTGGCATCAAAATTGGTTTGTACCACTCATTGATTGACTGGAAGCATCCAGATTTCCCAGTCGATGGCCTGCATCCCCAGCGCGAGGTTGCCAGCTATCGTGAGAGCAATCAGACGCGGGATTTAAAAAAATATCAGGACTATTTGGCCGGACAAGTGGAAGAGCTTCTAACCAACTATGGCAAGATTGATTACATGTGGTTTGACTTCTCCTACGCTCATAGAGACTGGGGCTGGTCTGTGGGCAAAGGTGCCAAAGATTGGGACAGCCAGCGACTGGAGCAGCTCTGCTTGCGCCTGCAACCCGACATGCTCATCAATGATCGCTTGGATTTAGGCCACGGGGTGACGACTCCCGAACAGTTCCAACCGGATAAACCTTTTGAAAAAGACGGCAAACCAGTTTTATGGGAAGCTTGTCAAACCATGTATGGCACTTGGGGCTATGATCGAGACAATCTTGAATGGAAATCCAGCGAGATGCTTTTGAAGATGCTCATCGACACTGTCGCCAAAAATGGTAACTTTTTGATGAATATCGGGCCGAATCCTCGTGGAGAGATCGATACCAAGACTTTGGAACGGACTCGCGAAATTGGCGAGTGGATGCGTCTGCATAAAGAAGCCATTCTTGGCGCCGGTTACTGTGGCGATTACGAAGCTCCGGCTGATTGTCGTTACACCCAGCGGGGCAATAAACTGTACCTGCACATTTTCTCTTATCCTTACCGCAACTTACATTTAAAAGGAATTGCTGATAAAGTGAAATTCATTCGCCTGTTAAACGACGGCTCAGAAATCCAGTATCGCGGCTTTGATCCCGAAGAGGTCATCACCTCTACTGAAGCAGTGATTGCCCCAGAAGATATCGTCATCACACTGCCGATTGAAAAACCGGCTGTTCTAGTTCCCGTGGTAGAGATCCTGTTAAAAGACTGATAAACCATATGTAAAAGACGAGCAATTTCGGTTTTCTAATCGAAACTGCCCGTCTTTTCATCACAAAAAAAATTTCACTTCTCCAGAGATTTCACAATGTGCATGAAGCAAAGTAGTCAGCTCTAAATCTTACAAACTGCGACAATCATAGCAACCTGAGCGCAATTTGAAAGCATGGCTATATCTTTCCTCCATACCCAGAAAAAGCCGATCCAACTGCTGATAAAAATACTCCTTACTCCCGACTTGCCAAGTCACATCACAGCCCACACAGAATATATCTTTTACACCAGCTGCCGCATAGAGATTTTTTTACAGTCGAGAAACCCCTCGATATCCCCGTAAATGCTTCTTCAGTTTGGTCATGGCCCAGTTGTAATGTCCAGACGTATTAGGGATGAAATAGGCCGCCAGATTCGTCGTCTTTGTCCAGGGATAATACCCTTTTTCAAAAAGTTCTTCGTCGCTGAGCTCTTCTATTATCGCCATGACTTTTCGATGGCTTCCTAAAAGCAGCTCTTTAGCCGCAGCCAGCGAAGTTGCTTGGTATTTTAGCCAGATTTCATGATTTAGCAGTGGCAGCTGGTTCCACTTATATTCCTGGGCAGGCGTCTGAGGTGTGCCCTGGTTCAGACAGCCGACCTCATACCATTCCAACATCATCTGATGCCATTCATACAAGTGAATCAAGACGTCCCGCAAATTTTTGTCCCGATCTTCAAATAGAAAGGTTGCGATTTGTTCTGGGACTGACATTTTCCCAATCAATTCTTGCAGTTTTGCAAAAGTTTCATTTCCTGCTGTGAGCAGCTGCTCTTTCGTCTTCGGCTTGGCCATTTGTTCTCCTCCTTATGGTGCAGGCTACCGGCAGTTTGTGCCGTTATAAACCCGCCAGCATCGTTATACTTATAGTCTAGCACGGAAAACATGACAAGGTCTGTCAACTTATCATTAATCCTTTTCAAGACAAAAAACCGTCACAACGAGGTGACGGCAGAATTACGATTTCACTCAAGAATTGATTGCAGAACCTTTAGTTCCTCGGAGCCAGCGCGGCAGCTTGAATTCTTGAACGATTCCGATGAGTTGGCCAGACAAAAGCACCGTCAGCAGCGAAAAGCCGATGCGATTCAGCGGAATGTAACTCATGGATAATAAAAGGACCACTAAATCACTAGCCAGATACGCCCATTGGATTTTTACTTTTAAAAGTTTGGCGAGACTCATGGCCATCGCATCATCTCCTCCGGGTGCTCCGCCAGCTCGCACGCACAAGCCACAACCCACGCCTACGAACAATGCCCCCAAAATTGCTGCGAACAGCGGGGTTTCTCCGATATGCGGCCACAAAGGTCCCATGCTCTCAAACCAACTGTAACTCAAAGAAAAGCCTACCGACGCTAAGATCGAATAGACGATAAACACCCGTCCTAAGATACGCCACCCTGCGGCGTAACATGCCATGTTGAAGACAAAGCCGGAAACTGCCGGCGAAATGTGAAACCAATGATCCAACAACAGCGTCAAACCTAAGCCGCCGCCTTCTGTCACGCCGCTAAACGAGTGAATATTGAACAATCCAAAAGACAATACCATACTTCCCAACAGCACTAGTATCAGTGAGCGGGGGTTAATGTTTTTTAACATGTGTATTCCTCCAAAAAATAAATAAATGGTCACTGGACCATTGAAAATAGCCATCGATCTGTGGCTGTTTTTTCGTCGCTACAGATGTCGGCTCTTGCCTTTGAAGGTTTCATTTTCTTTTTGCAGGGTATCAGTAAATGCTTCCAAAGCAATAATGAACTCCGGCGAAAATTCGGTCAATGTCTTGGCCAATGCCCGCTGCTCAGTCTGATAAACCGGGGCTAGAACTTCTTGGGCATATTGTCGGCCACGCTTTGTTAAGCGCAGCGTCTTTTCATTGTTGTGCGCCGCCGGTTCCAAGCGGAGATAGCCTTTTGCCACACATTCTTTGACGATAGTATTCAAAGTAGTCTTGGGGATTAACCATTTTTCGCTGAGCTCTTTTTGGGAATATGCGGCCCCATCATCGAGTGCGTAAAGTAACGTCAGAGTATTTTCTTTGATGCCAATTGCTTTACACTGCTTCGAGTAGACTCCGTCGATTACGTTTACCGCCAACACTAGGCGCCGTATTTGCTCCTGCAGCTCCTGCAGCTCCTCCATCTTGTCCACCTCAACTTTTTCTGCATTGAATCCGCTGATTTTTTTAACCAGCACGGATCGTTTATTGCCGGCTGTCCTCTCTCACAGCAAAGAACAATCCGAATTCGTACTCCTTTAAAATTGTAAAACGAATTCAAGCTCTCGTCAACTAAATTTCACAAAATAAAAAAAGCAGCACTGACTTATCTAGTGAACGACAAATCAGCGCTGCTATTTTGAATTTAAACAAGCTTTTCAGCCTGTAGTGTCTTTTTTAAGACGATCCATTTATTTATACAATGGTCCGTATGCTTGGCAAGCTCGGTAGTCTGCGCCTTCTGTGTCAGCTGTACCAAAAAGTCCCCAAGCTTTTGGACGGAAGATCCGTTCTTCAGCTACGTTGTGCATATTGACAGGAATACGCAGGATGCTGGCCAGCGCAATCAGCTCATGACCGATGTGTCCATAACTGATAGCACCGTGGTTGGCTCCCCAATTATTCATCACCGTATAGGTATCTGTAAATGCGCCTTCTCCGGTGATTACCGGTGCAAACCAAGTAGTCGGCCAAGTTGGATCTGTCCGGTCGTCTAATTTTTCGTGGACATCTGCCGGCAGTTCTACCGAGTAGCCTTCTGCAATCTGCAAAACCGGGCCGAGGCCTTTCACCAGATTCAAACGAGCCATCGTCATCGGCATTCCGCCACGGGTAAGGTAGTTGGTAGAAAAACCGCCGCCTCGAAAATATTCTTTCGTAGCTGGGCGAAATTGGGTGCTTTCCAACATGTGCTGTCGTTCCTCATCGGTTACTTCCCAGTAAGGTTTGATGACAGGCTTGCCATCGATTGATTGCTGGCCAGTACCATCCAGGCAGGCAGAACCGGAATTGATTAAATGCAGCAAGCCGTCTTCAGCTGCTCCAGAAAGGCGGTAACCCGTCACTTTTTCAACTGAATCCGGTGACCAGTATGTCCGTACATCGGCAAAAATCTGTGCTGTATTGGTCAGCAGGTAGTTGAAAAGCATCGTCACGCCGTTCAAGCTGTCGTTTTCTGTCGCCATGATATACGGCCTGCGAGGACCATTCCAGTCGAAACTGGAGTTCAGGAATGTTTCCAAGAAATCCCCATTTGGGAAATGATCAGTCCACTGCCGTTGTCCTTGGAAACCAGCCACTGAGGCGCTATGCCCTTGCGCTTCTTCCCCAAAGCCCAATTCAGCCAAGCGAGGATTCCCAATCATCAAGTCGCGAGCGATGAGGGCCATTTTCACAACAAATTCCCATTGCTGCGCCAACTCGTCTTTTTCCCACTTGTTGCCTTCAGGATTGTTGTCAGACCCTTCGTGACAGTTTTCTTTGACCCAAGCCAAAGCCTGTTGGTATTCTTCTTTGTCATAGATCTCTTCTTCAATACGGCGAGTGAACTCTGACATATCAATATATTCATTGCGCATGCCCAAGTATTCTTGGAAGAAATCATCTTTGACAACTGAACCAGCGATTCCCATCGAAACCGAGCCCATTGAAAGATAGGCGGTATTTTTCATCTGAGCTGCCGCCAATCCGGCCTTGGCAAAGGTCAACAGTTTTTCTTGCACATCTTTTGGGATGGCAGTATCGTCAGAATTTTGGACGTCGCGACCGTAGATGCCAAAAGCCGGGATCCCTTTTTGAGCATACCCTGCCAAAACGGCTGCCAGATATACCGCACCCGGACGTTCCGTGCCATTGAATCCCCATACCGCGTGAGGCAGTGTCGGATCCATGTCCATGGTTTCAGTCCCATAACACCAGCAAGGAGTCACAGTAATGGTGAGACCGACGTTTTCTTGCCGAAATTTTTGCTGGCAATCTAATGATTCTTTAACCCCGCCGATGGTTGAGTCGGCAATGACACAGGCAACCGCTTCACCATTTGGATAACACAGGCTGCCTTCCAAAAATTTTTTGACACTCTGGGCCATATTCATAGTTTGTGTTTCCAGTGATTCCCGTACTCCGCGGCGACGGCCGTCGATCGTCGGACGAATCCCGATTTTCGGATTGTTCATATGATTTCCTCTTTTCAATTGTTGGTCAATACACTTGTACTCTTGTCGGCTGATAACACTTCAGCTCTGGCAGTGCCGTCAATTGCCGGCGAAAAGCGTGAATGGAGGTCAAGTAGCCCAAGCCAATGCCTTGGGCGGCGAGATTACCCATGGCCGTCGCTTCTACTGGTCCGGCGATGACCGGTCTGTGGCAGGTTTCAGCGATACATTGGCAAAGAAAATCTGCTCTGGCACCGCCACCGATAATGTGGATTTCTTCGTATGTTTTCCCTGTCAAACGATGGATTTCTGCAAAAGTCTGAGCAAAGGCTGTCGCCAAGCTGCGATAGACACAGCGAATGACTTCACCAACAGTCGGCTGAAGACACCCTTTTGCCTGCATCAGTTTCGTTAATTTTTCTAACATGTGCTCAGGTTGAGCCAGCTGGGGTTGCTGCGTATCGATTAAGACCGTATCCGCAGATGATCGGGCCAATTCCATCATCTCTTGAAAACTCATGTGTGTCCCTGTCCGTGCCAAAGAACGTTGCAATTCTTGGATTAGCCAAAGTCCCGTGAGGTTTTTCAGGAAACGATTGCGGCCAGGTCGGCCTCCTTCATTGGAAAAGCCTAGCTGTTGTGCGGCTGGTTCTAAAACAGGTGCTGCGGTTTCAGTTCCCGCCAAAGCCCACGTACCTAAAGAAATAAATAAAAATTCTTCTTTAGCAGTCGGTACACTGGCAACAGCACAAGCGGTATCGTGGCCGTAGCTTTTGTAGACAGGAATTTCGGGAAGCTCAGGGTCTTGCAACACACCGACAAAATCTCCCGCCTGCCCCAGATTCGGCAACAGACTTTCCCTGATACCAAATTGAGCTGCCAGCGCTTGGTGCCAGTCACCGGTGATTGGATCTAGGAGTTGCGTGGTAGAAGCAATCGTCTTTTCTCCCAACACCTTTCCAGTCAACAAATAGCCGAGTAAGTCCGGCATCAACAGCAGCTGTGCCGCTTGTTCTTTTGACTCTTCGCAGGCCAATCGAAACAGTGAATTGATTGCCATCACCTGATTGCCGGTGGCCGCAAATAATTTTTCAGCGTCAAAAGTATCCTGCAGCTTCTCATAGCTTTGTTGACTAGAGGAATCTCGGTAGTGGACAGGCAACCGCAACAGCTGCCCCTGATGATCCAGCAAACCGTAATCCACTCCCCAAGTATCAATGGCAATACTGAGCAGCTCATAAGATTCCGAGGCTTTTTTGATTCCCAGTTTAATCTGCGTCACTAGTGTCGGCAGATCCCAACACAGGTGGCCATTTTCTGTGATGGGGCGATTGTCAAACCGATGGATTTCGGCCATAGTCAGCTGACCTGTTTGAAAGCGGCCGATGATCCCACGACCGCTGGAAGCGCCTAAATCAAACGCCAGCAGGGCTTGAGGTTTGCGGTTGTTCATAACGAGTCTCCTCGGTATTGTATTTTTTGTAGCCGGGATGGCGGCCTGTGATGCCGTAGC
The DNA here is from genome assembly GCF_009933135.1 of Candidatus Enterococcus leclercqii. Taxonomy (GTDB): domain Bacteria; phylum Bacillota; class Bacilli; order Lactobacillales; family Enterococcaceae; genus Enterococcus_C; species Enterococcus_C leclercqii. The sequence goes on from NZ_MAEH01000009.1 coordinate 132,845, forward strand.
GTTCCCGCATAGCAATCAAATCCCCCATCCGGTCAGCAGAAATTTCCGGTTCTGGCTGCGTATTCAACAATGTGCGGGCATAGTACTGGGTCTTGGCACACAATTCCAGTGACTCCATCCGGTAATAAGCCGTCACGATGTCTGAACCCATCGCCAAAGCCCCGTGATTTTCCAACAAAACGACATCGTGTTCATTCAGATATGGCGTGATGGCATTCGGCACTTCTTCAGTGGAAGGCATTCCAAAAGGCGTAATCGGAACAGCCCCGATGGTCAATGAACTTTCGATCAAAGAATAATTATCCAAAGGGATGTGGGCCAAAGCAAAACCAGTGGCTACCGGTGGATGTGCGTGAACAACGGCTTGTACATCGTCACGTTCTTCATAACAGCGCAAATGCATTTTGATTTCAGAAGAAGGCTTGTAGTCTGCTTGTGCTTCTAAAACATTGCCTTTTAAGTCGATTTTGATAAGCTTATCGGCAGTGATAAAGCTTTTAGAGATGCCTGTTGGGGTGCAGATAATCGTATTGTCATCCAATTTAGCTGACACGTTGCCGTCATTGGCCGCCACCCAGCCCAGCTGCCACATTTTGTTACAGACATCACAGATCATTGCTCTTAATTCTTGTTCGTTGATGGGTTTCATTTTGTTGCCTCCGTCTTTTTAGTATTTTGCCATGCTGTAAACAGTGATTGGAAGTCTGCCTTTGCCAACAACTCTTGCCGATAAACTTTTTGGCTCAATGCCGCTTGCAGCCAAAAGACCGCTTCAATCACTTGCTTTTCTGTGAGTGCATCAGGAATATCAGACCAAACCGCCAATGCGATAGCTGGCGTCTGAGCCAGATAAGCCGCCTCTACCACTTGATTGTTGGCATAAGTGGTCAAAGTAAAGTCTTCGGCGATTTTTTCATATGTCGGGTAGGTGTAGCTAGCTGCTTCTCCTAGTACAAAATAGAAGAAATTGTCGTTGTGGTTGATGACGTTGTAGCCTTTTTCAAAGAAGGTTTCCACTGGCGCCATATTTTGATTCCAACGGGTCCAATAAGAGACTTCACAATCAGGGGACAATGACAATTTTTCCTGCCGATTGAGTCGGAAAAAGCCATCGTTCCAAACCCGTGGAATAAAGCCCAGCTGACGTACAAAGTCGATGGTCTGATTGACGTATTCGATAAAGACCTCGATTCCGCTTGCTTCTTCGCCAAATTTTTCTTTGGCATAGGCCGCCAGTGTCGGATATTTGTCAATTTGGTCGAAATCAACAAATTCATCGGCGCCGATATGGAAGTAACAGCTTTCAGAAAACAGCTCCCCGTACTCTCGGTAAAAGTCCCGAACCAACTCTACAGCTTCTGGATTCAACAAATCCAACGCTTTTGCATCTTTGGTGAAATTACCTTCTTCATCAATGGTCGTCAATTGGAACTGAGGATAATTCTTCAAAATCTGCTTCAAATGTCCTGGGCTGTCGAAATCTGGAATCACTTGGATAAAATGACGGTTGGCATATGCAATCAGTTCGCGAACTTCGGCTTTTGTCAGAAATTCTGGTGATACCACTTCTGGATGGGCTTCAGATTCAATCCGAAATCCTTCATTCTCGGAAAAATGCAGTTGCAGATGCGTAAATTGGAACAAAGCCAAGCTGCGAACCAGCTGTTTTAAACTCGCTAATGAGAAAAACTTACGTCCCATATCGATCATAAAGCAACGCTCTTGGATTCCACCGTAAAACAGACCGCTGACCGGCTGTTGAAGCAACTGCCCTTGCAGTGCTTTGGCAGCACCATAAAACACTTGGCTCTCGTCACGACCGGTAATCGTGACCTGCTGATCTTGTTGATGAATTTCAAAATCACCTGCCAAATCGACATCCAGCCTCAGTGTAATTTGCGGCAGACTTGCTGTCGCTCCCGGTATCTCTTCACAAAAATTCAAAAATCGTTTTGCGCTTTCGGCCAACTGCTCGTCATAAGTCACGATCAGGCCTTTTTCATTCATTGTTATCAATTCATGTTCACTCCTTACTAGCTCATTTAACTTGTTACTTTATCTAACTTGCTTCTTCATCCTACAATGACAGCGCATTCACTACAATGTGTGGTTTTTTCTTCTGACGGTGAGCTGTTGCCCTCCTCGATGATACACCACTATGTAGCCTACCCCGGCTGTGTGGATACTGCCCCCAATCAAAAAACTAGCAGCAAACCGCCCCGCTTTGGTGCAGGTATCACTTTTCCCAGTGTAGCATTTCTTTGTCATGAACAGTCGCGCCGTTTTTTAAACTCTGCCACAAAAACAGGCGACGCTCACATCACTTAGATAAGAAACTATCTATTAATAACTAATTGCGACAATCCTTGTATCTAAATCGGCAAAAGGAATATTCGGACCGATAAAAGTGAGTCCGTCCTTGAAAGGTTTAACAATGAAAAAACAAGTCACTTCCACCATTTGTGGAAGTAACTTGTCTTTTACGGTTCATCTTTCGTATTGTTTGCGTCAGAGGACGATGACTCAACTATTGTCACTGTCTTGCCTACTTTGCTTTCTTTTTGATCACTAAATAACTTTTTTACTATTTGTTTAATGTGCGGAACTGTCCGGGAGTAACCCCTACAAGGGTGCGGAATTTGCGGGTATAGTTGGACACATCATAATACCCTGCTTCTCGAATGATGTCTTTGATCGGTCGATCTGAATCAATCAAAGCTTGCTTGATTTTTTCCATCCGCAGTTCTTGGATATATTTGGAGAAAGTCATGCCGCTTTCTTTTTTGATAAAGCGACTGAGATAAGACACCGACAGTTGAAACTCTTCAGCCACCATTTCCAGCGAGAGTTGCGACGAGGCATAATTGTCCTGAATGAAGGCAAACAATTCCTGTTTCAACTGCGATTCCTGGTTTTGCGGTTTGGATTGTACCAACGCACACAACACTTTGGCAATTTCTAAAAGTTGCGGTTCCAGATCATACAAACTGTGGAAATCGGCCGCTTCTTCCGCCGTGGTCAATGCGGGACAGCTCTGAATATCAGAGGCAAACTTCGTGAGAATATTTAGCAGATAAAAGCCGTAAATCTTTTGCGCACCCGCAGTAAGCTGCTGATCCAAGCCATTTTCTATCAAACGATGAATGGTTTCACCAGCAACATCAAAATCGCCTTGTGTCAAACTCTGGATCAATTTCATCTTTTGGGAATCAGGGTATGAAATTCCCCCGGTAACCGGCTCTTCTTTCAACTCGTCATAGTAGACGATGGCTTGTTCTTTCATTGTAAAGGAGTGCTCCAATGCCGCCAAACTTTCAATAAATGAACGATTGATTTCTGCTAAATGTTTGACAGGATTACCTGCAGCGATTGTTGGCCGCAAACCCACCAGATCAAAAGTGTCATTATAAAGAGCTTCGGAGATCCGTTTCATTTCGGTTTCTTCTTCATAAGCTACCAAAATTGCGATAACTTGAGTAGACAACACTTCGGTAGCATAGCCTACAAAACCGGTGCCTCGAACCATTTGCAGATATTCCATCAAAACGTCATGCTGTTGGGAGAACTCATTGAGGCCTTTTTCTCTCGTACTGATGGTCATCGTGAAGTAGTATTTCCCCTTCAACTGCACATGTACGGAATCCAGCAAGACCACCAGTTGTTCTTCATCTTTGATCCGACCACCGATTAATTTACGTAAGACTTGCTCTCTGGCGTGTGGCGTTTGGCGTTGGATTTCTTCATGGAGTTCTTTGTTCTCATTTAAAAAGCGCGAAACCCGTTCGTGAACTTGGATGCCCGACCGCTCACCAGACACATGCGTCTCCGCATTTTCATCATCGTATTCTTCCATCAGTTGTTCCAAGCGTTGAATCGGACGATAATTGTATCGACCCAATACAAAGACCAGAACACTGCCCAAAAGAAGTGTTCCTAAAATAAAGTAAAGAAATTTTTGCTGCACTCGATTGATAGTCGCCAGTGCCTTATCTGGATTGACCACCCCAATGTAGGAAAGTCCCAGACCAGTATTCTCCAATTGCTGCGTCATAAAGCGATGCCCACTAATAGTTAAGGTTTTCTCCTGTTTTGCTTGTGCAACATTGTCAGGATTATTCATGTAGCTGAGCAACTCGCGATTGCCGGTGCTGGACAACACCTGATTTTGTTCATTGACCAAATAATTCGTACTTTCTTCACCATAAGAAGACTGATCCAAAAGTTTCTGGATACTTGATTCCTTGATAGCATAAACTGCCGTCCCGTAGGATACTTGGTCAGCGTTTTGTAGTGGTACCAGATAGTACATTCGATTATGACTCTCTGTGTATTCGTCTTCTAGATTAATTAATTTTGGTACATCAGTAGTCAAAAGCTGCGCAATCTCTCCAGCACTAAAATTATTCTTGCCGGAAGACTTCAAAAGCAACTCAGTGTTCAACCACCCGCTTGTAGAAAAAAGCATATCCGGCTTTTCATAGTACATTAGGAATACTTCATCCACGATACTACCTTCTAGTCGGTTCTTTCGCAAAGATTGCTGTCCTTCCAGTGTATAATAAGGATGACTAATCATTTTCAGTGACAACTTGTTATCATGGGGAATTTGGTGGGAAAGATCATTTAGCTGCATCAAGTTATTCTCAAAAGAAGACTGCAACTGCAACAAGTGATTTCGTGCTGACAATTCCAGTTGCTGATTGATGCTGTCTTTTGAAGTTTTAAACCAGATACCTGAAACAATCAAAAAAGGTACTAAAAAGACGAGCAAGTAAGAACCTACCGAACGACCTAACCCTGAAAAACAGGCTTGCTTAATCTGACCAATGATTTTTTTCATTTTCTCCTCCATCTTTTCTTTGCAGCGGACAAAGTTACCTGCTGCTCCAAACAACTATGTAACGAGCAAGAAATAAAACGCTTCCCACAATCTTTGAAAAAAATACATATCGTAACAACTGTCCATCACTGGCTTGTCACGATGTGTCCGATTGTAAACTTAACACATAATTTAGGTTATTTCGATATTAAAAGAACATTACTAAGGGAATTTTTAGGATATTTTAAGGCATTGAAAGCGAATAACAGAACGTCTGTGATATTTACCGTAAAAAAGAAAGAAAGTCGCTTTTTGGGACTTTCCTGTCTTTCTTATTCTAAAATCAACCCATATTTTATAACTGATGCTCGTCGTTAATAGCAACAACTTGCCCGCAACCGAATTTGTTACGCCAATCATAAACTGCACCCAAAAGATTGGATTCATTGCCAAAGCGACAGATAGCAATCTCCGGCAAAAGCACGTTGCTGGGGATATGGCTTGAGATTTCCGCAATTTTTTCCTGCAGCATTGGCAATAAAAAGTCAGCTTTGGAGATACCACCGCCAATCAGTATTTTTTGTGGATCCAACACATATTGCAGATTGTAACAGCCCACCGCCAATTGTTCGATAAAATCGGCGACTGCTTCTTGAGCTTCTTTGTCGTTCGCGGCCAAAAGTTCAGTCACTTGACGACCATCTAAATCAGCAGGGTCTACACCTTTTTTCAAAGCTGTATCCAATACCAAGCTTCGGGTGGCACCAGTGATACTCCAGATTTCCCAACGCTTGGCCCCTTGCTTAACCGGCATCAACATGTAGCCAAATTCGCCCCCCAACAAGTGGGAACCTCGAACCAGCTTTTCCTCTATCATTACAGCCCCGCCAACAGAAGTCCCTAAAACAATCATTGCCAGATCATGGCAATCTTGACCTGCCCCTTGCCATTTTTCTGCCAAAAGAGCACAATTCCCGTCGTTTTCTGCACTGACAGGCACTCGATAACGGGCTTGCAGCTGACGTACCAGTTCTTTGCCGAATGGTTCATAAATCGGTGAACTCATGCCGATTTCCTGTGTCCCAGGATCCACCAGTCCCGTACTGCTGATCGCAATCCCGTCAAAGCCCGTGGCATAGTTTTCATCAATGTGGTTCATCAACATCTCCGTCATCAAGCGATAATCATGACGCGGCGTGGGAAAATGACCACTAGCCAGATTGGTTCCCGTTTCTGTCAACAGGCCGGTTTTTACACCGGTACCGCCGATATCTACTGCGACTAATTTTTTCTCATGACTTGTCATTTGTATCTGCTCCATTCCAGTTTTTTCAAAAGCTCTGCCACATCTCCGCAACAGAATGCGTTTTCATTTAGTTGTTGCCATTATACGACAACTCCCTGCTGCTGCCGCGAAGATCTGTTTGTGTTTTTATGGTAGGATGTGTTTTTTTTGCTCATCATCTTTTAAAGGCCCTTAAAGAATGCGCAGGAATCCCGCCATCACTCATTTTTTTGTGGTAAACTATGAAAATGAAAACATTAACTGAGGTGAAGACATTATGATCACGATGGATGACATCATCCGCGAAGGAAACCCCACACTGCGTCAAGTTGCTGCTGAAGTCAGCTTCCCGCTCGGTGACGAAGATATTAAATTAGGCGAAGACATGTTGGAATTTTTGAAGAACAGTCAAGACCCTGTAAAAGCTGAAGAAATGCAACTGCGGGGCGGTGTCGGTCTGGCGGCGCCACAATTAGACATTTCAAAACGAATTATTGCAGTGCATGTTCCTTCTGCTGACCCAGAAAAACCAGAGCCGATCTTGAGTGCTGTCATGTACAACCCCAAAATTCTCAGCCATTCTGTACAAGATGCTTGTCTAGGTGAAGGAGAAGGCTGTCTGTCCGTCGACCGAGAAGTTCCTGGTTATGTCGTCCGCCACGCGCGAGTGACTGTGACTTATTATGATGCAGCCGGCAAAAAACAAAAGGTCCGGTTGAAAAATTACGAGGCCATCGTTGTGCAACATGAGATTGATCACTTGAATGGTGTCATGTTCTATGATCATATTAACGAAGCCAATCCTTTTGCACTTAAAGAAGGCGTTTTAGTTATCGAGTAATTTTCAGCTACGATTTCTATCCTAGCAACCTCAAAAAAGGCAGCAATCTGACCACTGCTAGGTAAACTCAAGAAAAAAACAGCGACAGCTACTCTCAAGACACGAGGGAGCTGTCGCTGTTTTTTTGTCTAAGATGTCGCTCTGTGTCATAGGAAAAATCAATTACTGTTGGTATAAGATTCCCTTAGCGGCTAATGCTTGGGTGATTTTTTCAAGGTCGGCGTCACTTTGATAACGGATGGTGTGCAGGTGAATGCCATTGGTAAGATCAGACAACAAGCCGACATTTGATTTGCGGTAAGCTTCCATAAACGCGGTGACGTCTTTAGGCGTTTTTATATGCAGGCCGCCGGTCAACTCTCCGTAGAGTTCGTGTTCGACAATCACGTCTATTATTTCTCCACCGTTAGCTACAATCGTCTCCAGCTCTTCTTGCGTTTTGGAGGCATCGTGTTGCACGGCAATTTTTTTCGTATAACCCAGATGGTCTTCCGCCTGATTCAGTTTGTAGCCTCGAGCAGTAGCGATGACTTCTTCGCCGGCAGCTCGCAGCAAGGCTACATCACCGACAATGATTTGGCGACTAACTCCTAACTCTTGAGCAAAGCGACTCGCACTGATTGGTTTTTCCGTTGACTGCAAGCGCTGCAAAATTTCTTGGCGGCGTTTTGTTCCTTCTATCATCATAATTCCCTCCTGATTGCGGATAATAAAATGACCATACAGTCACTACCGAGTGCTTCGGCAATCAAGCAGTGGTCTATTTTTTCAATTGATCGGCTTGGAACTCCCGAGAACGTTTCATGATATCGGCAAAGACTGTTGCGATGGCATCTTCATAGGCTTTATTTTGAACCTGATTGCGGATGCCATCAATCACCGCTGTCTCGCGACTCGTATCTAATACAGAAATATCCTGCTCTTTTTTGATACGCACAACGTCACTGACAGCGGTCATTCGCGCTTCCAACAATCGTGTCAGTTCTTTGTCGATTTCGTCGATTTTTTTCCGCGGTTTTGCTAATGGGTCAGCGGAGGCCTCACTTTGGTCCGCTTGTCTATCATCTAAATCGATGGTTTTGATGATGCGAGCCGGATTACCTCCCAGTACAACATTGTCCCCAAAAGATTTGGTAACCACTGCCCCAGCAGCAACGACGACATTGTCACCTAACGTTACCCCGGGAAGAATGGTGACATTGCCGCCAAACCAAGCATTGTCGCCAATTTTGATAGGCTTGCCACCTTCTAGGCCGCTGTTGCGCTTCACCGGATGCAGTGGATGGGTAGGCGTCAATACCTGACAGCCAGGTCCCAACATACAGTTGTCGCCAAACTCGATGGGACAGACATCCAAAAACGTGCAGTCAAAATTGGCATAAAAGTTCTTGCCTACAAAAATATTATAACCATAGTCAAAGCGGACATTGGGCTCAAGGTAAGGTTTGCCATCTGATGCCCCAAAAGTTTCAGCTAACAATACACTGCGCATTCGGCCGTCTGCTTCTTCGTTGATTTGACTCATGCGGATTCGGGCCTCTTTGCGGTCGGCAATCAATTCCGGATCTGCTGAAAAATACAGTTCACCGGCAATCATCTTTTCTTTTTCAGTTCTCATAGTTCCCTCCAATGGCATTTTTACGAGCATTTCTGCAAGTTGCCCGTCAATTTCTGCGTCGTTCATTTAAATCAAAGCAAAAACATCTTCTCCCAAACATTGTACCATCTCAAATTCAGCGGGCATAGACACCGGTGTCTGATTGATGGCGATAATCTGCACCCCTACACTGGCGTAGCGGATCAAATCACAAAAAGGATGGACTTGAAAAGTGGTGCCAACCACCACTAGCAAGTCGGCTTGTCTGACAGCTCGGATACTGCGATCTAACACTTCATCAGTAAAACCTTCGCCATACAACACAATGTCTGGTCGCAATTGCCCGCCACAGCCCTGATGTCGATCACTTTTCAGATAGTCCTGCCAAGGTACCAAACTGCCACATCGGCGACAACTGCATTCGTATAGCGATCCATGAAAATTTACCAGCTGACGACTGCCGGCTTTGGCATGGAGACCGTCAATATTTTGTGACACTGTCCAAACGATTCGGTTCGACTGCTGTTCTAAGGCAACGATTTTTTCATGAATCACATTGGGCATTGCCGTGGGATGGTAGAGGCAGTTGATAAAGTTGTAGAATTTTTCCGGTTCTGCTGTCATACATTCTCTACTCAACAGATATTCCGGCGCTTCGATTCCTTGATAGACTCCCTGCAACGAGCGGTAATCTGGAATTCCAGACGATGTTGAGACTCCTGCCCCCGTCAAAAATGTAACTTTTTGGGCATCACGAATCTTGTCTGCTGCCTGTTTAGCGGTCAATGTCATGACTCTTCACCTCGCAGATTCAGTATACCCGTTTTGGCTGTGGATTACCAAGCCTCCAATCAGCGAGCCTTCTTGCTGATTCACGAAAAAATTGCGGGCATCCCCTTTTCTTTTTAATAATTATATGATACTATTTAGCACGTTCGAGTGAATTTTTATACAAAAAAAATAAAATTATGTATATTCGCAAAGAGTTGCTCCTCTTTGCTGCAAGAAAGGAATTTATTTATGCTTATGAAAAAACAGTTGAAACCACTGCTGCTCATCCCGGTACTGGGACTCTTACTGAGTTTGTTCGCGTTTCAGACCCCTGTTCATGCCGAAGAAACCACCGATCCCATCTACCAGCGGATTCAGCAAAGCGGTGAGTTGGTGGTGGGACTTTCTGCCGACTATGCCCCCTTCGAATTTCATGCAACGGTAGACGGCGAAGACAAAGTAGTCGGCTTTGACGTTGCTATCGCCGGAAAAATTGCCGAAGACTTAGGTGTTAAACTAAAAGTCGAAGAACTGGGCTTTGACGCGCTATTAGGTGCTTTACAGACTGGGAAAATCGACATGGTTATTTCCGGAATGAATCCGACACCCGAGCGGGAAAAAGAAGTCAATTTCACTGATGGCTACATGACCGTCACACAAAAAGTCGTGGTCAGAAAAGCGGATGCCGACAAATTTACTTCATTGGACGTCTTGAATGGTGTCGCTGTCGGTGTCCAAAAACAAAGTGACCAGGAGACACTGGCAAAAGCTGAACTGCCAAACTCCGATATCACATCCTTACAAAAAGTACCCGATTTGATTACCAACTTGACCAATGAAAAAATTGACGCTGTCATTATCGAAGGGCCCGTAGCTGACGCCTATGCCCAAGTCAACAAGAGCCTCGCTGTCGCAGATCAAGTGCACTTCAAAGACGGCAGTAAAGAAATGGCTGCCGCGGTTGCTAAGAATGCCCCTTATCTTTTGGAAAAAATCAACGCTTCTATCGCGGATATTAAAGCCCAGAACTTGCTAGAAGGCTATCAGAAGGAAGCCAATGAATTGATGCTGGGAGAAGGCGACCAGGGCTTTTTGAAAAAATACTTGCCCTATTATATTTCCGGAGCAGGTTATACTGTCTTTCTAGCCTTTATCGGCGTTTTGTTTGGTGCTGTCCTTGGCGCAATCTTGGCATTAATGAAGCTGTCTAAAAGCAAGCTTGTGAAGCTGCTTGCTACTATTTATATTGAATATGTTCGCGGCACTCCACTTTTGGTGCAAATCTTTATCGTTTATTTTGGGACTGGTGTCTTAGGCTTTGACATGTCCAAGCTGGCTGCCGGTTGTATCGCGCTGGCGCTGAACAGCGGGGCCTATGTAGCCGAAATTATTCGTGCCGGAATCAACGCTGTCAATAAAGGTCAACTAGAAGCGGCCCGTTCTTTAGGGATGAATCAGGCACAAGCGATGCGCTTTATCATCTTCCCGCAAGCTATCAAAAATATCCTACCTGCTTTGGGCAACGAGTTCGTGACTGTCATCAAAGAATCCTCAGTCGTTTCCGTCATTGGGGTTTCCGAATTGATCTTCCAAACCGGTGTGGTACAAGGGGCTAGTTTCAAACCGTTTATTCCTTACGTGATTGTCTCACTAATCTATTTTGTTTTAACCTTTACAATTTCCCGTCTCTTAGGTGTAGCTGAAAGGAGAATGGCCAATGATTGATGTCAAAGACCTGCATAAAGCATATGATGAAAACGAAGTATTAAAAGGGATTGATCTACAGGTAGCTGCCGGTGAAGTCGTAGTAATCATCGGCCCTTCCGGCAGTGGGAAATCTACTTTTCTCCGTTGTCTGAACTTATTGGAGCAACCCACCAGCGGAGTGATTGAATTTGAAGGCCAAAATATTTTGGCTAAAGGGGTTCAGATTGACCAATTACGTCAGAAAATGGGCATGGTTTTCCAAAGCTTCAACCTCTTTCCTCACATGACCGTCTTAGAGAATTTGACCATCAGCCCTGTGAAAGTCAAAAAAGAATCTGCTGAAGAAGCAAACGGTGCCGCACTGGCCTTGTTGCAACAAGTAGGTTTGGCTGATAAAGCTGCGGCTTACCCTGCCAGTCTTTCCGGCGGGCAACAACAACGGGTAGCGATTGCCCGTGCATTAGCTATGAATCCTGATGTTATGCTGTTTGACGAACCGACTTCTGCCTTGGATCCGGAAATGGTCGGCGAAGTGCTGGCAGTTATGCAAGCCTTGGCAGAAAAAGGCATGACCATGGTAGTTGTCACCCACGAAATGGGCTTTGCCCGAGAAGTTGCCGATCGAGTGATTTTCATGGATCAAGGAATTATTCAAGAACAAGGAACCCCGGAAGAGATCTTCGGCGCGCCCAAGAATCCTCGAACCCAAGACTTTTTGCGCAAAGTACTATAATCGAGCTTCAAAAAATGAATTGAATACTACCAATCGCGCAAGACAAGCAGCTGCCACTGAAAGAAAGTGGCAGCTGCTTGTTTTTTTATTATTGGCCGATCACTTATTTAGATCTCCTATCGACGGCAATGACCTCAATGAGTACTTTGTCAAAAAGCAATGAGAATCTGCCCATCTTCATTGCCTTTGAAAAAATCCGGTGCTAAAATGTCTGAGAATCATGAAATTTTACCGAAAATCGCCGTAAATGTACCATTTGCTGGCTGTTTGCGGAATTGAATATATGCAAAATCGCCGGGTTTTGCCGACTTGCAGTCGGGAACGGACGTCATCTGATAGGCCATGAGGAGGATGACGCACCGTTCCTTTTTATGCGTCATTCGCAATTTTAAGCGGCTATTGCAAAGCCAAAAGAGAGGGAGTTTTTATGAAAGAAGTCAGAAGTTACGTTACCAGAAGTGTCCTTAGTACATTAGCTTTGTCCGTCTACATCTTGGCCGATACCCTGTTTATTGCAAACGGCGTCGGTAATTTGGGACTGACCGCACTAAATATTGCCTTGCCATTGTTCAATCTTTTGAACGGCCTGGGGCTACTTTTAGGTATGGGTGGTGCCACCTTATTCAGCTTGCAGGCTGGCAAAAATAATTACTTTTCTCAGTTGATCGTCACCGCACTGATTCTCGGCGGCGAGTTTACGCTATTGGGCATTTTCTTTGTGAATCCGATTGCTACTGCTTTGGGAGCCAGCGCGGCAACGTTGGATTTGACGGTTATGTATCTGCGTTTCATCCTGATTATGGCACCGTTTTTCATTTTGAACAATCTGGTTCTGGCCTTTGTCCGCAATGACAGCAACCCACAGCTGGCAATGATGGCCATGCTCGCTTCCAGCCTTTTCAACATCATTTTTGATTATATTTTCGTCTTTCCAATGGATATGGGGATGGCTGGCGCAGCATTGGCCACCGTTTTATCGCCCGTTTTAAGTTTAGCTATCCTGAGTCTTCACCGTAAGAAACCGCAGCGAAAACTGACACTGTCCTTAGCGATTCCTCGCCTGGAAACTATCAGCCGCTCCGTTCAACTGGGGCTGTCTTCTTTTTTGACAGAAATGAGTACCGGAGTCAGCATCTTGATCTTCAATCAGGTGTTGTTGTCACTGCGGGGTGATGTCGCAGTTGCCGCCTATGGAGTTCTGGCCAATATCGTCCTAGTGGGCTTAGCGATGTTCACCGGGGTAGCTCAAGGGGTGCAGCCGCTGATTAGTCGGGCTGCCGGTAGAGGTGATCAAAAAGCAGTCAACGATTATTTGAAATTTGGACTTAAAGTCAGTTTGGGATTAGCCGCTATTCTCTATACACTATTAATCATCTTCAAATATCCAATCACCGGCTTTTTCAATAGTGACAACGATCCTGTCTTGACTAATTTAGCAGTCACTGGCATTCCAATCTATTTTCTGGCTTTCTTTGCTTCCAGCAGTAATATTCTGCTGTCTATCTTTTTTTCAGCTGTGGGCAAAGCCAAACAAGCCTTTACCATCGCTTTATTGCGAGGGTACCTGCTGATTATTCCAATCTTGCTGATAGCAAGTCGTTTAGCCGGCATGACCGGGGTCTGGAGCAGTTTGCCTATCACAGAGTTTTTGACTATGGCAGCAGCTTATGGTCTGCTATTTTACTACCGCAAACAATTTACTATCCCCTGTCCTTCAAGAAGTTCAGATTCTGCTGACATTAACTAGCACACCTTTGACACTTTAATTGCGCAACGGACAGCACTAGGGGCGTGTTTCAGCTAATACGAGCAAAAAATCCGGATGCCGTCATCTTCTATTCGCTGAAACCAGCGACCTTTGGATGACCGGCAACCCGGATTTTTGCTTTTTCAACCGTCATAAAAGCCCAGGATAGCAATCCCGATCATGATGGCGGCAATCACTAGATAGTGTTTGGCTTTCAACCGTTCCTTCAAAAAAATTCTTCCCAACAAGACTGAAACAATGGCGTAAGCAGAGATCAGCGGCGCAGTGATGACCGCTTCTTTGCTGGAAATCGCACCGATATAAAAGAATTGACCCAGCGTCTCAAAGATGGCTGCCAGACCTTTGTCCCGCTCTTCAAAGACTGCGAATTTTTCTTTTTTGATTAGTGCCAAGTACCCCCATAGCAGTAATGCCACGAGCAAGAAAGTCAGTTCATAACTCATATTGGCTTGGTCTTCTGGAAGGATCTTTTTGTACTCTAGATAATAGCTGTCTAAAAAGGTCCCCATACCATCAATGATCATGTACAAAATGGGAAACAAAATGGCGATAGCTCCAAAACGGTACTTCGGATCAACTTGGACCCCTTCTGCGGCTAGTTCGGCATCATCGGCTTCTTTTTCAAAGATGGACAGCAACAAAATACCAATCAAGATCATGCTGATTGCTAAAAACTGTAAGCCATTCAATGAGTTGCCCATAATCATAAAGCCCAAAAGTGCCGTCACCGCGCCCGAAGAATTACTGATTGGCGAGGAAATGGAGACTTCGATATAGCGTAACCCAAAGTAGCCAATCGCCATCGACAAAATATACATCGCCGAAACCGGCAAATAGACGATCAGATTTTTCCAATCGTAATTGATGCCTTCATAGACGCCATAATATAACACTGCATGCAGCCCCATAACCAGCCCTACCATGATAGTAGTTTTCATGGCACTGTGAGGGTCAGCGGCGTTATTTCCTTTTTTATAGAAGAGATCGGCTGTCCCCCAAGCCAAAATCGTGATCAGTGCAGACGCAAACCACATTCCCAACACATCCATTTCCTAAAAATTTAACCGATTATCTTCTTAAAGTTAGCTTAATCTTTTTTCACCGTCAAATATTTTTCTTTTTTTTCTGCTAGAAAACCTTCATTTCATGACAGCACAAAAAAAACATGCTAAAATGGCAGATGGAATCAGTGGCTGTAGTCCTGATTGTGAGAAAGTGCACACTAAAAAGCAACAGCTGTATCGCCGATGCCTATTTTCGTGTCACTGGAAAAAACTTCTGTCTGCAGCACACAATTATTGCGAGGTGAAAATCCATGGTACCATTTATCATTTACTGGGGCATTATTCTTGTTTGTATCGCCTGGTTGGCGTTGAGCGTCTTCTTTTCAGTCTTTTATCTGGCTAAGAAAGAAAACGGAAACCTGTGGGCCTTTGCTTTCTTCAATGTGATTGCTGCTATCGTTTTGGCTATCACTTTGGCAGTCTACCGCACATGGGGTTGGGGCATCACTCAATACTCAAGCCTAATCTACGTGATTTTGGGCGTACTGGTTGCTTTGACACTGGTACAAGCCGTTTTAGGCCGCGAGCCAAAAGAAAAGATCGCCTAACAAAAAGATTGGCGCGTCTCATGACGTGTCGATCTTTTTTTGTTGGTATTTCGCCAACTTCACCTGCCGGATTGCCTGGGAGGATAGCCCTTCTCTGCTGAAAGCTGCCATTTGATTTTCTGAAAAATCACCTTTATCCATTGACAATCCGCTGGCTATCCTTTAAACTCCTATCTATAATTATTAAAAATTATTAAAGTACACCACTAAAATCGAGAGAATGACTTCACCATGTAGAGGTTGCGAACGCCATTAACCCCGTCGAGCAGAGCATTGCGACGAAGCGGGCCTAGGGGCTTTCGCCGAAACGGCAAAGGAGATGCTGCTCCTTATCCGTTGGGCTGCAAATGAACAATTTGCAGACTGTCTTGGCTATTGCCAAGGTGCGCTATGTTTTGTGAGAGGTTCGTAAACAATATTGCTTGTTCACAGCCGTTCCTAAGCATAGGGACGGCTGTTTTTTGTTTTTGAAAGACACTGTGTTCCCAATAAGTCCACTATCTCAAAAGGAGAGAATTATGAAAAAAAGAGCTGCCCTGATCACCTTGTTGACTTTGTTGTTATCGCTGATTGGCTTGGTACCCCAAGCCTACGCCGATGAAACAACTCCAAATGACGAATTTCGCGTAGGAATGGAAGCCGGCTACGCCCCTTTCAACTGGACCCAAACCACCGATGCCCACGGAGCGGTTCCCATCGATAAATCGAGTTGGGCCGGTGGATACGATGTTCAGATTGCCAAAAAGGTTGCTGAAGGCCTAGGCAAAAAGCTGGTTATTGTCAAAACTGAATGGGACGGTCTACCAGTCGCACTGCAGTCTAACAATATCGACGCGGTGATCGCCGGGATGTCCCCCACCGCTGAACGAAAAAAAGAAATTGACTTTACCGATCCTTATTACGAGTCCGACTTGGTCATCGTGACCCGTGCTAACAGCAAATACGCCGATGCCACCTCCTTAGCAGACTTTAAGGGTGCTAAAATCACCGCACAACAGTCTACTTTCCACTACACAGTGATTGATCAGATTCCCGGAGTTGAAAAACGACAGGCCGCAAAAGGATTCTCACAAATGCGCGCTTCCCTATTGTCCGGCGATATCGACGGCTATGTCAGTGAACGTCCAGAAGGAGTCACTGCTGAAACTGCCAGCAACCAGTACAAAATGGTAGAATTCGCTGAGGGCAAAGGCTTCAAAACCAATCCGGAAGATGTTCAGGTAGCTATCGGGATGCGCAAAGGTGATCCTAATATCGCCAAGGTCAATGAAATTTTGGCTGGTATTTCTCAAGACCAGCGTTTGAAACTGATGGATCAAGCAATCAAAGAGCAGCCAGTCGCTGCGGATAAAGAAGCGACTGCTCAAGAAAAGCCCGGCCTTCTCGCTGATTTCAAAAATATCTGGAAAAATTATGGCGGCCTCTTTTTACGAGGCGCTGGATTAACTTTATTCATTGCATTGACCTCAACAGTCATCGGGATGGGAATTGGCCTATTGATTGGGGTTTACCGGACACTGCCGAAAGCTGCCAGCTTGGCAGGTCGCTTTTTCCAAAAACTTTTCAATGGCCTATTAACCGTCTACATCGAAGTCTTTCGTGGAACGCCTATGATGGTACAAGCGATGGTTATCTTCTATGGCTTGGGTATGGCTTTCGGGATCAACCTAGATCGAACTTTTGCCGCGCTGCTGATCGTTTCTGTCAACACCGGTGCCTACATGTCTGAAATCGTCCGCGGTGGGATCTATGCGGTTGACCAAGGACAGTTTGAAGCGGCGCAAGCTATCGGGATGACCCATGGACAAACCATGAAAAAAATCGTATTGCCTCAAGTCTTGCGCAATATCCTGCCAGCCACTGGTAACGAAGTTGTCATTAACATCAAAGATACCGCCGTATTGAGCGTGATTTCGGTAGCCGATCTCTTCTTCCAAGGAAATTCGGCAGCCGGCACTAACTATCAGTATTTCCAAACCTTTGCCATCATTGGTTTAATTTACCTTGTCATGACGATTACTGTTTCTCGACTGCTGCGACTAGTCGAAAACAAGATTGACGGCCCATCCTCTTATGAAAAAACCGATACTGCCACCATTCAGAATGAACTGGAAGAATAGGAGAAGACCATGACAGAATCCATTATTGAAATCAAACATTTAAGAAAAAGCTTCGGGGACAACGAAGTCTTGAAAGATATCGACTTTACCGTCAACAAAGGTGAAGTGGTCAGTATCATCGGTTCTTCCGGATCAGGGAAATCTACCCTGTTGCGCTGTATCAACCTCTTGGAGACCCCTACCAGCGGCGAAATCCATTATCAGGGTCAAGATGTATTGCAAAAAGGCTATAGCCTGACAAAATACCGCACCCATCTGGGAATGGTCTTCCAATCTTTCAATCTCTTCAACAACCTGAATGTGCTGGAAAACTGTATTACCGGTCAGGTCACCGTCTTGAAGCGTGGCCGAGCTGAAGCTACGAAAACAGCCGTTGCCAATCTGGAAAAAGTCGGAATGGCCAGCTATCAAAAAGCGATGCCAGCCCAGCTTTCCGGCGGTCAAAAACAACGGGTAGCGATTGCTCGTGCCTTGTCCATGAATCCAGATGTCATGCTTTTTGACGAACCTACCTCGGCTCTTGATCCAGAGATGGTAGGAGAAGTGTTGAAAACCATGAAAAGCTTGGCTCATACCGGTTTAACCATGGTTATCGTAACCCATGAAATGGCCTTTGCCCGAGACGTCTCCGATCGTGTCATCTTTATGGATCAAGGAGTCATTGCTGAAGAAGGAACCCCTGAAGACATTTTTGGTAACCCCAAAGAGGCCCGCACAAAAGAATTCCTTCAACGGGTATTGGAAAAAGAAGAATAACATTTTTACAAACAGAATACCGCCTTCGCTACAGTGTTTTTTACACTGTTTGCGGAGGCGGTTTTTTCACGGATTGTAAAGACACTATTGAAAACTTTCATGAATCGAGGTAAAATGACCCATTATTGAAAAAATTCGTTTCTGTCCTAACGATTATAAATCAGCGACTTTGGTTTCGTTCGTAATAACTATTGTCCCCAGTCTCGCTATCTTCAGTATCGAAGTTTCGACAGAGCAGCTTTTCCAGGAGGAATTTTCATGGCACAGCAAGAGCAGGAGCTTTCCCGCAGTCTTAAAAATCGTCACGTCCAACTGATTTCCATCGGTGGCGCCATCGGTACCGGGTTATTTCTCGGATCGGGAAAGTCCATTCAGCAGACGGGTCCTTCCATTTTGTTTGCTTATATGATTACCGGCGGCATCTGCTTTTTGATTATGCGAGCATTAGGGGAACTGTTGCTTTCCAACACGAATAACCATTCTTTTTTGGATTTCGTAGCCGAATATCTCGGTAAAAAATGGGCTTTTATAACTGGCTGGACATATTGGTTTTGCTGGATTGCCATTGCGATGGCGGATTTGACTGCCACCGGACTGTATGTTCGCTACTGGTTTCCTAACATCCCCCAGTGGTTGCCGGAAATCTGCGCGCTGTTGATTTTAGTGGCGCTGAATCTGATTGCCGTTTCTTTGTTTGGTGAGTTGGAGTTCTGGTTTGCTTTGATTAAAGTGGTGGCAATTCTGGCGCTAATCGGTATTGGCGCTTATATGATTTTCACCCATTATCCCACCTCAGCCGGTCCGGTAAAACTTGCCAATATCTGGTCTCACGGCGGCTGGTTTCCTAAAGGTCTCAAGGGCTTTTTGCAATCCTTTCAGATGGTAACCTTTGCCTTTGTTGGGATTGAGCTGGTGGGTCTGGTGGCTGGGGAAACCAAAGATCCGGAAAAGGTCTTGCCAGAAGCCATCAACAATATTCCGATTCGAATCATCTTGTTTTACCTTGGTTCCCTCTTTGTAATTATGGCTATCTATCCATGGAATAGTCTAGGCACCAGTGAAAGTCCATTCGTGGAAGTCTTTTCTGAAATTGGCATCACTGTCGCTGCGACTGTCATTAATATTGTCGTCCTCAGCGCTGCAGCTTCTGCTTGCAACAGTGCCATCTACAGTACTGGACGCATGATTCGTTCGCTGGCCCAAGAAGGCAGTGCTCCGAAGCCCTTCGTTAAACTGACGAAACACCAAGTCCCGGCCAACGCCATCTTTTTTTCCGCATTGGTGATTTTCAGTGCCGTAATTATGAATTTCGTAATGCCTAGTCAAGTCTTCACCGTGGTAACGAGTATTGCTACCACCTGCTTTTTGTTTGTCTGGGGGATCTTAACTTACACCCACTTAAAATATCGCCGCAGCATTCGCGGCAAGCAAAGCCATGCCTTCAAGATGCCTTTTTATCCGCTGAGCAACTATCTGATCTTCGCCTTTTTGCTGTTTGTTTCCGGTGTGTTACTGTATACTCCCGAAACTCGACTGGCGGCTTTGGTTACTCCAGTTTGGTTTTTACTTTTACGAGGAATCTACTATCTAAAATTTCAGCGAAAGCAAAAAGGAAGCTGACAATTCTCCTGCAAAGCAAATACTACCAAACGTGAATCACAAGCAAAAAGGAAGGATGACATAAGTAATTTCCAAGTGCTAAACAGCGGATGTTTAACCATAACATAATTAGTAAAAAGTATACGGATGAGGAAAATTTGTGACCCTATTCATGTTTTATTCCGAAGAGAGAACAATACCCTACGTATAAAGAGAAGTCACCTCCACTATTTTTAATGGAAGTGACTTCTCTTTTCATTGCGGCTCGCGTTTGGTAGTGTTCGGTTCGCAGGAGGGTGACTCAATTATTGTCACGGCCCCTTTATTGCTAAAAATTTCAAACACAGACTTTTCTTTCTACGGATAAGGGGCAATCCTTATCGGCAACTACTTTCCAAAGACAGTTCGTTGGAGTTTTCCAGCTGTCTCATAGGAAGGTACCCACAAAGCGGAGACTAAAAAGCGGCCAAATAGTCCGACCTGTGGGACAAAAAAGACACCGGCGATTAGTACCAGATTGATAATCATGGATAATTGGCTGCGTCTGTCGCCTTTTAAGACCTGATTGACCCGAGAAGTCGGATCGTTTGCTGCAATCACTTGGCGCGTCAATATGCCAAAAGAAAGACTCCACATGGTATACACCACCACATACAACAATTCCGGCCAGAATTCACCAGGATTTTGTCCTACCCATTGTGTCGCCGCCGGACAAAGCGTCAGCCAGAACAGCCAAAAAATATTCGCCCATATAACCTTGTCATTGACCTTCTCTGTCATCCGGAACAAGCGGTGATGGGTGACCCAAATGACTGCCACAAAGATGAAGCTGACGATGTAGGCTGTCAGGACATCCTTTAAAGCGTAGATTGAAGACAACGTAGGCTCTGTGGGAAAGCGAACTTCCAACACCAACACAGTGATTACGATGGCCACGACGCCATCTGTAAAAGCTTCTAATCTCGACTTTGTCATCTACTCACCCCTGACATGGTTCTGTGGCCAGCTTCTCCTGCTGCCATTTTCTTTCCATTTTAGCACAGCGGACAGCTCCTGTGTAAAAGCCCACCAAGTAAACAAAAACTAAAGCTGAGACGCAACAACTATATGAAGCTGACTCTCTCAGAACAGCCCAGACTCTATTTTTCACCGCTGTCTTTTGCCGGATTATTCGTTGGATTTCAACGCTTCAATCATGTGGATATGTTTTAACTTGAAGTGAGTCACCACCGTTACAATTCCGGTAAAGAGGATGGTTAAGGCCGCCGAAACTGCATAGCCTTGCCAGTGAATCACCATTGGGAAGACAATCGTATCCGAAGACGCCATCGTCAATATAAACCAAGTCAACAGACGACCCACGCCAAAGCCTAAAAGAATACCAATCACGGTAAATACCACCGTTTCCCGCAAGAGATACATGGTCACCTCACCATCGTAAAAGCCCAGCACTTTGATGGTCGCCATCTCCCGCTGTCGCTCGCTGATATTGATATTTGTGAGATTGTACAAAACCACAAAGGCCAACACTGCTGACAACAAAATGAAAATAAAGACGATAGGGCCGATGCTTTCCGTCATGGAATCCTGCTTTTTCAGTTGATCTGCCATATAGGTCACATTCAAAATGTCCTCTGACTTGTATAGTGTCTTGGCTAAGGCTTGACGTTTTTTACTCGATAAATCTTTAGTAGTGATCCAATACGCATTGTCCTGCGAGGTTTCTCCGGTAACCTGTTGATAATAGGTTGGGGTCAAATAGAGACTGTGCCCCAGATAATTTTCAAAGATTCCCGCCACCTTCAGCGAATAGTTTTCACCAGCAGCATTAGTCATCCTCAAGGTATCGCCTTTTTTGACATCAAAGAGCTTGGCCAATTGCCGGCTTACCAGTGCCCCGTTATCCGTCAGTTTCAGTGGCTGATTTTTTCCTGATTGCAAAGTTACGAAATCTGTCAACTGCTTTTCAGAAGGATTGATTACATTCAATGTCGCACTTTGCTTAGTGACACCGGTTTTTTTGAAGGTCACCTGCTGCGTTTCAAGCCGGAACGTCTCTGTAATTTCTGATTGCTGTGTCAATAATTGCGCCACGGAGTCAGTTTCATCGTGATTGAGGTCTTCATCCAGCGAAACAACACCATCATAATGGACCAACTGGCTGAACTGAATCGCTGTCGGTGCCGGAATCGAATCCCGCAAGCCAAAACCCGCCACCATCAGACCGGCACAACCGGCGATACCGCAAACTGTCAACAAGCCGCGAGCTTTATAGCGGAAAATATTGCGATAAGCAACTTTCTGATTGAAATTCAGGCGGTTCCAAATGGGTTTCACCTTTTCTAACAACACCCGCTGTCCTGAACGTGGTGCTCTGGCATTCAACAAGGTGGTAGGTTTTTCCCGCAAGTCTTTGATCAATACCACCGCTGAAGAAACCAATGTTGAAAAAGCTGCTGCCGCCACTGCAATCAAAATCGGTAGGACAAAATATTCGTTTGCATAGCTTTGATAGATATATTGATCACTGAGCATATCAAAGACAATCCGCGGCAACAGATTTTTTCCTGCCACTACACCCAGTACCACGCCAATCACAGTCGCCGCAAAGGCATAAAGAAGATACTTTGAAGCAATCTCGCCATTACGATAGCCCAACGCTTTCAAGGTGCCGATTTCCCGGCGATTTTCTTCAATCATACGGGTCATGGAGGTAAAGATAATCAAGATTGCAATCAGAAAAAAGAACACCGGAAAGACATTAGCGATAGCATCGATTCGCACAGCCAAACTTTGAAACTCATTGAAACCAGGATTGTCCTGTCTTTCAGTAAGCAGATAGTTGGGTTCTTTCAGTTCATCGATTTCCTGCTTGGCTTGATCCAGTTCCTGTTGCCCTTTTTTGATTTCTTCCTGATTGTCATCTAGTTCTTGTTGCTTTTCTTTTAACTGCGCCTCGGCGGCTGACAAATTTTTCTCGGTTCCTGCTAACTGTTGCTCTGCGGCGGGATTTCCTTGACCGATAGCTTCAGCAGCTTGCAACTGCGTTTTAGCGGCCTCCAATTGCTGACGAGCAGCTGCAGTCTCCGCTTTTGCTTGATCCAGTTGCGCTTGTCCGTCTTGCAGCTTTTGCTGTGCCTCGGTTAACTTTTTGGCTTCTGGGGCCAATTTTTCCTCAGCTAGCGTTTTAATTTCTTTCAAGCGGGGCGCTTTTCGTGCAGCCAGCGCCTGCTCCACCTTAGCTTCTTCTTTAGCTAAGTCTTCTTTATAGGTTTTAGAAGTAGGAGCAAGCTTTGCCAACTCGTTAAAAGAAACATACAAAATGCTATAGTTCTCATTTTTGAAAGCTGCTTGGGGCACGTAAGCAAAGCCGCTCACCTGGCCGTCGCCGATATTGGTGACGCCTCGTTCCCGATCATCCACATAGATAGGGGAATCCGCGAAGCCTACGACTGTAAAGGTATTGTTCTTTAGCTGCTCATCTTTCAAGGTAATTGTCGTCTCCAGTGGATAGCGGTCTGCTAATACCCGATCAATCAAGATCTCGTCAGCTGCTTTTGGCAAACGGCCCTTAGTGATGATGGGGTGATTTTGCCCATCGGTACCGGCATAGGAATAAACCTGGAGATTTAGCTGCTGCTTTTCTTCATGTATCGGGAGTCGTTGGCCCAACTCGGCAGTAACTCCCGCCACGGCTGTAACAGCTTCTAGATCATTTTCAGTCAAGCCGCCAGTCGAAACCACCTGAAGATCCGATACCTTTTGTGTTTTTATCAGCTGGTCTGCGGTGCGATTCAGGTCGGGGCCGATTGATTTGATTCCGACAAATAAAAGAACACTCATAAAAATGATAATCACGATGGCAGCAAAACGACCAAAGGAATCCCGGATGTCCCGCCATACTGTTTTGAGATACAAATTAGTTTTCATTGTACTTCCTTTCCCATGACGGCAATTTCAGTCGCCGCGTTACAAAAAATATTCGATAACTAGAAGCTTACCAAACGATCTCATCTACTGATATCGGCTGCGGGTTGACTGTCATCGAGCGCACACGGGCATCGTTGATTCGGATCACCCGATCAGCCATTGGTGCTAACGCCGAGTTGTGGGTGATAATTAAAACTGTCTGGCCTTGTTTGCGACTGGCATTTTGCAAAAGTTTCAAGACTTGCTTACCAGTCTCAAAATCCAACGCCCCAGTCGGTTCATCGCACAATAAAAGTTTAGGATTTTTTGCTAACGCTCGCGCAATCGCCACCCGCTGTTGCTCTCCGCCAGACAATTGTGCCGGAAAATTCTGCTTGCGTTCACCTAGTCCCACTTGATCTAGCACCTCATCCACCGGCAAAGCGTCGGGTGCCACTGCCGTTGCCAACTCGACATTTTCTTTGGCTGTCAGATTAGGAACCAGATTGTAAAATTGAAAGACAAAACCGACATCTTTGCGGCGATAAGCCGTCAATTGTTTGTCACTCATGTGTTCGATATGGATACCGTCAACGATAATTTCTCCTTCTGAGGGTTTGTCCATACCGCCAAGTATGTTCAAAACCGTAGACTTGCCAGCTCCACTAGGCCCCAATATTACTGCCAACTCTCCTTTTGCAACTTCAAAACTCATATCATTGTTGGCTAGGATTTCAGTTTCCCCCATCTGATAGCGTTTGTATTCATGTTTTACTTCGATGAATGCCACGTTGTTTCCTCCATTCTTTCAACACGCTGTTGAAAACATATCACACTGTCAGTATAATGAATTCGAAAAACAGCGGCAATATGCAATTATTTTTCTTGTGTCATAAAACCAACACTTTTTAGGAAATTGTTCAACCATTCATCTTTTCCCCCTCATTTATACTTGATAGGAGGCTTCTACATGGCCGGTACTAAAAATAATCGCCGCACACGTTATACACGCCAAGCGATCAAAGACAGCTTTCTCCAGCTCTTAGCAGAAAAAGACCCTTCGAAGATTACCGTCACAGAGATTTGTCAACAGGCAGACATTAACCGCGGGACCTTTTACCAACATTTTCGTGATCCCGCTGACCTCTTTTCACAAATCGAACAAGATCTCTTGGATAAGATTTTACCAATTTTGGCAATGCGGCCCAAAGATCATCTCGAAGCCTGGCTCAATCGTTTCATCGAAGTCTTACAGGAAAATGCCGTGGTCGGTCGGCTGATTTTGAAAGACTATCAGGACAGTCGCCTTTTGGCTATCACTTTCAATGAGGTCCATGATTTGGCCATCAGCGAATTCCGTCAACGCTTTCAAGAAGACAATCCGCAGCTTTTGGAGTATTATTTTGCTTACTTTGTCAAAGGGACTATCGGAACCATCCTCCAATGGTTGGAAGATGGCTCGCCGGTGCCAGCTCAAGCACTGACTGGTATGCTCATTAAAGTATTGCAAAACACCCAGTGAAATATTTGACGGACTCTTCTTGCAAGTAATAGCTCTCTTCTGCCTTTTGCAGCGCTTAGGTTTGTGCTGATTTTTTTCTTTCGTTATACTGGTATAAAGACTGCTTTTCAGTCGCTTACGTGTAACTAACAACGATTAGCTATCGCTTTACCGAAAGGAAGGATCATATGAAAGAAAAAGGATCGAACCGACTAATCGCTTTTTTCGGCGGTAAAACGTCCTATTTTGTCTTGGGTCTGATCTCATTGACAGCCATCACTATTCTCTTGCTGCGGGAAATTTCCTTTATTTTCCGTCCGCTGGCTGTAATTATTGGGACTGCACTGCCACCTGTAGTATTTGCCATGATTTTATATTATATGCTGCGACCGGTAGTGGACTTTGCAGCTGAAAAAGGGGTGCCTCGTACCATCAGCCTGGCAGTAACCTATATCCTGCTAGTCGGATTACTGGTCTTTGGCGGCTTCCAGCTATTTCCAGTGATTCAACAACAGACTCTGGATTTGGTTGACAAACTACCGGAGTATGCCAAAGGTTTTCAAAACAGCTTAGAGAGTTTTATTAACAATACTCCTTTGGCAGACCAGTTTCAGCAGCTAATGGATTCGTTGGATTCCATCACTGACAACCTTTTTGGCTTTATCAGTGACAACTGGCAAGACGGCGCCAAAAGTTTGGGAAATATTTTTTCTACTATTTCCACGGTAGGCGTAACACTGTTCACTGGGCCAATCATCGCCTTCTTTTTAATCAAGAGTCCCAATAAGTTTTACCGCAACGTTATGAATATCGTGCCCCCACGATTTCGCCGAGATACTCATGAACTAATCAAGACCGCTGATCAACAGATTGGCGCCTTCCTAAAAGGGCAAGTCATCGCCTCAATCTTGTTAGGCGTAATCTATTGGATTTGTTTCCTTTTGATTGGCCTACCTTTTGCTACAGTGATTGCTTTAGCCGCTGGAATCTTGAATATCGTTCCTTATATCGGGGCCTTTGTGGCTTTTATTCCGGCACTATTTGTCGCTTTTCAGGATTCCGGATTTATGCTGATTAAATTCGTCATCGTCTGGTTTGCTGTTCAGCTGCTCCACGGCGATTTGGTAGTCCCTCGTGTACTAGGGGATCGTTTGAAGATTCATCCAATTACCATTTTGGTGGTCTTGCTGGTGATGGGAGATCTGCTGGGTTTTGTCGGTGTGGTCTTCGGAATTCCTATCTATAGCCTCGTCAAAATCGCTGTCGTCTTCTGTTTCCGAAAATTCAAGCAACGCTACAACCATTTTTTCGGAGACGATGGCAAATACCATAACACCGAATTTACCGAAAAAGATTACTGATAAACTGCTACTCATCTATTTTTGAGCAGCTCTATTAAGAGGAGTGAGCCTATGAAAGTCGTTTTTCATGTTGATGAAGAAAACAAATGGTCCGAAGCCGGTAAAAATATCCACAATTTAAGAGCCGCCGCTGAAAACATCAAAATTATCCTTTTAGTAAATGGTGCGGCCATCAAAGGTTATTTAGATCCAGCCAATGCCGTCCTGCTAGGAGAAGATCAAGTGGAGTTTCACGCCTGCCACAATGCCATGCAGGCTTTTGGAATTTCCCCAGAAGATTTACCGGCAAATGTTGAAATTGTTCCTGCCGGTGTCTTGGATCTCGTTAAACTCCAACATCGAGGGTATGCTTATATCAAACCCTAAGCCGCTTTTACTCAAAATAGCCGCTAAAAAAGATTAGTCAGCCTTTGAAATTTTTAACAATGAAATGAAAAGAGAAGTCACTTCCACTATTTTTAATGGAAGTGACTTCTCTTTTCATTGTGGCTCACGTTTGGTATTGTTCGCTTCACAGGACGGTGACTCAACTATTGTCACAGACCCTTTGTCTGCTATTGCTATTCAATTTTCATCAATTGCTTTTTCACGCCAATTGTCAGCAGTCACTGATATCGCAAATTTTTGCTAATGCAATCTCGCCACTTGCCTCCAGCTCTACTGTGCAGGTCTTCTCCAGGATGGTCACAATCTTGACCTTTTCCTTGGCTGTGCCCCCTACTACTTTTGCCTCGTAAGTAATCCCTTTTTGCAGCTCTGATTTTTCCATAAGCTGTCCACCTCTTTGTTTCCTTTTTGAGGGTTATATCATGAGGAGGTTCCCTTGTAAATAGCTTCCATAAGGTTTTCGCAGAATTTTCGAAAAATATTCGCATTTTTTGAGCTTTTCACTCGTAAAAAGCTATTTTGGGCTGCGATGTTGGTAGTGTTTGTACAGTGCACCGAAGCGGCCACTGTAATCCGACTGCCACGGCTTATCTCGACCACAAAAATGCAACAGTACCGTATGAGCGACAACCCAATCCAGATCCCATTGTCCCCGACTGATCGTCTCATACACCATCTTTTTGCGGACATCAAAATTATACAGCTGATCTGGCAAGGGTAAAATCCGCTCGCCGTACAATCCGTTCAACACGTCCTGATCTGGCAAAAACAGCTGAAAACGATTCTTTTCGATGAATTCAAAGATGGCCTGCCGTGAAACCAAAGGGCGAATCTGGGGTAGATTCATCAGCAACACACCGGAATTAAAGTAGCTTTCCGCTTCATAGTTTTGTAGTCGCACCTTATTGATGACATTCGCCATTTCCGTCAGTTGAGAATGGCTAGCTGCCGCATAAGGTGCCTCCCCCATCTTTAGCTCCAACAGTGGCCGCAGATCATTGATACACAAAATATCCGCATCCAGATACAAGATTCGTTCCAACTCTGTCGGCAAAAATTCTTGAGCCAACAGACGATAATAAATGGTTTCCGGGTAACGATCCGTCGTGGGGCTGTCCTTAAATAACTGAGGGCCCACCACTACCGGATGATAGTTTATCCCCAGTTGATGACAAGCTTCAGCGATTTTGTCGTTTTGTTTCAATGGCTGCTGCTGCATCACGTAGACGGACAGCTCAGAAAACGAAGAATTTTCACGGATAGAATACAGGGTCGTCACCAGTTGCGTAGAAAAATTATCATTGATAGAAAAAAGTAGATTGTGGTGCATCAGCGGATCGCTCCTTTTTGATCAATTCGGCGGGGGTGTTTCCAAATATGACTTTGTAACACAGTTTAGCAAAATCAATTAGATTTCACCATAGCGGCGATTCGTTCCACTCGTTCTCATCCTCCTTTTTATTAGCTGTATCAGCGTTTTTTATTCAGCCAAATTGGGACTTTTCCTGCACCTGACATTTTTTCAGTTAACCAGATTTTTTATAAGGAAGCGCTGTCTTTTTTTTAGATAACGTGCTACTCTTAAAAGAAGAAAACTGTCCTTTAGATCGATGATTTAATGGGCGCAAAACAGGAAAGCAGATGATAAAAGTGAAAATCGTAAACGTTGAAGACGCGGTTGGCTCCCGGCTGTGCCAGGATCTGACCCAAATCATTCCCGGCGAAAAAAAAGGCCCCCGTTTTCGCAAAGGACACCTGGTAACCAAAGAAGATATTCCGGTCTTGCTGTCCATGGGAAAAGTCCATCTTTATGTCGAAGAAGCACAGCCGGGGATGCTTCATGAAGAAGAGGCTGCCCGCCTGTTGTATGCCTTGTGTGCAAACGATTATCTGGCACCTAGCGAGATTAAAGAAGGGAAGATTGAAGCCGTTGCCCAAAAGGAGGGCTTATTAACCGTCGATCGTAAACGACTGTTTCAAGTCAACCGCTTCGGTGCGATGATGATTGCCACGAAAGCTGATTTTTCTCGATTACACGCAGGTGAGACAGCTGCCGGCATGCGGGTGATTCCTCTGTACATTGAAGAAGCGCAGATGACTGCTCTGACAGCTGCAGTTGGCAGTCAACCTCCGCTATTGACGTTGCATCCTTTCACCCCGAAAAAAGTCGCCATCGTTACTACCGGTAGCGAGGTCTTTTCCGGTCGAATTAAAGACGGATTTGAACCTGTTTTACGGCAGAAATTGGCTGACTTCCCCACTGAAATCATCTTCCATAAGCTTGTCGATGACCAAAAAGCAGCGATTGTGGCAGCCATCAAAGACGCCGAAGCTGCCGGTGCCGATATCATCTTGTGCACTGGCGGAATGAGCGTAGATGCCGATGATTTGACACCAGGTGCCATCAAAGACGCAGCAGCACAGCTGGTCTCTTACGGAACACCGGTTTTACCGGGAGCGATGTTTGCACTGGCTTACGGCAAAACCGGTGCGGCGATTATGGGGTTGCCTGGCGCCGTGATTTTTGCACCGCAGACTGTTTTTGATTTGATTTTACCTCGGATCATGGCAGATATCACAGTGACCAAAGAAGACATCGCCGAGCTTGGCTGCGGCGGCTTATTGTAACGGGAGGTTCGGATATGTCACCACTGCTTTTATCCATGAAAACGGCGGCTGTCGCCGGGATTCTTACCTTTTTTCTGGGTCTTTTGGCAGCCAAAGGAGTCAATTCCATCAAACGCCCCGGTGTCCGCATGATTTTTGATGGTCTGTTGACATTGCCCCTGGTCTTGCCGCCAACTGTTGCCGGCTTCTTTTTGCTGTACATTTTCGGAGTCAATCGTCCCGTTGGCCGCTTTTTTCTGGACTTTTTTTCATGGAAGATTGCTTTTTCTTGGGGAGCTACTGTCTTAGCGGCTACCGTGGTTTCATTTCCTTTGATGTACCGCTCTGCTCGTGGCGCGTTGGAGCAAGTAGACAGCGATTATCTCGATGCCGGACGAACTTTGGGACTATCCGAGTGGTACATCTTCTTTCGCGTTCAATTGCCTTTAGCGGCTCCGGGAATCTTGTCAGGAGGTATTTTGGCCTTTGCCCGCGGACTGGGAGAGTTCGGTGCCACTGCCATGATTGCCGGGAATATCGCCGGTAAGACCCGAACCTTGCCATTGTCCATCTACTCAGCGGTTGCTGCCGGACGGATGGAGGATGCCTATCGGGAAGTAGCGATTATCGTTGTCTTCTCATTTGTTGTGGTGGTTCTTATGAACTACTTTACTAAACGCTCTGGAAAGGGGGTGCGAGGATGACGATTGAGATTGCCATCAAGAAAAAACTCAAAGAATACACGCTGGATTTTTCTTTCACTTCTGTTTCTCAGCAGACAGCGCTTTTAGGGGCATCCGGATCCGGAAAAAGCATGATTTTAAAATGCATTGCTGGTATTGAAACACCTGACGAAGGTTACATTCGGGTCAATGGCCGTACCCTTTTTGATAAGCAGAAAAAAATCAATCTGCCACCCCAAAAACGGCGGGTGGGTTATCTATTCCAAAACTATGCGTTATTTCCCAACTTCACCGTACGCCAAAATATTGCTTGCGTGTTGCAGAAAAAAGACCGGCAGCGAGTCGAGGCACTGCTGCACAAATTTGAATTGACGGAGATTGCAGAACAATATGGTGAGCAGTTGTCTGGCGGGCAACAGCAGCGGGTGGCACTGGCGCGCTTACTGGCTTCTGATCCCGAAATTCTATTACTAGATGAGCCTTTTTCAGCACTGGATACCTTTTTGAAAGAAAAAGTCGAACTGGAGATGAAGTCTTTCTTGCAGGATTACCCAGGTGAAGCAATCCTCGTGACCCACAACCGCAACGAAGCATATCGTTTGTGTGAGGACTTGGTAATCTTAAATCGCGGGCGCAGCATCGAACATGGCAAGCTCAAACAGATTTTTGATCATCCCCGCTATTTAGCTACTTCTAAGCTTACCGGCTGCAAAAATTTTTCCCGCGTGGAACGATTAGACGACCACCATTTACTGGCTCTGGATTGGAATTTTTCCTTGACTGTTCCCCAACCCGTGACATCGGCTATTCGCTATGTCGGTATTCGTGCCCATTTTTTTGAAGAAGCTTTTGATTTAAATGCTGAAAACTGCTTTAAAGCTAAGATTTTGGATCAAACCGAGACTCCTTTTGAATGGCGAATCCTCTGCCAGCCAAATGATGGCGAAGTACCCCTGTGGTGGAAATTACCAAAGGAGAAAAAGCGCACTGCTTTTTCAGGTGTTCTCCATGTGCCAACAGCCGCTGTTCAACTGTTGCAAAGTGATCCACAAGACAATTTTTCCAGGAGGCAAGAATCATGACTAATCCTTATCGCGTCGCCGTCTTGACCGCCAGTGACCGCAGTGCAGCTGGCAGTCGGCCTGATCTCAGCGGGCCCGCTATCGTTGAAATCTTAGCCGCTGCGCCAGAGTTTTCCGTCACTTATCAAAATATTTTGCCCGATGATCAAGCCGTTTTAGCAGCAGAAATGGCCAGTTTAGCTGATCAATTTGCTGTTGACCTCATCCTCACTACTGGCGGTACCGGCCTGGCCCCTCGTGATCAAATGCCCGAAGCAACCTTGAGTATCGCTCAGCGCCTCGTGCCGGGAATTGCCGAAGCATTGCGTTACAACAGTCTGCAGATCACTAAACGAGGGATGCTCAGCCGTGGTGTCAGTGTGATTCGCAACCAAACGCTGATTATCAATCTGCCCGGGAGCCCCAAAGCGGTTCGTGAATCCCTTGAATACCTGTTGGATCAGCTCCCCCATGCTCTGGGCCTTCTCAGAGGGGCCGATATGGAGACCGACCATCACCGCTGACTTTTTTTCCAAATGCAGTCGTTTCACCAACTAAAAACAGGCACCGCAAAATCATCTGTCTCACGATTTTTGCGGTGTTTTTGTGTTTCCTCGTCGTAAGCAGGCAGACTTATTGCTGCCTTACCGACAAAATCGCTGCCCTTCCTTCGAAAATCGTTGTATTTGTTTAAATTTTCTGTTATTTTTATACCTGTATTCTACGACCTCAGGAGAAAACACTATGGAAAAGAAATTACAATTCAAAGACTACTTATTTATCGGTTCGATGCTCTTCGGCTTATTTTTTGGCGCCGGAAATCTAATTTTCCCAGTTCATATGGGTCAAGAAGCCGGCAGCAATATTTTCATGGCCAACCTCGGCTTTCTCGTCACAGGAATTGGCCTGCCGTTTCTCGGCGTCGTCGCAATCGGTGTTTCCCGCAGCAATGGTTTGTATGACCTGGCGACTCGGGTGAACAAATCCTATGCTTTTATTTTTACCATTCTGCTTTATCTGGTGATTGGTCCTTTTTTTGCCTTGCCACGGCTGGCGACCACGTCCTTTGAAATCGGCTTGGCACCCTTTTTACCCCAAGAAGACCATACCCTGTGGCTGGCACTGTTCAGCTTCGCCTTCTTTTTATGTGCATGGGGCTTATCTCGTAAACCGACAAAACTGTTGGCTTATGTCGGGAAATTTCTGAATCCGGTCTTTTTGATATTGCTGGGGATCTTGCTGGCTTTTGCCTTTTTCAAACCGCTGGGTACCGTTTCTCAAGCCGCTATCCAACCGGCCTATCAGCAAGATACCTTTATCACCGGCTTCACGCAGGGGTACAATACGCTGGATGCGCTGGCTTCATTGGCTTTTGGAATTATCATTGTCACTACCATCAAAAATATGGGAGTCACTAAGCCCAGCGCCATCGCCATGGATACCATAAAATCCGGTTCTGTCAGCATTGTTTTGATGGGAATCATCTACACCTTGCTCTCTTATATGGGGGCAATGAGTCTCGGCAAATTTCCCATCAGCGAAAACGGTGGGGTTGCACTGGCTCAAATCGCTCGCTATTATTTGGGGACTGGCGGCAGCATTTTATTAGCTTTGATCGTGATTATCGCCTGTCTGAAGACTGCCATCGGATTGATCAGCGCCTTTGCGGAAACCTTTGTGGAGCTGTTTCCCAAGCGCAGCTACCAGCTCTTTGTTGCGATTGCCAGCATCCTGCCTTGCCTATTTGCCAATGTAGGACTGACGCGAATCATCGAATTTTCCACCCCGGTTCTGATGTTCATCTATCCGTTGGCAATCACCCTGATTCTCTTAGCCTTGCTGAGTCCGTTGTTTAAACATCGGGCGGGGGTCTATCGTATGACCACCTACTTTACGTTGATTGCCGCTGTCTGTGATGGTCTCAATGCTGCGCCTGCTGCCTTGCGAAATACAACAGCAGTTGATACCATTATCGAAACCGCCGCTCGCTTCTTGCCTTTATTTGATATTGGCATGGGTTGGGTTCTGCCGGCTGGTATCGGTTTTGTGGTGGGAATCATCTGGACGTTTGTAGTGAAACCTTCCCGTGATTAATCCCTTTTACGGCGACTGCTCACCGTCGCCGTGGCCTTGTTTACCGATTTCGCTAAAATGGTCAAAAAATAAAAAAATTTAATTGTCATTTTTTTCGAAAAACCGACCTAAAATATGACGACAGCCGTTCTTTATGCGTTGAATCAGCATATTGAGGGCTGTCTCTTTTTGTCAAAATTCTGTTTCCAACTGACAATTTATAGAAAAATGATTACAATGTGGCCAGAGAGTAATCGAATGGAGGGTATTTTTTTATGTTATACGAAGAATTATTGATGGATTCATCCACGTTGCTGAAGTTCAAACTGTTTAAAAAAATCATGTTTCTGGGAAGTGCTGCTTACCCCATCGCCCAAATTGCTACTGACATGAATCTGAATTACCAACAGACCGTCATCGATTTGACAGAAATCGATAAAGAAATGGCTGCTATGAACCCTGACCATCAGTCAATTTTAGTGGGGGCCGGTAAAATTGATTCTCAAAATCTTTCCTGCACCATCGACGAATATCGCTACCAGCTGTTGCAGTCTTCCGTTCCATTTCAATTCATCCTCTACTTTTTGAATGAAGAGAAACCGACAATCGATGACTTCTGTGTCAAATTCTTCTCCAGCCGCTCGACTGTCTCCCGTAAGATTGACAAACTAAAACGGTACCTGAAACAATTTGGCCTGCGCTTTACTTATACAGAAGCCGGCCTGGTAGGAGATGAACGGGTCGCCCGCTTGGCACTGTTCAATATTGTATGGCTGGGAGTTCGCGGAATCGAATGGCCTTTTGCCATGGATGAAAAAATTGCAGACGACTTAGTTGAAGGTTTTTCTGCTTATTTCCCACTGTCTCGCACCTATGTGGGTCGTCACGAACTAAAATTCTTCGCTGCCATTTTTTACATGCGCATCAAAAAAGACAACTTCGTGAAATACGACAAAGCCTATGATTTTTTAATGAGAGACAATGACTACTACGACTTTGACCTGTTGCCACAGCTGATCGATATCGAATTGACTACTCGTCAAGCGAAAGCTGAAACTAGCTACGTATATTTCTTGGCACACATCGTTCCTTTTTACACCTTGGAAAATGATGAAACACTGGTTCAAACCATCAAAGACTTTGCTGACCGGCCGAATTCTGTTTATCTGCTGGCTAAGGAATACTTGGCCTTTGCCAAACAAGAATTCTTTTCTGAAAATCCTGAAATTCTGGATCATCCGATGATTTTGGGAAATCTGATCAACATCAGTTTTGGCTATTATGTACTGCACCATCCATATCCAACAATTCAGCAGATGGTAACCAGTCCTGGAGAGAGCGTCCGTAATTTGAAACAGATTGAAGAAAAAAGCGAGGCCTGGTTTACTAACGCTGGCCAACGCAGCGAATTCAGCGGCTTTGTCAATGCTACCACCATTCAGCTGCTGGCCCGTTCATTTACTCAGGTCTTAATCCCTTATTTTGATTGGGCCAAAGATGCGGATAAAGTCAAAGTGGGTGTCGCTTTAGAACATAACTACTTATTGGTCAAAAATCTCTACCGCTATTTGTCAGATTTGCGCTTTGTACAAGCCGAACCTTTTGACAGCAACAAGAGCACCGAGTACGATTTAACTATCAGCTCTTCGCTGTTACTGAAGAAGCGTTTTCCCAATCAAGAAGTATTCTTGTGGGATCACGCCGGAGACGAAGCCCAAATGGTGGCACTATACAAACGTCTCAGAAAGCTTTTTACCGAGAAAAATCGCTAAAGAGAAGGGGGACAAAGGATGCGTTGGAAAGGTGAACGTCAAAGTTCAAATGTAGAGGACCGCCGGGGAGCATCTGCCGGTAGCGGTGGCTCCGGTGGCCCCTCAAGGTTTCCTGGTGGTGCAGTTGGTGGCGGCGGGCTCGGGTTAATTTTGCTAGTCATTTTGTCCCTGGTCTTTTCCGGCGGTGATTTAGGTTCTCTCCTGAATGGTACAGAAGATGGCAGGCTTACTGAGCAAACTCCCTCCACTGAACGGGTGACTGGAACGGATGAGCAAAAGGAATTTGCTGCTGTTGTTTTTGCCCACCTGGAGGATTACTGGAATCAGACCTTTGATGATTATGACAAATCCTATCAAGACCCAACTTTAGTCCTGTACAGTGGCAGTGTCAGCTCAGCTTGTGGAACCGCCAATTCTGCTGTTGGTCCCTTCTATTGTCCCGGTGATCAAAAAGTTTATCTCGATTTAAGTTTTCAAGAGGAGCTGGCGCAAAACTTCGGCGCCACCGGTGATTTTGCGATGGCCTATGTAATCGCCCACGAAGTTGGTCATCATGTGCAATATGAGTTGGGGATTTCCGACCAGATGGCGCGCATTCGCCAGCGGGTTTCAGAAAAAGAATACAATCAATACAGCGTTCGCCTCGAGTTGCAAGCTGACTATTTGGCAGGCTGTTTTGCAAAGTATTTGGCAAACGAAACCTACAACGGCAAGCCTATCTTGGAAGCTGGTGATATTGAGGAAGCCATTTACGCCGCCAATCAAATCGGTGATGATACATTGCAAAAACAAGCCCAAGGGTATGTTGTTCCCGACAGTTTCACCCATGGCACTTCATCTCAGCGGGTGGCTTGGTTCCAACGAGGCTACCAATACGGTGATTTGGAACATGGCGATACCTTTTCCGAAGCTTCTCTTGACTTGAACTAAGTGTTACTTAAAAGGCCGACTAATCAGCAAAAATCCCAGATTCCTGCTGATTAGTCGGCTTTAAAAATAATTAAAAACTTAAGTAATGTTTTTCACAAATTATTCACATTTGTAGTCTATTATACAGGTATACCAACAAACAACCCTAACTAACACTTTTTCATTTTTAACTCCTTAGCCCGCCAGCCTCCAACTGGTGGGTGTTTTTTTGTACTGGTTTCTCATATCGGCTATTTCAGCTTCTCTTCATACTCGCGTAAACAACTGCCTCACCAGCTCTTTATACTTTCGTAGGAATTCTTTACACTTTCACATGATTTGAATCATATTTCCTTCACATTTTCCGGTTATATTATATACATACCAACAAACAACCCTAACACTTTTTCATTTTTCTCCTCCGCCCGTCGACCGACCATCGACGGGCCTCTTTTTGCTTTCCAGCATTGTTTGGCTTATCTATATTGTTCTTTTACACCTGCAGGCGCTACAAATGAACAATAAGATTTCCTTAGTGATTTCCTCGACTTTTTTGAACATTTCCATCATAGTTTCTTCAAATCTTCTCGGTAATATATAGACATACCAACAAACAACCCTAACACTTTTTCATTTTTCTCCTCCGCCCGTCGACTGACCATCGACGGGCTTTCTCTTTTTTTAAAGCTTGAGCTCCTCATTACCACCTGAACAGTCCAAACTAATATACCAAGAAAATAGTGAAGGACGCTCAGTTCACTTGATAAAAAATTTTCACGCACAAAAGACAAGTAACTTCGGTTCGTTAACGGCAACGTGCCAGAGGTTACTTGTCTTTTCATTGTTGAACACATTTGAAAGTATTCGCTTTTGATGGTGATAACAGAACGATTGTCGGCACTTACACAAGGTTTCGTAGACTAACCGCGGGTGACACTGATCTTCACACCGTTTTTAGCCAAAATGCTGATCTTCCTCACCCGTTCCAAAGGGACCATCTGGATCGGTGCTGATTCTGCCGGTAGTTTAACCGGAATCAGCGGACCATTGATTTCCTTTGAAGAGATCCAACCAGTGATGGTCTCATAATGGGCGGGATCATAAGCCTTTTCCACCAAGAGAACAACGATACTTTTTTCTTCGGCGGCAACCTGTAGTTTTTCGATCATTTCTTCTGAGATGCGATCTTGTTGTGTCTTTTGATCCGGTTCATTCAAAAGGCCGTGCCACAACGCATTGGAAGTGTTGAGAAAAAATTCCCCTAAAGGAGCCAGTCGATTCTTTTTCTCCTTCACCTGCCCACGCTCCTCTTCAATATCGGCCATTTGCCACCGTCCTTTTTCGTTAGTTTATCCGATTTTTAGCCATTCAACAACTTATTTTTTAGATATTTTGATAATTATCTGTTTAGAAAGCTGCAACTACTTCACTGCCTTTTGAAAACGTTTGACCCAAAACGGCAGTCCTGCCTCAATCAAGCGGTGAGTCTCTTCAAAATCTCCGGTATACCAGGGATCGGGAATCGGTTGTGTCTGCATTTTTGGGACGACACTCATATACGTTGTGATTACTGCCTTTGCATCTGTGGGAGCCAGTGCCTTTAAATCCTCCAGATTGTCATGATCCATAGCAATAATAAAATCAAAATCATAAAAATCAGGACTAGTAATTTGTCGCCCACGCATCTGACTGAAATCAACACCGGCTTCTCGCAAAACCTTTTGTGTGCCAAGGTGAGGCGGGTTGCCAACTTCCCAACGACTGGTGGCAGCTGAGTCAACCAACAGCTCCAGACCATGTCGGTCAGCGTATTGCCGCATCAGCCCTTCAGCCATTGGAGAACGGCAGATGTTGCCTAAACAGACGAACAATACCTTGACTGTCATGGACTCATTCCTCCATTTCCTGCTGATACAATCGTGACCCGAAGAATTCAATATCTTTAGCCAACCGGAACAATTGGGTGGCGATTTCAAGTGGCGTTTCTTGGTACCCGCCACGAATCCAGCCCAGTAATACTCCGCTACAGCCGTGTGTAAAAAAGCGGCTGTAAAATTCTTTGTCGCTGTCAGATAACAGCTCCTCTTGATCTACGTCTTCAAAGAGCTTGCGAAAAAGACGGATCAGTATTTTGTCAAATTCTTCTGTCAAGGTGTCCCGTTGCGCTTCAACTGTTTCCTGATAAAAACTGCCCTTATTTTTCATCGCTTCAAGCATTTTACGGGCCTGCTCTTCCCAATTTTCCAGGCTGAGTTCATCTGCCGTCAAATAGCAGAGAGAATCGACTTGATAAAACCATCGCAGCAACTCACTCTTGTCGGAAAAATGATAGTAAAACGTCTGTCGATTGATGCCTGCTTGATGGGCGATTTCCTGAACAGAGATCTTGTTGACAGGCTTGGTTTGCGCCAATGTCAAAAATGCATTGGCAATCTCAGATTTTGTTCGACCTGCTTCTGCCATGGGTTTCACCTCGAATTTGATTGATTTGTTTTGTCAGCTTTGACTGTAAGGATAGCCAAAATGATCATATGCCAGTTGCGTGGCAATCCGTCCGCGGGGCGTTCGTTTTAAAAAGCCCTTTTGGATCAAGTAGGGTTCGTACATATCCTCTACGGTTTCGGTTTCTTCACTAATATTTACCGATAGCGTGGACAAGCCCACCGGTCCACCGCCATATAGCTCGATCATCGTGCGAATCAGCTTTTGGTCCACATAATCCAGTCCCGCCTGATCCACTTGCAGCATTTTTAGCGCTTGGTCGGCAATCTGCCCATCAATCACGCCATCAGAACGAACTTGAGCAAAATCCCGCACCCGCTTTAATAGACGATTGGCAATCCGCGGGGTACCACGAGAGCGCCGCGCAATTTCCAGCGCCCCGTCTTCTACGATTTCAGTTTTGAAAATATCAGCAGAACGCAAAACAATCTCCTGTAAATCCTTGTCTCCGTAATACTCCAGGTGGCTCACGATGCCAAACCGATCCCTTAAAGGTGCGGATAGCATCCCCGCCCGTGTCGTTGCCCCCACCAGTGTAAAAGGCGGCAGCGGAAAATGAACCGGATGGGCAGTAGGGCCGGTCCCCACCATGATATCCACATAAAAATCCTCCATCGCCGAATACAACATTTCTTCTGCTACTCGCGGCAAGCGATGAATCTCGTCGATAAACAGCACATCTCCCGGTTGCAGCTCATTGAGGATTGCCACCAAATCACCAGGTTTTTCGATTGCCGGACCACTTGTCGTGCGGATATCCACCTGCATTTCGTTGGCAATCACCATTGCCATCGTCGTTTTCCCTAAACCTGGTGGCCCATATAAAAGTACATGGTCTAAGGCTTCTTCTCGGTTTTTGGCAGCTTCAATGTAAATGGTCAGTTCATTTTTTGCCTTGTCTTGGCCGATATACTGGGCCAAGTATTGGGGCCGCAACGATTTTTCAAGATTAAGTTCATTGTCGTCAGCGTTTTCCGGCGACAGGATCCGCTCTTCTGTCATAAGGGTCCCCTTTCAATAGATAACAGTTTATACAACGTCTTTCGTTATTTCATCATCAGCTTCAATGCTTCCCGCAAATACTCGTCAGTGGTGGCTTTCGGCTGGCTTTGCAATTCTTTTTCCACTCGTTTAACTTCTTTGGCAGAATAGCCCAACGCTTCCAATGCCGCCAATGCTTCAGCCAATGGGGTATCGGCGGGTTCCGTTCCCCGAGGCAGCATCACACCTGCCACCATCATCTCTTCACCGGCGAACTCACCCAATTTTCCTTGCAGGTCCAAAATCATCTGCTGAGCCGTCTTCTTACCGACTCCTGGAAACTTCACCAAGTAATTGACATTGCCAGACTCGATGGCATGAACCATGCCGGTGTGGTCTTCATTTGCCATGATTGCCAGACCACTTTTAGGACCAATCCCTGATACGCTGATTAAGCGTAAAAAGAGTAATTTCTCTTCTGGGCGGCGAAACCCGTAGAGAAGATGGGCATCATCTCGAATCACTTGCTGAACGTAAATCTTGACCTCTTCGTCTAGTTTACTGCTGAGGCGATAGGGATTACCCATAGCAATTTGATAGCCGATTCCGTTATTTTCTAAAACAATATATGCCGGTGTGATTTCCACTAGCCGACCGATAATATACTCAAACATAGACGTTCCTTCCTGTACATACGTTCCCCATATTGTACCACAAATTCTGATTGGCTACCAAATCGTCGTTGGTTTACGATTCCGATGATACCTGTCAAGCTTACCTAGTTAATTG
This sequence comes from Candidatus Enterococcus leclercqii, assembly GCF_009933135.1. Lineage (GTDB taxonomy): Bacteria > Bacillota > Bacilli > Lactobacillales > Enterococcaceae > Enterococcus_C > Enterococcus_C leclercqii. Next base: position 172,988 of record NZ_MAEH01000009.1, read on the forward strand.
CTGTTACCCAGCCACACTTCACTCTGTCTCTCCTTCACTAAAAAAACAGCGTCCATCATTGGACACTGCTTTTTTGAGCGGCTAAATCTTTCCTATTCTACCAAGTTGCGGTACTCGTCATAGCCAGCAGCTTTCATCTCAGCCAGTGGCACAAAACGCAAAGCGGCAGAATTGATACAATAGCGCAATCCCCCTTGATCAGCCGGTCCGTCTGAAAAGACATGTCCCAAATGAGAATCGGCTGCCTTGCTGCGAACTTCTACCCGATGCATGCCATGGGAGAAATCAGCTTTTTCTTGGATGTCTTGGCGAGAAATTGGCTTAGTGAAGGCCGGCCAACCACAACCTGCATCATATTTATCCGCTGAGGCAAACAATGGCTCCCCACTAACAACATCCACATAAATCCCTTTTTCGTAAAAATCATCGTATTTACCAGTAAAAGGAGCCTCTGTGGCATTTTCCTGGGTCACGGCAAATTCTTCCGGTGTCAAACGTTGCCGCAATTCTTCTTTATCCGTCATGTACTCACGACCTTTCTGAGTTCATTATACGAGGTCTATCCTCCAGTGGCACATTCTCTGCTTGGCACTAAAATACCCAACATCTCAACAGAAAAATAAGCACAGCATCCTCACAGCGGCTTTCCTATTGGCAACTGTTTCAAACAGTGAAAAAAGTTGAAAAAGACTGTTTATGAAAGCACCTGAAGTCCTTTCATAAACAGTCCTATCGTTTTACCTTATCAAAATAGAACGAATTTCACCAGTGGGCAAAAGCCAACAATCTGCAGCACTGCGCTTAGTTAAACTGTTTTAGCATCTGGTTGACGACACCTACCGGAAAGCCGACAATACTGTAATAATCGCCGTCGACTTTTTTGACGAAGAGTCCCGCCCGGCCTTGAATACCATAAGCACCGGCTTTATCTGTGTATTCCCCGCTATCCAAGTAATCATTGATTTCTGCTTCAGTCAGCTCAAAAAACAGCACTTTTGCCGGAACAAGGGCCTGAGCGATTCGATGTCCCCTTCTGATTACGACAGCTGTATAGACATGGTGCATGCCGCCGCTCATTCCCGCCAGCATGCGATAAGCATCCTCTCGATCCGAGGGTTTTCCCAAAATCTGGCCATGGTTTACTACAATCGTGTCACAAGCAATCACCAAATCATCGGGATGAGCCTCTGCCACTTTTTTTGCCTTGGCTTTCGCCATACTCATGACATACTCTTCCGGTTGATCGCCTTCGTGAACAGTCTCATCTACGTCTGCCGGTTCCACTTTGAAATCAGCAATCAGATGTGCCAATAATTCTTTGCGCCGTGGCGATTGGGAAGCTAAAATGATTGCCATCTTTGATTCTCCTTTTTTCGAGCTGAATCCGCCCGCTTTATTTCTTGTCTCTTTGTCAGCTTTCTTCATCAGATACTGTCTTTGGTACGGTGAGGATCTTGAATTCGCTTGAACATTTTTTCCATATCGCTGTTGGTAAATTGAATCAATACGGGGCGGCCATGGGGACAGTTGAAAGGATTTTCGCATTTGGCAAGATCCTCTAACAGCACCCGTGCCTGCAGCTCATTTAAATAATGATTGGCCTTGATTGACCGCTTGCAGCTCATCATAATGGCGGTGGCTTCCCGGAACTTTTTCACACTGACCGAGCCGGTAGTCAGCAACATATCAATCATTTCTCGAATGATGCTTTCTTCTTCCCCAGCAGGATACCAAGTAGGATGTGCTCGAACAATGAAGCTGTTGGCACCAAATTCTTCCAGATGAATACCCACTTCCTGCAATAGCTCCAGCTTTTCCTTCAGCTTTAAGGCGTCGCTGTTTGGATAATCCAACACAATCGGTACTAATAACTCCTGTAAATCCTCTGATACTTCCCCGATTTTCTCACGGAAATATTCGTATTTGATTCGCTCCTGTGCGGCGTGCTGATCAATGATGTACAACCCTTCTTGACTCTGTGCAAAAAGATAGGTCCCGTGCATCTGCCCAAAATACTCCAACTGTGGAAAACGTTCTTTATGGGGCTTTTCTTCTTCTTGAAGAGCCCGTTCCAACATCTTTTCGCCATCTTTTTTCCCAAAATCAAACTCTGGATGGGCTTTTTCTTCCGCTTCACAATAATTTTCCTTTTCAGCAGCGGTTTCCTGTGGATAACTATCAAAAGCTGGCAATGATGGTTCTTTCACATGCGAATTATCCACAAAATCCTTTGTTTCTACGGGAATGACATCGAAATCATCCGCCACCTTCTCGTTGGTTTGTGAAGAGAAATTCGGGTTATCCCCAGTCTTTTCCACACTGTTGTCCACAGATCCATCCACAGGTTGTGGAGAAGTCTCCCGCACATAGAAACTGCCAGTTCGGGCATCAAAAGCCAAACCCGTTTTAGCCCCGATGCCGCCGTCAGCATTTGGTAGATCCATGGCCAATTGTTCCGGCCGTTCTTCAGGCGCTTGACGGGGCAGTTTCTTTTTGAACCCCAGATTGTCGGCAGCATTTGGAATCAGGTTTTCTTCCCGCAGCGCATCCTCAATCGCTTTGGACAACAGTCCCGTCAGTTCCTTTTCTTTTGAAAGGCGAACTTCTTGTTTTGTCGGGTGAACATTGACATCTACTAACAAAGGATCCATGCTGATCTCGATGACGGCAATCGGAAAGCGGCCAATCATTAGCTTAGAGCCGTAGCCATTGACAATTGCTTTGTTCAGGGCATAGTTTTTGATGTAACGGCCGTTGATGATGGTGGAAAGGTAGTTGCGGCTGGCCCGGGTAACTTCTGGCAGTGAGACAAAGCCGCTGATTTTGAAATCCAGATCCTCTGCCTGGATGGGTAACATTTTCTTGGCAGTTGCCAAGCCGAAGATACCGGCAATCGTCTGCCGTAAATCACCATTGCCGGCCGTAGCGAGCATCTTATTGCCTTCGTGGACAAGACGAAAAGCGATTTTCGGATGGCTCAGTGCCAAGCGATTAACGATATCCCCGATATTGGCCAACTCCGTTTGTAATGTCTTGACGTATTTCAGCCGAGCCGGGGTATTGAAGAACAAGTTTTCTACTGTAATCTTCGTGCCCTGACGCAGAGGAGCTGGCTCATGGGCTTCAACTTTTCCACCTTTAAGCCGCAGCAGCGTTCCTTGAGTAGTCCCAGCGACTGCCGTCTCCAACGTGACTTGAGAAACTGAGGCGATACTTGGCAGTGCTTCCCCACGAAACCCCAAAGTCCGAATGCGAAACAGGTCGTCTCTGTTATGGATTTTACTGGTTGCATGACGCTTGAAGGCATTTTCCACGTCATCATCTGCAATTCCTTCACCATTATCGGTAATTTGGATTTTTCGCAGACCGGCTTCTTCAATGAAAATATCGATTTGATCCGCCCCTGCATCAATAGCATTTTCTATCAGCTCTTTGACTACCGAGGCAGGTCGTTCCACCACTTCACCAGCCGCAATTTGGTTGGCTAAGCGTTCCGATAGTTCTTGGATCTTTCCCATATGGATGCCTTCCTTTTCAAAAATAATCAGGGGAGTGGGGCCGATTGCACCTCATTCCCCAAAGCAAACAATCCTCAGATCCGCTTTTGCAGATCATATAAAATATTCAGTGCGTCTCGCGGCGTTGTATCCAAAAGATCAATCTTCTTCAGCGCTTCAATCACAGAAAGCTCTTCTGTCGAAACTTCACTGAACAAAGACATCTGCTGGGGATCATCCTCTGAAACAGAGCGAAATTCATTGCTTTCCAGCGTTTTCGGTTCGGCCTCCAGCGCTTTTAAGATAGTCGCTGCTCGTTCCAATAGCGGCGTCGGCAAGCCTGCAATTTTGGCTACGTGGATACCGTAACTCTTGTCGGCCGGCCCTTCCATCATCTTGTGAAGAAATACGACTTCACCATCTTTTTCTACTGCTCCTACATGCACGTTGCGCAACTTCGGCAAAGCCTCATCCAACACCGTCAATTCGTGGTAATGGGTAGAAAACAGCGTCTTGGCCTTCACATTATCGTGAATATACTCGATGATGGACTGTGCCAAAGCCATGCCATCATACGTCGCGGTTCCCCGTCCCAGCTCGTCAAACAGCACCAGACTATCCGGTGTTGCATGACGCAGCGCCTGATTGGCTTCCATCATTTCCACCATGAAAGTCGACTGACCGGCAATCAGATCATCACTGGCCCCAATTCGAGTAAAGATACGATCGAAAACCGGCATCTCTGCTGCTTGTGCCGGGACAAAACAGCCCATCTGTGCCATGATTACAGTCAATGCCAGTTGCCGCATATACGTGCTTTTCCCGGACATATTAGGCCCAGTAATCAATAAAATCAAGGTTTTGGGATCCATCGTTATGGAGTTGGGGATATATTCTTGATGACCCAACACTTTTTCCACCACTGGATGGCGACCTTCGACAATCTTCAAGTTGCGGTTTTTATTTAATACTGGACGAACGTACTGGTAGCGCTCGGAAATCGTCGCAAAGCTCTGCAAAACATCCACTGCACTGAGAGACTTCGCCAGCTTTTGCAACCGGTCGATTGCAGCTTTGACCTCTTCTCTTACAGCTAAAAACAGTTGGTACTCCAAGTCGACGGATTTTTCTTCTGCTTCCAAGATCTGTGTTTCCAGCTCTTTTAACTCAGGGGTGATGAAACGCTCCGCATTAGCCAAAGTCTGTTTACGCTCATAGCGCCCTTCTTCCAGATTGGCCAAGTTGGCTTTGGTGACTTCAATATAGTAGCCAAAGACTCGGTTAAAGCCGACTTTCAATGTTTTGATTCCTGTTGCTGCCCGCTCGGAGGCTTCCAGCTCGGCCAACCATTGCTTCCCATTTCTCATGGCACTACGGTACTGATCCAGTTGGGAATTGAAACCGTCTTTGATGACATTGCCCTCGGTGACAGCAAGCGGTGCATCTTCACTGATGGCAGCTTCGATCAATGCCACCAGATCTTCTAAAGGTTCAATCGCAAGCAGCAGCTGATTCCATTGTCCTTGATTGATGCCTTCCAATAATTTTCGAATTTGAGGAACCTGCATAAGTGAGGTCTTTAGCTGCAACAAATCTCGGCCATTGACATTGCCAAAAGCTACCCGTCCTGCCAAACGTTCCAGATCATAAACCTTAGTCAGTGTTTCTTGCAGATCCATTCGCTCAAAATAACTATCTAGTAAGGACTGAACCATCTCTTGCCGAGCGACAATCTGTTTTTCCTGGATCAATGGCCGATCCAGCCACTGTTTCAGCAGACGGCCCCCCATAGCGGTCTTCGTTTCGTCTAATAACCACAGAAGCGTCCCTTGTTTTTTCCCCGTACGAATCGAGCGGGCCAATTCCAGGTTAAATTTGGAGTAATGGTCCATCTTCAAAAAGTGATCTGGCTGATATTCTTCCGCCTTTTGAATATGTCCCAAGCTGCGCTTTTGCGTAATCGACAGATAACTCAACAGTTTTCCTGCCACTTCTTTTTCCAATGTATCGTTGAGTTCGCTGGTCAAAAATTGACATTCAGCTGTCTCTAACAGCTCTTCCTGCTTTGAAAAGACGAGTCCCAAACGTTCTTTTAAGGCTGTTTTAACAGTGTCCGGCACGTCAGAAACAAAGACGATTTCTTTGGTCTGCAATGCGGAACATTCATTGATGATGGCATCTTCATCTTCTAAGAGTGCCGTTTTGAATTCACCGGTACTAAGATCAGCATAAGCAAATCCGTAGTGCTTTTGATCATAGCCTACTGCCGTCAAAAAGTTGTTTTCTTTGGCGGAAAGTCCTTTTGAATCCATCACTGTCCCTGGTGTCACCAGTTGGACCACTTCCCGTTTTACCATTCCTTTAGCCGTTTTCGGATCTTCTACCTGTTCACAGATTGCTACCTTGTAGCCTTGCTCAATCAGCGTATCAATGTACCCTTGTGCCGCATGATAAGGCACCCCACACATCGGAATCGGATCGTCAGCATTGCGGTTGCGGCTGGTCAACGTCAATTCTAGAATCTGAGAAGCTTTGATGGCATCCTCGTAAAACATCTCATAGAAATCCCCCAGACGGTAGAACAAAAAAGCATCCTGATACTGGGATTTGATGTTGAGGTATTGTTCCATCATAGGGGTGTGCTTGGTTTTTTGAGGCATGATTGTGTTCCTTTCTAAACTAACAACTGATAGATATGTGATAAATTTACTGCGTTCGGCATTTTTACGATGATTAGTGGTTCCAACAAATCGTGGCGATAACATTGTTGAAATAGACGGTGATGATTACGTTGGGCAGTTACCTAAAGATAAGGTCATACAGGGCGACTTACTCAATGACTTTTATCAAGTGTCGCTTGTTTTGAGAGCTTCATTCGATCCTTTCCTCCTGTTAAACCATAATCACTTGTCTATATCCTTCTTTGGTTCTGATTCCAGAAGTGTCTCCACCCCTCTTTGAATCCCGTCTGTCACGTACTGCAGAAGATCGTTGACTTCCAACAGTTTCTCTCGATAAGCAATCACCAACGGCAGACTGTCGTACTCTGCTGTCAATCGGTCGGCTTCGGATAAGGCGGCTTGCTTGGCTTGCGGCTTGCCGTAATATTCGAATTGCACCGCGTCTTTTTGCGCTGCTTTAATGGCTTCTTCCAGCCGAGTCAATTTTTCATTGGCGGCGACTTTTTCAGACAACGTCTGAAATTCTTTTACTTGAGGCAAATCTGAAAGCAGCCGGCTCAACTCCTCAACCGCCTGCCTCACGTCTTGATCTTGTTCCAATAAGTCTTTCATGGTCACTACTCCGTAAACGGCCGATCCTCAGAAATCTGGATCGTCTCAATCATTTTGGCACGGCCCGTCTTTTCATCAATATCAATAACACAGCCACACATGATGCTGCGTCCTTTTTCTACTACTTCAAAACGCTGCGGTAGCGCTGTCCAGAACTTCTCCAAAACCGCCTCGCGTTTCATCCCCAAGATACCATCATATGGACCAGTCATCCCGGCATCAGAAAGGTAAGCCGTTCCTTGCGGCAAAATGCGAGCATCGTTGGTCTGCACATGGGTGTGTGTCCCGACGACTGCTGACACTTGACCATCCAAAAACCATCCCATCGCTTGTTTTTCACTGGTGGTTTCCCCGTGAAAATCAACGAAAATGAAGGGCGTCCGTGCCCGTGCTTCGGCCACCAAGGCTTCGGCTTTGCGGAAAGGATCGTCCAAATCAGTCATGAAGGCCCGCGCTTGCAGATTGATTACCGCCAGCTCAATGGCATTCACTTTGACGAACACCATTCCTTGACCCGGTGTGCCTTCAGGAAAATTCGCGGGCCGAACCATTTTTTTGGCGTCATCGATGAACTCAAAAATATCGCGGTTGTCCCACGTATGGTTTCCCATCGTCACCACATCGACACCATCTTGCAAGAACTTCTTGTAGATTTTGCCGGTGATTCCCCGACCACTGGCTGCATTTTCGCCATTTAAAATGGTCACTTGCGGCCGATATTTCTTTTTCAAACGAGGCAGATACTCTGTCACCGTTTCCCTACCCAATGAACCCACTACATCTCCGATAAACAATAACCGCACACTTTTTCCTTCTCTCTTAAAACTGTCTTTTCCTATTATAGACGTTTTTTTGCATAAAAAAAAGCCTGTCGGGTCCTAGGCTCTTGATCTGAAATATAAGTTCGACTAAGAGACAGCCCTACAGCAACTTCGCCGTCTCCCTGTCACCGCCTTCTGAAGCAGCCAATACCAAAAGGGAGCTGCAAAAGCCAAGCCACTTCCATAAAAAAACAGAAGCACCTTGGCTTTTCACCGTTAAACATTTCAAAGGCTGACTTTTCTTATCCGTAAGGTCAAGTTTCTGCTGCGGATTCTGGCGCATAATTGTCGCAACTAGCTGTTAGCATTTTCTTGCTTAATGAATTCTTCGGCATTTATCACTTAGCAATGATTGATCCACAGCCCTGATAATTTTTTAAAAAGATAACGGTTTATGCTCCATTTCATGGACAATCTCACGGAAATCTGCAAACCCCGCTTGCAGGCCACGAATCAAAATTTCAGCAGTGCCGATATTGGTAGCCAGTGGAATTTCATAGACATCACACAGGCGAATCAACGCCGTCACGTCCGGCTCATGGGGCTGTGCGGCCAAAGGATCTCGCAAAAAAATCACCATATCCAGGTCATCTTCAGAAATCATCGCCCCAATCTGCTGGTCGCCTCCCAGTGGGCCGGATTTGTAGCGATGAACCGGTAACCCAGTTGCTTCCTGAATCCGTAGTCCAGTAGTTCCGGTAGCGTACAACTGATGTTCCGTCAGAATTTCCTTGTAGGCTGTGGTCATCTGAACCATCAAATCTTTTTTTCGGTCATGGGCAATCAATGCAATTTTCATTTTTTTACCTCCTCTTCCCTGCCGCAAATTTTTGCTTTCACAGGGGCCTTCTTGTTAAAAGATACCATGTAAAGCAATGGGGTCAAAGAAAAATCCGCCGATTTCAAATAGAAAGCAGCGGACCATTTTTATTATACTAATTTCAAAACTTTAAGTGCTTTCCAGATCCCGTCACTGTCACAATCATCCGTCACCAAGTCCGCCCATTGCTGAACCTGCGGCGTCGCATTTCCCATAGCCACGCCGACACCAGCCTGACTCAGCATTTCGATGTCGTTGTTCCCATCACCAAAAGCAATGATATCCTGAGGTGGAATCCCCACCCGCTCTGCTAAAAATTGGATTGTTGCAGCCTTTGAACCATTTTGCGGCAGGACATCTACACAGTTTTCGTGCCAGCGAACAAAACGGAAACGGGGAAACGCCGTAGCAAACTGCTGGTCGTAGCTTTCCGTGAAGAAAGCCAGCGCCTGATAGATTTCCTGTTCTTCCGGAAATTGGTCATCCAATTCTGGCAGATCCGCTCCAAAAGACATCATCGCCGAAGCCATCGTTCCTACGTTGTTAGAAGTCATTCGGCGAGCCCGATCCATTTCGATGAATGCCGTATCGATGCCCGCTTCATTGGCTTCCAAAACCAGCCGATCCAACTCTGTTTGATCTAACAGCTGCTTAAAGATCTGATTGTGGTTCAAAAAGGCCGCCGAGCCGTTGCAGACGATATAATTTTCAAAATCCAGTTCACGGATAATTTCCCGTGCCAAAAATCGGCTGCGCCCCGTAGCAATCGTCACCAGATGGCCGGCCTTTTTTAACTCTCGTAAAGCCTTGATGGTGCTCTTCAAAGGTTTCTTGTCTGTTCCTAGTAACGTTCCGTCAATGTCAAATGCGATCAGTTTGCGTCTCATGGTTGTCGTGATAACTCGCTTTCTCTCATTTTTTATTGTGAAATCCGATGAACACCGCCACCGGTAAAATCCTACTTATTCAAATCCGTCAGCATCGTAAAACACAGCTGCTTCACCCATTACAGCAAGTGCTTGCCGGCTTCACGGCGGGCCAGACTGCTCATTTGCGGGTGGGCTGCAATAAAATCTACGACCCATTGGGCATCCGTTTTACTGTATTCCCGCAGCGCCCAACCGATTGCCTTTTGGATAAAAAATTCCTCCGTAGCCAGGTCAGCTTCCACTGCTCGTGTCAATAAATGCGTGTCTGTTTGCCCTTTGAACTTCAATTGCAAGGTGATACCGATACGCCGCAGCCAAAAATCTTGGTGATCAAAAAACCAATTCCAGATTTCCGGCAGTTCTTCTAAGTGTCGGCTGCACCAGTCGCCGTATACTTTGCGCCAGGTGTCGATACTGTCCCACCATTGATTTTGTGCCACCAATGGCAACAGCTCCTGCAACTCCTGACGTGTCAGGCGCCCGCTGTTTTTTTCTGCCAATTCAATAGCAATATAATGGTACTCCCGCTCCGGTTGCCCATAAAAATACTCGATACCTCGCTGCAATTGGTCAAACTTCCACTGGCGAGAAGCCTGCAACAACGGTCGAGCCAAGCGCCGCCGTTCTGGAGCCTGCACGCCGCAAAAAGGAAAGCGATTTTTCATATAAGCCGCCATCGCCGCTGCTTGTTCCGGCTCAAAAGGTAAAAAACGCTGCCACTCTTCTGTCATTTTTTCATCCCTCTTCAATACGAAAAAGAAGCGACGATGACCCACCGCCGCTTACTTTGATTAATCTACATATGTTGATTTTGAATTGTTGAGCCAAGCGTAGCCCAAGCCCATGACCAAGCCACCACCAATATAGTTACCAATCAGTGCAAAGAACAGATTGTGGAGGACACTGGCAACCGTCATTCCGTCCAAAGAACCACCAGAGGCAATAAACGCCAATGTGAAAGCTGGGAAGTTGGCGATAACGTGTTCGTAACCAAGAAAAGCGAAAATAAAGATGATAAAGATGATTGCCGCTACTTTACCAGCATCGTCTTTCATCCGCATGGACACCAAAACAGCGGTGTTAACGACGATATTGGCAAACATCCCTTCTACTAGGATTTGCAATGTCGATTTGGCTAATTTTGCCTGAATAGAAGTAAAGAAGAAGTTATCCGGCTCCAAGCCTTGGAAAGGTGTCGTTTGTGCCACCAAGGCAGCAAAAAGTACCCCGCCAATCAGGTTGAAGAGAATACAGGTAAACAAAATCTTCGCAGCCAACGGAACACTCAACCGTTTGCGATAGACACCAACTGTCATATAAAGCATGTTGGAAGTGCCCAACTCAGCATTCAGATACAAAATCATGACCAGCGACCAGCTGAACATGAAGGCATAGAGCATTTTACCTAATCCGGGAGTGATGTGCTCCCCTTTCATCGCAATTGCAAAAGCCACAGCCGTGCCCAACGTCAAAAACAAGCAGGCCAGCATTGCCCGCACAGCATAACGAAGATAACTACCTTGGATCAGGTCGACCTTCTTTTCGATGGACGTATCGATTTTTTCAAATAATGGTGATACCGGATTCATCTTCTCTCTTCTCCTTTTGATATGTATTCAACTGCAATCCAAAAAAAGTCCATAATACTTCATTATTGTAATGAGGGATCCTTGTTTTGTAAAGTGATTTTTGAAAATGAATGAAAACACGCAACAATTGTCATCCTTTTTCTGAAAGGAACAATCACCGACGACTTTTACAAAATCCGATAACCAAAAGGCTCTCCTTCATCATTTCTCATTCATCAACCCCTTTTTCCCTGTGACAATTGTTATGAAAGTCTTAAGTCTTTCTTACCCGATTGGCAGCTGAATTCTTTAAACTGGAAAAGTTCTCTTCTTAATCGCTTCACCTTTACACTATATAAAATGAAAGAAAGCAGGCTGATTCCATGTCTCATCATTATCAACGGGTTCTGATCATCGGTTCTCCGGGAGCTGGCAAGTCAACCTTGGCGACAAAATTAGCCCAGCGCTGGCAGCTGCCTCTGATTCGCTTAGACCAACTCTTTTGGCAAGATGACAAAACGACGATTACAATTTCGCAACTGCAAGAAAAGTTGATTCCCATCTTGGCCGAAAAATCCTGGCTGATTGACGGCAACTACGACTCCTTGTTAGCGCAACGACTGCAGCGGGCTGATTTGGTCATTTACCTGAAAGTCTCCCGCCTAACTGCCATCTATCGAGTCATCAAACGCTACCTTACCTTTCGCGGAAAAAAAGCTCCCGGCGCCAATCCGGATGTGTTGGATCTAGAATTTTTAACATACATTTGGCATTTCCCTGCAAAACAAGGAAAAAACGTCGCTAGCATACTGGCAGAATCACAAGACAACTTTCGACTACTTGAAGCCCGCAATAGCCGTCAAGTTCTTCAGAAACTGGCACTTGAAAATATGAAATGACGTTGCCCTTTTCGCTATCGCCAACTTGACGGACACCCCTTTGTTGTCGTATACTACTCTTTGTGTAAAATAATGCAGCAGAAAAGTAATAGCTCGTCACCAGTTCATCGCTGACTTATTCAGTTCAACCAGTACCCGCGGCTGCGAAAAGGTGAACGTTGAAGAATGAACTGCACGGATATGAATTTTTCATCGGATTATTTTACTCCAACTAAATTACTTGGAGGAATCTTAAATGTCTCGTTATACTGGACCATCTTGGAAACAATCTCGCCGCTTGGGCGTATCTCTGTCCGGCACTGGTAAAGAATTGGCACGTCGCCCATTCCCACCAGGTCAACACGGACCAAACAGCCGTGGTAAAAAATCTGAATACGGCTTGCAATTAACTGAAAAACAAAAACTGCGTCATATGTTCGGTTTGAACGAACGTCAATTCCGTAACTTGTTTGTAAAAGCAAGCAAGATCAAAGAAGGCAAACACGGTGTTAACTTCATGGTCTTGTTGGAACAACGTTTGGACAACATGGTTTACCGTCTTGGTTTGGCAACTACTCGTCGTCAAGCTCGTCAATTGGTTAACCACGGTCATATCTTAGTAGACGGCAAACGCGTTGATATCCCTTCATACCACGTTGAAGTGGGTCAAGTGATCTCCGTTCGCGAAAAATCTAAAAACTTGATCATTATCAAAGAAGCCATCGAAGCAACAATCGGCCGCCCAGCGTTCGTAAGCTTCGACGACGAAAAACTGGAAGGTTCACTGACTCGCTTGCCAGAACGCGACGAAATGACTCCAGATGTAGACGAATCATTCATCGTTGAATTCTACAACAAATTGATGTAATCTCGTCACACTAAGCCTAAGCTCTTGTATATCAAGGGTTTGGGCTTTTTTTGTTTCTCATAGATCTAATTAAGGCGAAACTACCTTAGAAAATACCTTAAACACGATTCCAAATAATCACTTGATTATAAGGTAGAGAGTCCTTCACTGTGTTCTAAGATATATTTTCATCAACCTGCTTATAGGTAGTTAGTCTCAATTTCAACACGAAGATTCCCCTCACATTTACACTTCTTTCCTGCCTGTTCGGCTGTAAAAACGTATCGATATTCCCACTTACTGTATTGAGGATAGTAAACACTATCAGAACCCATTGAAACTATGCTAGAATTTGCATTAGTAAACCTACCTTTAACGCTAACCCTATTAATAAAAGACTAACAATTTTCTATGCGCCCTCAATATTTCGGAAATGATTCAAGCGACTTCTAGTTTGACCCCAACTATTTTTCAACTACATCAGGTATTGTCTCACCTATTAAAGGACTCGCCTGAAGTCTGGCTAAGATGAATGAATTTAGTGACAGGTTTGAATTGAGAGTTGCCCTAGTCTAACGAGGTGATTAAATTGCTGAACTATATTCTTAAATACAAGCCCAAAAATGCGAACGATGCTTTTTACTTATTCTTCTTAATCTGCTTTACAACCGGTACAATTATTCAAATTTATCGGTCTGGTCTGACAGTCGGAAAAGCCATCATGTTGTTTATACTATTATTTTTTTTGGCTTTTTCCAGGCAAACTAAAAAATAGTATAAAAAGCTAGCGTACTCTAGGCAGGCGATGTCCTTAGCTACGGATTTTAAAAGACCTCTTCTTGCAAGAAGTTCCGAAATATAAACATGCCTGCTTCAAAACCATTTATAAGCAGGCATGTTATTTATATCTATGGATTGTTAGTTTATTTTAATTGTCTTAGTTCCTGATTAATATATAATCCACTCCATATTCAAAAAGACTACCCACCAAACTCGGTGAGTAGTCTGCATGCTGGTCTTGTTTAGCGAAGCACCACTTCTTCGTGCTTGCTACTTTACCGCTTACCTCTTAATCCGCAGTTCTTTGATTAGGTACCAGTTGAGCAACCCGCTGGCGACAAACGCCGAAATGAAAACTGCCTTGTTGGAATCCCCGTGTCCAGTTACTTGATTTCCCACGGCTAGTATCAAAATCAGCACCAACCCTATCGCCAGACTTATAAACAAACGCCGCCACTTTTTCTCTGTCATCATTTGGCTCCCCCATTTCCTTTACTCCAGTATACCATTTTAGCATTTGCAATTACCAAAGCGCTGACTATTTTCCAGCAAAAGGCAGACTGAAATTGCCAGTCGTTAAACTACTTTTCCAGTAGCGCTTCAATCGCCGGACGCAAATCTTCCGGCGTTTTTTGTGGGGCGAACCGATCGACTACATTGCCGTCTTTGTCTACTAAGAACTTCGTGAAGTTCCATTTAATGGCACTGCCGATGATGCCCCCTTTTTCTCCCTTCAAAAAGCGATACAAAGGGCTGGCATTTTCGCCATTGACATCAATTTTGGCGAATGTTTTAAAGCTGGTTTGGTATTTTAGTTGACAAAATTCCTGAATCTCTTCATTGGTTCCAGGGGCTTGATGACCGAATTGATTGCAGGGGAAGTCCAAGATTTCAAACCCCAGCTTCTGATAGTCACGGTAGAGTTTTTCCAGCCCTTCGTATTGTGGTGTAAAGCCGCAACCGGTCGCTGTATTCACTACTAGCAGCACCTTGTCTTTGTAATCCGACAGTTCGACTTCGTTCCCTTTTGCATCTTTTACTTTAAAATCATAGATTGTCATATTATTTCCACCTTTCTGACTACGATACCTTCTCTTCCAAACCAATTTTCGGAAAAAGAAGCCTTTTTCTGAATTGTATCGAAGTCAGACGAACAATACAAAGAATCCAACCTGTAACTTGGTGCAGCTGCCAGTGACGCTAACTCTTATAAAAAAAGCCTGTCGCAATTGATTCACTGCGGCAGACTTTTTTGGATTGGTAATCGCTTTTTTAGAAGCTTATCCGGCACAAGAGGCTTCATCACAACTGTCTGTTCGTTCTCCCAAAGCGACATACTCTCGATCGTCAGAAACTTCCATATACGCCGGTCGAATAATTTTTTGTGTGTTGATCAATTCCTCAATTCGGTGGGCCGACCAACCCACGATACGGGCGATGGCGAACATGGGGGTATACAATTCACGAGGCAATCCCAGCATCGCATAAACAAAGCCGCTGAAAAAGTCGATATTAGCGCTAACTCCTTTGAAGATCTTGCGCTTTTCACCGATAATCTTCGGTGCCAGCTCTTCTACTAGTGTGTATAGCTGGAACTCCGCTTGTTCTTCCGGCCCTTTTTCCTCAGCTAATTTTGAGACATAGGCTTTAAAGATTGCTGCCCGCGGATCATTGTCACTATACACAGCGTGGCCCATGCCATAAATCAGACCTTTGCCATCAAAAGCCTTTTTATCCAGAATGTCTTCCAGATATTGTCGCACTTGAGTCTCATCTGTCGTATCCGTTACGTTGGCTTTCAAATCTTCCATCATCTGGGTGACTTTGATGTTGGCCCCACCGTGTTTAGGTCCTTTCAACGAACCTAGTGCGGCACTGATTGTAGAATACGTATCGGTTCCACTGGAAGTCACAACTCGAGTGGTAAAGGTCGAATTGTTCCCGCCGCCGTGTTCCATATGGAGAACTAAGGACATATCCAATGTTTGAGCTTCTTGTTTGGTGTAGCTCTTGTCTGGGCGCAACATGGTCAAGATGGCTTCTGCGGTACTCAAGGAAGGATCAGGCCGGTGAATGTACATACTTTCGTCCATCTCATAATGATTGTAGGCATGGTAAGCATAGACGGCCAACATCGGAAAAACGGCAACCAGCATCAAGCTCTGTTCCAGGACGTTTTCAATGCTCACATCATCCCGTCGGTCATCGTAACATGCCAATGTCAAAAGACTACGGGAAAGATTATTCATAATGTCAGCTGATGGTGCCTTCATAATCACGTCTCGCACAAAATTGGTAGGAAGCGTACGTTTCTCCGCTAATAGCTTGCGAAAGTCAGCTAATTCTGCCGGCGTTGGCAGCTCACCAAAAAGGAGTAAAAATGCAACTTCTTCAAAACCAAAACGGCCTTCTCCAACAAATCCCTTCACCAGCTCGTTGATGTCAATGCCGCGGTACCGCAATTCTCCTACACCCGGGATTGGTTTACCAGCGACGATTTTTTGGGGATAGATTGTTGAGATTGTTGTTAAACCAGCGAGAACGCCCTTACCATTGCTGTCGCGCAGTCCTCGCTTGACGTTATATTTTGTATAATTATTCACATCTATCCAATCAACTTCTTCACATCGTGCAGCCAGACTCGGGTAGTCCAGCAGATTTTTTTCCATCAAGCTCACGTAAAACACCCCTCTTTATCCAAAATAACTTTTATTCTGTTAGCGAATTGTATTACTGGTAATTATATCACCATTTTTACTGAAAAGAAATAATATTTTGACTATTTACTTTTATACAACAAGAATGTATAATTATTCCAACTGACATATTTGGGGAGTTTGGCTTTGGGGCACGGATTGTTCGATATTTTGCGGCACGACTGCAGGTGTCAAAAAATGATCCTTGAAAGAATAGTAACTTTTCTATGGAAGCTTTCTTTCATAGATTCTCCCTCTGCCAACAATGAAAGGAGTCTACGCTCATGAAATGGCAAAATACATTAGCTGCAACCGATTTACTTTACTGTGATTTGAAACAGGTCAGCGCCGATTTTTCTGCCGATTTGAACGCTTTACCTTATTCTATTCGGGTACTTCTTGAGTCTGTCGCTCGTAATAGAGACGAAGAAATTACTGACGAGATCATCAGCGAATTGGCCAATTGGCAAGCGCAAGCGCCCACTGGTGTCGTTCCCTTCAAACCGGCACGGGTGATTTTGCAAGACTTTACCGGGGTTCCTGCCGTGGTGGATCTAGCGGCTATGCGGGATGCAATGGTTTCTTTGGGTGGAACCGCTGAAGCAATCAATCCGGAGATTCCGGTAACATTGGTGGTGGATCATTCCGTCCAAGTGGATTGCTCTGGTAATCCGGGCGCATTGGCTTTCAATACGCAGCGTGAATTTGAGCGCAATCACGAGCGCTATCAGTTTTTGAAGTGGGCTCAACAGTCCTTCAATGATTTTGAAGTCGTCCCGCCAGAAACCGGCATCATTCACCAAGTAAATATCGAAAAACTTTCCAATGTGATTCTCACTAAAAAAGTAGCAGCTACCGGCGAAACAGTCATCTTTCCCGACACGCTGCAAGGGACTGATTCCCACACCACTATGATCAATGGTCTGGGGGTTCTCGGCTGGGGGGTTGGCGGCATCGAAGCCGAAGCAGCAATTTTAGGTGAAGCTTCTTATTTCCCAACGCCTGAAGTCATCGGGGTTGAATTTCTTGGGGAACTACCCACGGGTACGACTGCCACCGATCTGGCATTGGCAGTGACGGAGCTTTTGCGGCAAGAAAAAGTCGTGGGTAAATTTGTGGAGTACTTCGGCACCGGTTACCAAAAATTGAGCTTGTCTGATCGAGCAACGATTGCCAATATGGCTCCTGAATATGGTGCGACTTGCGGCTTTTGTCCCATTGATGAAGAAACACTGAACTACCTGCGCATCACCGGCCGTGACCCCCAACTCATCGAAACCGTCGCCGCCTATACCAAAGCGAACGGCTTGTTTTACGACGCCCAGCAAATTCCTACCTATACAAAGGTGATTCAACTGGATCTTGCCACCGTGCTCCCGGCATTGGCTGGCCCAAAACGTCCACAAGATCGTATTTCCTTAGCCAACGTTCCAGAGGATTTCACCGCATCCGTTACCGCGCCGGTGGGTCCAAAAGGCTTTGGTTTACCGGAAACGGAATTTTCCAAAAAGGCGGACATCCTCTGGCAAGAAAAAAATCCTGATCTGACTTATCCTGATCAGATTAAGACTGGCGACATCGCACTAGCGGCCATCACCAGCTGTACCAACACCAGCAACCCTTTCGTCATGATCAGCGCTGGTTTATTGGCCAAAAAAGCTGTTGAAAAAGGCTTAAAAGTTCCTGCCTACGTCAAAACCTCATTGTCCCCAGGCTCGCGGATTGTGACGACTTATCTGGAAGACAGCGGCCTTTTGCCCTATATGGAAAAATTAGGCTTTTACAATGTCGGCTACGGCTGCACTACTTGTATCGGTAACTCCGGACCATTGGCAGATCCAATCACCGAAGCGATTGAAAAGGAAAATCTGCTGGTGGCTTCTGTGCTTTCCGGAAACCGCAACTTTGAAGGACGCATTCATCCTTTAATCAAGGCCAATTACTTGGCTTCGCCGCCGTTGGTTGTTGCTTATGCTTTGGCCGGCAGTATCTTGACTGATCTGACCAAAGACGTAATTGGGGTGGCTAAAGACGGCAGCAAGGTCTATTTACAAGATCTCTGGCCGACTGCTGACGAAGTTAACACTGTGATCGACCGCTATGTAGGTCCTGAAGCTTATAAAGAAACTTATGCCCACGTCTTTGATGCCAATCAGCGTTGGAATGAAATTGAAACAACTACCGGGGCTTGCTTTGGCTGGGACGAGGCCTCTACCTATATTGCCAATCCGCCTTTCTTTACCGGATTGACCCGTGAGCTTCCGAAACAAGGGGCGTTGGAAGGCTTGACTGTGCTGGCAAAATTAGCAGATTCAGTGACAACTGATCACATCTCTCCGGCAGGAAATATCGCCATTGACTCGCCTGCCGGTCGTTTTTTGAAAGAGCGGGGAGTCGCACCAAAGGATTTCAACTCTTATGGTTCCCGCCGAGGCAATCATGACATTATGATGCGGGGAACCTTCGCCAATATTCGCCTGCAAAACCAACTGGTTCCCGGTTCTTCCGGCGGAGTTACCAAATACCACCCTACCGGCGAAACCTTGTCGATTTTTGACGCGGCGATGCGCTACCAGGCCGCTGGTAAGAGCGCCATTGTTTTGGCAGGTAAAGACTACGGCATGGGTTCTTCTCGCGACTGGGCGGCAAAAGGCACTCAGCTTTTAGGTGTCAAAGCTGTCTTAGCTGAAAGCTTCGAGCGAATTCATCGCTCAAACTTGGCCATGATGGGAATCATTCCACTGCAATACCTCCCTGGAGAAACTGCTGAAACGCTGGGGCTGATCGGCGCTGAAACCTTCGACATCCACCTGCCGGAAGACCCACAAGTCGGGCAATTCGTAGCTGTGACAGCGACTGGCCCAGATGGTACCCGCAAAGATTTTCAAGCCAAGCTGCGTTTTGATGCACCGGCAGATATCCGCTACTGGAAAAACCAAGGAATCCTGCCGATGGTCATTCGGAAAAAATTTGGCGCTTAAATCAGCAGCTTAGCAATGCCCACAGCTCTATCGAAGCATGACACGAAAGGACTTGCCGACAGATCTACAGCAAGTCCTTTCCTTACACTACTTTCCTGAACGGAGGAGCCCATTTGACTTATATTACGATCCAAAACGAAACACTCTTAGTTCCAAAGCAGCCGACAATTCCTTTTATCGCCGGCGATGGTATCGGCCCTGAAATCTGGGAAGCCTCACAAGCAGTCATCGACGCCGCAGTAGCCAAAGCCTATCAAGGGGAGAAAACAATCCAGTGGCGGGAAGTGCTGGCCGGAGAAAAAGCCTTTAAAGAAACCGGTGCTTGGTTACCAAAAGAAACATTAGCTGCCATCACAGAAGCCAAAGTAGCGCTAAAAGGGCCATTGACCACACCCATCGGCGGCGGCATTCGTTCCTTGAATGTTGCTTTGCGCCAAGATTTAGATTTATTCGCCTGTGTCCGTCCCGTGCGCTATTTTACCGGCGTTCCCTCCCCTTTAAAGGAACCTGAAAAAACCGATATGGTGATTTTCCGTGAAAACACTGAAGACGTCTATGCCGGTATCGAATTTGAAAAGGATAGCCCAGAGGTCAATCAACTTATCCAAATGTTGCAAGAGCAATTTGCTGTCAAAAAGATTCGTTTCCCAAAAACGAGCGCTATCGGGATCAAACCCATCTCAAAAGAAGGCAGCCAGCGTTTGGTTGGTGCTGCCATTGATTACGCCTTAGCAAACGACCGTTCCACTGTGACCTTAGTCCATAAAGGCAATATCATGAAGTTTACTGAAGGGGGCTTCAAAAAGTGGGGCTATGAGCTGGCTGAGAGTGCTTATGCACAGCAGACTTTCACTATGCATAACTACCATACACTGGTTGCCGAGAAAGGTCAGGCAGTCGCCGACCAAGCTTTAGCAGATGCCAAAGTTGCCGGAAAAATCATCATCAATGACGTCATCGCCGACAATATGTTGCAGCAAATCCTGCTGTATCCAGAAAAATACGATGTAATTGCTACCTGCAATCTAAACGGCGACTACATTTCCGACGCGTTGGCCGCTCAAGTGGGGGGCATTGGGATCGCCCCAGGTGCCAATATCAATTACCAAACCGGTCACGCCATTTTTGAAGCAACTCACGGCACCGCCCCGGACATTGCCGGTCAAGGAAAGGCCAACCCTTGTTCACTGCTGCTATCAGCAAGCATGATGTTGGCGTATCTGGGTTGGACAAAAGCTGCCCAATTGATAGAATCCGCAATCGAAGAAGCCCTGACAGCCAAAAAGGTCACTGCTGACTTTGCCCATTCCATGACTGATGCAACAGAAGTTTCCACTGGTGAATTCGGTCAACTCCTGACCGACATTATCACCGCTCAGTAATCAGACACCTGTAGTCCAAAAATGAAAGATCCAGTGATTTCGCAATGGTCGCAAGCCACCCGCAAAAGCACTGGATCTTTATTTTTTATCGATTTCAACCGGTAGTTTACCGGAAGTCTGTTTTTTGATAGCCGGCGTTAGCGCAAACTCCGTATGAAATTCATTCTTCAAAAGGACGGCCGCCAAAATGACTTCAGCGATATAACAGCCAATCTGAACGCCGCCTTCTCCAAGAAAAAAATCCGGATACCGTTCTGGATGAACCATAATTTCAGTGGACAAGAGACAGGCCACACAGTAGGCCGCCGCAAATAAAAAGCGACTGGTTAAGGTCCGATGCCGAATCGTATTCAACAACAGGAGGAGTAAAAAGAAAGGCAGTAAAAACAGCTTCAAATAATAAGCCCAGGGGTACAATCCAAAAAAGTCTGCCTGGGCATCACCGAAAGTAAAACCTGTACTGACCGCTAAATTCATCACTAGAATCACCCGGTACATCATTAACAGCACCCAATCCCTCCCAAATCACTAACTACAATTATCCGCTTCAACCAATAGCCATTAAATGAAATTTCAACGTAAAAAATACCAACATTTAATAAAATGATATCAGAAAAATCTAAAATAGACGATTAAAATCACTTTATATGCAAATTAAGATAGTTCAATCCCGTTGAGAAATATCTAGGGGCTTCTCTTTTTTGCACATTCGTAAACTTATTGTTTACATACAGTTAACCAAACGATATAATTCTACCATACAGACGTTAACCAAAATAAAAATAAGAGTTTACGAAAGAAGGAATTATTATGCGCATTTCATTACGAGAACAAATATTGGCTGCCGTTTTTGCCGCCATCATTGGGATCCTATCTCAATTTGTCATCACATTGCCTATCACGGTTGTCCCTTTTACTTTACAGACCTTCATTATTGGACTGACTGTCACGATTTTAGGTATGAGAACCGGTACTTGGGCGATTGTTATTTATTTGTTGTTGGGATTGATTGGAATTCCGGTTTACGCAGGCGGTGCTAGCGGAATCGGTGCCCTCTTAGGTCCAACTGGCGGCTTTCTAATCGGATTTATTTTTAACGGACTAGTGACCGGCGGCATCCTTGCAAAGACGAAGCTCAACTTTTTGTGGAGCATCATCGCTAATCTGGCAGGTGCTGCGGTTGTTTTGCTTTTCGGCGCAGCCTGGATGCACTTTGGGACCGGCATGACCTTTAGTGCCGCTTTAAACGCCGCGGTGATTCCTTTTATCCTCCCCGGCATATTGAAAGCTGTAGCCGCAGCAGTTATCGGCGTCTTGATTGTCGGTCGGCTGCCACAGCGCTTTTTGACACCGGCAAAGTAAAATAACACACCTAAAAGTGAGCTTCCATCACAAAAATTTGGTTCACTTTGGGAAGCGCAGATTTTCCTTGATGAAATCAAGGAGAGTCTGTGTTTGAAATTTTTAACAATAAAAAGCCAAGTCACTTCTATTAAAAACAGTGGAAGCGACTTGGCTTTTAGAGGCTCATGTTTGGTATTGTTCACTTTGGAGAACAGCGACAGTGCGATTGTTCGGCTACAAATAAAAACCCGCAGCTTATCAAAAAGCTGCGGGTTGTTTTATATTCAGATGTTATTTGACAGCGTCTTTCAACTGTTTGCCAGGTTTGAAAGCTGGTGTTTTAGATGCTTTGATTTCGATTTCTTCCCCGGTTTGAGGGTTACGACCTTTACGAGCTGCGCGTTGACGCACTTCGAAAGTACCAAAGCCCATGATTTGAACGCTGTCGCCTTTTTTCAAGGTATCTTCAACAGTGTCGATAATGGCAGTCAAAACTGCGGTAGCGTCTTTTTTAGTCAAACCTGATTTTTCTGCAACTGCGGAGATCAATTCTGCTTTGTTCATGTTTAATTCCTCCCAGGAATAAAATAATTAGGATTTTGTGTAATCCCTACGTATTATTCTAGCAAAAACCCTATAACTGCGCAACAGAAAACCCTTTCCAAGCTTTCGATAAAATAATACTAAAAAATTTTTCTGTATTTTTATCGTTTTTTTTAATCGGCGAAAAGCCCGCCACATCAACGATCTTCAAAATAACCCTGGTAGCATCTGCTTTCAAAAGTGTTTTTGCAAACGATTCCCTTTAAATCAATGTTTTTAAGACTTTTTAGTCAGCAACTCATAAAAAGGCAACAACTGACGATATGTCGCCAATATTTCTTCCTGTGCGTTTTCTGGATTCTGCCACAAAGTACTTTCTCGCGGAATGACCCGCCCCAGCTGAAATTCACTTTTTTTAACGCTTGCCAGACGTTCCAGAGCTGGCTTTGCCTCACTTAAAGGAAAGTAGGGGGCCGTTGTGTGGTCTTTATTAATTACAAAATCTTGCGGCAATGCTTTAATCTCAGGCAGTGCTGCCAAAAGGGTTTCGGCGTAGCTTTTTTGCCCCTTGGGCTGATCGATAATGGAGAGCCACATGAACACATACTCCGGCCAAATCCCAATCTGAAAATGCGGGGCCATTTTGTAGCCTCGCTTTCCTTCTCCGACAGCGGCCCAGGTATTTTCCGGTGGATGAACACTACGCCGGCGATGCTGCGCGATATGCAGGTAAAAGGTCCGATCCAAAGCGGTTTCCAGTTCCCGAACTAACGCCTCCCCGATTTGCTGAAACACCGGCTGGATTTCACTGCGAATCGCAGCCATCCGCGCTTCTAACCCCGGGACCTGAAATACATCAAAAGAACTTTCCTCAAACATCGCTAACTTCCTACCTTTTCGTCATTTTCATCCAGTGTATCATATCTGTCGACGGGACACCTCTGGCACGCATTACTAAAACAAAGGCCTTCATACCGGATTGCTGTTGCTGATAAAAACCTCTAGTCAGATCACTGGTTCGCGTTCAATCACTTCATAGTCGAAGTCTACTTCCTCCATATTGAAAAAGCGGGTCAATACGTGATTGACGTTTTGATACAGATCAGCCAGTTCACAGTATTCTTTGGCGACTTTGAGACGTTCACAGCCTTTTTGATAGCTGACAGTCGCAGAATCATCTTGTTCGGTTACGGTTTCGCCTGCTTTTTTGTAAAGCATGGCTTCTTCTGTCATATCCAGCATGGTAAAGGCTTGTTGCCAGCGTTGCTGCTGTGCGAAGGCCATAACGATGGTAGGAACATCCAGTCGTTCCAAGGAAACACAAGTCCCATCGGAAAAAGTTAAGTGATAAACATTTAAAGCAAAGGCTGTACAGGCGTTGCAGCCGCCTTCAGCAATTCGTTTTTGTCCGCTAATTGTAGCTTTCATCATAAAAACTCCTTCATAATTGGCTGCAATTTCTGATACAAATCCGTCGAGCAGCCGTTTGCCCCCATTATACCGCTTCTTTTAAAAAAAGAAAGCGCACCTGACAACCGGTTTACCGTCTCTAAAAATATGGCTGCATCATGCCTGGCAACTATCCGAGCGCGTTTATTTCACAAAAAAACAGTGGCGTCCTTCAATCTAGACACCACTGTGAACGAATATTTAACTACTATGATTAAAACGCGACATTTAGGCCGTTAAGTCGATTTTTTTGCTGATTACATAAATGACGATTCCACCGATGGCCATGGAAAGCAATTCCCCAATCCCGATAGTCAACCAGTTGAAAAGAAACGGCGCTTGAAACAAGATTGTCAGTTGCGCGGCGACTGTAAACATCGAAATTGCAAAAATGACGGTGGTAACTGCAATTTTGATTCTCATGTCTTTGATTTTACGGGTCAGGTAGCGACACAAAAGCAGCACAAAAAACGTGCAGACACTGCCAACGATCACATCAAGAAGGCCATTAGGAGATGCCCGGTTGGCAATCGCACAGCCAATCGTTACTCCCCAGACGTAGCGCTTATTGTACAACGCTAAAAAGTTGAACATTTCAGCCACGCGAAACTGAATATTACCGTAGCCAACTGGTTGTAAAGCGAAAGTCACCGCCACGTATAGGGCCGCTACCAATGCCATTTTGGTCAATTCTTGTGTGGTCCAGACAGATTCTGAACGCAATTTTTCAGGATGATTCATTTATCATTCTCCTTTGCGGGATATTCCCGGTAATAAGCTGCACCCAAAGGATTGAAGTGGTGCAGTGCGGACAGACCGCTAGTAATTATAATAACTGAAAGCATTCTGTTCTTTCAAGAGTGGATCGTCAATTGCGGCCAGCTTTCCTGCCAATTTTTACCAGCAACCCGCTGGTTATAGACTGCCAAACGCCGAGGAGAACGTGAAAAATGCGGTGTCGGTCGAACTTCAAAAGCGGCTAGATCCTCTAAGCCCCACAATGCCCGCAGTTCTGGATACCCCGCTTCATTCAAACGACAGGCGAGAGCTGTGCAGGTCTCGGGATATTTACTAACAGCATCCAAGGTATCTCTATAAGGTGATTCATCAGGAAAATTATGGGTATGCATGTGGGCTTGATTTTTGATTTCCCAATTATAGTTTGGCCACATAGCTGCCAATTGTCGGCCTAGTGCTTCACTGGTTTCATAATCAAGATTGGGATCGAAAAAAGCAACGTCTACGTCATTGGCTGAATGAAGAACCGTTGCCTCTGCCAGTTGATCCCACAAAAAATTGCGCAGCATCCCCGCTGTCAACCAGCAATCTGGCAGCTGCCATTGGGATACAATCCGCAAAATCGTCATCAACTCTAAGTCTGCAGCAACCCATGATGCTGCTTGCGCCTCTGTCAATCTTCTTATCATTTCAGCAACCAACCTCCGTCGATTTCGATGATATTTCCTTGCATATAACGGGCTCCGCTTCCCGCCGCAAACAAGGTCACTTCCGCCACTTCTTCCGGCTCCGCCCACCGCTTCAACGGCGTTTCTTGCGCCACCCATTTGGCTAACGCCCCATCACCAGCAAAGTCTGCGGCATTCATAGGTGTCCGGATGGCTCCCGGCGCCAAGGCCAATACATGGATGCCAGCTGCGCCATAATCCAGCGCCAACTGCTTAGTGAAACCAGCAACAGCATGCTTAGCTGTCGTATAGGCAATCCCGCCGCCTCCGCCAACAAAGCTGGCAACTGACGCCATATTGATGATTGTACCACTGCCGGCTGCCAACATATCCGGCAATAGTGCTTTGGTCAAATAAAACATACTGTCCAAATCAGTTCGTAAAATATCTCGCCACAGCTCATCGTCAGTTTCTAAAATGTTTTTATAACCATCCAGCTTGCCCGCAGTGTTTAGCAAAATTGATACCCCGCCAAAAGTTTTTCGACATTTGGCTACTGCTGCCAAGCACTGCTCTTTTTGGGCGACATCCGCAGTAAAAAATGCCAAGCGGCTGAACGCTTCAGACCCACTCTTTTTAGCAGCGGCTGTCAACGAGGCAAATTCTTCTTTGATATCCACCGCAAATACGCGGGCACCCGCCGCTAAAAACGCCACAGCCTGCGCTTGTCCAATTCCCGAAGCCGCCCCGGTCACCAATACGACAGCCTCCGCAAAACGAGAATCCATCATTTTCTGTGTTGTCATGGAACAATCTTCCAGTCGTCAGCTAAGATGTCACAAACAGTCGGCGCAAAGCTGGAGAAGCCTTCATCACTGGTTTTGATCAAAAAATAAGGGGTCACCGGCGCCCCGTCATAAACTTCTCCGGACACGAGGGTGACATACAGTTCAAAACCACTCCAGCCGTTGCGGAGGATTTTTTTGCCAGCTTTTAAATGTGGCAGAATCTCTTCAAATGTCATTTTCATTCCTTCTTTCACCAGATTTCAATAGGCAGCTGCATCAAGTTTGCTGCCAAAGCCTTTTCATTATAAGACGAAAACAGCCCACTGACCAGAGGGTAATTTATCTGTCAGCGGACTGTTTTTATGGCGGCTTCCGGAATGTCGATAATGGTCATTCCCTTGCGAAATTCTTCTGCCAAGTGTTCTTTGCGGTAGGCAGCAAACGCCTCCTGATGTTTTTTCAACACACTGCGCAGCTTAGCGGGACGATATTCAGTCACCAGTTCATTTTCAAAAACAAACGCTTTGGTGAGCTCCCATTCAAAAAAGTAGCCCAGTGGCCGACAGCTGTAGCGGGTTCCTTGCAATAAATGATCGGCAAAGCGACGATGGGTGTGACCAAAAACACAATTTGTCACGTTATCATACCTATCCAACAATTCCCCTAATTCAGCAGAACCTAAAAAAGCATTTAGGTCATTCCATCGGAGAAATTCCGGCTTTTCCTGGTAGACGATAAATTCCCGCTTGGGCACAAAATGAGTGGCGAGGATTACCTTTTTATTGTCCATTTGCAGCCGATCCAAGACTAGCTTCAGTCGTCCCCGCAATCGCGCCTCCACCTCAGGATCACTGCCTTCTCTGGGAATTACCCGGTCGTACCAGTACAGCTGTTTTAATTGGCGAATCTTCTCAGGGTTATAATCGGCAGCAAACAAGTAGTCATACCAGCCGTTGTACCCCAAAAGGACAGTCTCTTCAGTCAAAGGCCACGTCTGCAAATTCAAAAATGCCGGACTGGGATAAGCTTCAATTGTTTTTTCTGTAAGGTCTGCCATTTCGTGGTTGCCCCAATTAAAGGTGGTATTTAGTCCTCGGGTCCGAAAAAAGTCCACAATGGCTAAGGCACGGGCCGTTTTGTTGGCGATATCACCAGCCAGGTGCAGATGATCCACCTCTGCCTGCTTCAGAATGTGGGCTAACAGTTCCAGCTCATCATCAGAAAAACGATTGATATCGGCATGCAGGTCACTGATTAACGCTAGCCGTCTCATCAGCAGCCGCCAACTGAATCATGACTACCTGCCAGCTGCTGTTGGATACGTAAAATAGGAATGTTGTCAGCCAAAATTCCCGAAGCACCACGCAGCTGCAGTGCGCCGGTACTTCCCAATACGAGCCGGGTTTCTTGATCCAAATAGACCTCTGAACTCTTTTTAAGCTTGACTGCCCCTACTTCTGTCGCCAATGTTTCATCATAAACTTCCAAGCCTGCAGCAGGATAGTTTTCAGGGGTTATAATAAAACGAAAACTCAAATCCAGCCGACAAGAAAGACCGGTATTGGCAAACGGGCCGTCCCCATCTTCAAAATCCAGGTACATTCGATCTTCCGGCATAAGTTTTTTTTCAATTAATGTTCGAACACTTGGCTCGATACTCAATTTCATAGAGAGCCCTTCTTTCTTGAAACTTGGTGCCTTTTTCAACAAAGGCTGCCGTGTTTGCCTTTAATTTTATTACATCACTCGCTTAAACCAATCGGCACTGGTGATGCCATACATGGCTTCTCCGACTGGTTTTCCCTTCCACAAACGAGACAATGGCAGCTCAGCTTCTTTTTTCATACCGATTTTCTGCATGACCCGCCCCGACTTTTCATTAGCCAAATTGTGGAAGGCTTGGATGTGTACCAGCTTCAATGTATCAAAGCCCAAAGCCAGGATCGCCATCGCTGCTTCCGGCATCAGACCTTGGCCCCAGCGGCTCTTATTCAGCGCATAGCCAATCTCGCCTCGCATCGCGACTGGATCCACCCGTAGGTCAATGGTCCCAATCATCTTGCCACTGGCTTTTTCTTCCAATGCATATTTCCCTAGAGGATCTGCCATGAAAACACCGGCGACAATCTCGCGAGTTTCAGCTAATGACTGATGTTGAGGAAATACGTGCTCTGTCGTTTCCGCATCCTGAGCATACTCAAACATATCCTGAGCATCCGCCAACGTCAACGGCCGCAAAATCAATCGCTCCGTCTCTAACCGCGTATTTTCCGCAAACCCTAGCATAATCTGTTGTTTATAATCCATTCTTTTTCCTCCCCGTTTACTATCATCCTATTATAGCGCAACCAGAAAAGGAATTGAAAAATAGCAGCTTTTACTATTCTTCTCCCAATATAAGTACAGTTCTGCCCCTGTGTTTTTTTTGCCGGCATGATATAATCAAACAGAGAAAGCGATTTTTCGGGTTTGCCCGAGTCGATTGGAAGACGCGAGGAGTGATGTTATTGACTGATGAGATGCAAAAACATTTGGACAAGGGCATGTACGGCCAGCCATTGGTGAATCCTGATGAACAACATAAATATATGGGGACGTTTCGTGAACGCTGCTATTTGAGCATGACTTTGGCTCAGATGAAAGAAAAAGATAATCAGGACAATCTGCGGAGGGAGCTGGCAAAAGATCCCGATGCACAAGTTTTGATGAATGGGCAACTCTCAGAAACGCTGCAGGGGGAATACATCCAGCTGCTCACGAAATCCGGACATAAATTTACCATCGTCAATGATTTTGTTGGAACGAATCCGGATAGTCTCGGTCTTTTGGTCGTTTCAAAAGAAGCCGTCAATGAGCCCGTGATTGATATCGACCAGAAATATCCGGAAAAAGAGGCGGAATCAGCAAAGTCAACGAAGAAAAAGCCTGGTTTCTTTGACCGGCTGTTTCACCCAAATGATCAATAACAAATAAAAAATTAATTTTCGACAGCTTGAAAGGGTGTTCTCTTTTACGGGATATGGGCAATAGTAGTTGCCAGCTCTTGTCAGACTGCCGACAAGGGGGAATTATCTATGGCTACACCAGATTATCAAACATTGAAAGATGAATTGCTTTTGGCACTGGATACCCACATCGATATCTTGAAAGATGCCTCTTACATCCAAGCAGAGCACTTGGATGGGATTATGTTCATGATGCGCAGCTTTGGCTTTATGTTGGATCGGGCCCCGAAAGTTCTGGCAGCAGAGGACCCGGAAGAGATGAATTACCAGATGTTTCAGTATTACAGCCTGTTGACAGAGCTGAAATACAATTTGACGCTAAACTTTCCTTATGCCAAAATTAATGATACTCCGCTTTTGGATATCGTTGATTCTTTCCCTACCACTTACGAAAAGGAAATGAAGTCCTGGTGGGAAGCCACCACCGGCTTGCAAGTCTGCGAAACTAAGCAAACCATCGAAATCAAAGAGTTCGAATACTGATTGTTGGCGGGGCTCCGTCCTCTCGGCTCACCGAGAGTTGCGGAGCCCTTTTTTGCGCGTTGTGTCCACAAAGAAAAAACGTCTTTTGACAACAGATTTTTTAATTTTTCTCTAAATTTACAGATAAATGCAAAAGTTGTTTAGCGTTTCGAGGTTTAAAGAGTAAACTTCAGAAAGAAATCTTTTTACGAGGTGACCTATGAGTAAAGTGCAAAAGACGATCCTAGTCATTTTTGGGATTATAACCTTAGTGGTTGCAGTTGTCAGCGGTTTGGGAATGTATGCTGCCAATCAAGCCCGCAATGCTGCCGATAAGATGTATAAACCATTGAACAACGGCAACAAATCTGTTGATACTTCAGCAGCCGAGCCTTTTTCCATCATGCTGTTAGGGATTGACTCTGGCGGCTTGGGTCGAACAGATCAAGGACGCTCGGATACGACGATGGTAGTGACCATCAATCCCCAAAAGAAAACGACCACCATCACCAGTGTCGATCGTGATTTCCTGATTGAAATCGTCGGCAAAGATCGCCATGATAAGCTGAATTCAGCCTATTCTTACGGCGGTGTATCCATGGCTATTGATACTTTGGAGAATTTTCTCGACATTCCGATCAATCACTATGCCACCATCAATCTGCAAGGACTTAAAGATTTGATTGATGCAGTCGGTGGTATCGAAGTCGATAACAAAATTGACTTTACCTTAGATGGTATCCACGTACCTGCTGGTAAAATCACCTTAGACGGCGAAAAAGGGTTGGCCTATGCCCGCATGCGAAAAGATGACGGCACCGGCGATATGGGTCGGCAAGCGCGTCAGCGAGAGGTCTTGACCAAAGTTGTTGAAAAACTGGCCAGCGTCAATACCGTTAAATATTACACCAAAGTTTTGGATGCTTTGGGAGACAATGTATCGACAGATTTGAGCTGGAATCAGATGTTAGATATCGCCGCCAATTATCAAGACGCTCTCACCAACATTGAACCTGTCCAAATCGGCGGGCAAGGATACATGCTAAACGGGGGCTACTATCAGATTCCGCCTTATTACGGGACATTGGAAGCCCAAAACCGTATGCGGGATCAATTGAACTTAGACTTGCGAGAAAGCTTATCCTTGATTAATGATCCAGAACAGCGCCTATATGATGATAGCACTATGGATCCCGATGCCGGTTGGGATGAACCTGAACGTACGGCGAATATTCAGTTTGCTCCAGCATTTGAAGGCTACCCAAGTCAACGTCCGAAAAGTGATTCTTCCGAAGACTCTGGATCAGAAACCTCTGATTCTCAGTCCACCGAGAGCTCCGATACTTTTACAAACGAATAACCGGTCTTTTCCGACAGAATACAGGGTAAAATTTTTAAGATTTTCCTCTGTATTCTCGGAAACCGGCAAAAAAAACCGCAGTTGATCTGCGGTTTTTTTTGGAGTTCTATAAGTGCTGCCGACTTATTCACATTCACCTGTGGCAACCTTTTTATCAGCCGCCTAAAAGCCAACAGAACGATTTGAAATGCTAGCAACCAAAAAGACAAGGGACCACCACTAATTTCTAATGGAAATTCCTGATGTTGCTGCTCTGATGTTAGTTTGATTGGTCACGATTCAACTCTGCCAATTCCGGATACAAAAAATTCAGAACCGCCATCGTCAAACGTCGTCCTTGACCGGCATAAGGATAGACATGCATGTGCATTGCCGGATTGAAATTGGCTTCGATGATACCGTAAGCACCAGGTTCAGCAGCTGGTCGCGACTTATCAGGAATAATCAGGTCGATGCCGCTGATAGCTGCACCAAGGGCCGCTACCGCTTCTACAGCAACTTGTTTGTAGTCCTCGTTGAATTGGTCGGTCACGTCGATTGAATCGCCACCGGTGGAAATATTGGAGTTTTCCCGCAGGTATACAGTAACACCAGCTTTAGGAATAGACGTTGGCTCGTACCCCTGTTCTTTTAGCATCAACTTTTCGATTTCCCCCAGTTGAATCAATTCTAATGGTGAACGGTGGTGGGTTCCTCGTAATGGATCTGTATTTTTTTCTGCGACTAATTGGGCAATGGTCTGGTGACCGTCCCCTACCACATTGGCAGGAACCCGTAACATGATTGCTTCCACTTCACCATCCAATACAAAAAAGCGATACTCGGTTCCTGCCAGAAACTCTTCTACCAAGATGGCATCATCTTCGGCAAAGGCAATGGCCACTGCAGTTTGATAGTCTTCTTTGGCAGGGGGCTCCTTGAAGACAGAAATCCCCAAGCCGTAGTTCGTGCTTTTAGGTTTTACTACAATCGCTTGTCCGGCATATCGCGGAAAATCAGCCAATGCCTCTTGGAGATTGGCATATTCACCACCGCCGGGTACCCGATAGCCGGCTTTGGCTAAGACCTTTTTAGTGACCGTTTTATTGGCCATCATCAAGGGCACGATATACGTGTCTTTGGCCGTCATGTTGGCATTTTTTACATATTCTCTATGACCTGACAAATCCAATCTCAAAAATTGATCTGCCTGATCCAATACAGTCACACCTACCCCTTTTTGGATAGCATCAAACATGAAAATCTGGGTGGACAGCTCCATCCCGGTAAATCCTGCCAATTGATAAGGTCGCGCCCAAGCCTTTTCGTGATTGCGCTGGGCTAGTTCGACTGCCACTGCCTGTTGGGAAGTCACTTGACCAGCCGACCACAGTTGCGCTGCCGGTGTTGTTTCCGGCTGGGCTAGACGTGTCACGGCAAAATCAAGAAAACCCTCTGGTAGCGGCAGTTGTAGAGCAACAATCATCCGCTGCAACTCCGACAGCAGCCACTCCCCTTCTGCCAGATACTCAGTGGGCGCTTCTGGATTTTCTAAAGCCACTTGATCATTGCGTCGGTCACCTTCTGCTACCCATTCTTCTGCCGCTGCTTCTTCTGGCAGCCACAACATCAACAACAAAAAGACTTGCAAAAAACGAGCCTCGTCTTCAGAAAATCCATACGCCTCAAAAGGCTGCAGATCGATATTGCGCAATTCGATATAGCGAATGCCGTGATCCGCGAGATCTTGGACTTTTTTTCCTCCTCGCAACCGCAGCGGCGCATAAAATTCTTTTTCTTCAGACAATCGACCGATCTCCACCATGCGGGCAATGTCGTTTAGATAACGTTTCAGACTTGCATAGGAAACGACTACATCTCCGTGATTTCGATAACCATAGGCGCTGTTGCGAATACTGCGTACTGGTTCTGCGGGAGCCGGATCATCCATGAAATAATTTTTTTCGCTTACAGGGCTGGCTCCGTAAAGATAAGTAATCAACCAACGATAACGAAGATAGTTACGAGTCACTTTCAGATACAGTGCTGTTTTGAATTCTTGCAGCGTAGCAATCTCCTCTTGTTGTTCAAATAAGGCTGCCATTAACTCGCCACCGAATTCAAAATTAAAATGAATGCCAGAAACCATCTGCTTGCGACGACCGTACTGGCGAGCCAAGTAACGACGATATAAGACATCCTCAAAATTATCCAACTCTGCCAGCTTGATACTGCAATTATTTTCCGGTAGCGCAGGAGGCATACTCAGCGGCCACAAGGTTTCAGTAGGTATCATCGAACGGTAGGCTACATCATGAAGTGCCGCTAACCAGTCCAGCAATTCCTTGGGAGTGTGAGTCACCGGGGTAATCAGTTCCAATTGTGTCTCGGCAAAATCAGTCTGAATATAAGGATGGTATTTGCGATTGCCTAAAGCTGTTGGATGGGGCGTAGCTGCCAGTTTGCCAGTCGTCAGATCAACTCGCTGCCCTTCTCGTTCCAAGCCAAATGTAGCCGCCAGCATATTTGCTCGAGCCCGCGGTGTCTGCATCATTGTTTGTAAGTTCATAACCTGTCCCTTCTCTTTGTCCCGAATAGATGTCCCTTCAGCAAAAAAAGCCGCTTTACGAAAGCATCGTCTTGCTTATTATAGAGGAAATTTGGTGGAAACTGAACAGCTCTGCTCCATGTCTCATAATTTTTCATTGACGTTTTCACAGGGGAAGTAAAACATTTAAAAATCAATGGGTACTATTTTTATTTATAATCAGCTAGTCACCGTTCTCCAAAACTAACACTACCAACCGTGAGACCTCAAAAACCGACTATCTTCCATTAAAACTCATTGGAAGATAGTCGGCTTTTCATTGTTAAAAACTTCAAACGCTGACTAACCTTGATTTCGTCAAGAGCAGTCAGCATCCTTCACTCTTTCTCTTTATACATCCTTCTACGGACTTTGACACAAGGATTGTCGTAACGGTTTGCTAACAGCTATTTTCTCGCTCAGTTGGTGAAACCTCCGCCATTTACCACTTAAAAAACGATTTATGTCACAATTCCTTGTCTGTTCTTTCGGTTAATAAGCAGCCTTGGTCAAGGCACCGCCAACAAGTAAACTGAATCGAAAGTTTATTTTTCCGGAACAGGGCCAAATTGAGTTTGGAGAGTTGTCATCAGCCGCTTGCGATTTTCCGGTGTACTATTCATGAAGAGCAGCTCATCCCCATCATAGGAAAAATCATATTTCGTAAAACCCGTCAGACGGGCCAGCTTTTCCGGTGTTAATTCATAGGTCTTGACGTAATATTGGAAATCTCGTTGAAAACTGCGGGATTGTCGCAGCCCTCGCCACCAGAAAAAAAGCAGCGCCGCAAATAACAGGATTCCAATGATTTTACGGGGCCAGCTATCTGAATAAACAACCTCTTTTACCGGTGTGATTCCTAAAATCACCGTCAACAAGAGTGCCGCCACCAAAGTCGACAGCCAGAGTCGTTTGTTGTTCATTGGTTCCTCCTTAAAGTGCCGTGAACATCACGATAAATGTAATGCTGTTGTACAAAATATGGGCGATCATATTGCACCGAATATCCTTAGTCTTCAGATAAAGTATCCCAAAAAAGATACCAATCACGGAATAAACCAGCAGGTACAAGGAAATTGCCGGCTCATGCAACAGTCCGAAGATCAAGCCTGAAGTCACTACCGCTAAAATATCGTGCTTGCGGTCATTTTCATTCCAGAAATAATTCATGAAGATTCCGCGATAGAGCAACTCTTCGATGATTGGGCCTAAAATAGCTCCGTACAGCGTAATCCCCAAAACATGCACCCGAAACAGCTGGTCGATATTTTGCTGATTATCTGCTTCTCCTGGCATCAGCGGAGTCACCAGGATTAAGAAAAGATAAACTGCAGCAACCGTCAGTAAAATCCACTTGATCTTGCCTTTCATGGCAAGCTCCCTGCCGAAACCGCGGGGATTGTACTCTTGGATCTGTCGTTGATAGACACGGATAAAATACATCATCACGGCTAAGAAAACCACGACAATAATCAGTGCAAACGCGCCTTGTGACAAGTTGGTATTTAACAGCTGATCTGCCATCAGAGCCAGCGTAGAGAGGTTTTGTAAAAAGACAAAACCAGCAAAGAACAGGATGCGCCAAATCAACGGTTGTCGTTTAGTCATTGTATCACCAGCCTCCTTTTTTGGTCCCTTCACCAAACTTCCGCTTTATAAACTTGAAAAAGCTTCTGTGTTGCGGACATTGCTGGTTGCTTGGGACCTTTATTTTAAAAGTACCGTATTTTTTCAGAACGCCTGCTAATCTTGGATCAAGCCTTTAAACAGGCCAATCACAAATTGATTCGGATCAAATGGCTCTAAATCGTCAATGCCTTCGCCTAAGCCCACCAGTTTTACCGGCAGGTGGAGTTCATTGCGGATCGCCAACACGATCCCACCTTTTGCGGTTCCGTCCAATTTGGTCAAAACAATTCCTGAAACATCGGTGGTTTCTTTAAATTGCTTAGCCTGAACCATTGCATTTTGGCCGGTCGTAGCATCCACCACCAAGAGCACTTCATGAGGCGCCTCTGGCAATTCTCGCTGAATAACTCGTTTGATTTTATCCAACTCTTTCATCAAGTTGACTTTATTTTGCAAACGGCCAGCAGTATCCACCAATAAGATATCGTAGTGTTCATTTTTGGCTTTTTCCACCGCATCGTACACAACAGCTGCTGGATCGGCACCCGCATTGTGGCGCACGACTTCTACACCAGCCCGCTCACCCCAAACAACCAATTGATCAATCGCCCCGGCACGAAAAGTATCGGCTGCCGCCATCAAGACTTTTTTTCCTGCCATACGGTATTCGTAAGCCAGTTTCCCAATGCTGGTGGTTTTCCCTACACCATTGACACCGACAAAGAGCATCACTGTCAGCTCCTCGGGTTGGATATTGAGGTCGTGATTTTCCCCTTCGCCAGCTTCGTCGTACAGATTCACCAGTTTTTCAATGATGACGTTTTGTACATCTTTTGGTTTCTTGACGTTTTGCAATTTGACTTCCTGGCGCATTTCATCAGCAATCCGCATGGCTGCATCAAAGCCAACGTCGGCACCAATCAAGGTTTCTTCTACT
The DNA here is from genome assembly GCF_009933135.1 of Candidatus Enterococcus leclercqii. GTDB lineage: Bacteria > Bacillota > Bacilli > Lactobacillales > Enterococcaceae > Enterococcus_C > Enterococcus_C leclercqii. The sequence goes on from NZ_MAEH01000009.1 coordinate 208,969, forward strand.
TCTTCAAAGAAATCTTCATCAACACTGCGGAAATTGGCAAACAATTCATTTAGCCGCTGACCAAACGTTTTACGGCTCTTTTTCAGCCCTTTGTCGTACTTTTCCTCAACAGTTGCTTGCGATTGCGGTTCAATCGGAGCAACCGGTGGCGCCATTTCAGCCTCTTGGATCACTGCTTCCGCTTCTGCTGTTGCATCAAAAGTCGGCGTAAGCTCGGCTTCTGAGTTGACTGTTGAGGCAGCTTGTTCTTGCACGTCAGTTTCAGCAACTTGTGGCCGGTCCTCAGCTTGATCTGCCACTGTCAGTTCTTCCTGGCTGACGGTTTCTGTCGCTGCTGCTTGTTCTTGATCGACTGTCTGCACCTGTGTGTCTTGCGCCTCAACCTCAAGAGGTGTGGCATTCTCCAGCTCTTCGGTTGCTTCGTCAGCTGGAACTGCTTTTTCCGCAATAGTGTCAGTCAATTGGTGAGTCGAAACGTCTTGTGAAGCGACAGTCGTTGTTTCAACTTCAGATTCTGTTTCAGCCTTCTTTACTTCAGCGGTCTCTTCAGAGGAGGCTTCAGCAGGAGTAGGGGCAGCTTCTGCCGGCTTTGTCTCCGGTTGTTCAGGTTCTGATTGTTCTGTTTCAGATTGCTGCGTGTTTGTTTGCTCGTCGGTTGTTTGTTCATCGAGCGCTTCTTCCGGTACTACCGGTGGCTGCTCCGGCTCTTCTTTGCCCATGAGCGCCTTTTTGATCTTATCGAAAAAGCCCATTGCTTTCCCTCCTTATATGGTCTGGTGAAAAATTAGTTGCCGGCAGTACCGGCTTGTAAGACGTATTTTTCGATGACTTTGGCCACACCGTCAGCCTCATTGGAAGCCGTGATGACATCAGCGACTGCTTTGACAGCCGGGACAGCGTTAGCCATCGCAACTCCGATACCGGCATAAGCGATCATCGGCAAATCGTTTTCTTCATCTCCAATCGCCATGACTTCGGCGGCTGTGATTCCTAAATCTCCTGCCAATAAGTCGATTCCATAGGCCTTGGTGATTCCTTTTGGCATAAATTCCAACAAGACTTCCCGCGTTTTGATAACTTCAAATTCGGCTTTGACACTTTCAGGAATCTTAGCAATCTGCTGGTCGAGATACGCCTGTGGGTAAGCCACTACTGCTTTATTGTACAATGCCTCCGGGTCTAGCTTCTCATAGCCGGCCGGTCGCACGTCTAACAGCGGGTTTAACTGGCCATAGATAGACAGGTGGTCAGGCGCTGTTGGCAGTGACCAGACGACTTCATCGGAGACGACATCCAGCGGCAGGGCCAATTCTTTTGCAATTTGAATCAACCTTTGAACTTCTGCAAAAGACAACGCTGCTTTTTCAATCACTTCACCGGTATCATTTTTTTGCACCAGACCACCATTAAAAGTGATGGCATAATCCCCGGGATTTTTCAGATCCAATTCTTCCAGATAAGGACGAATCGCCCGCAGTGGCCGTCCGGTACAAATCACGATTTTGACACCGGCTTTTTGTGCCGCTGCCAATACTCGTTTGTTTTCTGCAGTGATTTCTTTTTTACTATTTAACAACGTACCATCCAAATCGATGGCGACAAGTTTAATCAATCTTTTTCCTCCTGACAATAACACGAAGCATTCGAGAAATTTTGCTGCGGCCACAGCTATAATCTGCTGTAAAGCTACTTGACTGAGATTCTGCTGCTTGTAGCCTTTTTGTCGAATTCACCGATCAACTCGCAGAAAAACTCCCTCACAATTTTATTCCCCGGCAGCGACGATTCGGCCACCTTCTTTGACATCTTCCAGACGTACCGAGACAATCTTGGACACGCCGGATTCCTGCATGGTTACGCCGTACAAAACATCGGCAGCTTCCATTGTGCCTTTGCGGTGAGTAACCACGATGAACTGGGTATCATTTTGGAAGCGGCTGAGGTACTGACCAAAACGAGTAACATTGGCTTCGTCCAAAGCAGCCTCCACTTCGTCCAACACACAAAACGGTACTGGTCGCACTTGAATGATAGAAAACAGCAAAGCAATAGCCGTCAATGCCCGTTCGCCGCCGGATAACAGACTTAAACTTTGCAGTTTTTTGCCTGGTGGCTGGGCTTCAATCTCGATACCGGTATTCAACAGGTCGGAAGGATCAGTTAAGACCAGCTCGGCACGCCCGCCACCAAACATATTGGGAAAGACTTCCTTGAACTTGTCCCGAATGGCTTCGAATACTTCATTGAAACGGATTTTCACTTCCTCATCCATCTCGTTCATGGTCGTAAAGAGCTGCTCTTTGGCTTGTAGCAGATCATCTCTTTGGCTGGTCAAAAAGTCATAGCGCTCTTTTACTTGTTCATATTGCTGGATAGCATTGAGATTCACTGGACCCAATCCCTCGATTTCCCGCTTCAAAGATTGAATCTTTTGCCGGGCAGCCTCTGTATCATCCACGACACCATATGTGGCTGACGCCAACTCGTAATTCATGGCATATTCTTCCTGCAGGTGAGCCAGCAGATTGTCCAATTGGATGTCTGCACGGTTTTTTTCTACTTCGACTTTAGTTTTTTGCGAGAGCAGGAGCTTTTGTTGCTGATTTTTTTCGCTCAAATCTGTATCGCCAGCGGTAATCTGATTCTGTAATTCCAAACGGGCTTGCCGCTTGGCCGTCAATTCAGTCTGCAACTGTTCTCGTTTTGCGCTAAATTCCACAACTTGTTTTTGCAGTGACTCTTCTGACAGCTCATGATTGGAAAAATCACTGTCCAATGCTGCCAGCTGCATTTTTAGGCTGCTGTGTCGTGCTTCTGCGGTTGTCAGGTCTGCTTGTTTGTCTTGGATCAGTCCTTTGACATGTACAATCTGTTGATTCAAGACAGCCAGTTCTGCCTGCTGAGTTGCCAGTGCGTCACCGACTTCTGCCCGCTTTGCTTCGATGAGATCTTCTGTACGGTTGATCTCTTGAATCTCCTCATTGATTGCCAGCCGAGCCGCTTCAACTTCTGCTTGCGCCTGAAGATAGCCCGCTTTCTTTTCTTCGTATTCTTCCAAAAAGGCCTGAACTTCCCGATTTTCAAAGGCAAAAATACTATGCTCTTTTTCCAAGCGTGTCAGATCGACGGTTCTGTTTTGCAGTTGATTTTCCAGTTCCTGCAATTTGAGACGCGCTGCTTCCCCTTCTTCTCTCAAGGTTTCCAAGCGTGCCTGTTTTTCCCTGGTTTCAGTTTCCAGGCGGGACACTTGTTTTTCGGTAGTTTGCAGCCGTTGATCCAATAGCTGGTGCTGCTCTTTCAAGATAGCCAGCTCATTGCTTTGGGAAAACAGATTGCCTTGTCCGCCTTTTTTATTGGCACCACCAGTCATGGAGCCCCCAGCATTCATGACATCTCCTTCCAAGGACACTACCCGGTAACGATAATGAACCGCACGAGCAATGGCATTGGCACTTTGGAGATCCTCTGCTAATAAAATTCCCCCTAAAAGGTTTTCCATAATGTTTCGCAAGGAGGAATCAAAGGCGACGATTTCCGAAGCAACACCCAAAAAGCCTGCCACCTGTTTGGCGGCATTCAGTTGAGCTCCTGCGACGTTCCGAGCTTGGATTGTCGTCAAAGGCAAGAAGGTCGCCCGTCCGCCTCGCTGTTCCTTCAAGAAGGTGATGGCTTGCCGGGCATCCTTTTCCGTTTCTACGATGACGTGCTGTGCACTAGCGCCTAGTGCGGTTTCGATGGCTACGGCATAATCCTTTGGTACCTCAATCAGTTCAGCCACTGCCCCTACGACGCCTTGAAGACGTTCTTTGTGCTGCAATACCATTCGGGGCCCTTGATAAAAGCCGGTATAGTTGTCTTGAATGTCTTGCAGGCTCTTTTCTTTGGCACGAACCTGCTGCACCTGACTCATCAGGCTGTACATTTTCTTTTGCTCACTGTCAAACTCAGTCTTCACCGTCTGGACTTGGTCTTGCAGCAATACATATTCCTTCCGCTGCGCTTCCAAATGACTTTGCGCCTGTTTGACCTCGGCCGTTAATGCAGTTTTTTGTTCCTGACCAGAACGAATGGCAGCTGTCAGCTCTCCTTGCTTTTGCAGCGCCTTCTGATTTTTAGCCAATTCTTGTGTATATTGTCGTTCCAAGTATTTCAAGTCATTGCCGATATTGGCATGCTCTTGCATCTTGTCTACATATTGGCCCCGTAGCTCCTCCAAAACTTCTTTGGTGGACTTTTGATACTTTGCCAGTTCGGCCTGAGTGGTGCGAATCGTTTCTTCCAGCTGCTGGTGTTGCCGATTTTTTTCTGACAGCTGACTGATAAGGGCGCTTTTGTCTTCTTCTAAATCAGCCATTCGTTGGGCAGCTTCTTCGATATTTTTACGATATTCCCGCGAGCTTTGCAGGGTATTTTTGGAGCGCTCTTTCAGCAACTCCTGCTGTCCTTCCGCCTGTTTTAAGGCTTCAGTCACCGCTAACAGCTGTTGATTGCCGCTTTCCAACCACTCGTCCAGACGTGTGCGTTCTTGCCGCTTTTCAGCTAACAGCTTTTCACCGGCTGTGATAGTTGTGCTGATTTCACGCAGCTGGCCGTCCAGTTGATCCAGCAGCTGCTCTGTTTCATCCCAGATCTTTTTGGCGCTTTGGATTTCGGTCACCGCATAAGCTGCATCTACTCGGGTCAATTCTTCTTTTAACCCCAAATAGGCGGTAGCTGTCCGGCTTTGTTCTGCTAAAGGTTCCAGCTGATCTTCCAGCTCATAAACAATGTCTTGGACGCGACTGAGGTTGTCTTCGGTTTCAAACAGCTTCTGTTCAGCCTTTTTCTTACGCTGCTTGTATTTCAAGACACCCGCTGCTTCTTCAAAAATCCCCCGCCGGTCTTCCGGCTTACTGGCAAAGATCGCCTCCACCTTCCCTTGGGAAATGATGGAAAAGGATTCTTTTCCTAAGCCGGAATCCAGAAACAAGTCCGTGATATCCTTTAGACGGCAAGCTTGTTTGTTGATAAAAAAGTCGCTTTCACCAGTCCGGCGATAGCGGCGGGTCACACTGATTTCCGTGAAATCCAGCGGCAAGTAGTGGTCACTATTGTCCAGCACTACCGTCACTTCGGCGATATTCAGTGCTTTGCGGGAATCAGAGCCGGCAAAAATAATGTCCGGCATCTTGCCACCCCGCAAACTTTTGGCAGACTGCTCCCCCAAGACCCAGCGAATGGCTTCAGTGATATTGCTTTTACCGGACCCATTTGGCCCTACCACAGCTGTCACGCTGTTCTCAAAATCGATCACCGTCCGGTCGGCAAAAGACTTGAAGCCGGCGATCTCGATTTTCTTCAAATACACAAATAGTTTCCCCTCTCAATAAACCCGTCACGAAAGCTGCAGCAAAAAACGACTCAGTCCAAAGACAATGCATTGTGATTGGAGCAATGCATTGTCTGACCGAGAACAGCAGCTGTAACTGACTGGGACGGGTTCGATGGCACATGTCGAAATAAGTCCTTTAACAGGCGTCTTGGCTGTTTACAGTCAAGCGACTGGCTACTTTAAGCTAGCCGCTGCAATGCATTGGCAGCGGCAGACTGCTCAGCATTTTTCTTGGAGGTGCCTTGACCTTCACCGATCAATTCTCCGTCGCAATAAACTTCTGTATGGAAGATTCGCTCGTGGGCAGGTCCTTCCTCTCTCACTAGTCGATAATCGATCAACACATCACCAGAACGCTGCAACACTTCTTGCAAACGCGTCTTATGATCCCGCTCATGTGAAAAAACACCGGCTTGCACTTGTGGATAAACCACTGTTTCCAAAAAGTGCAGAACTGCTTCCAGCCCCCGATCCAAATACAAAGCCCCTAAAAAAGCTTCAAATAAATCACACAACAGTGCGGGACGCGTGCGTCCGCCGGAATTTTCTTCCCCTTTGCCCAGTTTCACGAACCGATCAAAGCCACAATCTTTGGCAAATTGGGCCAAGCTTTCTTCACGGACGATTGCTGCACGGGTCTTGGTAAGTTTTCCTTCCGGCAGTTGGGGAAATTCCCGATACAGGTATTGGGATACCAGCAATTCCAGAACAGCATCCCCCAAAAATTCCAAACGCTCATTGTCTGACAGATGCAGGTTACGGTGCTCATTCACATAAGAAGAATGGGTGAAGGCCTGATCAACGAGATTGATGTCGCTAAATACGATCCCGAATTTTTCTTTAAGCAGATTTGCCAACTGATTGTCCATTAGTCTTCAGTCCCTCTAATTTATTCAATACTGTTTCATTATACTGTTTTTCCGACATAAATAAAATCTCAGAAGCCAAACCTTTAAACATTTATCCACAGGTTTTCAACACTTCAGCGCTTTCAGGAAGTCCATTTGATTTTTGCGTCCTTCTGGCTGCCTCTGTCGCCTCCTTTTCTTTCCAAAAGGCCGGTTTTTCAGACGTTTTTATTACTTGAAATGATACATTTTGCCGAGCTTAGAGAAAAGTAAGCCAAAGCCTCTTGTCTGATTTGTTTTTCCAGAGTAAAATACATCAAAAATACCCTCTAGGAGGTGTTGCCCATGCGTCAAGGTTTGCATTCTGCCCTTTCCTTTCTAGCGACGCGGTTGGTGTTTTTGTTGGGCCTCAGCTACAGTATCCTCTGTGGCCTATTCCTATTCTTCCAAACACGAGTCGAGGAGAAAATCTTCAATTCGGTCAATCCCCACCAATCCCCCTTTGGCTACCTGCGATTGACCGGTAATGAACTGCAGCTTCAAAATCTACCCTTGCTTTTGTTGCTCATTGTTGGACTCTTAACGTCCGCTGCGCTCTTCGTCTTAGCTGTCAGATACCGAATTCTGAACGTTTTTATCTTACTGCTGATTTTGGGCTATTTGTTGCCCCTGGTGCCGCCTTACGATGAAAACCTGCTGCCCCGCTTTCTACTTTCCATTTTTTTAGTTTTCGGCAGCAGCTGGTTGACTCAAGGGTATTTCAACGCTTCCACCAAACTGCCTTCTTAATTACAAACTTTTGGGCTCAGATGAATTTTTTTGCAGAAACTACAAAACAGGCAGGTACCAAAATGGTATCTGCCTGTTTTGCCTCTAAATAGTTTGGTATAGAAAGTGGTATGTGAATAGAGGCTGATTATTTCACAGCTTCTCGATACCCAGCAATTTCCTGTTCATTACCGTAAACGTAATGACCAGGGATAACTTCAACAAAGCTCGGCTTGTTGACGGAATAGTCGTGCATATCCGGATTGTAGACATGCAGTTCTTTTTTACGAGCCAGGATTGGATCCGGCACCGGCACTGCAGAGAGCAATGCTTTGGTGTAAGGATGTAGCGGATTGCGGAAAAGCTCTTCAGCTTCCGCCAACTCAACAATCCGGCCGGAGCGAATAACAGCGATCCGATCAGAGATGAAACGGACTACCGACAAGTCATGGGCCACAAAGAAGTAAGTGACACCTTTTTCTCGTTGGAATTCTTTCAACAGGTTCAAAACCTGTGCGCGAATCGATACGTCCAAGGCTGAAATTGGTTCGTCTGCAACTACCAATTCCGGCTCCATCACCAACGCCCGGGCAATCCCGATACGTTGGCGCTGACCACCAGAGAACTCATGAGGGTAACGATTCAAGTGTTCCGGCAACAGTCCCACTTCTTCAATGATGCGCTCTACTTTCTCCCGACGCTCTTCTTCTGAATCAAAGAGGTGGAAATTGTACAGCCCTTCAGAAATGATATAGTCAACCGTCGCCCGTTCATTTAGAGATGCTGAGGGATCTTGAAAAATCATTTGAACTTTGCGAATGACATCGTCTTGTTCTTGCTTGGTTAGTTTCTTGTTAATTTTTTTTCCTTCAAAGATGATTTCCCCGTTGGAAGTAGGATTTAATCCCAAGACTGCCCGACCGATTGTCGTCTTTCCAGAACCTGACTCACCTACCAAAGAGAAAGTTTCTCCTTTGTAGATATCAAAGTTGGCATCTTGTACTGCGACAAAGCGATTCTTGCCTTCACCAAATGTGATTTCCAGGTCTTTGATGGACAGTAATACATCATTTCGATCAACCAACTGTCACACCTCCATCTTCTGCCAAATCTTGGGCATCATAGTCTTCCGGTGCAATCTCTTCTTGTAGTGCAACCAGTTTTTCATGCAGGTTTTGGATTGCTTGCGGTTTTTCCACTTGCGGCGCTCGTGGATCCATCAGCCAAGTTTTCGCAAAGTGAGACTCACTGACTTGAAACATCGGTGGTTCCTTCTTGAAGTCGACTTCCATGGCAAATGGATTACGTGGTGCAAAAGCATCCCCTTCAATGTCTTTGTACAAAGATGGCGGGGTCCCCGGTACAGAGTACAACTCTGTGCCTTTTTGGCTCAGCTGAGGCAGTGAGCTTAACAAAGCCCAAGTGTATGGGTGACGAGCATTGTAGAAGATATCTTCCACGGTACCAGTCTCGATGATCTGGCCGGAATACATTACTGCCACTTTATCAGCGATGGCTGCCACCACACCTAAGTCATGGGTGATAAAAATTGTAGTAAACTGGTATTCTTTTTGCAGTTCCCGGATCAAATCCAGAATTTGAGCTTGAATCGTTACGTCCAAGGCAGTAGTCGGCTCGTCGCAGATTAAAATCTTAGGCCGACAAGCCAGTGCAATGGCGATAACAATCCGTTGACGCATCCCACCGGAATACTGGAAAGGATATTCATTGTAGCGGTTTTCCGCATTGGGAATACCGGTGCGTTTCATCAAATCAATAGCCATTTCTTTGGCTTCTTTGGCGCTTTTTCCTTGGTGCTTGATGATTACTTCGGAAATTTGTGAGCCGATGGTTTTGATTGGATTCAGTGAAGTCATAGGATCTTGGAAAATCGTGGCAATCTCTCTCCCACGAATTCCTTCCCATTCCTTATCTTTTTTCAGGTCGCTTAAAATTTTGTCATGATATTTGATCGTACCGTTGGTGATTTTGCCGTTTTGTTCCAACATTCCAGTGAAAGTCTTGGTTAAAACTGACTTACCAGAACCGGATTCCCCTACGATTGCCAGCGTTTCTTGCTCTTTGATTTCCAAAGAAACATTACGAATTGCTTTTAGTTCACGATTGCGGACGGTAAAACCGACGGAGAGATTTTCAACGGACAATACAGTTGCTTTTTCCATGTCGTCTCCTCCTCTTACATGTGTGTCCGCGGATCTGCGGCATCAGCCAATGTTTGACCAACGATATACAGTGAAACTGATACCAAGGCCAGCACGGCTACCGGGATCCAAAACAGATACGGATAGTTGCTCATATTTGCAGTGTATTTTGAAATCAGCTTCCCTAATGATGGTACATTGGCGCTCAAACCAACTCCCAAGAAGGACAAGAAAGTCTCATAGGAGATAAATGACGGCAATGTCCGGGAAACATCGGTTACGATAACTGAAGTCAGGTAAGGCAGAATATTACGGAAAATCATCCGCATCGTTGGTGTTCCCAAAGTTTGGGAAGCCAAGTTGTATTCTCGATCCCGCATGATCATTACTTGAACACGAATGAAGTACGCTGTTCCGAGCCAGCTGGTCAGACACATGGCAAAGATCAGGTTCCAAAACCCGCTACCAAATGCGTAAGACAAGACCATGATGATCAACAGTTGCGGTACATTTGAAAAGATGTTGTAGATTTCAATCATAAAACGGTCAATCTTTTTAGAAGTTCCCCAAATCGCACCGACAACAACCCCGATGATAGTACATACCAAAGTCGAGATTACTGAGATGGAAATAGAGGTCTTAGCACCAGCCCATACGGCATCAAACAAAGAGTGGCCATTGGCATCTGTCCCAAACCAATATTGGGCACTCGGTGGATTGTAGCGCTTGGCAAAGTCGTTAATTCCTTCGACACTCATGTAGTCATAGCCAGAAACTAGCGGCTGAATAAAGGACATCAGAAAGATGGCAATCATCAAGACTAGCATGGAAATGGCCACTTTGCTGGAAAAGAATTTGCGTCCCACTGCCCGCCAATAAGAATATACTGGGGCATCGATTCGTTCTGAAGCGTGTTCGTCCATTTTGACGAAACTAAAATCGCTTTGTTGAAGATCGTCTTTTTGTACTTCCACCTTACTTGCCCCCTTTCTCTGACAGATTGATACGAGGGTCCACCATGGTCATGGCGATGTCCCCTAGCAGGATTGAGAAGATCGAAATAGTCGTAAAGATGAAGACCAATCCGATAACAATTGGATTGTTGTGGGATTTAATGGCATCCGGCAACATTTTACCCATACCAGGTGCAGCAAAGACTGTTTCAGTAATAGTAGCACCGGCAATGGTCCCAATCACGGCTGATGGAATCCCATTCACCAATGGAATTGCCGCATTTTTGAAGATGTGCTTGCGGGTGATTTCACCAGAACTCAGACCTTTCGCTTTAGCGAATTTGACATAGTCCGCCGATTGTTGATCAATCATGTAGCGACGCAACCAAATTACAATACCAGATACGCCCAAGAGACCTAAGATGACGGTTGGTAAAATATACGAGCGAATATCACTGGCTCCTAAAGTTGGAAATAGATCTGGCAAGTTGAATACACTAGATCCGATAAAACGGAAGAAGTAGATGAAGGCCAACGATGGTACGGAAATCAATACCGTTACTAAAGCAATCCCGACCTTATCTGGGAATTTGCCCTTGAAGCGAGACATCAGCATCGACATCGGTACAGCAAGGCCATAGGAGACGATGACGGCAATAATCCCCATACGCATAGAGTTTCCGATCATTGAAGGGTCTTGATAGTTATTAACGGTAATTGTGTAGTTATCCTTGTACATATTTTTGTCTCGCGAAGACAAGTTGGCAGTCATTTGATATTGACGAGAGTAAACATTCACTGCCGTTTTGGATTTGCGTCCGGTCTCAAAAGTTACTTCTTTTGAGTCGGCCTTCCCTTGGCCACCACCAATGACTTGAGTTACTGGTTGGCCTGCGAAAGTTGGATAAGAAGTTCCTAGATTCAACTTGATAATATTTTGATGGATGAACGGGAAGCTGCTGTTGAAGTAGATTTGGTACTTGTATTGTGTACCAGAACCGACCAAAGCCCAGCCAACCATCGGATCATTTTCAATCTTATAGCCCCGTTTCATATCTTTGTTATCGGGGTCATTGACTTTCCATGGATTATCAATCTGAATCATGTTTTTGTAAAAGCGGAAGACACGAGTATACAACGGTAGCTCTTTGACAGCGTAATAGCCTTTGCTGACTGGATATTGTTCCAATTTAAAGCCGTTTTTCTGCGCCCAGTCTTTGTAAATTTTCGTGTTGGCATCACTGACTTCTGCAGTTACTTCAGGGTTGTCTTTTTTAACTTCTGCTACTAATTCCTTAGAAGGATAGTAGTCCAAATAACCCATTTTGCTAAACGCCGTATTCTCATAGTCTTTCATATCGTCCGGTTTGGACTTCAATTTGCCATAAGTGACGTCGTTTTGAAAAATGGTCTTTCGAGGGATCAAGCTGTAGATCACGCCGTAAGTCAAGGTCGTTACTAAGAAGATACTTAGGATCGATCTCAGGATCCGGAAAAACAGGTATCTTTTCACGATAAATCTCCTACTTTCTATACTGCATCTATAAGTGAAGCAGTCCTCTAGCTGTAAACGGCTATCAAGCTTCCAGTAACGCTGCTAGCAGTGCTACTTCGGTCTTCATGGTCGCCAACAGCTAAAGTCCGCTTTACTTCGAATCAATTTTGACAGCTTTGGGAAGAGACCCATACTGTCAAGTAAAAAAGGCTTTACAGCGATTGCCGGCAGCCTTTTGTACCAGTAGATCAACTATTTAGACGGAAAACAACGAGTCCCCCCGCAGGCTGAGCACCTGCGAGGGTGACAGAGTAATTCATTTAGAAATTATTTTGCTTCTTTAGTAGCAGCTTCTTCACGTTTAGCTGCCCATTCATCATGGAGTTTGTTCCATTGATCCGTTGTAACAGCGGAATCTTGAATCTCCATGTATTTGTAACGGTAGTCACCAAGACCAGCATAAGCATAAGGGGCAGTAAATGGTACGATGTTAGAAACGCTAGGAGTTGCCAAGCTTGCAAAGATTGGGATTTGAATTACATTTTCAACCAACCATGCTTCTGCTTTAGCATAAGCTTCGTAACGTTTGTTCACATCATCAGTGATGGCATCTGCTTTGTCAAGCAGTTGATCATATTCTTCAAATTTCAGAGCTTCTTTGGCTGCTTTACCAGGATCTTCTCCTTGAACTGTCGCATCAGCATCCAGACCCAAAGTCGTCAACATGTCACCAGAATGAGAGTTGTAGATATTCAGGTAAGAAGATGGGTCAATGTAGTCAGGACCCCAACCGGAAGCAGTAGAGATGTCATAGTCAGTAGCAGCAGATGAAGTTGCTTGGTAAGTCGCAGCATAGTAAGCATCTTCATTCAACAATTGAATGTCAATTACGACATTTTCTTTACCAAGAGAAGCTTCAACAGATTGCTTCATAGATTTGTCAGCATTTACCAATACTTCAGCTGTTTCTTGTTCTGGCAAGTCCAAATGAATTGGGAATTCAACACCTTCAGCTTCCAATTCTTTCTTCGCCAAGTCCATATATTTCTTAGCTAGGTCTGGTTTGTAAGTACCGTCTTGACCTTCTGCCAAGTTTACTTCGCCAAACGCTTCAGCATCAGCAGCGCGAACTTTGTCTTGTACGACTTCACCGAACGGTTTGCCGTCGATTTGAACGAAGTCCGTTGGAACCAAGGTATTACGCAATGCTTTTTCAGCACCTGCATCACCGACATTTTGAGCACGGTAAGCTTTTTTATCAAATGCAAATTGGAAAGCTTTCCGGAAGTTCAAGTTCATGATGGCCTTTTTAGTATCTTCTTTTTGTTTATCAGTCGTTTTTGACGTATTTTCATATGCTTGACGATTGAAGTTGAAGGTCATGTTGAATGTGGAAGATCCAGGCAAAGAGAAGTTAATTGAATCTTTGTATTTCGCTTCTACATCTTTATAACCAGCAGAGTTTGGATACACACGAGCAGAGGTAAATTCACCTGCATCGTATTGTTTGAACAACCAGTCTGGATCAGAGCCGTCAAAGTAAATGAATTTCACGTTTTTCACATGAACATTGTCTTGATCCCAGTAAGATTCGTTCGGGCCATATTCGATTGCAGATTTTGAAGTATTTTCTGTCAAAATGTAAGGACCGTTATAAAGGATAGAATCTGGTGTTGGTTTACCGAAGTCGTCACCTTTCTCCTTCAAGAATTCTTCATTGGCTGGATACAAAATCCCATAAGTCAATTTAGAGTTCCAATAAGATTCAGGCTTGTTCAATGTGTATTCCAATGTGTGGGCATCTACTGCTTTGACGCCGACTGTAGAGAAGTCATCCGTTTTACCTGCGATATAATCAGACAAGCCTTTGATGCTGTCTGCTACGATATACAATGTTTCAGATTTCTTTTCAACCGCATGTTTTAGACCAGCTACCCAGTCATTAGCAGTTACGTCAGCACCGTATTCGTTGCCCTCGGAGTCCACCCAAGGCACACCTTCACGGATTTTGTACGTGTAAGTCAAACCATCATCACTGACTTTGTAAGATTCAGCTAAGGCTGGAACCAGTTGTCCTTCTGGATTCCATTCCATTAACCCATCAACAAAGTTACTATAATGTTGGCTGTTTGAATTCCGTTGAGAGAAAAGGTAGTCCAAAGTTTCAATATCTGTAGAAAAAACATAGCTATACGTATCTACAGACCCTTTTTCTCCTTCTCCAGAACCACTTGAAGCGGAACCGCCACTGTTGGAGCTTCCACCGCCACCGCCACACGCGCCCAGCACGAATGTCGCTGCCAGCAATGATACCAGCACTTTCTTCATTTTCATGTCCATACCTCCAATTTTCCTTTTTCATAACAAACCAATTTATGAAATTATTGAGATATTATCGAAATATCGTAGGTTTGTCAAATGGAAAAATCTATTATTTTTGAATTATCTGACAAATGAGAGATAAAAAAACATCAGGCGCTTTCACAATTCTTTTGGAAGTTTCCATGCCCTTTTCTTGCAAAAAGAGGGAAGAACCTTGATTTTATAATTATTAAAATCTTCTCGTGAAAAAAATATTCCTGACGATTTCTTACATTTCACTCCGACAAAAACAAAAAAATGAATTTTCGCTAAAATTCCTTCCCCAGAAAACAGCTGGTTTTCTAATAAAGGGATTTTATTTGAACAAACCAAATTTTCCGAAAATACCTAGGGCTTATTGTAATAAAAAAAAGCCCAACTGTCTATAAAAACAGTCATAATTTATCCTTGAAAAAGTCACAAGCCGTTGATTTGGCACTGCCTGTCATTTCCAGAAAGTCGTTATTTTCTGATAACAGCGGGGATTATCCCACCTGACTTTCCCACAAGTAACAAATGTGTCGTTTTTTTACTTGGCGTCATGAAATCTCACATGTGCCAGTGGCGGTTCGGGCAAAAAGCCCATTAATTGACAACTGGTACTTACCAATCTCCAAAAAATCTTTCTGTCTTCTGACAACTGTGGTGAAATTTACAGACGCAAGTTAGAGACTGCCTGAACAATCTTAAAGGAGTCCCTCGCCTCGTGTTAGAAAAAAGAGCCGCATCGCTGCGGCTCCGGTGTACTTACTTGTTCAAATGGCCATAGATGTAATCTACTGCGCCACCAACTGTTTGGATTTGTTCTGCATCTTCGTCAGAAATCTCCGTACCGAACTCGTCTTCAAGCTCCAATACAAATTCCATGACACTGATAGAATCAGCATTCAGATCGTCTTTAATACTCATGGGATCGGTCACTGTATCAGCATCCACCTCAAAGTGATTGGCGATCACGTTTGCTACTTTTTTAAACACTTCTTCACGCGTCAATTGCATTCACCTCCACGCTTTTGACCAACAAAAGAAAAGATAGCTACAAAGCATTGTACTTTTTTTAAAATTATTTGTCCAGTCTATTTTTGCAAAAATGTTACAAAAATTTCATTACGATTGCTGAATTTCTTTTTCCTGAACGCTCTCAAACTGTTTCACTAACTCCTTTACCACGTCTGTTTCCAGCATGGTATGGATTTGCTTGATGGTATTGGCAACAGCTTCCGGACCAGTCGCACCATGAGTTTTTACCACCGGTGCTTTCAAGCCGAAGAGGACTGCCCCACCGTATTGAGAATAATCTAAAGCATCCTTTAACGTATATAGGCTATCTTTCAAAAGCAAGGCCCCTAATTTCCCTTTGGTACCGGAACCGTTGATCGCATCTTTCAAAAGCGCCATCAGATTCAGGGCTGTTCCTTCGATGGATTTCAACACCGCATTTCCGGTGAAGCCGTCGGTAACGACCACATCGGCTGCACCGTTCAACAATTCCCGCGCCTCGACGTTGCCGATAAAATTAATTGCCGGTTCGTCAGCAAGTAGTTGGAAAGCCTTTTTCGTCAACTCGCTGCCTTTGGTTTCTTCGGTACCGTTGTTCAATAACCCCACGCGTGGATTTTGAATCTTCCGCACATTCCGAGCATAAAAAGAACCTAAAATTGCATATTGGTGCAGGTGTTCAGCTTTATTGTCGGCATTGGCCCCAAGATCCAACATGTCAAAGCCCGTCGTCTTACCCATCACCGGCAGTGTCGACATCAAACCGGGGCGTTCAATTCCTTTGATGCGCCCGACAATAAACAAGCCAGCCGCTAACAACGCACCGGTATTTCCAGCTGAAAAGACGGCATCGGCTTCCCCATCTTTAACAGCTTGGGCAGCTAATACCATTGACGCATTTTTTTTACGACGAATTGCCTTAACTGGTTCATCATCGCTGTTAATTTTTTCATCGGTGTGGATGATTTTGATGTTTTCCTCATCCTCCAGGTATTTTTTGATTTCGGCTTCTTTGCCGTAGAGTTGGAACTCGATGTCCGGGAAGTTTTTCTTCGCCAAGACGACACCCTCCACGATAGCTTTCGGTGCATTATCGCCACCCATCGCGTCCACTGCGATTCTCATCATTGTCGTTTTCCTCCACTCATCCCGTGACTCGGGAGTACTTGTCCTACAGGTACAAGTAAATTCTTATCACAACTTTACAATATCCCTTCTGAAAAAACAACCAGCTGCCACAGCTAGTCTTTCAGCAAAAAGCAGCTACACGCCTAGTTAACGAGCCTAGACAGTCAACTACCGGCCACAGCTAACGAAAAAAACGTTGAAAAACACAGGAACTCTTCGATAGCCGATGCCTTACTGACAAGCGGTCTTTTGTCTAATCAAAAAATTGCTTATCAGGGGCAGTCACTGCTTTAGCCAAACCTTGGTATTCCGGCAATTGCTGCCAATTTTTCATTTGCCAAACAGCTGCGGCTTCCTCCCGGGCGACTTCCAAGATATTTGCATCTGCCACCAGATCTCCTGCCACAAACTGCGGCAGTCCGGACTGTCGAAAACCAAATACTTCTCCCGGCCCCCGCAACTCCAGATCCTTTTCGCTCAGCAAAAAACCGTTGTTGGTCTCAGTCATGATTTTCATCCGTTCCTGCCCGTATTCGTTTTTCGGCTCAGCCACCAAGATACAATAAGAGGCGTCTGCGCCCCGACCGACCCGCCCCCGCAACTGGTGCAGCTGTGCGAGTCCAAAACGATCGGCATCGATGATCAGCATCACCGTAGCATTGGGAACATTGACCCCAACTTCGATTACTGTTGTAGACACTAAAATCCGCGTTTTGCCGTCTTTGAATTCTTCCATAATGGCGTCTTTCTCGACATTTTTCATGCGGCCGTGCAGCAAGCCGACTCCATAACCTTCTGGCGCAAAAAAATTCTGCAGGTGCTCATACACTTCGGTGGCATTTTTAACATCCAGCATTTCCGACTCTTCAATCAACGGACAAATGACATACATCTGGTGACCAGCTTTTAACTCCCGCCGGCTCCAATCTAAGACGCTGTCCAATTGACTAGGGCGAACCCACCGAGTCTCAATCGGAATCCGACCGGCAGGCAGCTCATCTATAACCGATACATCCATTTCCCCGTAAGCGGTAATCGCCAATGTACGGGGAATCGGTGTCGCCGTCATAAAGAGTACATCTGGGCGCCAGCCTTTTTCCCGTAAGACTCGTCGCTGGTTAACGCCGAAACGATGCTGTTCATCGGTGATCACCAGCCCCAGATTACTAAAGTCGACCCCTTCTTGAATCAACGCATGGGTTCCCACCACAATATCAATTTCACCGGCAGCAAGCTCAGCTAATAAAGCTTTTCGCTCTTTGGTACTAGTAGAACCGGTCAACAGCGCCGTCCGGACTTCTAAAGGATCAAACAAGCCATTCAAACTTTCCATGTGCTGTTGCGCTAAGATTTCTGTCGGCACCATTAAGGCCCCTTGAAAACCCGCTGTCACCGCCGCAAACAAGACGATCGCTGCCACAACAGTTTTCCCACTACCTACATCCCCCTGCAAAAGTCGTTGCATGTGCTGTGGACTTTTCATATCGCTGCAAATCTCATTGGTCACCCGCTTTTGCGCTGTCGTCAATTCAAAAGGCAGTGTGGCGATAAATCGTTTTAAGCTCTCATTGTCGTAGGCGATTGCCAAGCCATTATTGGCGGCTTTTTCCTGTTGCTTCAACCCTTGAATTTTCATCTGAAACAAGAAAAATTCCTCAAAAACCACGCGGCGTTTGGCTTGATGGTGCTGCTCTGGATTCACTGGAAAGTGCATGGCATACATCGCCTGACGCCGATCCAACAGCCGATATTTTTCCTGCAAAGACAAGGGCAAATTTTCTTCAATCTCATTTCCGAAATCTTCAAAAGCTTGCCGAATCAACGGAACCAAGGTTTTTTGTTTCACTTTTTGGGAAACATGGTAGATGGGGGCAAATTCCCCTTGCTGCCCGCTTCCGAGAATTTTCATGCCAGTCATGGCTTTTTTCTTAGCGTCCCACTTGCCGTAGACTGCCAGCTCTTCCCCCAGCTCCACTTTGTCTTTCAAATAAGGCTGATTAAAAAAGGAAACATTGAAAACCGCGTGTTCCTGCATCATTCGAAATTTCAGCATAGATTTTTTATACCCGAAACGACTGACCACTGGTGGCGCGACAACTACCCCTTTTAACGTCACTTTTTCCTGATCACCAATCTCTTCGATGCTCCGTTCCTGGATATCTTCATAGCGAAACGGATAATACCCCAGCAGATCCCCGATTGTCTCGATTCCTAAACTAGCCAAGTCCTGGGCGCGCTTTTCCCCGACACCTTTCAAATACTGGACAGATTGTTCCAAGCCGCTCATGTACTCACCTCCGTTAACTCTCTTTTACGAAATTTTTCGCCATACCTGCCACCAATATGTAGCTTTTAAATAAGGTTTTCTTGAAATATTTCTGGCCTTATTGTCCTTCATGCAGAAAACCGCTGGAAATCTCCATATGTGACGGAGACTTTCAGCGGTCCACAAACTTGCATTATTTCCCGTCCGGACCGGGCGTTTTCAAACACACCTGGAAAGGCCCGACCGAATCTTTCTTATTCAGCAGCAAACAAATACGGATAAACCGGTTGATCGCCTTGGTGAATCTCTACTTCCAAATCTGGATGAGCCGCAGTCAGCTGATCTGCAATACTTTGTGCTTCTTTTTCTTTTGCTTCATCCCCAAAGATGATAGTTACGATTTCGGTGTCTTCATTGAGCATTTTGTTCAATGTATCTACCGCTGTCTGCACCCGATCTTTTTCGGAAATCACAATCTTGCTGTCCACCATACCGATGAAGTCGCCTTCTGTGATTTCGATACCGTCAATAGACGTGTTGCGAATCGCATGCGTCACAGAGCCGGAAACAACACTTTCCAAGGCTTCTGTCATCGCTTCTTTGTTGGCTTCCAAATCCGCTTGTTCGTTGAAGGAAAGCATCGCAGTCATCCCTTGAGGAATTGTCTTAGCTGGCACAACAACTACCGGGATTTCAGCTACTTCAGCTGCTTGATCAGCGGCCATGAAGATGTTTTTATTGTTTGGTAAAATGATAACTTTATCGGCATTGACTTCTTCAATGGCCTTCAAGATATCTTCTGTACTAGGGTTCATGGTCTGACCGCCATTGATGATGTAGCTCGCTCCCAGACTCTTGAACAGTTCACCAACCCCATTGCCCGCTGCAATCGCAATTACCGCATAAGGAATACGTGGCGCTGGTGCAGCGTCACCAGTGAAAGCTTCCACTTGTTGGTCATGTTCCAAAATTGTTTCGTGCTGCACACGCATATTGTCGACTTTCACTTTCACCAGTGAGCCAAATTTTTGGCCGTAGTTCATGACTTCACCCGGGTGTTCCGTGTGGACGTGGACTTTGATGATTTCATCGTCGTTGACCACCAACAGTGAATCCCCCAGTTCATTCAAATAATTACGGAAGGTTTCGTAGTCGAAATTGTCATCGACTGTTGGGCCTTCACCAATTTTCACCATAATTTCAGTACAGTAACCGAACTTGATGTCCTCAGTGGCTAACTGTCCTTGAATGCTGCGATGATGCTCGGCATTCACCATTTCTTCCATTGCAGCCGGTGTTGGTTCAAAGGTTTCGTCAGCTTGGTATTCACCAGTCAAGGCTGCCAAGAACCCTTCATAGACATAAAGCAGTCCTTGACCGCCACTGTCCACGACGCCAACTTCTTTCAAAACCGGCAACAAGTCAGGTGTCTTAGCCAATGCTCGCTTACCACCGCTGACAACCGCCTTCATCACTTCGATGACATCTTCGGTTTCAGCAGCTTTACGCTCGCCAAATTCAGCTGCTACTCGAGCAACCGTCAAAATAGTTCCTTCCACCGGTTTCATCACAGCTTTATACGCTGTTTCCACCCCGTGGGTAAAGGCTTGTGCCAGTTGAGTCGCATTCAGCTCATCAACGGTCACGACTTGCTTGGAAAAGCCGCGGAACAATTGTGACAGGATAACGCCGGAATTTCCCCGCGCCCCCATCAAAAGACCCCGTGCCAGAACTTGCGCCAATTCGCCAACTTTTTCAGAAGGGGAATCAGACACGGCTTTGGCACCGGATTGCATGGACATGTTCATATTTGTTCCGGTATCGCCGTCCGGCACCGGAAAAACGTTCAATGAGTTGACATACTCAGCATTTGCTTGTAAGCGGTTTGCGCCCGCCTGCACCATTTCAGAGAACTGGCCGGCAGTGATATTCGTTTGATTCACAGTAATCCTCCTTCAAATCCATCCCCCTCACTAACAGGCGGATGGCTGCCTCTCTAGTCAGGCAGTACACGTACCCCTTGGACAAAAACATTGACGGAGTTAGCCGTCACGCCTAGCATCGTTTCCAAGTTGTATTTTACTTTTTCCTGCACGTTGCGAGAGACCTCGGAGATCTTCGTACCGTAGCTGACAATCGTATAGACATCTACTGCAATGCCATTTTCCTCTTGACGTACGACTACGCCGCGAGAGTAGTTTTCCCGTTTCAGGATTTCATTGATGTTGTCTTTGATCTGCTTTTTGCTGGCCATGCCAACGATCCCAAAAACATCCGTAGCCGCGCCGCCTACTACTGTGGCGATCACGTCATTGGTGATTTCGATGGTCCCGGCTTGGGTCTTGATTTTTACAGCCATGTAATAGCCCCCTTGCTGAAATTATTCTGATCATTGCCTGATAAAAATCAGTTTACTGCAAAATGCGCCTTTTCAACCCTCAAAAATGACAAAGTCTCAAAAGACTGTTTTCAAAGGAAAAAGCGCCCGTTTCTTCTATAGTATTCTATCATAGGGATGTCTTAAATAAAAGCCGAGCCCCCTGTCTTTCTAGGGCACAACAGTCACAGGACGGACTTAAATTTACATGGTTTGTCGGTAAATGTCAATGTTTCACAGAAAATCCTCTTGCAAAACTTGGAGAATTGTGATAAATTCTTTTGGTATGAGCGAATTTATGCGCTCTGACATCAAGGCAAAGGAGGAACAATTAACATGGCTAAAGTTTGTTACTTTACAGGACGTAAAACAAAAAGTGGAAATAACCGCTCCCATGCGCTGAACGCTACAAAACGCACAGTTAAACCTAACTTGCAAAAAGTACGCGTATTGATCGATGGCAAACCTAAGAAAGTTTGGGTTTCAGCTCGTGCTTTGAAATCAGGAAAAGTTGAGCGCGTTTAATCTTACGACCTTCAAACCGTCTGCATCTGCAGGCGGTTTTTTTATTATTTATTGCTGTCTGCTCGTGTCATCGAGAAGTTGTCCACCCACATGAAACTAGTTCATCCCCAGTACCAGGCGCAGCAAAATCGGCGTTGTCTTTAATAAAAAAACTGCCGCAGACTAAAAGTCCCCGACAGTTTCAGTATATGTGCCGCCTCGCCAGCGCAAAATAATATGTTTTTTATACTATTAAAATACAACAGCTAAAATTAAAAGTCAAGATATTTTTTAATCTAAAATACATACATATCCCATAATTCTCTCCTTTTTAAAAAAATTAAATAACTATCACAAATTATTCAGTCACAGAAAGAAGTATTTTTTATACTTTGCTGGAAAGCTTTCAGAAGGGTTGCGTAAACCAGCGCAGCTTTTTCAATTTCGGCTGTTGATATGGTAAACTGAACAGTGGGATTATTTTCCACAACAAGCAGGGGTGACGAACTTTTTCCTGTCAATGCCTGCAATCATACACAAAGGGTGACGATATGTTTTCCAAACAACGACGCTTCATTAAAGACAACCGCCGCTATCTGGCGGCCAGCTTTTTTATTCCTTTTGCTATTATGGCATTGGTCTATCTGACCATCGGCATTTATCCCGGCAGCTCCCGCAGTGTCCTGGCTAGCGATGCCTTCTCCCAGTTTTCTAACTTTCATGCCAGCTATCGCAATATGTTATTGGGCAAGCAAGGGGCCCTCTATACTTGGAATGCTTCTTTGGGATTAAATTACCTGTCTTTGGTCTCTTATTATCTGGGAGGCTTGTTCACCCCCCTTGTAATCTTCTTTCCCAATCGCATGATGCCAGACGCTCTTTACTTTTTAACATTGATCAAGATCGGTTCGGCTGGTTTGGCTTTCTGGTTTTACGCAAAACACACCTTTAAGCTGCCGCGAGCCTATCATGTGATTCTCGCTATTTTTTACAGCTTGATGTCCTTTGTCACCGCCCACTCGGAATTGATTATGTGGCTAGATGCTTTTGTCTGGTTGCCACTAATTATCTGGGGCATCGACCGCATCTTAGCCGGCAAAGGCCCCCGGCTGCTGTTTTTCAGCTACTTGCTGATGTTTGTTACCAGTTTTTATACCGGCTTTATGATTGCAATCTTCTCGGCGCTGTATTTCATCGCCCACTTCTTTATGGCTCCTAAGCACAACTTACGCTACGTACTCCCTTATGGTCTGACCGCCCTTTTGTCTGGCGGTGCTTCTATGATTATGATTTTGCCGGCAGTTATGGATTTGGCGGCAAACGGTGAAACGCTGTCTTCCATTACCAAGCTGAAAACCGAAGCGACGGCTCCACTGGATCTTTTGATCAAAAATATGATTGGGGTTTACGACACGACCAAATACGGTTCCATCCCTTTTATTTATGCCGGCCTTTTACCGTTGGCGCTGTGTCTGTTTTATTTCATCAGTCGCAAAATCCGCTTACGTGACAAGCTATTGTATGCCGGAATCTTTGCTGTTTTGATTGCCAGTTTTTATCTGGCACCTTTGAATCTGTTCTGGCACGGCATGCATGCCCCCAACATGTTTTTATTCCGCTACGCTTTTCTCTTTTCTTTTTTGGTGGTGATGTTGGCAGGTTACGGTTGGGAACAATTGAAGCTGAAAGACTGGCAAACTTTTGCGGCTTTGCTCCTCTTATTAGCAGCAGCATTTTGCCTGGCTTTTGGGATGCGCCCGCAAGGCAGTTACGACTATCTAAAATTTTCTTCTTTCCTTTTGACGCTTTGTTTTGTATTGCTGTATCTAGCCTTATTCACCTGTCAAAAAATCGGCGCTATGAGTCAAAAGGTCTTTACCATTGTGCTGTTAGTAACGGTCTGTGGCGAAGTGGCGTTGAACACCGGCGGCATGGTACGAGGGATTTTGCAAGATTGGAACTATGCCTCTCGCAGCTTATATACCGAACCTTATCCCGAAATCAAAGCGCTGGTAGATAAGAATACCGCCGCCAATGACAGCTTCTTTCGAATGGAAAACCTCGACGGCGTTTCCTCAAATGACGGCTTGAACTATGGCTATAGTGGCATCAGCATGTTTTCTTCCATCCGTAACCGACACTCCTCCGGCTATCTGGACAAGCTGGGTTTTCGTTCACGGGGAACTAATCTGAATATCCGCTATGCCAACAACACACTGATTGGCGACAGCTTGCTGGGGATCAAGTACAATTTAACTAAAGAAGCCCTGTCTAAATACGGCTTTACCAAAAACGGCGAGACTAAAAACTACTTGTCTTACGAAAATACAAATGCGCTGCCGTTGGGGCTGCTGACCGATCCTAACGCAGCCGATATTTTGCAACCGGAAAATGATAACCTGACCTGTCAAACCAACCTCTTGAACGGTTTATCCGGGCTAGAACTGCAGTATTTTACCTTCCAGCCGCTGGTTTTAAAGGAGACTGCCAATGCCACCGTCACCACTAGCGGAATTTACACAAGCATCAAGGAAGAAAATCCGAATGCTGCCAAAGATGTTACTTGGGAAGTCACAGTACCCGCTCACAAACAGGCCTACCTCAGCTTGTATCCGAAAGATTTTGGCCAGTTAAAAAGTTCGACAGTTACACTCTTTGTCAACGGCACCCAAAGAAAAAGCCAGATCAATATCACCGGTCAATATTACGATCTGGGCTATTATGACAAAGAAACGACCGTCACCTTCACCGCCAGCTTTTACGGTACTTCTGAGATCAGCTTCCAAAACCCGCAAGCCCTTTTCCTGGATACCACAGCTTATCAAGAGGCAATGGATACATTACAGGCCAAAGGGGTTGACTTAAAAGTCGGTAAACAAGACGCTACCGGTACAGTCACTGCTGATAAAGAACAGCTGCTGGTGACTACCATCCCTTATGAAAAAGGCTGGAGCGTTACTGTAGACGGCAAACCTGCAACTGTAACCGCCTTTCAGGATGCCTTTGTCTCCGTCACGGTGCCTGCGGGTAAACACGACATCGCCTTTCATTATGCACCACAAGGCTTCAAAGCTGGCGTCGCTCTATTCTTTGGTTGCACCCTCTTGTTTGGCCTCTTTGATCTGGGCTATAGCAAATGGCGCAGCAGACGAAAAAAAACTTTAGAATTAGTGACAGACACGACTGCAAAGCATTGACTTTAAATCTGTTACTAAACAACCTGGGGCTGTGACAATAGCTGATTCACCGTCTTCTAAAGCGAACACTACCAACTGTGAGACTCCAAAAGCCGACGCTCTTCCATTAAACGCAGTGGAAGAGCGTCGGCTTTTCTTTGCTAAAAATTTCAAAAGCTACTAACCTTGATTTCATCAAGGGAGGTCAGCGTCATTCACTTCTCTTGACACGTACGGTGATGTTCTCATTTCAGACTAGGACATGAAAATTGTCACAAATGTTCCTCATCCGTATCCTTTTTATTAATTGTGGTTAACATCCGCTGTTTAGCACTTTAAAATTATTTATGACACTTTCTCGTGGGGCAGCTCTCCGTAAAACTGCCATTGTAAATGAGCGCATCTTGCTACTGCAAAAGATTTTTTGCCGGCAGCAGATTTTTTCAAGACTATAGACTGCCTGAGACTTCTTATTTGCGATCTGACAGCATCTGGCGGTCAATCCCTTTTACACCATCATAACGCACTTCTACCAAATACAACCCCTCTGGATGCGCCGTTGGTCCTGCCAAATTACGATCCTTCGCAGCAAGAATTGCCGGCAGACTGTCTGCTGCTAGACGACCATTGCCAATCTTCAGCAAAGTTCCCACCAGAATCCGGATCATCTTATACAAAAAGCCGTCCCCACGAAAAGTAAACGTCAACTGATCGCCGGCCTCATTTACCGACATGCTCGCTTCATGAATGGTTCGCACCTTGTCTTCTACTGAGCTGCCGCTAGCACAAAAAGAGGTGAAATCATGGGTTCCCAAAAGATCCGGCAACGCGCGACGAATCAACTCTAAATCTAGTGGATAAGAGTAGTAACTCGCATAATTTCGCCGAAAAGGGCTCCGAGGCTTACCGATATCTACCTTAAACTGGTACGTTTTTTCCGTCACTAAGTAGCGGGCGTGGAAATTCTCATCCACCAGCTCCACCTGTCTGACAGCGATGTCTTCCGGTGACTGGGTATCCAATGCAAAGCGCATCCTCTCCAGTGGCCGTTCATAAGGAAAATCAAAATGAATCACCTGACCCAAGGCATGGACCCCTGCATCGGTTCGACCGGAACCATGCACCATAATCGGCGTCCCATCTGCCATCTTTGTCAGCAGTTTCTCCAACTCTTCTTGTACGGTTCGTCCGTTGGGTTGCCGCTGAAATCCGCTGAAATTTGTCCCATCATACATGATGATTGCTTTATAGCGTACCATTTATTTTTCCCTCCTATCAAAGTATACCTGCGTGATTTGTGCTCTCTAACAATTGGATTACCGCAAAATAGTCCAGTCAGCCCTTGAGCATGATTCATCACAAGAAATAGTTTTCATCTTGCAAAAAACGCAGCCGGCCCAAAAGCAACCGACTGCGTGCTATCCGATTGGTTAATTTCGTAAAAAGACCAGCACTGCTGTAAAGGCCGCAAACAGTAAAATCGTCACGCTGTCTCGCAGATGCCAATCCAGCTTGCGATATTTTGTCCGCCCCTCACCGCCGTTATACCCCCGCGCTTCCATGGCAGTTGCCAGGTCTTCTGCCCGATTGAAGCTAGATACAAACAACGGAATCAACAGCGGGATAACTGCCTTCATTTTTTGGATCAGATTGCCTTCACCAAAATCTACCCCCCGTGCTCGCTGTGCATTCATGATCTTCTCTGTTTCATCCATCAAGGTCGGTACAAAACGCAACGCAATTGACAGCATCAAAGAAATCTCATGAACCGGAAAACGAATCACTTTCAATGGCCGCAAGATGTACTCAATCGCATCTGACAATTCCAATGGCGCTGTCGTCAACGTCAGCAAGGTTGACATGAAGATGATC
Source organism: Candidatus Enterococcus leclercqii (assembly GCF_009933135.1). GTDB lineage: Bacteria > Bacillota > Bacilli > Lactobacillales > Enterococcaceae > Enterococcus_C > Enterococcus_C leclercqii. The sequence goes on from NZ_MAEH01000009.1 coordinate 235,249, forward strand.
AGAATGAAACGACAGAAGATGAAAATCCCATTTTTCAAACCAAATTCAGTCAGTGTAAAGATCCACCAGCTCCAATAAACGGTGCCACCGACAGTAAAGAACATCTGTAGCGCCACTGTGAAGAGAATCAACCAAATTAGCGGTCGCACGCCGCGAATAAAGAAGCTGAGGCTAATCTTGGATAACAACACACAAACCAGCGTAAAGACTGCCGCAAACAAATAGGTCTGCCAGTTATTCGCCAGAAAAATAATACCAATAAAGTAAAAACTGGCAACCAGCTTGGCCCGGGGATCCAGTTTATGGATAACAGAATCTCCAGGGATATAGCGGCCAAAAATCAGTTTATTCATCATGGGACAGTCCTCCCATTCGCAGCAATTGGTCCGCCAACGCATCTGCAGTCAACGGCAAATGGTCAAAAGTCAGCCCTTTTTCCTGCAATTTTTCAGCAAAGGCTGTTGCGGTCGGCACGCCAATCTGTTTTTCTTCTACCCAGCGGACATCTTCAAAGACTTCCTGAGGGGTACCGCATTTGGCGATACGGCCTTTTTCCAAAACGTAGACATAGTCTGCATAATCTGCCACATCATCCATCAGATGGGTGACCAAGACGATAGTCATCTGCTTTTCCTCATGCAGCCGCCAAAACATCTCCATCATTTCTTTACGGCCTTGGGGATCAAGACCCGCTGTCGGCTCGTCCAAAACCAACACTTCTGGTTCCATCGCCAGAACACCGGCAATCGCTACCCGTCGCATCTGTCCACCGGAAAGATCAAAGGGGGAGCGGTCCATATAACTAGCATCCAATCCTACCAGCCCCAGATATTCTTCTGCCAATTTGACAGCCTCTTCCTCAGAGACACCGAAGTTTTTAGGGCCAAAAGCGATATCTTTGGCGACTGTCTCTTCAAACAACTGCGCTTCCGGAAACTGGAAGACGATTCCGACTTTTTTACGGATTGGTTTCAGATTTTTATTGTCCGTGTCTGGTGTAATGGTCCGATCACCAATCTTAACAACACCAGAAGTCGGCTTTAACAGCGCATTAAGGTGTTGCAGCAATGTAGACTTGCCACTGCCGGTATGACCCACCAAAGCCGTGTAGGAGCCTTCCAGAACCGTCAAATCGATATCAAACAACGCCCGCGTTTCAAAAGGTGTACCGGGCTGGTAAGTATAGTCTACTTTTTCAAAACGGATGTCCATAACCAGTCCACCATCCTTTCTTCTGTCAAATACTCTTGAGGAACTTGTATGCCGCGAGCTTTCAGGGCCGCTTTTAATTTTTCAGGAAACGGCAGGTCTAAGCCCAATTCAATCAGCTTCGGTCCGGCAGAAAAGATTTTTTCCGGCGTTCCTCCATCAATTAACTCGCCTTCTTTCATCACCAGGACACGGCTGGCATTGGCTGCTTCGTCGATATCGTGGGTGATGGAAAGCACGGTCAAATCGTTTTGTTCCTTGATTTTTTGAATCGTAGCGATGACTTCTTCTCGCCCTTCAGGATCCAACATGCTGGTCGCTTCGTCCAAAATGATAATATCTGGGCTAAGTGCCACCACACCGGCAATCGCGACCCGCTGTTTTTGACCACCGGATAGCCGGGCTGGTTCCCGTGTTTTGAAATCAGTCATCTTCACCTGTTCCAAGGCTTGTTGGACCCGCAGAAGCATATCTTCTCGTGGGATTCCTTGATTTTCCATCCCAAAGGCGACATCATCTTCAACAGTGGAGCCGACAAACTGATTGTCGGGATTTTGGAACACCATCCCTACCATTTTACGGATTTCCCAAATATTTTCTTCGTTGAGGGCTAGTCCCCCGACTTTTACCGTACCGGCTTGCGGCAGCAATAGTCCGTTGATCGTCTTTGCCAACGTCGATTTACCAGAGCCGTTGTGGCCGATAATCGCAACCCACTCGCCTTTTTCAATCGTCAGTGAGACCCCATTCAAGGCTGGTCGAGTATCTTCGGGATCATATTTAAATGTGATATCTGCTAATTCGATGATCGGATCCATAGTCATTCTCCTATATTTAGATACACTTTTGACGGTGATTTTCGTAACCTTCCGCCACTTTTTCACAACCACTTACATACTTCATCAATCTACCAAAAAAAGTCGTTCATTTCAAATATATCTGCCCTTTTTAAGCTCTCCGATGTAGGCAGCCACCAAAATGTTTAAAGAAACGGCAAACATCGGACAGCTCAAAACAAGTTTCAGCAGACAGGTATCTTACAAAGAACAGCTGTCTTGACACAGATTGAGAGCAAAAAAAAAGCACTTTATGATGAGTGCATACATCCCGACAAAAGCCGGGATGCAGCGCTGAGCTAGACTCGGAAAGATATCAAGCCTTCCAACATCATAACACTCTGAAAGTTCATCCATAAAGTGATGTTAAGTGTGATTTTAAACCAGTTCCAAAATAACCATTGGTGCAGCATCGCCGCGACGTGGTTCAGTTTTCAAGATACGAGTGTATCCACCTTGGCGTTCTGCATAACGAGGGGCAACGTCATTGAACAGCTTTTGCAAAGCAGATTCGATAACGATTTCTTCGTTTTCTTCGCGAATGCTTGCGACTTCGTTACGTACGAAAGCAGCAGCTTGGCGACGAGCATGCAGATCTCCACGTTTCCCAAGAGTGATCATTTTTTCAGCAGTTGAGCGAACTTCTTTCGCGCGAGCTTCTGTCGTCACGATGCGTTCGTTGATGATTAAATCAGTAGTCAAATCACGCAACATCGCTTTACGTTGGCTGGATGTGCGTCCTAATTTGCGGTAACTCACGTGGGTTTCCTCCTATTCCAAATTACTTTCCTAGTCGTCTTTACGCAGACCAAGTCCCAAGTCATGCAGTTTTGCTTTGACTTCTTCAAGAGATTTACGGCCCAGGTTACGTACTTTGATCATTTCCGGTTCAGACTTGTTGGTCAATTCTTGAACGGTGTTGATTCCGGCACGTTTCAGACAGTTATAGGAACGAACGGACAAGTCCAGTTCTTCGATGGTCATCTCCAGCATTTTTTCTTTTTGTGTTTCTTCTTTTTCAATCATGATTTCAGCGTTTTTCGCTTCATCCGTCAGATTCACAAAAATATCCAAATGCTCAGTCATGATCTTCGCAGCCAGACTCATAGCTTCTAATGGCAAAATGGATCCGTCTGTCCAGATTTCCATCGTTAATTTATCGAAATCATCCCGACGTCCGACCCGTGTATTTTCAACTTGATAGTTAACACGATGAACGGGGGTATAGATTGAATCAACCGGAAGAACGCCAATAGGCATATCTTCTTTTTTGTTTTCGTCAGCTTGAACATAGCCACGTCCCGGTTTGACAGTCAAACGAGCATGGAAAGTCGCACCTTCGGAAACAGAACAGATGTACATATCTTTATTCAAGATTTCTACATCGCTGTCGACAATAATATCGCCGGCAGTTACGGTTGCTGGTCCGGTAATGTCGATTTCAAGGGTTTTTTCTTCTTGCGTGTACATCTTCAGGGCGAGGCCTTTGATGTTCAAGATGATCTGTGCCACGTCTTCCCGTACACCTTTGACAGTTGAGAATTCGTGTAAAACACCATCGATCTGGATGCTTGTGATTGCTGCACCTGGCAAAGAAGAAAGTAAAATACGACGCAGGGAATTGCCTAAAGTAGTCCCGTAGCCTCTTTCCAGAGGTTCTACAACGAACTTGCCATAATCTTTTTCTTCATCAATCTTAGCGATTCTTGGTTTTTCGAATTCAATCATTCTTATCTTTTACCCCTTTCAAAACGAAAAGTGTCCTGCTTAATGACGTTACTTTGTTGCACTCAAGATGAGCAGCACTCATTAAACACGACGGCGTTTTGGAGGGCGGCATCCATTATGAGGAACTGGAGTTACGTCACGGATAGCAGATACTTCCAAACCTGCTGCTTGTAAAGAACGAATTGCTGCTTCACGTCCTGAACCAGGTCCTTTAACGGTTACTTCTACAGTTCTCAAACCATGTTCCATTGCGGCTTTAGTAGCAGTTTCTGCTGCCATTTGTGCTGCGAAAGGCGTAGATTTTTTAGAACCCTTGAAGCCCAGAGAACCAGCTGATGACCATGCTAATGCATTTCCGTGAACATCAGTGATCATAACGATTGTATTGTTGAATGTTGAGTGGATATGCGCGATACCCGCTTCAATATTCTTTTTCACACGGCGTTTGCGACTCACTTTTTTTGCTGCCATGAAGTTTTAACCTCCTTCACTTAGGAATTATTTTTTCTTACCAGCCACTGTTTTAGAAGGGCCTTTGCGGGTACGTGCGTTGTTCTTAGTGTTTTGACCACGAACAGGCAGGCCGCGACGGTGACGGATACCACGGTATGAACCGATTTCCATCAATCGTTTGATGTTCAGGTTGACTTCACGACGAAGGTCACCTTCAACTTTTAATTTATCAATTTCAGCACGGATAGCGTCTGTTTGTTCGTTAGTCAAATCACGAACACGTACGTCTTCAGAAACACCAACATTAGCTAAAACTTGTTTCGCAGTAGTGTTACCAATACCGTAAATATAAGTAAGGGAAACGACTACGCGTTTATCACGAGGAATATCTACTCCTGCAATACGAGCCATACTTTGTTACACCTCCGATTATCCTTGACGTTGTTTATGTTTTGGATTTGCTGGGCAAATCACCATGACCCGACCTTTACGACGGATCACTTTACAATGTTCGCACATTGGTTTTACTGATGGTCTTACTTTCATGATAATACCTCCTGTAGTTTTACGGAGTACAATTACTTAAAGCGGTAAGTGATTCGGCCGCGGGAAAGATCATATGGAGACAACTCCACAGTCACTTTGTCACCAGGCAGAATACGGATGTAGTGCATCCGAATCTTTCCGGAAACTGTAGCCAGCACTTGGTGTCCGTTTTCCAACTCCACTTTAAACATTGCATTCGGCAAAGTTTCGACGACTGTACCTTCGATTTCGATCACATCTTCTTTTGCCACGCACAGTACCTCCTTGTACTTGTGATTTTCACACGATAAAATGGCGGAAACACCGGGGTTCCCACCTGAGATTCTCAAAAAAGTTGCTTCTAACAAACGCTAGAAGTCGGACTGACATATTTTATCACACTATGTCAAACTTCGCAAGAGAAAGTTTTAGGGTTGCAAGTCGGCTGTGGCAGCATTCGTTACTCGATGATTTTTTTAACATCGTTAAATACAGCATCGATTTCACGATCGCCATCAATAGACTGCAATAAACCTTGGTCTTTATAATAACTCAAGATCGGTTCACTACTTTTGATATTGACAGCGAGACGATTTTTGACCGTCTCAGGCTTATCATCTTCCCGTTGGTAAAATTCATGGCCACCGCAGCGATCGCAAGTGCCTTCTACCTTGGTAGGATTGAAGATCTTGTGATAGGTAGCGCCGCAGTTGCGACAAATATAGCGTCCGGCTAAACGCTCAACGAGGATCTCTTCAGGGACATGGATTTCGATAACAGCGTCCAGTTTTTTACCCAGGTCTGTGAGCATTTGATCCAGCGCTTGTGCTTGATCCAATGTTCGCGGAAACCCGTCCAGCAAAAAGCCGTTCTCTGTATCCGGTTGTGCTAAGCGTTCCTTCACGATACCATTAGTGACATCGTCTGGAACCAGCTCACCTTTGTCCATGTATGACTTAGCTTCCATACCTAGCTTAGTTTCGTTGGCCATTGCCGCCCGAAACATATCGCCAGTTGAAATTTGGGGAATTTTAAATTCAGCAACGATCCGTTCTGCCTGAGTCCCTTTGCCAGCACCTGGCAGACCCATCAATACAAGGTTCATGCTAACTCCTCCTGTAGCGGTGTAACGGCGTTGAGGAAGATTCCTCAACCCGCTGCAACGTTAATTGATAAAACCAGTATATTTCCGTTTCAACATCAAGCCTTCCAACTGTTTAGCAGTTTCCAACGCGACACCGATAACGATCAATAAACTTGTTCCCCCCAAACCAATGGATTGAGGCAGATTCCAAACCATCTGCGCCACGATTGGCAGCAAAGCTACCATACCGAGGAATACAGCACCAACAGCGCTCAAACGCATCAACAGTCCGGAGACATAATCTTCAGTTCCTTTCCCTGGCCGCACACTTGGAATGTAGCTGCCTTGTTTCTGCAGATTTTCCGCTAATTTCTCAGGGTTAACCTGTACAAACGCGTAGAAGAAAGTAAACGCAACGATTAGTACGGTGTAAATAATAGCACCGGGAACCGTGTTGTAGCTGAAGATTTGGGTCATCACTTCATACCAACCTTCACCTTGATGGTTAGTCGCCACTGCTTGCAAAATTGCATTCGGAGTAGCGATGAAAGAGCTGGCAAAAATGACCGGGATAACGCCGGCAGCATTCACCTTGATTGGCAGATAGCTGCTAGTTGGCGCACCTTGCACCCGTTTTGTATATTGGATTGGGATCTTGCGTTCCGCTTGCTGCACATATGTCACCAAGGTCACGATAACCAAGATCGCAATGATCAAAACTGCCATAAAGATCGCCGATTTCCAGATTTCAGAAGACTCAATGTTAATGAAGTAATCTTCAATCAGTGTCTTGACGTCTGTTGGCACCCGAGAGATAATCCCGGCAAAGATGATCATAGATACGCCGTTTCCGACGCCTTTTTCAGTAATTTGTTCCCCCAGCCAGGTAACGAACATCGTCCCGGCAGTCAAAATCAGTCCGATCACAGCAAAATTCGTAACCGTTGTGTCTTTGACAAAGCCCAACTGAGTGAAGGAATTAAAACCAAATGTGATCCCGATAGACTGGATAAAGCCCAGGATCAGGGTCAAGATCCGTGTCGCCTGATTTAACTTGCGACGACCGACTTCCCCTTGTTTCGACCATTCTACAAACTTCGGAATGATATCCATCTGCAAGAGTTGGATTACAATCGAAGCCGTAATGTAAGGTGAAACCCCCATGGCGAAGATCGAGAAGTTTTGCATTGCGCTACCACTTACGATATTCAACATGTTCAAAAAAGGCAGTTCTGAGATGCTTTGCAGACGGCTGGCGTCTACGCCCGGTACCGTAATGTGGGCACCAAGACGAAAGACGAACAAGGCAAAGATCGTAAAGAAAATCTTCGAACGGATCTCTTTGACTTTAAACGAGTCCCGCAACAGCTTAATCATCAGATCACCTCGATAGATCCGCCGGCAGCGACGATAGCTTCTTCAGCTGCTTTTGAGAATTTAGCTGCTTTCACAGTCAATTTCTTAGTCAATTCGCCGTTAGCAAGAACTTTAATTCCAGCTTTTTCGGATTTCACGATTCCAGCTTCTACCAAAGTAACAGGGGTTACTTCAGTTCCGTCTTCAAATCGGTTCAAGACATCCAAGTTAATCACTGCGTATTCTTTACGGTTGATGTTAGTAAAGCCGCGTTTTGGCAAACGACGGAACAATGGAGTTTGTCCCCCTTCAAAGCCTAAACGTACACCACCGCCTGAACGGGATTTTTGACCTTTTTGTCCGCGTCCGGAAGTTTTACCGTTACCGGATGAAGTTCCGCGACCGACACGATTACGTACTTGACGAGAACCTTCTGCAGGTTTCAATTCATGAAGTTTCATAGGTTGGCACCTCCTTAATCAAAATAGCGTGAAGCAAAGAATCAAACTTCTTCGACTTCTACCAAGTGGGAAATAGTGTTAACCATGCCTTTGATTGCTTCATTGGCAGGTTTCACTACAGTAGCGTTGATTTTGTTCAAGCCCAATGCTTTAGCGGTGTCCCGTTGGTTTTGAGGACGACCGATAATGCTGCGCTTCAAAGTAATTTTCAATTCAGCCATTATACTTGTCCTCCTTATCCGATCAATTCTTCAACGGATTTGCCGCGAAGTTCTGCAACTTCTTCAGCCCGTTTCAATTGTTTCAAACCTTCAACAGTGGCACGTACTACGTTGATTGGTGTGTTGGAGCCAAGTGATTTGGATGTAATATCCACAACACCGGCCAATTCCAAGACCGCACGAACTGGTCCGCCGGCTGCAACTCCAGAACCTTCTACTGCTGGTTTCATCAAGATGCGACCGCCGCCGAATACGCCGATGACTTCGTGAGGGATAGTAGAACCGACCATTGGCACTTCGACCAGGTTTTTCTTCGCAGCTTCGATAGCTTTGCGGATTGCTTCTGGTACTTCTTGTGCTTTACCGGTACCAAAGCCCACATGACCGTTTTTGTCACCAACGACTACCAGAGCCGCAAAACGCAGACGACGTCCACCTTTAACTACTTTAGTAACGCGGTTGATGGCAACAACGCGATCTTCCAATTCCAAATGCTTTGGATCAATGTAAGTCATGAATGGTGTTCCTCCTTCTCTTAAAATTCAAGTCCATTTTCGCGTGCAGCTTCAGCCAAAGCTTGCACACGGCCATGGTAAAGGTACCCACCACGGTCAAAGACAACGACTTTAACATTTTTGGCTGCAGCACGTTCTGCAACTAATTTTCCGACAGCTTGTGCTTGTTCGGTTTTTGTGCTACCTGAAATTTCTTTATCCAAGGTAGAGGCACTTGCTAGCGTCACACCCGCTACGTCATCAATTACTTGCGCGTAGATGTTTTTGTTAGAACGGAAAACGTTCAAGCGTGGGCACTCAGCAGTACCAGAGATTTTGTTACGTACACGACTATGACGCTTTTGACGTGTTTTGTTTTTATCTGGTTTTGTAATCACAATTGTCACCTCTTTGTATTTGCTGGCCTAAGCCGCGATTCGCTCACAGCAAAAGTCCCCGTCTGTGACCAGTTGGCCGCCAAACGAAAACGGACTTTTATGCAAACGATTATTTACCGGTTTTACCTTCTTTACGACGCACGAATTCGCCAACATAGCGGATCCCTTTGCCTTTATAAGGTTCTGGCGGACGAACGCCACGGATGTTGGCAGCCAATTCGCCGACAACTTCTTTATTGATTCCTTTCACGATGATTGAAGTGTTACTTGGTACTTCAATCTCGATCCCAGCTGGTGCATCGATTTCTACTGGATGAGAGTAACCGACTGCCAATACAAGTTTTTTACCTTGCAATTGAGCACGATAACCGACACCTTGGAGTTCCAATGCTTTTTGGAAACCTTCGGAAACACCTACGACCATGTTGTTGAAGTTGGCACGAGTTGTTCCGTGGATTGTTTTCATTTCTTTGCTGTCGTTAGGACGAGTGAATGTTACTTCGTTTCCTTCGATATTCATTTTGATATCAGAAGAGAAAGGACGAGTCAATTCACCTTTAGGACCCTTGACAGTGATGTTGTTGCCGTCTTGCTTGACTTCGACGCCAGCAGGAAGCACAACGATTTTATTACCGATACGACTCACTTGAAGACACCTCCTTGTGTAATTATTGGATTACCATACGTAAGCGACAACTTCGCCGCCGATATTTTTCGCCCGAGCTTCTTTATCAGTGATAACACCTTCAGAAGTAGACAAGATCGCGATACCCAAACCGTTCAATACTTTTGGCACTTCGTCAGCTTTGACATAAGCCCGCAAGCCTGGTTTGGAGATACGTTTCAAGTTGGTGATGACGCGTTCGCCGTTTTTCCCATATTTCAAGAAAACGCGGATCACGCCTTGTTTGTCATCTTCGATATACTCAACATCGCGAACAAATCCTTCTTTTTTCAGGATCTCAGCGATGTCACGTTTGATTTTTGATGCAGGCACTTCCAGGGATTCGTGTTTCACCATGTTGGCGTTACGAATACGTGTCAGAAAGTCTGCGATTGGATCTGTCATGACCATTGGATGATTTACCTCCTTTATGCGAGTTTTCTGGTTTACCAGCTAGCTTTCTTCACGCCGGGAATTTGACCTTTATAGGCAAGTTCGCGGAAGCAAATACGGCAAAGATGAAATTTACGATAAACTGAATGTGGACGTCCGCAACGTTCGCAACGAGTGTATTCTTGAGTTGAGAACTTAGCAGGGCGTTTGTTTTTAGCAATCATTGATTTTTTAGCCACGTAGTTCGCCTCCTTTTATTATTTTGCAAATGGCATGCCGAGTTGGGTCAACAATTCACGAGATTCTTCGTCTGTTTGTGCAGTTGTCACAATTACGATATCCATCCCGCGGACTTTGTCTACCAAATCATAATCGACTTCAGGGAAGATCAATTGTTCTTTGATACCCAAAGTGTAGTTGCCGCGACCGTCAAATGCCTTTTTGCTGACGCCGTGGAAGTCACGGACACGAGGCAGTGAAACGCTGACCAATTTATCAAGGAATTCGTACATCCGGTCGCCACGCAAAGTAACTTTGGCACCGATTGGCATTCCTTCACGCAGACGGAAACCTGCGATAGATTTTTTTGCTTTAGTGATCAATGGTTTTTGACCAGAGATCAAAGCCAATTCTTCAACTGCTTTATCCAAGTTTTTAGCATTGGATACTGCATCACCCACACCCATGTTGATTACAATCTTGTCAACTTTCGGTGCTTGCATAATAGAAGAATAGTTGAATTTTTCCATTAAAGCTGGAACAACTTCTTTAGAGTATTTTTCTTTCAGGCGGTTCATTCGTTTGCTCCTCCTTTCCTAGCTGATTATTTATCCAGAACTTCGCCGGTTTTTTTAGAAACGCGGACTTTTTTGCCGTCAACTTCTTTGTAGCCGACACGGGTAGCTTGACCGTTTGAAGGATCGATCACCATCACGTTGGAAACATGGATTGGTGCTTCGATTTCAAGGATCCCGCCTTGAGGAGCAGCCTGTGAAGGTTTTTGGTGTTTCTTCACAACGTTGACACCTTCGACGATCACTTTGTCTTTTTTAGGGAAAGCTTCTAATACGACGCCTTCCTTGTTTTTGTCTTTACCAGTGATAACTTTAACTTTATCGCCTTTTTTAACAAACATTTTTGTTTCGCACCTCCTTTGGGAATAAGTGGCTGTTACAGTACTTCCGGTGCCAGGGAAACGATCTTCATGAAGTTGTTTTCACGCAATTCGCGGGCAACTGGGCCAAAGATACGAGTACCACGAGGGCTCTTATCGTCACGGATAATTACCGCAGCATTTTCATCAAATTTGATATATGAACCGTCTGTACGACGTGCTCCTGTTTTTGTACGAACGATAACGGCTTTTACGACGTCACCTTTTTTGACAACCCCACCTGGCGTTGCTTGTTTAACCGTAGCAACGATCACATCACCGATGTTCGCAGTCTTGCGGCCAGAGCCACCAAGAACTTTAATCGTCAAGATTTCGCGGGCACCTGAGTTGTCAGCAACTTTTAAGCGGCTTTCTTGTTGGATCACGATGTGTATCCTCCTTTCAGATTTTCAATACCAATCTATATAGGAAAATCTCGTGTGATTAGATAATCACTGCTTTTTCAACGATTTCCAGCAAGCGGAAACGTTTAGTAGCTGATAATGGACGAGTTTCCATAATGCGCACGATATCGCCAACTTTTGCTTCGTTGTTTTCATCGTGGGCTTTGTATTTCTTAGAGTAGTTCATGCGTTTGCCGTAGATTGGGTGATTCTTTTTGGTTTCAACCACTACAGAGATGGTTTTATCCATTTTGTCAGATACCACGCGTCCTTGGTAAACTTTGCGTTGATTTCTTTCTTCAGTCATACGCTTAATGGCCTCCTTCCAATATTAGTTCGCTTGTTCACGCAATACAGTTTTGATGCGTGCAATCGATTTACGTACTTCATTGATACGTGCAGTGTTTTCTAATTGACCAGTTGCAAGTTGGAATCGCAGGTTGAACAACTCTTCCTTCAATTGCTTTTCTTGATCAAGCATTTCGGCAGTGGTTAATTCTCGGATATCTTTAACCTTCATTCGATTCACCACCCATTTCTTCGCGTTTCACGATTTTAGTTTTCATGGGTAATTTATGAGAGGCAAGACGCAATGCTTCGCGAGCTACGTCTTCAGGTACACCGGCGATTTCAAACATGATCTTGCCGCGTTTAACTGGAGAAACCCAACCTTCAGGAGCCCCTTTACCTTTACCCATACGTACGCCGATGGCTTTAGATGTGTATGATTTGTGAGGGAAAATTTTGATCCATACTTTCCCGCCACGTTTCATGTAACGAGTCATGGCGATACGAGATGCTTCGATTTGACGGTTGGTAATCCAATGAGATTCAACAGCTTGCAAACCGAATTCACCAAATGCGATTTCTTTACCGCCTTTAGCTTCGCCGCGCATTTTTCCGCGGAACTCACGACGGTGTTTAACACGTTTAGGTACTAACATGTTTATTTCCCTCCTTTCTCAGTGTTTTGAGCGTTCTTCTTCACAGGCAATACTTCGCCGCGATAGATCCACACTTTCACTCCCAGTTTTCCGTAGGTAGTGTTTGCTTCTTCCCATGCGTAGTCGATGTCGGCACGCAATGTATGAAGAGGAACAGTGCCTTCTGAATAACCTTCAGAACGCGCGATATCCGCACCGTTCAAACGGCCAGATACCATTGTTTTGATACCTTTAGCGCCAGAGCGCATTGTGCGTTGGATTGCTTGTTTTTGGGCACGACGGAATGCAACACGAGCTTCCAGCTGACGTGCGATCCCTTCGCCTACTAATTTAGCATCCAGATCCGGTTTTTTGATTTCCACGATGTTGATGTGGACACGTTTGCCGGTCAGGTTGTTCAATTCTTTTCTCAGGTTTTCGACTTCAGATCCACCTTTACCGATGACCATGCCTGGCTTAGCTGTATGGATTGAAACGTTCACGCGGTTAGCCGCACGTTCGATCTCAACTTTAGACACAGCAGCATCAGCAAGTTTAGTCGCGATAAATTTACGGATTCTCAAATCTTCGTGCAGGAAGTCGGCATATTCTTTTTCAGCATACCACTTTGCATCCCAGTCGCGGATGATGCCTACACGCATTCCAATAGGATTTACTTTTTGACCCACTGATTGTCCCTCCTTATTTTTCTGATACGACTACAGTAATATGACTTGTACGTTTGTTGATTGGTGAAGCTGACCCTTTCGCCCGTGGACGGAAACGTTTCATAGTAGGTCCTTCATTGACGAAGGCTTCAGAAACGAACAGGTTTTCAACATCTAAGTCAAAGTTATTTTCTGCATTCGCTACTGCTGACATCAAAACTTTTTCGATGATTCCGGCAGCTTTATTTGGTGTGAATTTCAAGATTGCAATTGCGTCAGCAACGCTTTTTCCTCGGATCAAATCGATCACTAGACGAGATTTGCGAGGAGACACGCGAACTGTTTTGGCAGTTGCTTTTGCTGATGTGATTTGTTCAGCCATTGTAAAATCCTCCTCTCAAGATTAGCGTCTTGTTTTCTTATCGTCGGCAGCGTGCCCACGGTAAGTTCTTGTTGGTGCGAATTCACCTAGTTTATGTCCTACCATGTCTTCTTGGATGTAAACAGGAACGTGTTTACGTCCATCATAGACAGCGATAGTAAAGCCGATGAAATTCGGGAAAATCGTGGAACGACGTGACCAAGTCTTGATCACTTTTTTCTTTTCTGCGCCTTGTTGTGCTTCGACCTTTTTCATCAAGTGCTCGTCAATGAAAGGCCCCTTCTTCAAACTACGACCCATGGTGAACCTCCTTTACAAAATGTTGACACATGGTCAATAAAATTATTTAGTTTTACGACGAACAATAAGTTTGTCAGATTTGGCTTTTTTGTTACGTGTCTTGTAACCCAATGCAGGTTGACCCCATGGAGATACAGGAGCTTTACGCCCGATTGGAGCTTTGCCTTCACCACCACCGTGTGGGTGATCGTTAGGGTTCATTACGCTACCGCGGACAGTAGGACGTTTGCGCATCCAACGAGAACGGCCGGCTTTACCAATATTGATCAGTTCGTGTTGTTCGTTACCGACAGCACCAACTGTTGCACGGCAAGTTGCCAAGATCATGCGTACTTCACCGGAGTTCAAACGGATCAATACGTATTTGCCTTCTTTACCCAATACTTGAGCAGAAGTACCAGCTGAACGGATTAATTGTCCGCCTTTGCCAGGTTTCATTTCGATGTTGTGGATAACAGTACCGACTGGAATATTTTCCAATGGCAATGCGTTCCCCACTTTGATATCGGCATCTGGACCGGAAACAACGGTCATGCCAACTTCCAAACCTTTAGGAGCCAAGATATATGCTTTAACCCCATCAGTATAATGTAATAACGCGATGTTAGCTGAACGGTTTGGATCGTATTCGATAGTTTTAACTACCGCTACAACGTTGTCTTTATTACGTTTGAAGTCGATCAAACGGTATTGACGTTTGTGGCCGCCACCTTGATGACGAACAGTGATGCGTCCGTTGTTGTTACGACCGGCGTTGTTTTTCAATGGTGCCAACAGTGTTTTCTCTGGCGTTGAAGTAGTGATTTCAGCGAAGTCAGAGCTTGTCATGTTACGACGACCATTTGAGGTAGGTTTGTACTTTTTAATCGCCACGTCTTATTCCCTCCTATAGTAATGTTTTGAACAACCGCTTATTCAGCAGCGTCAAACAGTTGGATTTCTTTTGAGCTTTCAGTCAACGTCACAATAGCTTTACGACGTTTTTTTGTATATCCTGCATATTTGCCCATGCGTTTGAATTTCGGACGCACGTTGACGATGTTCACGTTTGCTACCTTCACACCATCAAAAGCTGCTTCAACAGCTTGTTTTACTAATGTTTTGTTCGCTTTAGTGTCCACTTCGAAAGTGTATTTCTTTTCATCCATAGCAAGCATGGATTTTTCAGTGATCACTGGGCGTTTGATAACGTCTAGTAAGTTCATTATGCAAGCACCTCCTCGATCTGAGTAAGAGCAGTTTGAGTTGCTAACATTTTAGCTGCGGAAACGATATCCAATACGCTGATGTTGTCAGAAGTAACAACAGAAACGTTTGGCAAGTTGCGGGCAGACAATGCTGCGAAGTCGTTGCCGGCTTCTACAACTACCAATACTTTGGCATCGATATCCAAGTTAGCAAGCACTTGTTTGAATTCTTTTGTCTTAGGTGCGTCGAAGCTCAAAGCATCAACTGCTACCAAGTTGTTTGAAGCAACTTTTTCAGACAATACAGATTTCATAGCTAAGCGACGGACTTTCTTAGGCAGCTTGTAGCTGTAAGAACGTGGAGTTGGTCCGAAGACAACGCCACCTCCGCGCCATTGTGGTGAACGGATTGAACCTTGACGGGCACGACCAGTACCTTTTTGGCGCCATGGTTTACGGCCACCGCCACGTACTGCACTGCGGTTTCTTACCGCGTGTGTGCCTTGACGCAATGAAGCCCGTTGCATGATGATTGCATCATAGACAACTGTTTCATTTGGTTCAATACCGAAAATTTCTTCGTTCAATGTGATTTCGCCGTTTTGGCTACCATCTTGTTTGAATAATGCTACGTTTGGCATTCCTTAGTTCCTCCTTCCCTCTCTCGATTATTTCGCTTTAACAGCAGATTTGATCGTAATCAATGATTTTTTCGCGCCTGGTACGTTACCTTTGATCAAGATAACATTACGTTCAGCATCAACACGTACGATTTCAAGGTTTTGCATCGTTACGCGGTTGCCGCCCATACGACCAGCCAAGTGTTTATTTTTGAAGACCCGGTTAGGTGCTACTGGACCCATTGAACCAGGACGACGGTGGTAACGAGAACCGTGTGCCATTGGGCCGCGGCTTTGTCCGTGACGTTTGATAACGCCTTGGAATCCTTTACCTTTCGAAGTACCTGTAACGTCAACAATATCGCCTGCAGCGAATGTGTCAACTTTGATTTCTGAACCGACTTCCAAGCCCTCAAGCTCTACATTCTTGAATTCGCGAATGAAGCGCTTAGGAGCCGTGTTTGCTTTTGCAACATGACCTTTCGCAGGTTTGTTAGACAAAATTTCACGCATATCTTGGTAACCGATTTGGATCGCTTCGTAACCGTCGTTTGCTACAGTTTTAACTTGCAGCACTACGTTTGGCGTAGCTTCAACAACAGTAACTGGGATCAATTCGCCAGATTCAGTGAAGATTTGAGTCATTCCCACTTTTTTCCCTAAGATTCCTTTGGTCATGATTACACCTCCATCTTTGTTTTAATGATTATAGTTTGATTTCAATGTTTACACCGCTTGGCAAGTCAAGCTTCATCAAAGCATCAACTGTTTTTGGTGTAGGATTCACAATGTCAATCAGACGTTTGTGAGTACGCATTTCGAATTGTTCGCGTGAATCTTTGTATTTGTGAGTCGCGCGGATAACAGTGTACAAGCTGCGTTCAGTTGGCAACGGAATTGGACCTGACACAGAAGCCCCAGTTCTCTTTGCCGTTTCAACGATCTTGTCCGCGGATTGATCCAGAATACGGTGTTCATACGCTTTTAATCGGATACGAATTTTTTGTTTTGCCATTATTTTCCCTCCTTCGCCTATTTTAAAAGTAGACATGGCTCCATGAAAATTTCCGTCACGCCTTTCCGTGGCAAAGCGTCCGGGCGTGTCGCAACCTCTCATTTCACAGCCGGCAGAATAAAACCTTATCCCACCAGTACTTTTCACGTTTCCGTAAACAGCACCTTTCTGATTATAGTACATCCTAACCTTGATGGCAAGCATTTTTTGTTGGTTTTACAAGGTTTTTCGCAACTCCCGGGGGTAATCGTTTTCACTCTTTGACAAGTTAAATTTTCTTTTAAGCACAAAAAAAATCCCAGACTTAGTCGGGATTTTTTTGAACGGCTTTTGAGATTTTGATGCCCGCGAGTTATCACGATTGTTCTACTATCCTGTAATTAGAATTAGACTCTATTCAATCGTAATTTTTTGCGTCAACCATTTTTCAGCGGTCAGTTCATAATACACCGCGGTATGCCAGATGCCAGTGGGGCCTTGCCAAACCGCTTCTCGGGTTGCAACTTGTTGGAAACCCAGACGCTCATAGACGTGCTGTGCCCGTTTATTCTCGATCATAGTACTCAGCTGAATCTTCTGATTGCCTGCAGCGATTAGATAATCGATTAAAAGCGTCAGAAACCGGCGACCATAACCTTTTTCCCGAAGATCCTCGCGACAGATTTTGATGCCAATCTCCGCCACACCAAAAGCGACTATTTGATAGTCCATTTCACCAATGGCTTCGGTCTCTTTCATGAGAATCAGGCGCCGCCCTGTTTCATCGCTGTCTGCTGTCAACTTGCCAGCCACTTCTGCTGCTGAAGTATGTACACCGTCTGGAAACCCGGCATGAGCCATCACCTTGCCATCGTTCCACCAATCGGCCAGCAGTTGACTATCTGATGTCGTCGCCGGACGCACACTAAGCTGCTCATCTTGTAAAATCTCCAAATTTTCTTTCCTCCTTTTTCCGCTATTTTCTTTCATTATATAATAGCCAGCCCCCCAGAGCCAGAAACCCACGGAGATACAGCCAGTCTTTTCCTACAAAAAGAGCCACAAAGGGCAATAACCGCTTTGTGGCTCAGATGCTCAAATGGATAATCTCAGACAAATTCTCTTCTGAACGTTCGATGCATCGCTGCTTTCAAGGGGAAGTACACCAAAGCAACAATCAAAACCGTCAAGCTGACATTGATCAGCGTTGCCGGCAATTTGGCAAATGCCCCGGCAAATGCCGGACCAAAGCTAGCGCCAGCGATTAAATTCATCACCGTGTTTTTGACTTGTGTCATGATGATTTTAGCAATCCCGGTAGCAATGCCGATAACGATAACCTGCCAGATATGCGTAGGATTTTTCTTGAAAAAACGAAACGCGGCATAAGCAGCTGCACCAACGATAAAGCTTTCCAAAATAAAATAAGGGGCTTCTGTCGCATAGCCATTCATGATGTCAAAGATGAAAAAGCCCAATCCCCCTGCCAGTGAGCCTTTAAAGTAGCCTAACAACAAAACAGACAGCAGCAAAACTGCATTCCCCAAATGCACGAAAGCCCCCGTCGGCAAGGGAATCTTGATTGTCGTACCGATTACCGTCAACGCAGTGAACAGCGCCACCAATACGATACTTTGGATACTGATTTCTTTTTTCATTTTTACACTTCCTTCTATTATAATAAGCCATCAAGAGGGGCTGCCGAACTGACACCAGCAGCAAGTGAGCAAAATTACAGCTGCTGCCACACCTCAGTTTGCGGCACCTTTGAATAAAACTACTACTACGCCAACTCTCGATAGAAAAAAATCACTGATGTTCCGGTGTGATGCGATGTTCAGCAGCGTTGTAGGCACCGTGCCAAACGTGGCCCACATAAGGATTGACCTCGACACCATTTTTGATAGCTGCCGCGACAAAGTCTTTAGCAAGCTTCACCGCTGCCGTTACCGAGAGTCCTTTTGCCAAACCTGCCGTGATTGCTGCAGCAAATGTACAGCCGGCACCATGATTGCGATCGGTTTGATAGAGTTCGTTTTCTAGCACAATAAAATCTTGACCGTCATACAACAAGTCCACCGCTTTTTCTGAGCCTAAACGATGGCCGCCTTTAACCACGACATGTTTAGCACCTTGTTGAAAAATGCTGCGTGCGGCCTTTTTCATATCTGCCACAGAGGTCAGGTCACCCAACTCTGAAAGGATTCCCGCTTCTACTAAATTAGGTGTAGTCACCAAAGCTTGCGGCAAAAGGTATTCTTTAATCGCTGCAACACTTTTCGGCTGTAGAATCTGAGCCGTCCCCTTACAAGCAATTACGGGGTCAATCACTACTTTGGTTTCAGGATA
This sequence comes from Candidatus Enterococcus leclercqii, assembly GCF_009933135.1. Taxonomy (GTDB): domain Bacteria; phylum Bacillota; class Bacilli; order Lactobacillales; family Enterococcaceae; genus Enterococcus_C; species Enterococcus_C leclercqii. The sequence continues at coordinate 254,051 of NZ_MAEH01000009.1, forward strand.
CTTGCCAATGTATTCGCTGGCGAGGGCAATATTGGCCTCGTTGCCCATCATTCCGGTTTTTAACGCCGCCACAGGACCACCGGCAAAAACTGAGATCAGCTGTTTTTCCAGCAGATCTACCGGCATTTCAGTAACTTCATGGGACCAACCAGAATCTGGATCCATTGTTACCACCGACGTCAAGCTGGAGAAGCCAAAGACTCCGTACTCTTCAAATGTTTTCAAGTCCGCTTGTAAACCGGCACCACCGGTAGAGTCCGAACCTGCAATGGTCAATACTTTTTTCATTCCCAACACCTCTGCCTTTCTTGATAAGCCGTCCTCTCATTCAAAGGACAACTTTGTACTTACACCCTTCTTTTAAGAAGTATAGTTCACTGAAAGCTTGACGAAAACAACCAATTGGTTTATTTTGAAACCAACCAATTAAATTTTCTGACGATTTAAGGAGGAATGCTCATGTGGCAATTGGATCGCAGCGACAAAGCTCCTTTGTTCCAACAAATCATCGCCCAGATTATCCGTTATATTCAAGAGGGCCAACTCACCCCTGGAGATAAGCTGCCGCCGGAACGCAAATTGGCTGCCCTCTATGGGGTCAATCGTTCAACCGTCAACCACGCATTGGAGGAGCTGGTCAGTCTGGGCTGGATCACCCGTCGTCAAGGCAGCGGAACCGAAGTAGCCAAAGGACGTTGGGGCAGTCGTCAAGCACCTCAATACCAATGGCAGCTGCTGCTCCGCCAAACTCCTTTTGCGCCGGATCCTTATCTCTCAGGGCTGAATACTTGGAAGGCAGAGCCGGATGCATTGGATCTCTACACGGGGGAATTGCCCGCTTCATTGATTCCGGACTTTCGCTTTCCAGCAATGCGCTGGGAAAATATTCTGGCAGCCGAACGTCGCACCGGCCCTACTGGTTATGCCCCGCTAAAAGAGATTATCCTTCAACGGCTTTTTGAAAATTATGGGATCGACAGCACCGGACAAGACCTGTTGATTACTTCCGGCTCTTCCCAAGGGATTTCCTTGATTTTGCAGACCTTATTGGCCCCCGGAGAAACTATCGCCACTGAAGAACCTTCCTTTCTATTCTCACTGCCCTTGTTTCAACCACTGGGGATTCATCTGGAAGGAATTGCCTGTGATGAAGAAGGCATCTTACCTGAAGCTTTGGAGCGCTGTATTATTCAAAAGAAGATTCGCTTTTTGTACCTCAATCCTACGTTTCAAAATCCTACCGGCCGCTTGATGAGTCTGGTGCGCAGGCAAGCGATCATCGCCGTCTGTCGCAAACACTACATTCCCATTATTGAAGATGATGTCTTTGGTGAATTAGATTTTAGTTCTCCGTTGCCAAAACTAAAAACGTTAGCTGCCGATCAAGTCATCTATCTGGGGTCTCTCTCCAAAATCTTTGGTCCTTCCATCAAAATTGGCTGGTTATTAGGTCCGAAAGATTTGATTCACAATCTGGCAGCCGCCAAACAGCGGATGGACGTCGAAACCAATATCTTCCCGCAGCTGCTCGCTGACAGTGCCCTTCGCTCACCAGAATATACCACCAATCACGCACAGCTGATGACCGAACTAAAACGGCGGAGAGTAGCCTTTTCTGAGGCTCTCTCTTTTGCGACAGCAGACTGGCAATTGCGCAAAATCAGAGGCGGCCTTTACACTTGGCTCACTTGGCGGCACCAGCCATTAACTCGCCGGGACTGGGAATACTTTTTGCAAGAAAAACTACTAGTTGCCCCGTCGTTTCTCTTCAGTAATGATACAATGTCTATGAGAATCAACTATACCCGGATGGACCCCGACCAATTGCAGGTTTTTGCCCGCCGATTTATCACCGTCACTGAAAAACTAAAACAAAAGGAGTAACCCCATGACACAGGAAACCATCGACTTATTGCAAAACCACCGCACCTATCGACAATTTGATAAAGATTACCAGCTCTCTGATCTGCAGCTGCAACAGATCTTAGACAGCGCCCGCCAAGCCCCGACTTGGATGAACGGACAGCTGTATTCGATTTTAGTAATCAAAGACCCTCAGATTCGGGAACAACTGGTTTCTTGGAATCCCGGCAATCCCCACATGAAGGACAGCTCCGTCTTCTTGATCTTTTTAGCAGATCTGAAACGGACACAAAAAGTTGCCGAAGACAAAAAAGTCCCTTACCGAGTGGGCGAAAGCATCGACCCGCTATTGGTAGCTACTGCTGACGCCGTCTTCGCTTTGCAAAACGCGGTTACTGCGGTAGAAGCGCTGGGTTTAGGCAGTGTTGTTGTCGGCAGCATTCGCAACAATATTGATGAAATTGCCGAACTGCTCCACTTGCCAGACTATGTTTTTCCAGTGGCTGGTCTAAGCATCGGTAAACCTATCGTGGACATGCAGATCAAGCCGCGATTGCCACAAGCAGCCGTCGTTCATTTCGATACGTATCAAGATTATGATTATTCCTTGATTGAAGACTACGATGCTACGATGAAGAAATTCGGCGAACTCAGAGAAACCAAAAATTGGACCCAAAAATTCGCAGATACTTTCAGCCGTCCAACTAGCAAAAAAGTCGACGCCTTTCTCAAAAAGCAAAAACTGCTGGATTAACACGGACAACCTTTCCAGTTTCAGATTCGTTTTCTAACACTCCCCCCAACGATTTAAGAACGCGCGCTGACCTCAATTATTTCTGAATAGTAACTTGCGAACAGTTTAACAACTCAAATGCGGCAATGACTGTTTGAAAAAAGAAGCGGCTTCCGTTAAAAAACAGAAGTCGCTTCTTTTTTGAGCAACATACACGTGAGCAGACTTAGAGGATAGCGCTAAGATGATTTTGCCATACCGCTCACGTTAAAGAGCTGGATAAAGCAAAAAAAGCAGCCGCAATTGCGACTGCTTTTTTGAGTTCTGATTTGCTCAGATAGTCGTAAGTCTTTCCAATTAAGCTTGGATAGCTGTTACAACGCCTGAACCAACAGTACGTCCGCCTTCACGGATAGAGAAACGAGTACCGTCTTCGATCGCGATTGGGTGGATCAATTCAACTTGGATAGTTACGTTATCGCCAGGCATTACCATTTCAGTACCTTCTGGCAATTCAACAACACCGGTTACGTCAGTTGTACGGAAGTAGAACTGAGGACGGTAGTTAGTGAAGAAAGGAGTGTGACGTCCGCCTTCTTCTTTAGTCAAAACGTAAACTTCTGCAGAGAATTTTGTATGTGGAGTGATTGAACCTGGTTTAGCCAATACTTGACCACGTTGGATGTCTTCACGAGCCACACCACGCAACAATGCGCCGATGTTGTCGCCTGCTTCAGCGTAATCCAACAATTTACGGAACATTTCAACACCAGTTACAGTAGTTTTAGCAGTTTCTTCTGCGATACCAACGATTTCTACTTCGTCGCCGACGCGGACTTGTCCACGTTCAACACGACCTGTAGCAACAGTACCACGGCCTGTGATTGAGAATACGTCTTCCACTGGCATCATGAATGGTTTGTCAGTGTCACGAACTGGAGTTGGGATGTATTCGTCAACTGCAGCCATCAATTCCAAGATTTTTTCTTCGTAGACAGGGTCGCCTTCCAAAGCTTTCAAAGCAGAACCAGCAACAACTGGAGTGTCATCGCCTGGGAAGTCGTATTCGCTCAACAAGTCGCGAACTTCCATTTCTACCAATTCCAGCAATTCTTCGTCGTCAACCATATCCATTTTGTTCAAGAATACGACGATGTAAGGTACACCAACGTTACGAGACAACAGGATGTGTTCACGAGTTTGAGGCATAGGACCATCAGCAGCAGATACTACCAAGATCGCGCCGTCCATTTGAGCAGCACCAGTGATCATGTTTTTAACGTAGTCCGCGTGTCCTGGGCAGTCCACGTGAGCGTAGTGGCGAGCTTCTGTTTCGTATTCAACGTGAGCAGTTGAGATAGTGATCCCACGTTCACGCTCTTCAGGAGCACCGTCGATTTGGTCGTAAGCAGATGCTTGAGCCAAACCTTTTTTAGACAAAACTGTAGTGATAGCAGCAGTCAAAGTTGTTTTACCATGGTCAACGTGTCCGATTGTACCAATGTTTACGTGTGGTTTCGAACGGTCAAATTTTTCTTTAGCCATTTTAGAATGTTCCTCCTAAAGTTCAGTTTAGTTTATTTTTTGATAGGTAGGAAGCCGTCAAAACGACTCCCAGCCCTTATCATCGAGTTTATTTTACACGAATCTCTGAAAAAAACCAGCCTTTTCAGAAGTTCGTATGGAGCATCCTTAGAAGCCACAAGATTATTCAGCTTTACCGCCGTTTTTCTTGATGATTTCTTCTTGGATAGATTTCGGTACATCTTCGTAGTGGTCAAATACCATCATGAAGGTACCGCGACCTTGTGTTGCAGAACGCAAAGTTGTTGCGTAACCGAACATTTCAGCCAATGGAACGATCGCATTAACGATCTGTGAATTACCATGTGCTTCCATACCTTCGACGCGTCCGCGACGAGCAGTAACGTGGCCCATGATATCGCCAAGATAGTCTTCTGGAACAGTGATAGTAACTTTCATCATTGGTTCCAAGATTACTGGGTTGGCTTTTTTCGCAGCGGCTTTCAAAGCCATAGAAGCTGCGACACGGAAGGCAGTTTCATTGGAATCGACATCGTGGTAAGAACCGTCATACAGTTTTGCCTTGATATCTACCAATGGATAGCCGGCCAAGACACCGTTATCCATAGATTCTGCCAAACCTTTTTCAACCGCTGGGATGTATTCACGAGGAACCACACCACCGACGATTGCGTTTTCGAATTCGAAGCCTTTACCTTCTTCGTTTGGAGTGAATTCCACCCAAACGTGACCGTATTGACCTTTACCACCAGACTGACGGACAAATTTACCTTCAGCTTGTGTTACAGGAGCACGGAATGTTTCACGGTAAGATACTTGAGGCGCACCAACGTTTGCTTCAACTTTGAATTCACGACGCATCCGGTCAACCAAGACATCCAAGTGCAATTCACCCATACCGGAGATAACTGTTTCACCAGTTTCAACGTTGGTTTCAACACGGAATGAAGGATCTTCTTCTGCAAGTTTTTGCAGTGCCACACCCATCTTATCTTGGTCAGCTTTTGATTTTGGTTCAACGGCTACTTGAATAACCGGATCAGGGAATTCAATAGATTCCAAAATAACCGGAGATTCCAGTGCACACAAGGTGTCACCAGTAGTCGTGTCTTTCAAACCGACAGCAGCAGCGATATCGCCGGAGTAAACCTTATCGATTTCAGTACGGCTGTTGGCGTGCATTTGCAGGATACGACCGATACGTTCCTTCTTGTCTTTAGAAGCGTTCAATACGTATGAACCACTTTCAAGGACACCGGAATAAACACGGAAGAAAGTCAGACGACCAACAAACGGGTCAGTCATTACTTTGAAGGCCAGAGACGCAAATGGTGCTTCGTCATCAGCCGGACGAGTAACTTCTTCGTCAGTTTTTGAGTCGATCCCTTTAATTGCTTCGATATCCAATGGTGAAGGCAAGTAGTCAAGGACCGCATCCAACATCAATTGAACACCTTTGTTTTTGAAGGCTGAACCAGCCAATACTGGGAAGAAGTCTACGCTGATTGTTGCTTGACGGATACCCGCTTTCAACTCATCTTGAGTGATTTCTTCGCCTTCCAGATATTTCATCATCAAGTCTTCATCAGTTTCAGCAACTGCTTCTACCAATTTGTCACGCCATTCTTCAGCGAGTTCTTGATAATCTTCAGGAATTTCAGTTTCTTGGATTTCTGTACCAAGGTCGTTAGTGTAGATTTCAGCTTTCATCGTTACCAAGTCAATGATACCAGTGAAGTCATCTTCTGCACCAATCGGCAATTGGATTGGATGAGCGTTAGCGCCCAAACGGTCGTGCAAAGTTTGTACTGAATACAAGAAGTCTGCACCGATTTTGTCCATCTTGTTACAGAATACAATACGTGGAACACGGTATTCAGTTGCCTGACGCCAAACTGTTTCAGTTTGAGGTTCAACCCCTGATTGTGAGTCCAAAACTGTAACTGCACCATCCAATACCCGCAGAGAACGTTGTACTTCGATTGTGAAGTCTACGTGTCCTGGTGTATCGATGATGTTTACGCGGTAGCCTTTCCACTGTGCAGTTGTTGCTGCAGAAGTGATGGTAATCCCACGTTCTTGTTCTTGTTCCATCCAGTCCATCTGTGAAGCACCTTCGTGGGTTTCACCGATTTTATGGATTTTACCGGTATAATACAGGATACGTTCGGTAGTGGTAGTTTTACCAGCATCGACGTGGGCCATGATACCGATATTACGAGTTTTTTCTAAGGAAAATTCTCTAGCCATGCTGCTTTGTACTCCTCTCTGTCGTAGGTCTATCCGGATCAGTAGACTGCTATACGCTCAATGAAATGAACGCTGCAGATCTTACCAACGATAGTGTGCGAACGCACGGTTGGCTTCTGCCATTTTGTGTGTGTCTTCGCGTTTTTTCACAGAGGCACCAGTGTTGTTGGCAGCATCCATGATTTCTTTAGCCAAACGTTGATCCATAGTGTGTTCGCCACGCAGACGAGCATAGTTCACTAACCAACGCAGACCCAAAGTCGTACGACGTTCAGGGCGCACTTCAACTGGAACTTGGTAGTTTGACCCACCGACACGGCGAGCTTTTACTTCCAATACAGGCATGATATTTTTCATTGCTTGTTCGAAAACTTCCAATGGATCATTCCCTGTAGATTCTTTAATATTTTCAAAAGCATCATAGATAATGCTTGCAGCGATTCCGCGTTTTCCGTCAACCATGACGCGGTTGATTAAGCGAGTCACTAATTTTGAGTTATAAATAGGATCTGGTAAAACATCACGTTTTGCAACAGGACCTTTACGAGGCATCCGTAACTCCTCCTTTACGATATGTTAGTTTGTTAGTGTTCTTATCCTTTAGGACGTTTTGTACCGTATTTAGAACGAGATTGTTTACGATCGTTCACACCGGCAGTATCCAACGCACCACGAACGATATGGTAACGTACCCCTGGCAAGTCTTTTACACGGCCCCCGCGCAGCAAGACAACACTGTGTTCTTGCAAGTTGTGGCCGATCCCTGGGATATAAGCTGTTACTTCGATCAAGTTCGACAAACGAACACGAGCAAATTTACGTAAAGCTGAGTTTGGTTTTTTCGGTGTCATTGTCCCCACACGAGTTGCAACCCCACGCTTTTGAGGTGAGTTCACGTTCGTTTGAGTCTTTTTGAAACTGTTATATCCTTTGTTCAATGCAGGTGAATTTGATTTTTCAACCTTGGATTTACGAGGTTTCCGTACTAATTGGTTAATTGTAGGCATCCCCTAATCTCCTCCTTCCTTGATTCGCTTTCTAGTTCCACACATCCAGGTGGTTCTTTTTTTGCGATAAAAAATAATGCATTACTGCATCCTTATCAGGTGTGCGATCTGTCAGTCAGCACGTCCCGTAAGAGAGACCTGTACACAAAGCACCTTTGATAGAATATCATGGCTAAATGCCAGTGTCAACCCTCAGACTGTTTAAATTTGGTGCGGCAAGTCAACAATTTCTTTTTTTCAACTGATTCGCAGTACTCATCTGAAATGATTGCTACATTATAATAGATACAATTTCTGTTCGTTGCAGCTGTTTTCGGAAGGGCCTGTCAGATTTCAGTTATCTATACTATAAAGGGAGAAACACTACCATTTCATAACAAAACCCATTACAATAAAGCCGAAACGGTAGATTTCTTTTCTCTTTGAAGATCGAAGGCTGCTGAAACTAATGATGAGGTGACGAAGATGAATTTGAAGCAACTGGTAGGAGTCGAATCTGCAAAATTTATCAAAGACGATATGATTGTCGGATTGGGGACCGGATCGACAGCCTACTATATGGTAGAAGAAGTCGCACGGAAAATCAAAGAGGAAGGCCTAAAGATCACTGGGGTTACTACCTCCAACGCAACTGAAATCCATGCCCGAAAACTTGGTATTCCCCTGCGCAGCATCGACGAAGTCCCTTATGTGGATCTGACAATCGACGGTGCTGACGAAATCAGCAAAGACTTTCAAGGTATCAAAGGTGGCGGTGCTGCCCTTCTTTACGAGAAAATCGTCGCCACTTACTCCAAAGAAGTCATCTGGATTGTGGACTCATCCAAAATGGTAGAGACTCTGGGCGCCTTTCCGCTGCCAGTCGAAGTCATTCGCTTTGGCAGTCAGCAGGTCTTCAACCGCTTTCAAGAAAAAGGCTACCGACCTGTGATTCGTAAAAATACTGACGGCGAGTACCTTCGAACAGACAGCAACAATCTGATCATCGACTTGCACTTGCAAACTATACCAAATCCCGAACAATTGGCCGCAGAACTCACAAAAATGGTAGGCGTCGTAGAACACGGCTTGTTTTTAAATATGGTTAAGCGTGTTATTGTAGGATACGAAAACGGGCCGCAAATCCTTGAGAATCCTCAACTTTGATACTTTTTTCACATGTGCCAATTGTCGACTTTTGTTCATATTACGTCAATTTAATAATTTCAAATGAAAAAAATGGTATCATTTCTGTATGTTTTGTGCTAAATTTTTGTTAATAACCTAAATGGACAGAGAGGAATACCGATGAAAAAGATTGGATATGTACGGACGACGATTACGGACAATGATTACCTCTGCCAACAGGGACAGTTGACAGACTTTGGTTGCGATGAGATTTTTTTTGATTCCTTCGACAAGACCGACTGCCCGTTGCAGCCAGGAGAACTAGATACCGTCGTGGCTCAAATGCAACCAGAAGACACTCTGGTTGTGACCGACCTGTCACGTTTGGGACGCTCCACTCGGCAATTGACAGATCTCACTGGCCTGTTGGCAGCCCGCAACATCCACTTAGTGAGTTTGGCAGAAGGCATCGATACTCGCGAACCTTCAGGCAAATTTTACTTTAAATTGATGGATGGCCTGGCGGAGATGGAAAGCGTTTTGATCAAGGAACGGACCCTTGTAGGCTTAAACAACGCTCGTAAAAAAGGCAAAATTGGCGGTCGCCCTAAGATTGACCCTAAAGTTGTCCGACGCATTCGCCAACTGTATTTTGAAAAGAAAGAAACGATTCAGTACATTTCTTCCAAGTGTGGTGTTTCTGTCGGCACCTGCTACAAATACATCAACCTGCCGGAAGAAGATGTTGCTAAAATTTTGACCAAATAGTCGTAAAGTCCTGGAGCTGACTCCGGGACTTTTTCATTTTTGAAGATACGCCTTACTGCCACAACATAGTCTTCGTCAAACAACCATAAACTATTGAGACTATAATCAGAGTCTAGTTACTTGCAACAGCTGTTTTGTATTTTGACAAGATCTATCTTGTAAATAAAAAGCCGATTTTCAGTCGCTTTTTCGCAGAGTACGCCTCGTTTTATCCGGCTGTTTCAAACACTTGCATCTTGGGCATTTTTCAAAAGGATTCCCGCTTTTGTCAGCGACTTTTTTCTTTGTAACAATGGAAAAATACTGGAAAACATTGTACAATAAACAAGAAATTGAAAATTTCAGAAATCTGAAACCACAAAGGAGAGTTTTACATGCCAAAATTAGTTTTCTCTCGTCACGGTTTAAGCGAATGGAACGCTTTGAACCAATTCACCGGTTGGGTCGACGTTGATCTGGCTCCAGAAGGTGTGGAAGAAGCCAAAGAAGGCGGCCGTAAAATCAAAGAAGCGGGCATCGAATTCGATGTTGCCTACACTTCTGTCTTGAAACGTGCCATCAAAACTTGTAACTACATCTTGGAAGAATCTGACCAATTGTGGGTACCAACTGTTAAATCTTGGCGCTTAAACGAACGTCATTACGGCGCTCTGCAAGGGTTGAACAAAAAAGAAACTGCTGAAAAATACGGCGACGAACAAGTACACATTTGGCGTCGTTCTTATGACACATTGCCTCCATTGTTGAGTGTTGACGACGAAGGTTCTGCAGCAAAAGACCGTCGTTACGCTGACTTGGATCCTCGTGATATCCCTGGCGGCGAAAACCTGAAAGTAACTTTGGAACGAGCACTGCCTTTCTGGCAAGATGAAATCGCTCCGGCTTTGCGGGACAACAAAACTGTTCTGGTTGCTGCACACGGCAATTCACTGCGGGCATTGGCTAAACACATCGAAGGTATCTCCGACGACGATATCATGGACTTGGAAATTCCTACCGGCCAACCATTGGTCTACGAATTGAACGACGATTTGACTGTAGCTAAAAAATACTACTTGTAAGATCCGTCCACAATCCCACACAGCTTTACCGAAACCAGTCATTGCGACTGGTTTCTTTTAGCAACAAAAAAGAAATCGTTTACAACTTTTGTGAGGTGAAACAATGGAACTTCGTAAAAATGACCGACTCTTGTTTTTAGGAGACAGCGTTACAGATTGCGACCGGGATCGCACAAACCCCACCGACTTAGGTAAAGGTTATGTCTTGATGACTGCCGGCATATTGGCCGCTCGTCATCCGGAGGCACAGCTCACTTTCTTGAATCGCGGCATCGGTGGCAATAAAATTCAAGATGTCTTAAATCGGCTAGATGAAGACTGCCTGTCCCTACAACCAGATATTTTGATCTTCATGATTGGTATCAACGACACTTGGCACAATGTCGGTGGCCCTGAATTTGGTAAAGTTGCTGCAGCAGAAGCCTTTGAAAAAAGCTATCGGGAATTTTTAAACCGAGTAACCGCAGCTGGAATCAAACGAATCTTGTTGCTGGAACCCTTTGTCCTACCTTTTCCCGAAGACCGGCAGTCGTGGCGCAGTGATCTTGATCCTAAAATTCAAATTCTGCGCAACCTGGCCTCTGAATTTCGTTGTGAACTGCTCTGCTTGGATGGTCGCTTGAACGAGACAGCTGCCATCACCGGACCACAATATCTGACAGGTATCGACGGCGTCCACCCAACAGCAGCCGGACATGGTGTGATTGCAGGGGTAGTTTCTGAGAAATTTCGTTATCATTCTTGATAGAGCCACTGCTCAATAAAAAAGACCTTCAAATTGGGATTTTCATCCACTTTTGAAGGTCTTTTTTTAACGTTGCTTATCAAGAGCCAAGTTGTGCCAGCAAGAATGCCAACGTCTCCTCATAACATCGTTTGGCTTCGGCAGTCTGATAGTTAAACTGATATTCATGGGTCACTTCTTTTTCCACTTGATCAAAAAACAGACCTTGAGCGGGCACATTCAATTTCTTCAAGCGTTTCACCAAAGCAATCCCCTGATTTTGAAAGGAAAAAGCATTGCCATCTGTCACATAGGCTGGCGGAAAGTCGGTTGTCAATTGCTTTACCAGGCTAGCTTGGCGCAACAGTGGACTATTTTGCCAATTCTTAGTACCAATTAGCGACCACGCCACTGTCCTAACGAAAAATTTCATAAACAAACTATCTGACTGCTGCGTAGCCATCTGTTGAAGATCCACTGGCCCACAATAAGAGATTACACCTTTGAGCACCTTTGGCGACAATTGCTGCGAGATTCCCACCTCGTTTGCATATTTTTGGTTTGTTTGAGTCGCTGTATATTGTAAAGCAATTTGTGCCCCTGCGCTGTCCCCTCCAAAAAACAAACGCTTCAAATCCAGTCCTTGATCATGATTTTTCAAGTCAGCAATCAATTCCTCGGTCTGGATCACCTGCCCCGGATATTGTAAATCGGGAGCCGTTTGATAGTTCATCGCTACCACCGCAATCTGTGCATCTGCTGCAATACGGGTAGCAAATTCTTTGACACCCTCTTTACTCCCAGCAACGTACCCACCACCATGGACCCAGACCAAAACAGGTATTTTCTTTCCTTTTTGTGCTTTAGGAAAATAGAGATCATAGTTAGCCTTACTATACTGAGATTGATAGCCAATATCACGTTTCACTTCTACCTGAGGCTTAGCTTTCTCATAGGTAGCTGCATCCATAATCTCTATCGGACCATTGAACAAGTGCCCAATCACCATTGCTCCCGGCCGTGGCGAAAGCTGAAACACAAGGACTATCAGTAGGAGTATTCCAATAATCGTTCCCAGTACACTTAGTAAGATTTTCTGCCATTTTCTCATAATTAACCGCCTTTATCTGATAATGTAGGTGTCCCATTATACCACTATTCAATGACTGGGCTAGATGCCTGTACCTTTCACTTTTACTTTTCTTGATTACTAGACGCTGCCTACTAACCTGTTTTGGTCAATAAAAAAAGCACCTTCCAACTGAATGGAAAGTGCTTGAAATCGTTGACGTAACAACGATTAACGTTTTGAAAAGAGAAAAATGTAATAATTATGAATCTCAATCCATAGGAATCCTTTTATATAAAGGTTTCAGTAGTATGCATCCTACATCCAAATTGATAAAAAAGGATTCCTATAGGCAGTAGTTGAACCAATTTGAACCAAGATAGATGATAGTTGAATACAATTTCTGTTAGTAAATCTTGATCTAAAAATCATTGATCGCATCGGTCATAATTTGTAAAAAGTGTTCTTTCTCCGGTGCTTCATCAACACAATAGAGTACCAATGAATTTCTTACATAATTCGCATGGTCACGTAAAAGTTTTGAATTCAGCAGGATCCCTTTTGCATTTGCAAATAGCCCTGCAAACCGCATAACTGTCCTAGTATTTCCTTCTCTAAACGGATGAGTCAACCATAATCGAGCAACTAAATCTGAGAATAAAGGAGTCATATCTTCCACACTAATCTCAGTCCATTCAAATTGAACATTAAGCTCAATTGAATGGTCAGTTAGTTATTTTCCAAGTTGATTAATTAATGATTGTTCATATCTGGATGCTACTTTAAACAATTTAGCATTTTTACTATTATCTTTTCTAAAACGCTTATATTCATTTAGACTTTCATAAATAGCATTCCCAAATTCAGTTTGAAAAATATTCTGCTCATGTAGCGGATAACATCTTCCATCCTTAATAATCATTCGCTTTATTGGATTCAATGATAAAATATCGTTAATCCCATTATCTCTAGAACAAAAATAATGCATATACATTTGTTTAGTGTTGCTATTTCTGTCTGCTACTTGAGATTCCAAGCTACGAAGATGAAATAAATCCCAAGCCATGCCTCTTATTTTTGAGATAACATTTTTAGAATTAGCTTGAATTGCTCCAAAAAAAGAATTCACTCTACTATCTTTTGAAAAAAGTAAATATGCTAAAAATAGTTCTTGTTCAGCATAGGCATATAATTCTTTATTCACGCATTGGATAAGTTCCATCATTTTGTTTTTACTATTTTTGTTAGATTTAAAATTGATCTCATACATTTTTAACAGAATACAGTATATTAAATAATACTGATTCAAGTCTTTATCTGCAATACCTTCACGAATAGTCCTCAATGCTTGACTGACCTTATTTTCAATATCACTGTCTTTTGCTAGGGTCTCTAGTTCAAAGCTCTCGAATTCCTCTAAAGTTCGTGACTTATCAAATGCAAAAAAAGACACCAAGCTTTCACGAACATAATTTTTATCTATCTCATGTTTATTGGCTACAACTTCCAAAATATACGGTCCACAACTTATTTGAACTTCCTTTTCTTTTATATAAGATAAAAACTTTTTAAAAGAGTCGCTTGCTCTTTTATACAAAAGAAAATCTCTGAGATAGCCAACAATATTTGAATCGAAATCAAAACATCTATATACTTCTATTCTTCTCAAATAGGACTCGAAATTGTATTTATCAATTAATAACGTGTTTTCCATATTAGAAAAGCTTTGAACCACATATTTTTCAATGTCTTGTTTCATAAAATCTGATCCAAGATTATTAGAGTTATTATCAAAACAAATTAATCTAATATCTTGTGCTAAGTAATAGTTATCTTTAAAAACTTCCCAAGGTGTCTCTGAAACAAGTAACTCTTCCATAATTTCATCCATATTAACCCTCCTGTTTGTATAACTTTTATTAAATAATATTATAACTGTATTTTGAAAACATTAAATATTTAAAATTCTTTATCCTTGACATTAATCCTTACAAAGAAAATTTTTAAAAACATAACAAACAAGCGTTCCCTAATTATGCTATAATGAATAATTAAAGGAACGGAAAATTTTACAATGTAAAGGGGTATCATTAATATGAGCATTTTCGTAACTAATTCATACTTTATTCCATTAGAAATTAGAAAAAAGATTTCTGGAAGATACCATGTGATAACTAAAGCCATTAATAAAGAATTCTGGAATTCCGTTAGTGATTCCGCTCATAGCTTCTATGTTGGTTCTTATGGACGGGGGACTGCGATTAGTACTAGTGATATAGATATTTTAGTTGAAATTCCTTTAACTGAGTACGATAAATTCAAATCATCAACTGGAAACGGACCTTCACGTTTATTACAGTCCATCAGAAATACAATTAAAACTGTTTATCCTAGAAGTGATGTTCGAGCCGATGGTCAAGTAGTCAAAATTAATTTCCATGATGGAATTAAATTTGAAATTTTACCAGCATTTTTAAAGTCTGATTTTTGGGGGAATCCCGAAGGATACATCTATCCAGATTCAAATATGGGTGGGAACTGGAAAGCCACAAATCCAAAAATTGAACAAAACGCAATGAAGACAAAAAATGGTTCGAACTACAGCAACGGACTTTTGTATGCAACATGCAAACATTTCCGTTATGTCAGAGATACTTATTTTAGCAGCTACCACCTTTCTGGAATTGTAATAGATAGTTTTGTTTACACCGCCATGGGAAACTGGAAATATCTTGACGAAGGAAATAACTCGGCTTCCAATAGAGGCGACTATGAAAATGTTTTGTTGAATTACTACAATAGCAATCGAACTTGGGGGAAAATAAACTTATTATCTCCTGGTGGTAATCAACTTGTAGATGCTTCTAGTAGTATTGAATGCTTAGAAAAAGTCATTAAAAAAATAGCGCTATAATTATTTGGAGGGCTAATATGGATACCATACAACAAAAACACAGCTTGGAAGTCCAACTTCGAGAGGCCTATGGCCGTGTAACATATACCTATACCGCTCATCTAAAACTCATGAACAGACTTGAAAAAAAAAATAAATGTTTAAAGTCTGTACAAATTACTCTGTCTGCAATTACCACTGGCGGTTTTTTAGGTACTCTTATTTTTGATGAAAGGATATTAACTTTTATTGCTGGACTGGTATCCGCAATTTCTCTCGGCTTAAACCTCTATTTTAAGGACTTTAAACTGGCTGAGGAAGCTAAGCAACATCAAATCGCTTCTGATAAGCTTTGGCTTATTAGAGAAAAGTACATCACTTTATTAACAGATTTAGAAACTTTATCTTTAGATGAGATTTCTCTAGAAAGAAACCAATTAAGAGATGAAACCCATGTGATTTACATGGAATCACCAAAAACAGATAGTAATAGTTATTCTGAAGCTCAGAATGCTTTGAAAAATGAAGAGGAGCAATTTTTTGAAGAAGAAGAATTAGACAAAATGTTGCCTAAACATTTAAGAAAAAGTAATAAGTAAACTAGAAAAAATTTCTAAAATATACTGAATTACTTATTTAACTGAGGCTAACAGCAGTAATGATAATTTACAACTACTTTATTCTATTATTAGGCAATCACCACGAAGGGTTTCGCCCAAGGCGAACTTACCCTTCGTGGTGATTTTGCCTATTGCATAACGGCGCAGCCGCTATGCGTGAATAAAGCCCCCGGTTCTAACAGGGGGCTAACAAAGCACAGGAAACTGTGACAACTACCCATTGGGGAGTGTCCTGGCAGTATTTTCTTTGTCACGTGCTTATCAATCTTGTCACCTTATTTTGATGATGGATACGCTGCGTTTAACAGACGTTCTTTCTCGACTTCCATCACGAATGGTAGATAAAGATATTGTTGTTCTAGTAGATATTGATTGTCCTCTGTGTACTGATAAGAAGCTGTTTCTTTTGAATAGACCAACGGGGCAATTCGCACATCACCGGTTGATTGATTGATCGAGTATAGAAGGATGGCTTTTTCAAGAAGTTTCTTTGGCAAGTGCTTCCCAAAATAGGAATAGGATTCTTGATTTGCTAAATAGACGAGTAAGCGATCCACACTAAAGTTGGAGAAGGTAAAGGGCATCATGTGCAGAATATGATTTTGATTATCATGTTGTAAATAGAGCTGCGCTTCTTTACCAAAATTGGTTGAACCAAGGTAAAGCTGCTTTTTCTCATCGATACATTGAAAAGTAAACTGATCTTGTTCAGTTGGTGGAATGAGGTTTGTAATAAAAAATTCAATCATTCGATCCATTTCTTTTTCACTAACAAGACCAGCTTGGTTCAGTTCGTCTACTATCAGTCCTTCAATCTCAGGATCAAGCTTACCTGCCTTCTTTTGAAGCATTTCTAAAATGTATTGGTTTTCTTGCTCACCATACAAAAGATATTCGTTGGTGACATGGCCTATTTCTGCAATTTGGTGAAGTGTTTCGGTTTTTGGAAGGTTAATCCCACGTTCCCAGTTATTGACTGTACTTCGTGGTAAATCACCAATTAGTTTGCCAAATTTCTCCATACTCAACTTTAACTCTTGGCGAATCTGCCGAATTCGATTGCCCACTGCTTGCTTGTCTATCTCCATGAAAACTCCTCCTCAGGATGAATTCTTAAATTTAGTATACGAGCGTACTTAAAAAAAGTCAAAACATATTGACTTAAAATAAATACAAGCGTACAATTAATATGTACTTAAAATAAGTCATACGGTTCTTTGACAAGTAAATAGCAGAAGGAGGTTTTTCTATGAATCAAGTGAATCAACATGATCTCGGGGAATCGATTCGAGTTTCTCGAGAAGAAAGGGGGTGGACCCAGCGATATTTAGCAGAAAAAGTAGGGATTTCGAGATCGTTATTATCAAAGGTAGAAAAAGGAACGAGACAATTAAGTGAAGAAAAATTGAATCTTATACTGGATAGTTTGCAAGAAGCAGTTGTTCCCGTTAATCGTGTTTTGATTGATTATCTAACCATTCACTTTTTCTCGAATCAACATTTAAAGTTGATTGAAGAGATTATTGGCATGCCTATTGAACGCTTTGAGGAACTGGATTATGCGCCAAAGGGCTATATTGGCCAATACGTGTGGAATCAAGTAATCACAATTCGGTATTCCATTGACGATACGGTAAAAGGAACCGTGATGGAGTTTTCAGGTCAAGGCTGTAAACATCTTGCCATGCGTTTGAATACCGCAAAATCAAACTGGCAAGAGTTCTTCCGTAAGGTATTAGCTTATCAGGGAAACTTTACACGGATTGATTTTACTTTAGATGATTTTGTGGGGAGTCTCAGTATTCCAGAACTGAAGTGTAAGGTAACGCTAGGCCATGTGTGGACCACTTTTCAAGTGAGTGAATCCCATGGCGGGACGGATATCATAAACAATGAGTCAAATGGTGAGACCTTGTATTTAGGCTCAAAGAAGAGTCAGTGTCGCTTTTGTTTTTATCAGAAGGATTATGAACAACGCAAAAGACGAGGAATTCCTTTAGAGGAGGCAGAAGTGAAAAATCGCTTTGAACTACGGTATCGAAAAGAGAAAGCGCAAAGCTTGGCAAAGATTATTTCAAGAACCCATGATTTAACCAAACTGTTCTTTGAGTTACTTAATGGCGCAATTTGTTTTTATGACCGTGATCCAAATGAGCCAGGTGCAAAAGTCGATAAAAAATGGGCAGCCTTTATTGGCAATCATGGCGCAATCACCATTTCTTTAGAGACCACTCCTCAAAGCTTTGAAAAAAGTATGAATTGGTTAATTCACAGCGTTTCTCCCACCCTCGCATTTATTCAAGAGGTAGATAATCATTTTGATTCAAATTTGATTAACGAGATTATTAGCTGCGGGGAGCTTAGTTCACGACAGCAAAAAACATTAGAAAATTTGATTGCTGAGCCTGATTATTATCAGGAAGAAGTAGAATTTTATATCCAGTGTCTTCAAAATATGAAGGCAGAAAAAATACACAAAAAAAGCAAAGCACAGCTTACACATTAAAATGTATAAACGTACTCCGCCCTAGACAAGTTGAGTATAGCACATTTCCTTGTGTCAGCCAAAAAACATTTTTGGAAAGGAAATAACCTATGAAAAATACAATAACTACTTATGAATTGCCCTATCTACTTACTAGAGAACAAGCTTCTCAGTTTTTAGGGATTGATCCAAAATCTTTTGATAAATTCGTTCGCGCAAACGATGAATTAGAGCGTTTTATGATAGGAAGACAAGAACGATACACTGTCACTTCCCTCATTAATTTTATTAAGACGCACTCTATCTAGCTAAAATATCGTAGGATGGTTGATTAGGTGCTCTGTGCCATGTAGAATGGCGGTGTATTCAACTAGCATTTATCAACCATCTTTCAGTGAAAGGATTTGTTATAAATGCCTAGTATAATTAAACGTGGTAACTCATATAGAGCTCAGATTTCACTTTACAACCATGGTCAACATAAGAAATTGACAAAATCATTTAGCTCTAAGAAAGAAGCAACTCGTTGGGCCTTAGAAAATGAATTGGAGAAAGGAAATGGAAAACAATTAGCAGAGCGTACAACAACATTTGCTGACTTCTTTGAAAACTGGATTCATATCATAAAGAAAAATGATGTAAAAGAAACGACTTTTCAAAATTATCAAAGGACTGCTCAAGTGGTGAAGAAATTATTTGGCGATATACAGTTAAAGGATTTGAACGATATTGTAGTACAACGAAAAATAGATAAGTATGCGGAGACTCATTCTCGTAAAACCACTCATGAAGTACTATTGAAAATCAAAACGGCATTACGTGATGCTTATGCTCGTGGCTATCTTGCTACCGATTTTGCAAATTTAGTCAAAACACGAGGGAAAGTTTTGGATAAGAGAAACCGTGCACTTTCCATTACCGAATTAAAGAAACTGCGTACTTATGTCATTAATCATCGAGAAAATGAGTTTAACATTCTTGTACTCCTTGCATTAGAAACTGGTATGAGACGCGGAGAACTTTTAGGTATACGTCCCGAAGACCTCTTTGAATATGGTATCCATGTCAGACGTTCTCTTAGTCCAACTTCTGAAGATACTTCGTTAAAAACTAAAAATTCAAGACGAGATATTTCCATTAATCAAGAAGTCTACGATATTCTAAAATCTGTCCCGGTTAAGGATAATGGATATTTTTTTGATCCTGACGGCTTTCAACAATCTGCTAAGCTCGCCAGATTACTGAAAAAACTAGATATTCCAAAAACTACCTTCCACGGCCTAAGAGATACTCATGCTTCTTTTCTATTTTCACAAGATATTGATATTGCCTATGTATCAAAACGCTTAGGTCATATCAATATTCAAACAACGCAGAACTATTATCTTGAATTGATGCCAGAAAAAAAGCACCAGCAAGATGCTGATGCTTTAAACCTCTTAAATTCTTTGTCAAATTGATAATTTGAACCAACTTGAACCAAAAAACTCTTGTAAACGTTGATACAATAAAGAACTGATTAACGTTTTGAGAATTGTGAAGCTTTACGAGCTTTCTTAAGACCTGGTTTTGCTTATAAATAACATAAAACGGTTGTTTATCGTTTTATTTCAAGGTTTCTATAGATTTTTTAAAAATCTTTATATCAATCAATTTCAATCGATTTTAAGCAACTCGTACATTAAAACGCACATCAAAAAAATACGCAAACCAGAACATGGCTACTATTCATAAATAACAGATAATTATTCTAAAAACTATTAATTGCTTCAACCATGATTTTTAAGAAACAGCCCTTTTCTGGAGCCTCTTCAACACAATATAGAACTAATGATTTTCTTACATAGTTTGAATGGTCTCGTAAAAATTTGGAGTTTATCGGAAAGCCTTTCGCGTTTGCAAACAATCCAGCGAACTGAATGATTGTCCGCGTGTTCCCTTCTCGAAAAGGATGAATCAACAACGGCTTAGCAAGTTGTACCAAGAGTTACATAGGGATCAAACATTTTGTAAACCCATGTCTCGGTATTTTTCAATAACCGATTCTAAAGCATCCGCAATTTCAATGTTTCCAACAACATACTCTTCTACTAATTTCATCGTATCTTCTGAGGGTGCCGCAGCATCTAAAGTTGAGTAACTCAAAGCAATATTTTGTAGTTTTTCCCGCTCAATTTTTGTGGTATTTTTTATAGAATATTTATAATCAGACATATAGCTCAACCCCTTATCCAACATTCTAGTTACTACTATACCGCTTCCATACACGTTAGAGTCCGTTCTATCGGAAACCTAAAGCTATAATCTTCTAATACTAAATTACCAGTTTCCATCGCGAGTTGCGCCCACTCACATTCAAAACGAACTCTTTACGAAGGAGGACGACTTGGGGTACTCGCACCAGCAATGGACTAGTCTCATATCACTCTTTTTTCAGATTTAAGAAAACTAAAAGGCTGAAAAAGATTTCTCTCTTTCAGCTCTGACTATATACTTAAAGCTATACTCTTCATATTCTTTGAAAAATTTTTGGCATCAAAATAATCAGTCTTCAAGTAAACTAAATCCAAAAACTATATAACCTGTTTTTTGTTCATAATCTGTTATATAAGTAATAACACCAGAAACTTTTCTACCAGTATATTTTCTTTCTTGTGTTATCTCGAACAAATTGATAGTATCTCCTACACGATAGTTCCGATCATTAAAGCGTATTTCAAATTTCTTTAATCCTTTTTTTACGTCGTTAAAATATTTTTCATCAATTTTAAGGTCATGATTCATAATCATCACCTCTACCTATGAAATCTAATAATTTATGAAATTGATCATCACTTTCATAAACAAACAACGGCAGAGATTTATCTGATGCAAATTTTTTTGCTTCCCGTTCCTCAACATCTTGAAATGCAGTCAATTGTTCAATGTCCCACAGAATGCCATCTCTATCTAGTAATCTCTGTTGAATAATTGTTGGAATTTCCTTTTTTAAAATTATTTTTGTCATTTCAGTCTCAGAAAAGGTATCACTAGGTAATATAGTTATCTCACCTTTCTTGTTTATTAGTGCAAAATGACCATCTAGCACCAGCAAATTTTCCGGTGGAACACTTAGCTTTTTCAATTCTTTTTTCCATAAATTCTGATTTTCTGAAATTTTTTTAGTATATTTATCTCTTGAGTCAATATTTTCCCCAGCTTGCCTTATCAAATCACTAACTGAAGAATAATCAATTGGTATTATTTCCTTGATTCTTCTGAGCAATGTTGATTTTCCAACTCCATGTATACCTGATAAAAAAATATAATTCAGTTTTTTCACCCTCTTATATAACAAAATGATTGAGGCGCAGCCTTTATACTACTATCTATTTGATTCAAATCCATTGGTGTATCATAAGCAATAAATTTCTTTATCCCTATCGCAAACCCAATATCTCTACCTGAAAAATATTCATTAAAGAAATCCTTTGATATTCCGGAAAATTCACTTGTCTGCTTCCAAATGGTTGAAGGCCGATCCTGAATAATTTTCTCTATCTCAAACTCCCCAACCACTTTTCCGTATGGCTTTGTCGCATAGATTATTACTGAAGAAATATCATTACGTTTGAATATACTTTTTCTATACTCGAATTTTTTTCTGCCCTCTACTATTTCTTCCACAAATTCCGGTTTAATCGATAATAAAACTTTCATTAACCTCACCTAATTCAATAATTTTTCTAAATTGTTGTTCATTTAATGGCATAAATCCAGGATAAGCATTTCTATCTATTCCGGCATTTTCAATAAGTTTTTGGCGAATCACTCGTTTTCTTAAAGGAAAATTGTACAACATCTTAATGATATAAGGATACTGTTTATTTAAATAAAATCTTCTCAACTCCTCTTCTGTGAAAATTGAACCTCTGCCGCAGTACATAAGGTACTCATCTATATCCTTAAAGTCAGCCATATTTTTCACATCTAAAACTGTACAAACAGCTGTTGCAACAGAACTATATTCAGCAGACTGTGCTTGATTATCCTTTGTTCTATAAATTACAATAAGATCTCCTTTATTTAAATCAGAAATACCTCTCATTTTAGATAAATAAATTTTTTCTACAGTATTTGTAAAAGATAAGTCTTCTACGATATGATTTCGTTCAGTATTGAGACGAGCATCGGGAAACATTTTTGTATGGAATTTAGGATAAATACTCATCAAAACCTTTTTACAGCCGTCAATCTTTATTCTTGGATAATCCAAGTGAGGGTCATCGCTAAAATCAAGCAGTTTCACATATACTAGCTCTCCATTGTTTTTTTTCCCGTGCAATTTAAAACCAAATTTTTCAAAAAGTTTAATCAAACCTTTCTGATTTGGAAAAAATGTGACATAAACTTCAGAAAAATCCTCTTGAATCATTCTGGACAAAATGATACTAATAAATCTTTGCCCTAAAACGGTCCCATGGGAATTGATTTTGAAAGTACCAATTTTTAATCTTCTTTTTTTAATCAAAGGAGGTTGGACACTTGAGTCTCCTTCATCTTCATCCTTGAGATACAGGAATCCATCAAGAACGCCATTATTTATGAAAATATAGGCATCTTCATTATCTTTTTTCTGAAACCATTGTTCAAAGTTTGGTGCGTAAGCTTGGCGAAGAGACGTAAAAAAAGGATCATTAATATCGAGTGTTTTAAATTTAACTTTCTGAATCACATCTTTTTCCATCACTATTTTACCCTCCAAAAAAGAAAATATGTTCTCATATATTCTAACATACATGTCAATTAATCATACAATGCTTGAGCCCGGCATCAACGTAATCACATATATCGTTTTAAATTTTTATTCAATCCAACCTCTAGTACATGTGAGCGAAATAAATATTCCGGTTCATGTGGATTACTTAAATTATCGGCTAAAATCCATCCGGCGAAGACATGAGGAACTGATTCAGACAAATCCACACAAGCTACGGCATACCTTTAGTACGTTATCTCGTGAAGGTGGTGCAACAATGGCTCAAATTTCTCAAGCCCTAACTCACTCGGATATTAAAACGACAGAAATATATGTTAATACTTCAAATGTTGTCGATCTTTCCACTTATGAGAAATTCGAGAAACGCCTGGATGAAGCGCGACAAGCAAAATAAACAACAAATTAAAATAACACTCAAGCATCCTAAAAAGAACGATTATATAGTGTCTAACCTAGGTCTTAAAAACAGCCGATTCAAAATCTCGTACATTTTTTCGTACCTAAGCGTACAAAAAAAAAGACACTTTCCAAAAATTGGAAAGTGCCAGAAACGTTGATATACAAGGGATATTAACGCTTTGAAAATTGAGAAGCTTTACGAGCTTTCTTAAGACCTGGTTTCTTACGTTCGACCATACGAGCGTCACGGGTCAACAGACCAGCGCGTTTCAGAGCCAAACGGAAGTCAGGGTCTACTTCCAGCAATGCGCGGGCGATACCATGACGGATCGCGCCTGATTGTCCAGCGTAGCCACCGCCGTTTACGTTTACGAATACGTCGTAAGCGCCTTTGGTTTCGGTAACGCCAAATGGTTGGTTGATAACTTCACGCAAGTCAGCGTGTGGGATGTATTCTTCAACAGCTTTGTTGTTAACAGTGATTTTACCAGTACCCGGTACCAAACGTACGCGAGCTACTGCATTTTTACGACGGCCTGTGCCGGTATATTGTGCTTGTGCCAATGAAATTCCCTCCTATTAGATTAAGTTTGTGATGTCCAAAACTTCTGGTTTTTGAGCAGCATGTGGATGTTCAGCGCCACCGTAAACGTGCAGCTTCATGCCTTGAGCACGGCCCAAAGTGTTTTTAGGAAGCATGCCTTTTACAGAAGTTTCGATCAGACGACGAGAATTTTTAGCACGCAATTCGCCAGCAGAGATTTGTTTCAATCCGCCAGGGAAGTTTGAGTGACGGTAGTAGATCTTGTCACTTGCTTTGTTACCAGTCAATTTTACTTTGTCCGCATTGATCACGATCACAAAGTCGCCAGTATCCACATGAGGGGTGAATGTTGGTTTGTTTTTACCGCGCAATACAGATGCTACAACTGCAGACAAACGACCCATAGGGACATCTGTCGCGTCAACGACATACCATTTACGTTCTACTTCGCCAGCTTTGGCCATATATGTTGTACGCAAGATTTTTTCCTCCAATTTCGATTTCGAATGTTTACAATCACGTGAGTTTCCGGGGCTCTTTGTGGGGTAAACAATACCATTTAACATAATACCTTCTGCGCCAGTCAAAGTCAACGAAAATCTCTAAGTTTTCCCTAGCTTTCGGAAAATCTTTCACGATTTCTTTTAAATCGAACTCCACGGCTAAAAACCATCGTGAACCAATGGAAAACTTGTCAGATCAAGTTCTGTCAGTGGTGAATATTACCGCCAATTTTTGGAGTCTAAAAGCCATTTTCACAATCTCACACTGATTCTGGGCTTGGTGTTTACTACTGTCTTCTGGAACAGGTTAGCTGCAGGCGCTTTGGATTTTGGCGTTAAGGTAAGCCACGCATTTGTTTGTTCTAACCACAGGCCGTCTTCTAAAAATTTGTTTCTATTGTATAGTTTTTACTCGTTTTACTGCCCTTCCTTTTTCATTTTGCATGCCGCTGTTTCCAGCGAGAAACAATTTTCGAGTGTTCACTCTTTCTTAAGAAGTGCACGGATAATTTTACCTGATTATACAAAAAACTATGAATAACCGCTCGTCTTTGTATATTTTCTGTCTTTCTTCAACTTTTTATGTATATTTATTTATTTTTCCCTTGCAACCTGTATGAATATTTGTTACGATGGCATCAGTTAATCGACAAACGACTTAAAGCGAGGGTGTATAACTATGAAAGAGAAAGTAGTATTGGCTTATTCCGGAGGTTTGGATACTTCCGTTGCTATCAAATGGTTGGTAGATGAAGGATATGATGTCGTGGCTTGTTGCTTGGATATCGGAGAAGGCCGCGATATGCAGTTCATCAAAGACAAAGCGTTGCAGGTCGGCGCAATTGAGTCTTATGCTTTGGATTGCAAAGATGAGTTTGCCAACGAGTATGCGTTGATTGCTTTACAAGGACATACTTTCTATGAACAATCCTACCCATTGGTTTCGGCTCTTTCTCGCCCGCTGATCGCTAAAAAACTGGTGGAAGTGGCTCACGCAGCCGGCGCAACGACTGTGGCCCATGGCTGTACCGGCAAGGGCAATGACCAAGTACGCTTCGAAGTTGCGATTGCTTCTCTGGATCCGCATTTGAAAGTCATCGCTCCAGTTCGGGAGTGGAAATGGTCCCGGGAAGAAGAAATTGCCTATGCCGCTGAAAAAGGTGTGCCGATCCCGGCGAATCTGGATAACCCTTATTCTATCGACCAAAATGTCTGGGGCCGGGCCTGCGAATGTGGGATTTTGGAAGACCCTTGGGCTGCGCCGCCTAAAGAAGCGTATGCCATTACAGCGGAGTTGGAAGATACTCCGGATACCGCGGATATCGTGGAAATCACTTTTGATAAGGGTGTGCCTGTGGCTTTGAATGGCGAAGCGCTGTCCTTCTATGAGATTATTGACGAGTTGAACGTCGTCGCTGGCAAGCACGGTATCGGCCGGATCGACCATGTGGAAAACCGGTTGGTGGGGATTAAATCCCGGGAAGTCTACGAATGTCCAGGAGCCATTACTTTGATGAAAGCTCACAAAGAGTTGGAAGATCTGACTTTCGTGACTGAGTTGGCTCACTTCAAGCCAACGATTGAAAATCAGTTGAGCGATGTCATCTACAATGCCTTGTGGTTCAATCCATTGACAGATGCCCTGATTGCTTTTTTGAAAGAGACCCAAAAATACGTGAACGGCGTTGTTCGGGTAAAACTTTTCAAAGGTAACGCCATTGTAGAAGGACGGAAATCAGAAAACAGCCTCTACAATGAAAACTTGGCCACCTATACTTCTGCGGATACCTTTGACCAACATGCGGCAGTCGGCTTTATCAAGCTTTTCGGTCTGCCAACTAAGGTTCATGCCGAAGTCCAAAGCAAGGTCAACGAAAAGAACCTCGTCAAATAAATAGGGATTTTTCCTGATGCTGCGTACAGTGAGCCGCAGGTGAGGATTAAATAATCACATTTCCTGATGACGCGTACAGCGAGCCGTGCTTGGGGAGATCATAAGAAAAGGCATAAGCGGGTCTTGCTTGCTTATGCCTTTTCTGTCTATTAGTACTGGATTTGGTATACTTGAAGTAATACGACAAGCGGGAGCTGTTCTCAAATTGCAGCCCGTGACAATTCTATTTAGAGGTGAAGCGATTATGGCAAAATTATGGGGCGGCCGTTTTGACGGCAAAAATGAAGCGTGGATTGATGCATTTGGAGCCTCTATCCCCTTCGATCAAAAGATGGCACAACAGGACATTTTCGGCAGTCTAGCCCATGTAAAAATGCTGGCTCACACCGGAATCATTCCACAAGCTGATGCCGATCAGATCATCGCCGGACTGGAGGCAATCAAAGCCAAACTAGATGCCGGTGAACTGACTTTTACCATTGAAAACGAAGATATCCACATGAATATCGAGACGTATTTGCACGAAGAAATCGGAGCTGTCGCCGGCAAGCTGCACACGGCCCGCAGCCGCAACGATCAAGTAGCAACAGATATGCATCTGTATTTGAAGGATACCTTGCATCAGGTAATCGACAAAATCCAGACTTTCCGCAGTGTACTGGTGGCAAAAGCCGAAGAAAATATCCATACCGTGATGCCAGGTTATACCCATCTGCAACACGCACAACCCATCAGCTTCGGGCAACATTTGCTGGCTTATTACAGCATGCTGACCAGAGATCAAGAACGCTTCACAGAAAGTCTCAAACGCACTGACCTTTCACCGCTGGGGGCAGCTGCTTTAGCCGGAACTACTTTTCCCATTGATCGAGAGTTTTCCGCACAGGAATTAGGCTTTGCCGGCGTTTATGCCAACAGCATGGACGCAGTCAGTGATCGGGATTTTATTTTGGAATTTCTCAGCAACGGATCGATCTTGATGATGCATCTTTCACGCTTTTGTGAAGAGCTGATTCTCTGGTGCAGCCATGAGTTTCAATTCGTTACGCTCACCGATACCTTCTCTACCGGCAGTTCAATCATGCCTCAAAAGAAAAACCCTGACATGGCCGAACTGATTCGCGGAAAAACCGGGCGTGTCTATGGAAATCTCTTCGGCCTTTTGACGGTGATGAAAGGCCTGCCGCTAGCTTATAACAAGGATTTCCAAGAAGATAAAGAAGGCATGTTTGACACTGCCGAAACCCTGCTCACCAGCCTAGAAATCATGGCGGGGATGATCCATACCATGACAGTACACAAAGAACACATGCTGGAGTCCACTGAAAAAGACTTCTCCAATGCGACTGAGCTGGCTGATTATCTGGCGAGTAAAGGTATCCCTTTCCGAGAAGCCCATGAAATCGTCGGCAAGCTGGTGATTGACGGCATCCACAAAGGGCGCTACCTCCAAGATATTCCCCTGGACGAATACCAAGCCATCACGCCAGTTATCGAAGCCGATGTCTACGAGAAACTGGATTCTTTCAACGCTGTCAAAAACCGCCATTCTCTCGGTGGTACTGGATTTGATCAGGTGGCACACCAGATTCAGCTCGCTAAAGCACAGCTGGCAGCAGAATAATGAGCTAGCTGACTTTACCGGCACTTGTTAACCAGCAATTCGAGTGCTGCTCCTTTTGTCGACATCAGCAGTACCTCATCATTACCTGGAAAAAAGCTCAAGGTAGTACAGCTCTTTATTTTACGGCAAACGAAAATACCCGCAGAACCGCTGCTAAAAGCGGTTCTACGGGTATTTGTTTTTGCTTATTTGTCGATTTCTGGTGCTTTACCAAGGTGTGCTTGGACCATCCAGATACGTTTTTCAGTTGCTGTTTTGAATTCGATGAACATGTCTTGTGTTGGATCATCGCCTTCTTCGCCACTTACTTCGATCCCTTTTTGATACAAGTCAGCCAAGTAACGGTAGCCTTCTACCAAAGTTGCCAAGCGTTCTTCCATTGAGCGATCCCAGCTGCCGATTTCGTCTTTGATCTTAGTATTTTCAGCCATTTCTTTCAACGTTGAAAATGGTGAACCATCCAATGTGATCAAGCGTTCGGATACTTCGTCTAATTGGTCGTTGATATCATCCATATAGGTGTCCATCAATGGATGCAGAGTCAAGAAACCAGGGCCACGCATATACCAGTGGGTTTGGTGGATGACCATTGCCATTTGGCTCAAGTCGGCTACTAATTGGTTCAGTACTTCTTTGGTCTTTTCGTATTTCATTTCAAGTCCTCCTACATCGGTTTTTTGTCGGTAAGCTGTGGGTCTTGCCCCACCTCACCGGCTTCCATTACCTATGTTAGTATGAATGTGATAAAAAGTACAATAATCTGCACCACACTGACAATTTGTAAGAGAAAGGCGTTCTCCTGCAATAAAAATAACGGATCACAAGAGTTTCCCACTTGTGATCCACCACCGCTTACTTCTGCAATTGTTTTTCCAGCTCTTTGGTCAGCTCTGCTTGTGCCGCCTGCCAATTTGTCGATAAGGTGTCCGCATCCTTGACTCCTGCCACAAAAGCCAAGTAAAGCCCCTCTAATTGGGCCTGCTGTCCGCCGACAATGACCCACTGGCCTTTTTCCGGCTTCATCTCCAACATGACATTTACCGCTTCTGCTTTGACCGGCGGAGCTTCCAGTACATGCTTTAACTGTTTGACAGTTTCTGTTTGCAACTTGGCTTCATCTTTGGCCAACGCGGTGTTTTTCAGCATTTCAGCCGTCACTAATTGCGTCGTTTGCTTCATCACGGTCACCAAATCCAAGCCGTGGACTTGATAGGTCACGTTACGGATACTATCGCCGTCTTCTGCCTCACCGACTTTGATCTGATAATCCGTGGCGCTTTTTACCTTATCCATTAACAAAGCGGTAATCTCATTAGCCGTCTCTTCACTGACATCCCCATCTGCCGCCACTAGACCGGTAGCAAACGTGTCACGAAAAGCTGTCGTATTTTTTTCAAAGCCTTTTTTTAGATCTGCTCCATTTTGGAAATTGTCTTCAAAATCAGTATCTTCTTTTTGATAGACGAGCTGCTCTACAAATAAGTCGGCAGCCTCCTCCACTGGAATAGCTTTCGGGGCACAGCCCGCCAACAGCAAAAGACCGAATATGATCGGTAAAATCATTTTTTTCATCTTGTTCTCCTTTAACTTCACACACTAGCAGCATCTTTTGGCAAAAGAGGCATTGCCTTTTCCTTGTTCCATTATCAGAAAAAATCCGGCAATTGTCTACTTTTGCAATCAAATTGCGTAATTTTTTAAGAAAGGGGTGATGAGATATGACCATAAACGTACTTTTGTTCCTATTGGGGACCTGCCTGGGTTCCTTTTTTTGCGTAGTCGCTCAGCGTTGGCCACAAGACAAATCAATCCTGACACCGGCTTCTCACTGTACCAGCTGCGGAGAATTTTTGAAATGGCGGGATCTGATTCCATTGGTTTCGGCTTTGCGACTGCGCTTTCGCTGTCGTTATTGTCACAAGCATTTTTCTTACAGCAGTTTTGCTGCAGAATTTTTGTGCGGCACCTTGTTCCTGTTGTCTTTTCCACTGACTTTCACAGGGGCAGCGTCGCTAAACTTTTTTTGGCTGACAGCCGCGTTTTTGTTGGCATTGGCGGATTGTTTCTATCTGATTTTAGAGCCGAAAATTTTTTATCCCAGCCTGGTGATTCTTTGGGGCGGGAAGCTGGGGCTGGGCCAGTTGTTTCACTGGGAGACACTGCTGTATTGTAGTGGGATTTTACTGTTTCTGACGCTTTTTCTCAGAGGACGCTTTGGTGCCGGAGACGTTTTATTGCTGCTTTCTTGGAGTCCTTGGCTAGAGCTGCGGCAATTTTGCCTACTACTAATCCTTGCTAGTGGCACTGGCTTAGTTGCATACGGCTTTTTTCAACTGTCAGCAGTCACTACACAGCCACTAGCAAAAAAAGAACTGCCCTTCATCCCCTTTTTAGCAGTTGGCTTGTGGCTCGTTTTACAGTTCAACTGGTGAGCCCATCCTAACCCCGGCTTCCCTGAACCACCAACTTCTGATGACAGCTAGTTGCTGTGAATGCCGTCTTACTTCCATTCAAAAAAAGGCCTGTCTTCCAACAAGTGTCGGAAAACAGGCCTTTTTAGTTGTTCTCAAAATCAGTTTTGTTCGTTCAATGCATCTTCTGCCGCCATTTGGGCTTCGATGTCGGAAATGCTGTAAACATTTTCGCTGGCTACAGTCACTTCTTTTGGCTCCATGTTGCGGTAATGAGCCATACCGGTACCAGCAGGAATAATCTTCCCGATGATAACATTTTCCTTCAGACCCAACAGTGGATCTTTCTTGCCGCGGATTGCTGCATCGGTCAAGACACGAGTTGTTTCCTGGAAGGAAGCAGCTGACAAGAAGGAATTGGTTTCCAATGAGGCTTTAGTGATCCCCAAAAGAACCGGACGAGACGTTGCAGGTACACCGCCGGAAACCAGCGTAGTGTAGTTACGGTCTTTAAAGTCTGCGATATCCATCAATGTTCCTGGCAGAATATCAGAATCCCCTGGATCCATGACGCGGACTTTACGCAGCATTTGACGAACCATTACTTCGATATGCTTGTCACCGATTTCTACCCCTTGCATCCGGTAGACCCGTTGAACTTCTCGCAGCAAGTAGTTTTCAACGGACAAGACGTCGCGAACTTGCAGCAGTTGTTTCGGATCGATTGAACCTTCTGTCAATGGCGCACCCCGGTGAATATAGTCCCCTTCTGCCACTTTCATGCGGGCAGTAAATGGTACGGTATACGTCCGGGTATCGGTGGTTCCTTTGATAGTTACTTCTTTAGAACGAGTTGCAGCATCTTCGGAGATATCGATGACTTCACCGGTAACTTCTGTAATGACTGCTTGCCCTTTCGGATTACGAGCTTCGAAAATTTCTTGGACACGAGGCAAACCTTGAGTGATATCATCACCGGCAACCCCCCCGGTATGGAAGGTACGCATGGTCAACTGAGTCCCTGGTTCACCGATAGATTGGGCAGCGATTGTACCGACTGCTTCACCAACTTCAACTTCTGAACCAGTTGCCAAGTTACGGCCATAACAATGTTTACATACACCGTGTTTGGTATTACATGTGAAGACGGAACGAATTGAAACAGTTTCAATTCCAGCGTCCACGATTTGTTTTGCCAAGTCTTCGGTAATCAATTGATCTTTACCCATGATTGCTTCGCCAGATTGCGGATTGATCACAGATTTGTGTGTGTAACGACCCACCAAACGTTCTTCCAACGATTCGATGATTTCGTTTCCTTCACGAATAGCTGCGATTTCCAAACCACGATCCGTACCACAATCTTCTTCACGGATGATGACATCTTGGGCCACGTCTACCAGACGACGAGTCAGATAACCTGAATCGGCAGTCTTCAAGGCGGTATCGGTCATCCCTTTACGAGCCCCGTGAGTAGAGATAAACATTTCCAAGACAGTCAAACCTTCACGGAAGTTAGAGATGATTGGCAATTCCATGATTCGGCCATTTGGCGCGGCCATCAACCCACGCATCCCTGCCAACTGAGTAAAGTTGGAGATGTTACCACGGGCTCCGGAATCGGACATCATGAAGATTGGGTTTTTAGCATCTAAGGATTCCATCAGTTTTTGTTGGATTTCGTCTTTGGCAGCGTTCCAGACACCGATAACTCGTTCGT
The DNA here is from genome assembly GCF_009933135.1 of Candidatus Enterococcus leclercqii. GTDB lineage: Bacteria > Bacillota > Bacilli > Lactobacillales > Enterococcaceae > Enterococcus_C > Enterococcus_C leclercqii. The sequence goes on from NZ_MAEH01000009.1 coordinate 286,030, forward strand.
ACCGTTCGTCGTCAGTAATCAACCCGCGACGGAACTGTTTAGTAATGTTGGCCACTTGCCCATGGGCTGTATCGATAATGTCATGTTTTTCAGCCAAAACCATGATATCGGCGATCCCCACAGTGATACCCGCCATTGTTGAATGGCTGTAACCCAAGTCTTTCATACGGTCCAACATGTGAGAAGTTTCAGTGACTTTGAAACGTTTGAAGACTTCAGAAATAATATTTCCGAGATTTTTCTTCTTGAATGGTCCAACTAATTCCTGTTCTTTGATAAAGGCAGGAATATCTGTTCCGGCTTCCACAAAGTATTTGTCAGGTGTTTGAACAGTCAAGTTAAAGTCAGTCGGTTCGTTCAAGTAAGGGAACTCAGATGGCATGATGGAGTTGAAGATCACCTTACCTACTGTGGTTACCATCAATTTAGAACGTTGTTCGTCAGTGAATGGTTTGTCACCTAATTTCTTAGGATCGACAGCGATTCGTGAATGCAGATGGACATAGCCATTGCGCCATGCGGTTACTGCTTCGTCCATGTCACGGAAAAGCATGCCTTCCCCTTCACGACCATCTTCTTCCATCGTCAGGTAATAGTTACCCAAGACCATATCTTGAGATGGTGTAACGACTGGTTTGCCGTCTTTCGGGTTCAAGATGTTTTGAGCAGCCAGCATCAGCATCCGTGCTTCCGCTTGTGCTTCTTCATTCAATGGTACGTGAACCGCCATTTGGTCACCGTCAAAGTCGGCGTTGTAGGCTTCACAAACCAATGGGTGCAAACGGATTGCCCGGCCTTCTACCAAAACAGGTTCGAAAGCTTGGATACCCAGGCGGTGCAAAGTCGGTGCCCGGTTCAACAGAACAGGGTGTTCTTTGATGACATCTTCCAAAACATCCCAAACTTCATCTTCCATACGTTCGATTTTGCGTTTGGCATTTTTGATATTTGATGCAATCTCGCGTTGAACCAATTCTTTCATTACGAAAGGTTTGAACAATTCAATGGCCATTTCTTTTGGCAGACCACATTGGTACATTTTCAAGAAAGGACCAACGACGATAACGGAACGACCGGAATAGTCAACACGTTTACCCAGCAAGTTTTGACGGAAACGACCTTGTTTCCCTTTCAACATGTGAGACAAAGATTTCAACGGACGGTTACCAGGACCAGTTACCGGACGGCCACGACGACCATTGTCAATCAACGCATCTACGGCTTCTTGCAGCATCCGTTTTTCGTTTTGGACGATAATGTTTGGTGCGTTCAAGTCCAACAAGCGTTTCAACCGGTTGTTACGGTTGATGACACGACGGTAAAGGTCGTTCAAGTCAGATGTCGCAAAACGCCCACCTTCCAATTGGACCATTGGCCGCAAGTCTGGAGGAATGACAGGAATAACATCCATGACCATCCAGCCAGGTTTATTGCCAGATTTACGGAAAGCTTCCAAAATATCCAAACGACGAATCGCGCGGGTCCGTTTTTGGCCGGAAGCAGTTTTCAATTCTTCTTTCAGTTCAGCAACTTCTGCATCCAAGTCGACAGAATCCAACAATTGCTTGATGGCTTCGGCACCCATGGCTGCATTGAAGCCTTGACCGTACTGTTCACGTTTTTCACGGTATTCCCGTTCTGTAAGCAATTGTTTTTTCTCCAAGCTCGTATCGCCTGGTTCAATGACCACGTAAGAAGCAAAGTAGATCACTTCTTCCAAGGCCCGTGGGCTCATATCCAAAACCAGACCCATCCGAGATGGGATACCTTTGAAGTACCAGATATGAGAAACCGGTGCTGCCAATTCGATATGGCCCATCCGTTCACGACGAACTTTGGCACGGGTTACTTCTACACCGCAGCGGTCGCAGACGATGCCTTTGTAACGGATCCGTTTGTACTTCCCACAAGCACATTCCCAGTCTTTGGTAGGGCCGAAAATACGCTCGTCAAACAAACCTTCCCGTTCAGGTTTCAACGTACGATAGTTGATGGTCTCGGGTTTTTTGACTTCCCCGTATGACCAGCTTCTGATTTTTTCGGGAGAAGCCAGACCTATTTGCATACTTTCGAATTTATTTACATCGATCAAAAGGGGTTCCCTCCATTTCATTTCATGGCCGCAAGACCCGTATCTACAAACAGTGCCCCTTTGCCGCTATTTTCCTAAGAAAACAACGGCCCGTCACTGTGTAAAGAGAGCGGATCAATGATGAGACGCGGAAAGCTTCCGGTACTGTCGCATCTTTCCTATCTGAAAAAGACGAGCAGTACCATGTTTTTCCGAGCGGTGTCTCTTTAGCGCACGTTATCAGTCTTCGATGTCTTGACGATCTTCGACTGTTTCGATCTGATCGTTCAGCTCATTTTCATCTTCTTTGACTTGTTGTGCGGCTTGTTCTTCCAGCTCTTTAGCGGACTGGCGTTGCTGTGCGAATTTTTCCAACGCATCGACAGTGATCAAATCATCGTCATCGTCGTCCATATCCCGCAGCTCGATCTCTTCGTTGTCGATATCCAAGACCCGCATATCCAAACCAAGAGATTGCAATTCTTTCACTAATACGCGGAAGGATTCCGGAACACCTGGTTTAGGAATTGGTTCGCCCTTCACGATAGCTTCGTAGGTCTTCACACGTCCAACAACGTCATCTGACTTGTAAGTCAGGATTTCTTGCAGGGTATAAGCCGCACCGTAAGCTTCCAGTGCCCAAACTTCCATTTCCCCGAAACGTTGTCCACCAAATTGTGCTTTACCACCCAACGGTTGTTGTGTAACCAGTGAGTATGGTCCAATGGAACGCGCATGGAGTTTGTCATCAACCATGTGGGCCAGTTTGATCATATACATGACACCGACAGAGATCCGGCCGTCAAATGGTTCCCCGGTCCGACCATCGTACAAGACAGTCTTCGCGTCAGCCGCCATCCCGGCTTCTTTCACTGTTGCCCAGACATCCTCATCGTTGGCACCGTCAAATACTGGTGTTGCCACGTGGATGCCCAGCTGACGAGCGGCCATCCCCAAGTGCAATTCCAATACTTGCCCGATATTCATACGAGAAGGTACCCCTAATGGATTCAGCATGATATCCACTGGTGTGCCGTCTGGCAAGAAAGGCATATCTTCTTCCGGCATAATCCGAGAAACAACACCCTTGTTCCCGTGACGTCCGGCCATTTTATCCCCTTCATGAATCTTACGTTTTTGCACGATATAGACCCGCACCAGCATATTGACACCAGGTGACAATTCATCGCCGGCTTCACGGGTAAAGATCTTCACGTCGTGGACAATCCCGCCACCGCCGTGAGGCACACGCAGAGAAGTGTCGCGAACTTCGCGGGCTTTTTCACCGAAGATTGCATGGAGCAAACGTTCTTCAGCAGACAGTTCAGTTACCCCTTTTGGAGTGACTTTCCCTACCAGCAAGTCACCGTCTTTGACTTCGGCACCAATGCGGATGATCCCCATTTCGTCCAAGTCTTTCAACGCATCTTCCCCGACGTTCGGGATTTCGCGAGTGATTTCTTCAGGCCCCAATTTAGTATCGCGGGCTTCTGATTCATATTCTTCAATGTGGACAGAAGTGTACACATCATCTTTGACCAAACGACGGCTCATGATGATGGCATCTTCATAGTTGTAGCCTTCCCAAGTCATAAAGGCAACCAGCACGTTTTGACCCAATGCCAATTCCCCTTGTTCCATGGAAGGACCGTCTGCCAACGTATCGCCTTTATCAACTTTTTCACCCAACGTCACGATTGGACGTTGGTTGTAAGAAGTCCCGGAGTTGGAACGACGGAATTTAGTAACAGAGTAGACATCCAACGCACCATCTTCACGACGAATGCGAACTTCAGATGCATCCACGTATTCAACCACACCTGGGTTCTTACACAACAGGGCAGCACCTGAGTCATGGGCGGATTTGTATTCCATACCGGTACCAACCCAAGGTGATTTAGGGTTAATCAAAGGCACCGCTTGCCGCTGCATGTTGGCACCCATCAAGGCCCGGTTACTATCATCGTTTTCCAAGAAAGGAATACATGCAGTCGCTACTGCCACTACCTGTTTAGGAGAAACATCCATGTAATCGACTTTATCGATGGATACTTCGATATTCTCAGAAGTTGCACGCGCCATTACGACCTCTTCAGCAAAACTGCCGTCATCGTTTAATGGGCTGTTTGCTTGGGCGACAACGTAATGGTCTTCGATGTCAGCAGTCAAGTAGTCAATAATATCAGTAACCCGACCATTGGCACGATCGACACGGCGATAAGGTGTTTCGATAAACCCGTATTTGTTGACCTTCGCATAAGACGCCAGCGAGTTGATCAGCCCGATATTCGGACCTTCAGGGGTTTCGATTGGACACATACGGCCATAGTGAGAATAGTGAACGTCGCGGACTTCATAACCGGCACGGTCACGAGTCAAACCGCCAGGCCCTAAGGCAGACAGACGACGTTTATGCGTCAATTCACCCAGTGGATTGGTTTGATCCATGAACTGGGACAACTGGGAAGAACCAAAGAATTCTTTGATACTTGCCACTACCGGACGGATATTGATCAATTGTTGCGGTGTCAATGTTTCGGTGTCTTGAATTGACATCCGTTCACGAACTACCCGTTCCATACGAGCCAAGCCGATACGGAATTGGTTTTGCAACAATTCACCTACGGAACGGATCCGGCGGTTACCCAAGTGATCGATATCATCCACATTGCCGATGCCTTCCATCAAGTTCAGGAAGTAGCTCATAGAGGCGATAATATCTGCAGGGCGAACAGTTTTCACGGAAGCATCCGGATAGCCGTTGCCGATCACATTGATTTCCCGTTCAGGATCTTTTGGTGAGAAGACTTTGATGACTTGAACAGTCATTGGTTCTGTCACTACACCATCTTCTGAAGGGTAGTAAGTTACTGCGTTCAAGCCGGCTTCCAAGAATGGTGCCAACTTGTCCATTTCAGCGTGACCCAAAACAGTGCCTTTTTCAACAAGGATCTCACCAGTTTCCGGATCCACCAGCGTTTCCGCCAATGTCAAATTCAACAGACGAGTCTTCAGATCAAGCTTTTTGTTAACTTTGTAACGACCAACATTTGCCAAGTCGTAACGTTTTGGATCGAAGAAGCGCGCGTTCAACAAGTTACGAGAGCTGTCGGCGGTTTTAGGTTCCCCTGGACGCAGCCGTTCGTAGACATCTTTCAAGCCTTCTTCTGTGCGGGAATCACTAGCATTTTTATGCAGATCTTTTTCGACCGTATTGCGCAATGATTCGCTTTCGCCGAAAATTTCAAAAATCGTGTCATCGGAACCAAAGCCCAATGCCCGTACCAAAACAGTCAAAGGAATCTTACGGGTACGGTCAATCCGCACGTAAGAAATATCTTTGGCGTCGGTTTCCATTTCCAACCATGCTCCCCGGTTAGGGATAACAGTTGAACCAAAACCTTCTTTACCGTTTTTGTCGACTTTGCCATGGAAGTACACCCCAGGAGAACGTACCAACTGGGATACGATAACCCGTTCAGCCCCGTTGATGATGAATGTCCCTTGCTCAGTCATCAGTGGGAAATCGCCGAAGAAGACTTCCTGTGCTTTGATTTCGCCGGTTTCCCGGTTAGTCAAACGCAATGTAACGTGCAATGGTGCCGAGTAGTTGGCATCGTGAGCCCGTGCTTCTTCTACCGTATACTTCGGTTCCTTCAGTTCATAATCCACAAATTCCAGAGACAGGTTGCCGTTGAAGTCGTCGATCGGCAAAATGTCTTCAAACATTTCCCGCAAGCCCTCGTCTAAGAACCATTGGTAAGAGTCCGTTTGAATCTCGATCAGATTCGGTAATTCCAATACTTCACTGATACGTGCGAAACTTCTGCGTTCGCGGTGTTTCCCGTATTTTACTACGTGTCCAGCCAAGCTCTTCACCCCTCAAAATTTCTTTCAAAAAGGCTATCGGATTTCGTTACAGTTTTTTTACAAATATTAATTTACTGTAACAAAAAGCATTTTTTGCGGCTTTTGGGCACAAAAAAACACAAAAGCAGAAAGCGAAATTTTCGTCTTGCAACTTTTGTTTTCCTGTGCTGGAGCCGGAACGGACAATAGATCGTTCCTGCTTCCTTGTGTCAATCAGATAGTTTTTGCATCTCCCTATTATATAGAGAGAAACTGTTTCTGTCAATGCTTTCTACAATGTAACTTTCATGAAAAACGCATCAGTTAAGGATTTCTTTAGGTTTTCCACTGAAAGCCCACCTGCGGATAGGTCAGCTGCAAGCTGCCTCCTTTTTTCCTGTAGGGAGACTCATTTTTAAATAGTAAATAAGGAAAGCCTGTGTTTGAAATTTTTGACACTAAAAAGCCAAGGCCCTTCCACTGTTTTTAATGGAAATGCCTTGGCTTTTCGGAGCTCACCTGTAGTATCCCTCGCTTCGAAGGACAGTGACCGGAAGATTGACGATTGTCGCAGCCCCTTGCTTTTTATTCGGCGATTGCCGTCTCCAGTCCGACTTCAATCATCTCGTTAAATGTTGTTTGCCGTTCTTCTGCCGTGGTTTCTTCGCCGGTGATGATGTGATCACTCACCGTACAAATCGCCAACGCCTGCACATGGTATTTGGCAGCAATGTAATACATCGCAGCAGCTTCCATTTCTACTCCCAGCACGCCTAGATCAGCCAACTTCAACGTCTCTGTCATATCATCTTTGTAAAAACTGTCTTCTGATAAAAGGTTGCCCACATGGGTCGTGAAGCCTTTTGCTTTGGCAATTTCATAGGCCTTCAACAACAGATCAAAATCAGCGATAGGCGGATAGTTGAAGGTTTGGAAATTCTTTTGCACGATGGAGGAACTGGTTGCCGCTGCTTGACCAATCACCAAATCTCGCACATGAACATCTTCTGAGATGGCGCCGCAAGTTCCCACACGAATCAGCTTTTTCACGCCGTAAGAGTTAATCAGCTCATGGACATAGATACTGGCAGAGGGCATCCCCATCCCAGTTCCTTGTACTGAAACTCGTTCCCCTTTGTAGATACCCGTGTAGCCCAGCATGCCGCGGACTTCATTGTAACAAATGGGGTCTTCCAGGAAGGTTTCCGCAATGTATTTTGCTCGCAATGGATCACCTGGGAGTAAGATTTTATCTGCAATTTCGCCTTCTTTGGCGCCGATGTGTACGCTCATTGTCATGACCTCTTTTCTTTTTTATAGTTCAGCTAATGTCTTTTTCACCAGGTCTTTGAATTCACCTTTCACCCGTTCAGTAGTCGCAACTACCTCTTCATGATTGAGGTTGGCTTGCATACCGGCAGCCAGATTGGTGATACAAGAGATTCCCAAAACTTTCAAACCACTGTGGGCGGCCACGATAACTTCCGGAACAGTGGACATCCCCACAGCATCTGCACCGATAGTCCGAGCCATCCGAATCTCAGCCGGCGTTTCATAAGTTGGACCTGAAAAGCCCATATAGACGCCTTCTTTTAGATGCAAGCCGCTTTTTTGACCAACTTTTTTAGCAACTTCTTGATACGCTGGAGTATAAGCATTACTCATGTCAGGAAAGCGCGGTCCCAATTCTTCATCATTTGGTCCGATCAATGGATTTGTTCCAGTAAAGTTGATTTGATCCGTGATCAGCATCAAGTCTCCTGGCTCAAAGTTTTCATTGACCCCGCCACAGGCATTGGTCACAATCAATGAATGGGCGCCTAATGCTTTCATCACCCGCACTGGATAAGTCACGGTCTGCATGGAATGCCCTTCGTAAAAATGGAAACGACCTTGCATCGCCAATACTTTTTTACCAGAAAGTGTCCCGTAAACGAGTTGTCCTGCATGACCCACTACCGTTGATACCGGAAAGTGGGGGATTTCATTGTAAGGAACCACTACTTTGTCTTCGATTTCTTCGGCTAACTCTCCCAATCCTGAACCCAGAATCAGTCCGAAAGTAACTTCGCCAACACCTTGGCTCTTAATAAATTCTGTGGTTTCCTTGATGGCTAATTTTAATTCAGTCATAATGTCCTCCAGATTTTTTTCTTTTGTCACAACTTTTATCCACATATCGAAAGCCTAACCCACATTGCTCCACTTATCCATGCGGGATAGGCTCTCGTATTTCAAGTAGTAAAATCCTCTTTGCAAATGATGCTTATTTCAAATCTGCCAAAAAGCTCTTGCCATTTTCAGTTGCCGGTACGCTGAAGTTTTCAGCAATCGTTGCAGCAATATCAGAATAGTACCCTTGTGGCAGTGCGCCTTGGCCGCTGAATTTCTTGCTGTAAGCCAAAAGTGGCACATATTCCCGCGTGTGGTCTGTTCCTGGGAAGGTGGGGTCATTGCCGTGATCGGCCGTGATCAATAGCAGGTCATCTTCCGCCATAGCTGCCAACAATTCAGGAATCCGCAAGTCGAAGTCTTCGATAGCATGGGCATACCCCACCACATCGCGGCGATGGCCATAAAGTGCATCAAAATCTACCAAATTGGTAAAACTCAGACCCGTAAAGTCTTGCTTCATCACATCCAGCAATTTATCAACACCATCCATATTGCTCTTGGTTCGGACTGCCGCTGTGATGCCTTGACCGTTAAAGATATCGTTGATTTTTCCGACGGCAATCACATCTTTGCCATTGTCTTTCAGTGAATCCAAAACCGTTTTACCAAAAGGATCCAACGCATAGTCGTGACGATTTGGCGTCCGGGTAAAGTTGCCTGGTTCACCCACATAAGGACGAGCGATAATACGGCCAATCATATAAGGTTCATCTTTTGTAATATCCCGGGTGAATTGGCAAATACGATACAGTTCTTCCAATGGAATGATTTCCTCGTGGGCTGCAATCTGCAAGACTGGATCGGCAGATGTATAGACAATCAAGTCGCCGGTTTTCATCTGATGTTCGCCGTAGTCATTGATAACTTCAGTGCCGGAATATGGTTTGTTGCAGACTATTTTGCGACCGGAAAAGTCTTCAATCTGTTTTAGCAGTTCTTCCGGGAAGCCATCAGGAAAAACTCGGAAGGGCTTTTGAATATTCAAGCCCATGATTTCCCAGTGGCCAGTCATCGTATCTTTACCCACCGAGATTTCTTCTAACTTCGTAGCATAGCCGTCATGACCATTGATTGCTGTCACACCTTCTAGAGGACGAATGGTCCCCAAGCCCAATTGTTCCAGATGCGGGATGTTCAGCCCAGCTTCTTTGGCAATATGTCCCAACGTATCGGAACCCTTATCACCGAATTTTTCGGCATCTGGTGCTTCGCCAATCCCTACTGAATCCATTACGATTAAATGTACACGTTTAAACATCATTAAAAACCTCTTTCCTTTTTTGTTAAACCAGACATTTTCTACACTCTTATCTTACAAAAAAACTCTCAAAATGACCCGTCTCAGCTATCCAAAATCTCTGCGCCAAGCAGTCTCATTTGCAAAGTCTTTGATACCAAACTTGAACATACCATTAAGAAAAACAGACAAGCCACGTTGCAGCCCAACAATCCTGCCAAAATAAATATTTTTGCAGCAACGCGTCTACGCCCAGCTTTCGTCACAGACTACTCATCACGTTTTCAGAACGTTCCTCTCTAAAAACAGACAAGCCACGCTCCAGCAACAGTTCTGCAAAATAAATATTTTTGCAGCAACGCGTCCACGTCCAGCTTTCGTCATTGACTACTCATCGCGTTTTCAGAATGCTCCTCTCTGAAAACAGACAAGACATGCTCCAGCAACAGTTCTGCAAAAATAAAGAGCAAGACAAAGAAACACTGTCCCTTAGTCCCGCCCTTTTTACAGTCCAGCTACTCACAGATTGCTTCTGCAAGTAGCTAGGCAACGTCTTGTTTCTCTGAACAAGACTCTATTTAGTTTTGATATAGTTGGTACCGTTAGCTTTTGGTCCTGAAGCTTTTCCGAGGAAGAGAACCAGCACCAAAATGGTCAAAGCGTATGGCGCTGCTTGCAAGTATACATCCGGGATAGAAGAAATCACAGGGATGTTTTTGCCGGCGATACTGATGTTCTGAGCAAAGCCGAAGAAGATCGCCGCACCCATGGCACCTAGTGGATTCCATTTACCAAAAATCATAGCTGCCATGGAAATGAACCCCTGACCGGCGATAGTGGTAATGGCAAACCGTCCGGAGATGGACTGTGCGAAGACTGCACCCCCCATACCTCCAAGAAAACCAGAAATTAAGACGCCGGCATAACGCATGACATAGACGTTGATTCCCAATGTATCGGCTGCCTGCGGATGTTCACCAACTGAACGCAAGCGCAAGCCAAATTTTGTTTTGAAAATAACGAACCAAGCCAAGATTGCCACTAAAATGGCAAAATAGGCCGGCAAGAAGGTATCCTTGAATAAGATTGGCCCGATCACTGGAATGTCTTCCAAAACTGGAAAACTAAAATACCCCAGGCGACGTTCAATACCATCTGTCTGCCCTTTATTGTACAGCACTTTTACCAAGAAGATAGCTAGTGATGGTGCCAGCATATTCATCACGGTACCACTGATGATATGATCGGCACGGAAATTGATGGTAGCCACTGCATGTAGTAAGGCGAACAAGACGCCCGCCAATCCACCGACAAGCATTCCCAGCCATGGTGTCATCGCGCCAAACTGGTTGGCAAATTCCAAGTTGAAGACCACCGATGTAAAGGCCCCCATGACCATGATTCCTTCCAAGCCGACGTTTACGATCCCGCTGCGCTCAGAGAAAACACCGCCTAATGCCGTCAAAATCAACGGTGTAGAGTAAATCAACGTTTGTGTAAAAATCGAGGCGATTTGATTGAGATCCATTACAACGTCCCCCCTTCTTCATCTTGGTCAGCAGGTTTACTTTCGACATCTTCAACAACTGCTACTTCTTTTTTGCCGCCAAAAATTTTGGCCAGCAGGAAGCGAATAACAAAGCTGATTCCGACAAAGAAGATGATGATGGCAATATCCACATCCACTAATTCTGAAGGAATGTTGACCATCTGCATCCCGGGACCGCCAAGTTTCAAAATACTGAATAACAAGGCTGACAGTAAAATACCGACAGATGAGCCACTCCCCAACAAGGAAACGGCCATCCCGTCAAAACCGATACTCAATGAGGCCCCTTGCGTAAAGTAGTTTTGGAAAGTTCCCAAGCCGTAAACAACGCCGCCCAGTCCTGCCAAAAAACCCGAGATAATCATGGAAACGATGATGGTCCGCTTGCTGCTCATACCGGCATACTCGGAAGCATCCGGGTTCAAACCTACTGCGCGAATCTCGTATCCTAAAGTTGTTTTCTTCATCAGGAACCAAACCAGCACTAGAAAAGCAACGGCCAGGAAAATACCGATATTTAAGCGAGAGTTATTGGAGATGCTTCGCAAAAATTCAGTCTGCAAAGTCCCGTTAGCTCCCACACGATTGGAAACGCCGGTATTTGAAATCAAATCTTTAGACATCACATGGGTCACGATATGGTTCGCCGTGTACAGCAAGATATAGTTCATCATAATAGTAACGATTACTTCACTTGTACCAAAGAATGCTCTGAGAATCCCCGGTACAGCCGCAGCCGCAGCGCCAGCCAATGCTCCTACAATCAATGCTGCTGGAACTACCACAGCTTTTGGTGCATTTGGCATCGAGAGGGCCACCCAGATACTTGCCACCCAACCGCACAATGCTTGCCCGGAAAGCCCGATGTTGAAGAAACCCGCGGAATTGGCAACGGAAAATCCTAATGCAGTAAAGATCAATGGGCCCGCAGTTACAAAGATTTCCCCGATATTACGAGGGTTAATCTGTTTGGTTTGCGGGTTCAAAAATACGGTGCTGAACATTTGCCGATAGCCGTTGACTGGATCATATCCGAAAGCAGCCATGATAACGCCACCCAGAATAAATCCTAACAGCACAGCAATGATAGGCACCATAATATTGCGGATCGTCTCTGAACGATTATTCATTGCTGACACCTGCCTTCTGTTCTTTAGCCGATTGATTCACAGCGGCGTTTGCTTGGGGCTCTTCCGATTTCTGAGACAACTGGGCCCGGGCTTCTTCCAATGAATAACCCGCCATCAAAAGCCCCAGTTCATTTTCACTGGTTTCTTTTGGATCCACAATCCCTACGATTTCACCGCCATGAATAACTGCGATTCGATCGGAAACATTCAGAATCTCATCCAATTCAAAGCTGACCAGCAGTACTGCTTTGTACTTATCCCGTTGCTCAATCAAACGTTTATGGATAAACTCAATGGCCCCTACATCCAAGCCGCGAGTCGGGTTAGCCACAATCAAAAGATCCGGGTCTCGATCGACTTCGCGGGCGATAATCGCTTTTTGCTGGTTCCCGCCGGAAAGCGCCTTGGCCGGTACCAACTCATTGGTCGTACGTACATCGAATTCTTCAATCAGTTCGCGAGCGTGTTCATTGATCTCACCATAGTTCAAAATACCGTGATTGCTCATCGGTACTTGATAATACGTCTGCAAGGCAATATTTTCTGCCAAAGACATTTCCAAAATCAAACCAAATTTGTGGCGGTCTTCCGGTACATGTCCTACACCTTTTTCAGTGATATAACGCGGACGTCTGTTGGTCACGTCATCTCCGTCAATTGTGATGCGGCCACTTTCAACCTTACGCAACCCAGTGATTGCTTGGATCAACTCTGATTGACCGTTGCCGTCGATTCCCGCAATACCGAGAACTTCTCCAGCACGAACTTCCAAGCTGAGGTTTTTCACTGCATCTAAGCCGCGACCTTCTTTAACGGTGATATTTTCCACAGAAAGGATGACTTCTTTCGGATGAGCGGGTGTTTTCTCTGTCTTAAATGAAACTGACCGTCCCACCATCATATCCGCCAATTCCTGAGAGCTGACATCTTTCACGTTCACAGTACCAATCCCGCGACCACGGCGGATAACCGTACAGCGATCTGCTACTGCTTTGATTTCATCCAACTTATGGGTGATCAAAATGATTGATTTTCCTTCAGCGACCAGTTCTTTCATAATCTTAATGAGTTCTTCGATTTCTTGTGGTGTCAAAACGGCAGTCGGTTCATCGAAAATCAAGACATCGGCTCCCCGATACAAAGTTTTCAAGATTTCCACCCGTTGTTGCATCCCCACCGAGATGTCTCGGACATAGGCGTTGGGATCGACAGCCAACCCGTATCGCTCGGACAATCGCTTGATTTCAGCAGCTGCGGCTTTTTTATTCAACACCCCTAGACGGTTGGGTTCGCTGCCGAGAACGATATTCTCAGTGACAGTAAAGGCATCTACCAGCATAAAGTGTTGGTGGACCATCCCAATTCCTAGACGATTGGCTGCAGTGGGACTAGTCATTCGAACTTTTTCACCGTTGATTAGAATGTCACCGGAAGTCGGTTCCAATAGTCCGGACAATACATTCATCAAAGTAGATTTTCCTGCACCGTTTTCCCCCAACAGTGCGTGAATCTCTCCCGGACGAACTTGCAGATTGATGTCATCGTTTGCTTTGAAGGTTCCAAAGGCCTTCGTGATATGCCGCATCTCGATAACATATTTTTCTGATTCTGCCACTCTCTTCACATCCTTTTCTCTTGCTCTGCGAGACACAGCCTCAGTAGAAAGGGCCCGGCGAACATTTATGCGCTGCCGTTTTTTTGCGTCTCTGATTGCACCAAATTGTTACTGCTTTTTAACCAATGATCAATGATTGCGGTAATGCTGTTTTCAGTTGGGGAATCCACCCCTCCTTATGACAGCGGCTTTGAAAAAAGCTGCTGTCATAAAGACAAAAACCTAAGGAAAAGGTCTTGCCTGTCAAACAGACAAGACCTTAGAGAAATCTTGATTAAGGTTTTTCCGGAACTTCGATCTTACCGTCAATGATTTCTTGCTTAGCAGTTTCGACTGCTTTTTTAGCATCATCTGAAACGTAACCAGCAGTCAAATCAACACCGCCATCTTTCAAGCCGTAAGTCAAGTGTTCGCCACCAGGGAAGTCATCATTCATAGCACGAGTAGAGATGTCTTTAACCGCTGCGCCAACACCTTTCAGAGTAGATGTCAATGTACAATTGTCCTCTGAACCGTCTTTTGTTTTGAATTTACCGTCAGCATCTTGGTCACGGTCAACGCCGATTACCCAAACTTTGTCGTTTTCCAGTTCTGCTTTGGTTTTTTGTTCATTCTTCGCGATTGCTTCTGCAAACACACCTACACCAGTACCGCCGGAAGCGTGGAAAATGATGTCTACGCCATTGTTATACATAGAAGCTGCGATTGATTTACCTTTGTCAGGTGAGCTGAAAGAAGCTGCGTACTGTACATCTACTTTGATTTCTTTGTTCAGTTTTTTAGCAGTGTCTTCCACACCTTTGGTAAAGCCGGCTTCAAAACGATCGATAACTGCGCCTTCTTCGCCACCTACAAAGCCGACTTTGTCAGTTTTGGTAGTATAAGCTGCTGCAATCCCTGCCAAATAAGAAGCTTCGTGATCACTGAAAGTTGCGGAAACAACGTTGTCTTTGCCTTCGATTACATCATCAATCAAACCGAAGTTCGTATCAGGAAATTGTTCTGCACCTGCTTCAATATCATTTTTCAACAGGTAGCCAATCCCAAATACTGTGTGGAAGCCGTTAGTTACGGCTGTGTTGATGTGGTTGGCATAGTCGGCAGCATCTTGTGATTGGAAGTAAGCATATCCGCCGGCACCTTCTTTAAGATTGTTTTCCTTGCCCCACTCTTGCAAACCTTCCCAAGCTGATTGGTTGAAAGACTTGTCATCTACACCACCAGTATCGGTGATCAGAGCCACACTGTGGTCACCAGTTGCTGCTGCACTTGACCCGGTTGCTTCAGATTCACCAGCTGATGATCCTGAGCTGGCACTGTTGCCGCCACCGTTGCCACATGCGCCGAGTACCATTACACTTGCCAACGCTACTGCTCCTAAACGCCACTTGTTCGCTTTTTTCATTTCTGTAAAGCCCCCTAAATTTGATTAGTTTTTTTCTTCAACAGTCTGCTGATAAATCAGAGAACTGAAAGAACGTGGTTTGAGAGCCGCCTCGGCGGACTCTGTGGTCGCAATTTTCATGAATGAAAATCGGCGACAATTTCGCTTAAAGATCTTTGTCTGTAAATGAATAAGGCAGTAATTCGCCTACTGTCGTTTCTTTGATGACACCGTTGTCACCTACGAGAGTTACCGGCATCTCTTGCGGACAAAACTCTGCCATAACTTGGCGGCAAGCGCCACATGGGGAGATTGGGTCCGGTGTATGTCCGGCAATCACCAAGTGTTGAAAATGCCGTTCGCCTTCAGATACTGCTTTAAAAAAGGCGGTCCGTTCCGCGCAATTAGAAAGTCCATAAGACGCATTTTCGATATTCAATCCTTGATAGACCTTGCCTGCTTCAGTGACCAGACATGCCCCCACCGGAAAATGAGAATAGGGCACATAGGCTTTGTCCAATGCTGCTATGGCAATGTCCAGCCATTCTTGCTCAGCTTTCATAAGATTACCTCGTGTTTGTTTAATAGCCTGCGCCTTTGCCACCAGTAATGATAGCTACGCTGGCGCTGGTTCCCAAACGAGTGGCACCGGCTTCTACCATTGCCATCGCATCTGCTTCCGTGTGAATCCCGCCGGAAGCTTTGACGCCCATATTAGGACCAACTGTTTGACGCATCAACCGAACATCTTCTACTGTGGCACCGCCGGTAGAAAAACCAGTAGAAGTTTTCACAAAGTCTGCACCTGCTGCTTGAGCGAGCTCACAAGCTTTGACGATTTCTTCATTGTTCAACAAGGCGGTTTCAATGATTACTTTGACCAAGGCGCGGTCTTTGGCAGCATTGACCACAGCTTCGATATCTTGTTGTACTTTTTTGTATTGCCCTGATTTCAAAGCTCCGATGTTGATGACCATATCCACTTCATCTGCCCCGTTATTGATGGCATCTGTCGTTTCATAAGCCTTGACTTCAGAAGTGTTGGCTCCCAGAGGAAAACCAATCACCGTACAAACAGCGACGGGTTCGCCAGCCAGCTTTTCAGCCGCAAGCTTCACCCAAGTCGGGTTGATACAAACTGAGTAAAAATGATATTTCTTTGCTTCTTCGATGATACGCAAAACAGCTTCTTCTGATGCATCTGCTTTTAAAAGTGTGTGGTCCATCATGCGGTTCAATTCCATTAGTAAAACAGCTCCTTTGATTTGTTAAATACAGTCGTTTCCCACTGCCTGCTACTCTGTAATGATATCATGGATCAGCTCAGGCTCCTCACCAGAAGCCCCAATCTCGATATTGGCATAGAGCAGTTCTTTCACCTCGGTCACGTCTTCTGAGTTGGCATAAATCGTCAACAGTGATTCCCCTGCTGCCACCGGATCACCAACTTTTTTATGAAGTTTCAGACCCACAGCATAGTCGATACTGTCTTCTTTCGTTTTGCGGCCGGCACCCAAAAGCATGGCTGCCACACCGATTTCGTTGGCTACCAATTTGGTGACTACACCAGCAGTTTGGGCCGGCAATTCGATCTCATAATTGGCTGTGAGCAGTCGCTCCGGTTGGTCCACCACGGTGTCATCCCCGCCTTGATTGCGGATCATTTCTTTGAATTTTTCTAAGGCAGCACCGGATTCTAGCGCCTCTTGCAGCATTTGCCGCGCCTCTGCTAAGGTCTCAGCTGCTTTGGCTAGGACAACCATCTGCGAACCCAGCGCATAGCACATTTCCAACAAGTCAGCCGGGCCGTTTCCTTGCAGTGTTTCGATAGCTTCTACGACTTCCAGGCTGTTTCCGATGGCTTCACCCAATGGCTGAGACATATCAGAAACCACCGCCATCACTTGGCGATCTGCTAATTTGCCGATACGCACCATGGTGTGAGCCAGACGTTTGGCGTCTTCGATATTTTTCATGAAGGCCCCATCGCCGGTAGTCACATCCAGCACGATTGCATCGGCGCCAGCTGCGATTTTTTTACTCATGATCGAGCTTGCAATCAGCGGAATCGAGCTGACAGTGGCAGTCACATCTCGTAATGCATACAGTTTTTTATCCGCCGGTGCTAAATCTCCCGACTGACCGATGACAGCAACTTTGCTTTCATTAACGATGCGAATGAAATCCTCATCTGCAATCTCAATCTGGAAACCCGGAATGGCTTCCAGCTTATCCAAGGTGCCTCCGGTGAAGCCCAAACCCCGACCTGACATTTTGGCTACCGGTACACCGATTGCCGCCACCAAGGGAGCTAAGACCAAAGTTGTCGTATCACCGACACCACCGGTTGAATGCTTGTCGACTTTGATTCCTTCGATAGAGGACAGATCAATGACCTCTCCAGAATGGGCCATCGCCAACGTCAATTCCGTAATTTCTTCATCCGTCATATCCTCAAAATAGATAGCCATCAAGAGTGCACTCATCTGGTAATCTGGAATCGTGCCATCGGTATACTTGTCGATGATAAATCGTATCTCTTCTTTTGATAACACCTGACCATCACGTTTTTTTTCAATCAAATCCACCATTCGCATGGCTATTCCTCCTAGTCAGTCATTCGCCTTGCTTCATCCTTTCCTTCTAAAAGAGAAAGCTACCTGAAACTACAGCGTTTTGAACGATGCTTTTGCCAAAGTTCAGAACTTGTCAAAAGCGAAATCTCTGCTGACCGAATATCAGCCGTCACTTGATTAAATTACAAAGCCACAGTCGATTCGGTGCTATTATACATGAAAATATCGCTGAGTAAACCACTTTAGTAAAACAGTTTACCTCGCACTCCTTTAATCTTTAAGCGCTTACAAAAGCAATATACAGCGTTATGATTAGTTTGTCAACCTCTTCACACTCTCACGAAGAATTAATTTAGTATCAAATACTTTATTGGCAATCCGCCGTTCCGGAAACTCAATGGCATCAATCAAAAATTTTGCCGCGTGAAAACCAATTTCAAAGCTAGGCTGTTCTACAGTAGTCAAAGGTGGCGTGATGTATTGTGCCAGGTTCAAATTGTCAAAACCGATAACCGAGATATCTTCCGGCACTTTTTTGCCTAGCTCATAAATGGCCTGGTAGCAACCGATTGCCATCGCATCATTGCTACAAAAAATCGCTGTCAGTTCCTTTTGCTGCAACAGCTCTCTCGCAGCCAAGTAACCACCTTCCACCGTCAACTCTCCAGTAGCAACATAGCGACCTTTAAAAGGGATGCCGCCATCTTTCAAAGCATTTCGATAGCCGTTGAAACGCTCTTCTAGCTGATAGTATCCCGTGCTCTCTTTCAGCATCCCAATCTCTCGATGCCCTTCCCTCAGCAAATAAGTGACTGCCTGATACGCACCCTCGTATTCTTTTACAATCAAGCGACCATTTTCCCGCTGGTTGATCCCCCGGTCGATAAGAATAATCGGCATGCCCCGATAAAAATCGCTGCCCAATGCATAAGCTTCCGGCAGTTGGTGAGGCGTCGCAAATAAAACCCCGTCCACAGAACGGTGCCGCAGCTCTTCTAAGTAGCCCAGCTCTTTTTCTTGGCTTTGTTGCGAGTTGCACATCACGACCATGTAGCCTAAAGCATTAACATACTGCTCGGCACCTTCCACAATCTTAGAGAAAAAATAATCGGTAATATCTGGAATAATCATACCAATCGTCTTGGAGCGTCGATTAATCAAATTGGAAGCAAAAAAATCCGGCTTGTAATTGTATTTATTGACGATTTCCCACACGCGCTGGCGAGTCTCTTGGCTGAAGCGGGTTCCTTTGTTATTCAAAATTTGGGAAACCGTCGTAACGGAAACCCCGGCCATTTCAGCAATCTGTTTGATCGTCAATTTCATTTCGACACATCTCCTTCACACCGACGGGCTGCTTCCTTTCTGCTTATAACAGGTTTTCTCACGCAACTTCATCTGGTTGCTCGCTCTCGCCGGTAATTCAGCCCCAGTGTATCAAATTTCCCAATGAAAAAACAGCTTTCTCCGCAAAGATGAGAAAGCTGCCTCAAATGGCTTATTCTTTGGTACTACGCAAAATGTAATAGCCTTTGTCTTTGATGACCGTCTCGCAATTGCCAAAAACATCCAGCATCTTCTTTTTGGCACTGGGCGCCCCTTGTTTTTTCTGAATCACGATAGTCAGCGTGCCCCCCACAAGCAGGTGTTCATAGGCGCCAGTAAGAATCTCATGCACGACCTCTTTTCCAGCCCGGATTGGCGGATTTGAGACGATGGCTGCATAAGGTGCCTGCGTCAGCGCTTCGTAGATGTTGGAAACGTGAATCGTGACATTTTCGATTTGATTGCGCTGCGCATTTCGCTGAGCCAAATCTACCGCCCGCTGGTTGACGTCGATCATTTCTACCGAACGCTCGCCCACTGCCGCTAGCGCTAGACCAATGGGCCCATAGCCGCAGCCGACATCCAAAATGCCCCCTGCTTGCGGCAATTCATCAAAATCAAAGGCATCAATCAATACCCGGGAACCATAATCGACAGTATCTCGTGAAAACACACCACTGTCAGTCACAAAATGAAAACGGCGGTCCCGCAATTGAAAATCCCATTCTTCATAATCATGAGGCAGATCAGGATTTTCGGAATAATAATGGTTGGTCATACAGATCATCCAATCAATTTATTTTTAATGTCGCGAGCGATTAACCCGCCATACAAATGATACCCGAATTTCGAAGGATGTAAACCGTCCTCAGAAATAAATTCCAAAGGCTCAGGATAAACCATCTCATGGTGATACATATCAATAAAATTGACACCCGCTTGAAGGGCAACTTTTTTCCCACGATCATTGTACTCTTGAATAATCACAGGATCTGCTTCCGGCCGTTTTTGCCGATCCACGATTCCTAGTCCTATCAAAATGACCTTTTCAGGTGCAAATTTTTCAATCATCTCACTGAGATTAGCAGCAAAAGCTTCAATCCCCTTTTGATTCAGCGCATCATTGATTCCCGCATTGATCACGACAAAGTCCGGTTCTTCTTTGACCGCATCCGCAATTCGCGCTAAAACCTCAGTAGTTCCTTCTGCTCGTTGCCCCAGATTTACCATTTCATAGCCGGGAAAACCCATCCCTGCCAATTCGTCGATGATGAAGGTATCCAAGACATTACTGGGTTGCCCTTCATACAAGCCGGCAGCGATAGAATCACCGATAATCACGATTTTTTTCATTGTTGCTACCCCTTTCTCTGATGGCTGCCGTCTTTTTTATGGACCACTGGCAGCCTGCTTTCTACTTTTTTCAGTTGGGACACAGATGTTGTGCCCCGTCGTTTTCATCTTAGCACGAGACGCCGGTTCCACGCATTTATTTACCCTTCGGCGACTATTTCCACAGGTTTTGTGTTAAACTGTTGTCGTGTGAAATTCATTGATTTCACCTACTGCGGACTGCTTTTTTCTGCAGATCACTCATCCAAGGAGCAACAGATGGCTGAAAATATGAACTACTATCAGATCCCCAGAAAAGAGTGGCAGGGCTTTTACACCAGCGGCAGCAATCCATTGACGCAGACGGAACTGGATAGTATCAAAAGTTTGAACGACCGAATTTCGATGCAAGACGTGGAAGATGTCTATATTCCCTTGTGTCATTTGGTTCATTTATATATGAAAGAAGCGGAATCACTGACTTTGAGTAAAGGGCTCTTTTTACACCGCTACTTGAAGACACCGCCCTTTGTTATTGGAATCGCAGGCTCGGTAGCCGTAGGAAAATCTACAACTGCACGACTAGTCCAAACCCTTTTGTCCCGCCTGTTTCCCAGACGCAAAGTTCAATTGATTACGACAGATGGTTTCTTGTACCCCAATCACGTCTTAAAAGAACGGGGCATCATGAATCGCAAAGGCTTCCCAGAAAGCTATGACATGGAGCATTTGATCCAATTTCTCAATGAAGTAAAATCTGGCCGACCCAACATCCCAGTGCCGCGGTACTCTCACACCGTATACGACGTGATTGAAGACGAATATGAATATATCGACTGCCCGGATATTCTAATCGTAGAAGGTATCAACACCTTGCAGCTCCCCCAAAACGAGCAGATTTACGTCAGCGACTTCTTCGATTTTTCAATCTTCGTCGATGCTGAACCTGAATTAATTGAGCAGTGGTACTTGGAACGTTTCGAGTCACTTTTAGGAACGGCCTTTTTGGACCCCACCAATTACTATTACAAGTTTGCAATTGGGGACCGTCAGGAAGCACTGGACATGGCTCGCGGCGTATGGGAAAACGTAAATTTAAAGAATCTTAAAGAGTATATCTTGCCTACACGAGGTCGAGCAGATATAATTCTCCATAAAACAAAGCACCATCTGATTGACGAGATTTACCTGCGAAAGTATTGAGAAGCTTAGTCGCTCTTCAATTTTTCCGCAAACTGCTCCACCAACCGCGCTGTATCGAGAGGACCGACGGCTGAAAGACTTTCGTTGTCGGCAGCTCTTTACTATAAAAAATCTAACGAATAGAGGGATAATCTGTGACAAACGTTGACAACATGCCGGACGTTGAAAAAATCATCGTACTAGACTACGGCAGCCAGTACAACCAGCTGATCACCCGCCGCATCCGTGAATTCGGTGTCTTCTCAGAATTATTGAGTCACCGCATCACCGCCGACGAAGTGAAAGCCATGGCACCCAAAGGGATCATCTTGTCAGGCGGCCCCAACAGTGTATATGACGAAGGTGCATTCGGAATTGATGAAGCAATCTTTGAGTTGGGCATCCCAGTCTTAGGAATCTGTTACGGGATGCAGCTGATGACCGACCGCTCTGGTGGGAAAGTCGAACCAGCCAAGAACCGCGAATACGGAAAAGCCGAATTGGAAGTGTTGACGGATGACGCAGTATTGTTTGAAGGCACACCAAGAAAACAAATCGTCTGGATGAGCCATGGTGACTTGGTAACACAAGCACCTGCTGGTTTCGAAGTGGTCGGCACAAGCGCTGACTGTCCGATTGCAGCCATCCAAAATCTGGATAAAAAACAATTTGGGATTCAATTCCACGCCGAAGTCCGCAACTCGGAATACGGCAACGAACTCTTGAAACACTTCGCTCTGGACGTTTGCCAATGCAAAGGCGACTGGAGCATGGACAACTTCATCGACATGCAAATCGCTAAAATCCGCGAACAAGTCGGCGATAAAAAAGTCCTATTAGGCCTTTCCGGTGGTGTCGATTCTTCTGTTGTCGGCGTCTTGCTGCAAAGAGCTATCGGGGATCAACTGACTTCGATTTTTGTCGACCACGGTCTCTTGCGCAAAGGCGAAGGCGACCAAGTCATGGAAACACTAGGCGGCAAATTCGGCTTGAACATCATCCGGGTAGATGCCAAAGAACGCTTCTTAGGCAAATTGGCCGGTGTTTCTGATCCGGAACAAAAACGTAAAATCATCGGTAATGAATTTGTGTATCTCTTTGATGACGAAGCTACAAAATTAGCCGGAAAAGAAGGCATTTCCTTCTTGGCTCAAGGCACACTCTATACCGACGTCATCGAATCCGGAACAGAAACCGCCCAAACCATCAAGAGCCATCACAATGTTGGCGGATTGCCAGAAGACATGCAGTTTAAGCTGATTGAACCACTGAACACCCTCTTTAAAGACGAAGTTCGCGCATTAGGCACTCAGTTGGGCATGCCAGATGATATCGTTTGGCGCCAACCCTTCCCAGGGCCAGGTCTTGGTATTCGCGTATTAGGGGAAATCACTGAAGAAAAACTAGAAGTCGTTCGGGAATCCGACGCCATCCTGCGGGAAGAAATCGCTGCAGCCGGCCTCGACCGCGATATCTGGCAATACTTCACCGTCCTACCAGGCATTCGCTCGGTTGGTGTTATGGGCGACGGCCGCACGTACGACTACACAGTCGGTATTCGCGCAGTCACTTCCATCGATGGCATGACCGCTGATTTCGCTCGCATTCCTTGGGATGTGCTGCAAAAGATCAGCGTCCGCATCGTCAACGAAGTGGCCCACGTCAACCGCATCGTGTATGACATTACGAGCAAGCCACCTGCTACGGTCGAGTGGGAATAAAGAGCCAACAGAATATGGATGGGGAATGCCGATAAATCAACGTTTTTCAACTTCTATAACGCTTGATTTCCATAAAAAATTAAATGGTTCCCTACCATTTTCCCTACCAAAAAAATCCCTGCTAAGGATCATCGTAGCAGGGATTTTTTTATTTACCATAATCAAGATGGTATTTTCAATTTGTTGTAAAGCATATTCAAGTGCTCAATGCACTAATTAAACAAATTCAACAAAACTTGAAATTTCTTTGTTTATTTCTTTTTTCCATAAAGGGGCGTGTGCATTCCTAGGTAGTAAGCACCGATCAAGGAGTAACCTGAACTCTTCATTCGAAAATTGATTACTTTGAAATTTAGTCATTATCCCAATAAATTGTTCTAGCGTCATAGGTACGATGTTAATAAAATCAGGAACATCGCCATGATACCAAACTCCGATTCTAAATGTTTCTGCTGTATTATTATCAATAGAACCTGCAATAAAAAGACCATAGACAGGTTTATCATAATTGTCTTTTTCTACAGCTATATGCCTTCTGACAGGTTCTCCTTCTGCTGCTTCCTGTCTAGATGAGGAGGTCAGTGTAACCTCAACTACTAATACATAGTCTTCAAACTCAAAAATTATGTCTGGACCATTTCCTGGTGCAGTTCCGACAGGGTAAAAATCTTGATCAATTTTGAATCTTCTAGCATGATAAGGTTTATTTCGTAAATTATTTATGGAAAGAAAAGCGCGCCAAACTGCCCATTCCAAGTAAGCTGGTTTATCATCTACAAGAATATCTTCATTCCTTTTTCCGTTAATGACGTCAAGATAGTCAATAATTTCTTTTATGTTTTCATCGGTTTTTTGACTAACTGCATAATCTTCTTCATCAATTGCAGCTTTTTGAGATTCCATTCTGATTTTTTTCTGCTGAAGCAGAGGAACTTCTTCAGTTAAAAGTTGTTTTCTATTTATTGACTCATCAAAATACTTACTTAAACGAATTATTTCTTCAATCAAAACTTTTTTATCGTCTGTAGGAATTGGGTATCCGTTCCATAAGTGGTATAAGTACATTTCTTCATTAACAGCAAATGTCGGTTCAGTAGCCAGTATCGAATCAATAATTAACTTCTTATCAAGATTTAAAGTGATACCTCTTCCTTTTCTGGAAAAGAGCCCTGTTGCTCGAAGGTATCTAAAATTTCGTTCAGCATAAGTATTAGCACTATCTTCTTTTACCTTTAAGCCGTAAGTCTTTAGTATATTTTCTCTGAACTCTCTATCCACCCTACTTTTTTTTACTTTTCCTTCAACTTTATCACGTTTTTTTCGATGTTCAATAATTTTTTCTATAACATTATCTATTTCATCATGAGAATATACTGCCTGTAGAGCAACCATTTCAGATGTGGAAAGTCCTCTCGTTTCATTATCAGTTTCCATTAGTCTTTTTAAAACCTGTAAGACAAACACAAATGGTTTAAACTTCCCTTTAACATCCTTTAGGGATTGGACTGCAGAGGGCAGTTCATAGCAAAGCAAAGCTCTAAGCATAACATCTTGCGCTTCAGATACATGTTCTATTGTAGCAAGACGATAGCCTTGAGGCGTGATTTGATAGGGGTTTCCACTTAAATTAAGTTCAGGATGCTGATCGACAACCTTTAAAATAACGCCATCTTTTTTATCCTCTGTAACTTTCCGAGAGAACTTGTGTGTTATAAAACCTAATTGAGAAAAACAAGATCTCCATTTTCTGCCTGAAGAATCAATATCGCTTTTTTCACTTAAGGCAATAACTCCACCATCACCTAATACTTTGGCAAATCCAGCTTCGTTTTCAACGCCAATAATGTTTCCATTATATTGAGAGTTTAGTAACGTATTCAAACCACTGGAAATTCTATTTGGATTTCTAACTGTAGTATTGCCAAACCCCCACATTACTTTAGCCATTTAATCACCCCTTAATAACCTACAAATAAATATTCCAAAACATCATTTTTATTGTTACCAACTTTATGTTTATGATTTCCAAAAGAATACTTGTAATCCACTTCAATAATTTTCAAATTGGAGAAATAGCGAGACATTATTTCCATCATTTCTTGCTTATTAGGAAGAGAATTTGATGAATATGACACAACGACAATTTTATTGCTGTACTTCTTAAATAATTGGTCAAACGCTTCATAAGTTCCCTTTTTAGTACTAAAAGCGGTTGGATAATTTTTAAACTTTTTTGTCTTGGTATCCCATTGCATTTCAACGTTTTTCCAATTCTTTGCCAACCCCTCAACAAAGTGATATCTCCTAACGTATTCGTTATCACTCAAAGGACTAAAATACGGTGGATCAATATACACTAAATCCGCATCGCATTCTAAAGTCAATGCATCTTCGTTGAATATTCTATTCTCTTTCCCGTTATCAAATATGCTTTCATTGATTTGATATACAGCTTCCAAAAATTGGTCTTGTAGAGTTAGTTTCAAATCTCTTCTTCCATCATTATATCTGTTACCTGTATAAGTAAAAATCCCTCTTGGTCTCTTTTTCAAGCAAGCTCGCGTTAATGCAGCAAGAATTATTGAACGTTTGTATTCATTTTCTTCAAGATGCATATTAGTTCTGATAAGGTCAATAAAATTATTATCCTCATCAGAAAAATATAACCCTTTAAATGTTTCCGAAACAAATGTATCCAATTTTTCAGGTAGCGTATTGATCATTTTATCAATATCATCACCTGTAACAGTAACATTATTATTCTCAACAGTAGCTTTAGACATATTAGAAGAAAATGTCATATAGTCATTAGAAAAAACTTGTTTTCCCAAAGTCTTAAATAAATAACTCACAGAACCACTTCCACTAAACAAATCCAGAACTGAATCATAATCAAAATTGGACACAACTCCATTAATTGAGCTTAGTAATTTTTCTTTGCTGCCCATATATCGAGTTGAAGGAAACTTATTATTTTGTTCAGGAATCGTAACTGGTGAAGACGCAAATTTACGAGTCCCAGAATAGTTTTTTACGATAATATCTTGCCCAGTTCGTTTAGCTGCATTACTATTAATCATTCTTTTCGTTTCAAATACCTGTATATCAAAATCTTTATACAAATCTAAAATCAATGGATGAGCGGAATTGGTAAGCATTACATAGCATCCAAGTTCCGTTAATCTTTTCACCTCAATGGCCAATTCTCGTTGGTCATTTAAGCCAAACTGTTCTTTAGTATACCTTTTGAAATCAGAATACTCAGAAATAGGCATGTAGGGTGGATCCAAAAAGATGAAATCCCCAGGCTCAGCATATTCTCTTAAAACTTCTTTGTAGTCAGAATTATAAATATTTGTTCTTTGCAACTGTTGACTTGCAGCTCTTAAAGCAACCGCGTCTAATATCTTAGGATTTTTATACTTTCCAAAAGGAACATTAAATTCTCCCTTTTTGTTAACTCTGTATAAACCATTAAACCCTGTTCTATTCAAAAATACTGTTCTTGCTGCACGTTCAATATTGCTCAATCCATTTGTATTCAATGATCGAACTTCATAATAGAAATCTTTATCATAATAGTATTTTCCAAGCTCTGATATAAGCTTTTCGACATCATTAGCTACTACTTCATATAGATTAATAAGTTCTTCATTGGAATCTGAAATAATTGCTTTCTCTGCCTGTTCAGAAAAATAAAGTGCACCTCCACCGATAAATGGCTCAATATATTTATTATAATTTCTAGGCATATTTTCATGCAATACCTGTAACATTTGAGTTTTACCACCCGCCCATTTTAAGATGGGTTTTAAATTCTTTTCCATAAAAAATATACCTCTCTCTTTTTTACTGCAGAAATAATTATAGCATAAAAAAAGAGAGACGTCCCTCTATTTAGAACGTACGTTCCTTATCTAAATTTCACTAAAAATTATCCGATTTGCACTCCTTTATTACCTAGCCCTAATATTTTCAAAGCACACAACATACCCCGCAAAATCTCCCCATCGTTTTCTTTCTTCCGGTAACTTAAGCTTTTCCATCCAGTCACCGTTTAGTTCCATTTGTTCTACCAACTTATGAAATGCCTTTAAATTGATAATAAATGTATTATGAAGACTGGTTCTTAATTTATCCTTCTCCTGTTTTTCTTCCCTTGAAAAATAATTCCATTCGGTTCTCATTTTAGAATAGGCTAAAGCTGAATTTACTACTTCTTCCCACAATTCGTGTAAATAATCATCTTAATTCTCCAGTACCTTGAAGATTGAATTATAAATATCCAATGAATCTTCAAATGATAGCGAGTCATTATTTCTTTTACATATCTATAACGAAATGGCACGATTGTAAGATATAAGTAATGACATAAAGCTGAGGATAGTTACAAAGGCTATTTTGGGCAGTTTAACATTATATTTATTAAGTTGGAGGAAAGAAAATGCAAATTATTGAAGCGTTATTACGTCAATATCCGTTGGGTTTTTTCTACATATGTAGCGTTATTGTTATCCTATTTCTTCGGTTAAGAATAGAGTTTCTAGAGCGTCCCTTTAAAAAAGAAGTATACCGACGCTACCGCAAAAAGCAATTTCACGAGTTACTGGTAGCGTCACAAGAGGATATACTAAAATATAGTAAATATTCTATTTTGTCTGTGCTGGGAATTGTCAGCACTTTTCTTTTAGCAGGTACTGCATACTATTTTTTGTATCTTGAGGATTTAAAAAACGCATTTCCTATACTCTTAGGAATGCTTTGCAGCATATATCTACAATTTCCCAGAGTCATGTATATTTTAAAAAAAATAAAAATGGATCATTATCTTATCGTACCAAGAAGAAATAAACTTTTTAAAGTGATGCTTGAAATTAAGAAGAAAAATGAATTGACATTTTACTATCAAATTTATCTCACGCTGGGAATGGTTGCACAAATTCTACCTTTTATCATAAGTTTCCAATTTTTAAACATATAATGTCTACTGACTAATTACTCAAAATAAAGACAGCTCACCTAGTCATCAAAACCGGGGCAAGCTGCCTAGAATCGATTGAAAAGTAAAACTAATCTAGCTTTCCCGCCAAAATCCCGCCAGTGAAATCTGACGGGATTTTTAGCATATGAATTCATCATAAGTTTAGGAAGACGGACTGCTGAGCTTATGACGAATTCAGAATTATTCTGTTCAATTCAAGTCAGATACGATAGATTAGAAAGTGAGGCACCACCTATTTGAATGATTCCAGTATAAATGAACAGACATGGTAATAAACGAAAGAAAAAAGCATTTGTGTAGATTTGTCGCGCGGTATATGGGGGATTCTTAATTTCAGCTCTAGGATTTTAATGCGTGTCTAGTGATAATAAAGTGCAGGAGGGATTTTCATGAAGATCGGAATTAAGCTGAAAGAGGCAAGGGTACAAAGAAAATGGACACAGGATTATGTGGCTTCTCAACTACAAGTGTCTCGCTCGACGATTTCAAGTTGGGAGGTGGGTCGTACATATCCTGACTTAGAATCCCTTGTTCGGCTAAGTGATCTTTTTGAAATTTCTCTTGATACTTTATTAAGGGAGGACCATACCATGACAAAAGATTTGAGTAAAAATATCAAGAAGGGTAGAAAGCTAAAGTGGATTGTCGCACTAGTATTGATTATCTGTCTCCCCATTTCCTTTTGGGCAGGTCAAAAGTATAAGAATCAAAGGATCACGTATCTGTCCCCGACGATTGTAACCGCGACGAGTATTCCAGAAAAATTGACCAATGCCGAGCACATTGACTTATCCTTCGATGTCCCTCAAGGTCTCAAGTATCATGGATATACAGAGTTCATTGAGAATAGTGTTTTATATATTTCATTACTAGCTAATTTTGAAACAACTAATAAATCACATGCAGAAAAGGTGGAAATTGACCTTTCGGAACATAGTGATGCTGAGCTAAATAGCTTGAAAAATATAGTGATAGTTGATGGTGAATTTGGCGCACCTGATAAAACATTTGCTGACTTTGAACAAAATGAGATATGGCGCGTCGACTAAGAAGCATAGATAGAATAAAGATGCTACAATATGTAGTATTGCGAGATTTCTCTCAGCTACAAAACATAGCCGGCAAGCGCACCACCAATTTTTCCATTTTATACCCGCTGAGTCAGCCGTCTATTCGACTGACTTTTTAACTATTCTATAGGAGGCTGCTTATGAAGGAACTTTCAGCAACGAAAACTTTTGCTATTTGTGCATTAGCGGTTTGTTTTAATATTGTTTTTGGGACGTTTATTGCTTACGTGCGAATTCCTTTTTTATTCTTGGATGTTGTGGGCACGATTTTTATAGCAGCGAATTTCAAAATGTATTATGGTGTTCTGACCGCTATTGTCACGAGCCTGGTGATCAGTGTCGTGAGCGGGCCGTTATTTTTGCCATTTATCTTTGTTAGCATCACGATTGCAATCATCACAAATCTTATGGCACAAAAAGGCTTTGGCTACAAGCGTGCTTTTCTCACTGGCCTATTGCTGGCGTTACTTGGTTCACTGGTCAGCGCCCCGATTCGCTTAATTATGTTTGGTGGATTCTCCAATTCAATTACGGATTTTCTGATTCTCAGTTTGAAAGCCTCTTGACTAAAGATGATTACAGCAGCTTATTGGGGCGCAGTGACAGATAGTATTGTAGATAAAACACTGTCCTGCTTGTTGGTTGCTTGGATGATGAAACGTCCTGTTTTTAAGGGATATTTCAACCGCCATTTTTGAGACAGCTGCAGGCTTTTGGTATCAACAAAGTGCTTACATATTTTCCTGTCTTCGCGTGATAATCATAAAAAAACTCTTAGCTGCCAGGTACCGCTCTCCAAAAGTCTAACTTTGGGGGGTCACTACACTACTGCTAAGAGTTTTTTTATCTTTATGTAGCTGCGGTCATTGTGATTGCACTATCTTTTTGGATCTGATGGTTTGTGTCAAACACACTTTTCAATCACTATCCAAATCTCTTACATGTTCTTGTTTACCGTCTTTGTAGACCTCATACCCATATAACTCCAGAGCACCGATCATTTCATTGATGGTGTATTCCTTCATGGATGCTGGCGAAAGCACCTTGATCATATCTCCTTGGGTCAACAGCCACATCTTGGTACCATAGCCGTCGTTCACCTGCATTTCCAATGTGTACACATTGCCTTTCTGACTGATGATTTTGGAATCCGGGAAGCGATCCAGGACATACACCGGATCAAAATAGAATTCCACTCTCATGGTGATAGGACGTCCAAAATATGAAAATCTGCCAGTTTGATTTCTGAGCAGTCCACCTTCATAACGTTCGGTATATTCTTTGTGCTGGGCCGAACTTGAAAGTTTCTTCAGATCCTCCATATTGTTGATCCGGAACTTGTTCATATCGGACAAGGTGGCGTTGTCTTTGCCACGATGATTGTCTGAAATCATGTATAAATACATATCTGAGAAATAAAGAGCCTCCGGAGTCCGTCTGAGGGTTTCGGTAGCGCCATTTTTAGAATAGGTGAATTCCACCATGCGATTTTCCTGAATTGCCTCACAAATCAACGGGACGCGATCCAATAAATCGGGTTGTGCCACGCCTTTGTAATGAAACTCTTCATTCAGCAAGAAACGCTGCAAGGTTTCCGGCTGGTGAGCCATGGACATCAGTTTGCCTCGCAGGCTATCTAATTCGTGACGATTGAATACCCGGCTGCCATAGAGGATTTTCAATAAAATCAACAACTCTTCGTCAGTCAGCCTTTCTAAATCAAAAAATTCGCCTTGATCCTTTAATTGATAATTTCCTTTTCCGTCTCGCTGGATTGACACAGTCTCCCGAATGGTTTTTCCTGCGATATCCTCAGAAAGAACATCCTCGATAATTGCGATATCCCTTTGAATTGTGGACTCCTTTTTACCGAACTCTTCCATTAACTCTCGCTTGGTGATTTTTCGACCACTCAGCAGTCGGATAAAAATCATCAATAGTCTTTGCTGCCCGTTCATTTTGCACCTTCTCTATCGCTTATTGTTACCCCCATTATAAGGAAAAAATCTAGAAAAGACACGACCTCTTGTTTCAAGGAAATGCTGGCTAATGTGGTTTTTCTACTTCCAATATATAGTTTCTATTCATGCTTTCTACAATTATTTAAACATCCCTTGCATCCGCACCAGATGAATTCTTTGCTTTAGAAGATACTAGTCACCAATTTGGTTCCAATTTGGACTTTCTTGATATAATGACAACGATTCCTACAAAAAATCAGTTAGTTTGACTTGTTTATTCTGTGGAGACAAGGCCGGCAAAACCTGAAATCAACGGAGCTTCTGCATGTCGCAAGCAGCTCTTTCCCTTGATTTGACAGCTGGCAAGCAATGCTTGCTTGGAAACCGCCGAATCTTCAGCTAAGGTAAACAAACATCTGGGAAAGGAGAAGGATGATGGAATTTGGAGAACAAATAAAAACACTACGTATTAAAAATAACTTAACACAAGAACAGTTCGGTACTCGCCTGAATGTCACCCGACAAGCCGTTTCAAACTGGGAGAATGATCGAAATCTTCCTGACCTAGAAATGTTGATTCTAATTGCAGACGTTTTTCACCTTTCACTTGATGAATTGATTTTAGGAGGAACTCATGTGAATAATAATTTAACAGAAAAACTGATCAAAGACGGGAGTACTACAAGAAGGGCCAAGCTTAACCTGATTACGACTGCCATTGGTGCTTTTTTACTACTGTTGGGACTAGCTCTCTTATTTATTAAAGGGCACTCGGTGGAATATATTGATGCTGCCGGTTTTCTGCACGAAAATTTTTATCTGCTGCCTATTGGTATGCTCTTTTTACTTGCAGGAATCATCACCATCTCTGCCACTGGCGTATCTTATTTAGTGACACTTTTTAGAAAAAAATCGTAATATCGCGGGGACTTCTCTACCTCATTCTTCTTTGATAAAGCATTTCATTGCTAGCCGCTTCACAAAAAAAGGCGAAGCTCAGAGTACCTACACAACGATGGTTGGGTTTGTGCGCTAAGCTTCGTCCTTTTTTCATTCAAGCGGTGGGGTTTGCTGCTTTCCCCTCCCAAAATCCACCATATTTTCTCGAAAACGCAGTGGCAGGTGACTGCGCTGGAGAGTGGGGTTGCTGCGTTCCTTGATGGTCACGGCTGCTAAAAAGGTCTGCCAATGTTCTTGGACCTGTACTTCATTGGCGTCTTCTGGTGATAAAGGACAATCGAGATCCTCAATAAATGAAGTCGCCCCGTGATCGATGACTGCTAACAATCGATGGGTTTCATCATAGATCAGCAGTTGTTCATTGGGATAGCGCTCTGCAAAATGTGGACAAAGATACGGGAGTGACTGATGTTTCGGCGCGATTTTACTGAAAAGGATAGCCCCGACATATTCAAAACGAACAAAGCCGGTCAGCAGATGTACTTCTCCTAAAAGCGACTGGATCGCTTTTTGCAGTGCCAGCACTTGGGGGTGGCCGATAAAATTGGTTAACGAGTCCCGACTCTCCAATGCAATGGCGATTGCTGTTAACAGCGCTCTTTCTTTATCCAACAACGTGCTGTTGAAGCCGTCTCGGATAAAAGCCTGATTATCCGGGGTCAATTTCTGCTGTAGGCGTCGCCAGATTTGCTTTCCACGGCTTTCATCAGTGGCCAGCCATTCACTGGGAAATAGACTGATGGCAGTTGTAGCAGGATTTAGAATTTCTGCTGGCAGAATTTTTTGGGAAAAAGCGCGGTCCACGACAGTCATCATCCCCCAGAAACTGCCGTCGTATTCCCACAAGACATCCTGCTCTTGCAATTGAATCATGAGCTTCCCGCCTTTCCACTCATCTGATGATGTGCCAGTTTTTCCACATCAAACAGGCTCAACTGTTCACTTGTCGTCTGGGTATTCAAGTTTTTCAAGGTATTGTATTGCTTGGAGGAGACCAAAGACGCGATAATCCACTCGGGGTCGCGGATCAACCCTGCCAGCTGTTGCTGATTGCAGGAAACAAAATACTGGGCACGTTTGACCACCACACCCAAACGTTTTAAGTCGGATAATTGTAACTGGTAGTATTTTCTGGCCTTAACGATATTTTTGGCACTTTTCGGCCCGATTCCAGGGATGCGCAATAGCCGCTCATAGGAGGCAGTTTGCACATCAACAGGGAACTGCTCATAATGTTGCACCGCCCAGTTTGCCTTAGGATCTAGGTATAAATTGAAGTTGGGCTTCTCTTCTGTCAGGATTTCATCGGCAGAAAATTTGTAAAAACGCATCAGCCAGTCTGCTTGGTACAACCGGTGTTCCCGCAATAATGGCGGATCGGTCGTCACCGCCGGTAGCAGTGAGTCATTGTTCATCGGAATATAGGCAGAATAATAGACCCGTTTCAAATCATATTTCCCGTAAAGATTCGCGGCAATTTTTACGATGGCCCGATCAGTTTCCGGAGTTGCTCCGATAATCATCTGAGTAGACTGACCGGCTGGCACAAAGGTCGGACTTTTGCGGAGTGCTAGTAGCAACCGTTGCTGCTGTTTGACTGTTGCGATTTGTTTCATCGGCTTGTACAGCGCTAAAGGATCTTTGTCCGGCGCCAGTAATTGTAAGCTTTCCCGTGAAGGCAATTCCACATTCACACTCATCCGGTCCGCTAAAAAGCCCAGCTCCTGGATCAGCCGCTCATCTGCTCCCGGGATAGCCTTGACGTGAATATAGCCTCGAAAGCCCTTTTCATGACGAAGAATCCGCAATGTCTCAATCAGCAGTTCGCAAGTATAGTCCACATTTTGGATAATAGCAGAACTCAAAAACAGGCCTTCAATGTAATTGCGCATATAAAAATCCATTGTCAAATCGGCAACTTCTCTTGGTGTAAAGGCTGCCCGCGGAATGTGATTGGACTTGCGATTGATACAATAGTGACAGTCAAAGATACACGCATTGGTCAACAGCAGCTTCAGCAAAGAGACACATCGCCCATCCGCAGTAAAGGAATGACAGATACCGGCCGCCGCCGTACTACCGACTGTTCCTTGGCGATTGTTTTCAGTCACCCCACTGCTGGAACAGGAAACATCATATTTGGCTGATTCAGCCAGGATCTCAATCTTCTTTGATAATTCCATCTTTCCACCTCCAACAGAACATACGTTCGCAAATTGATTGTAGCAAAAATACGCAAATTCGTCAAAAACAGGCGACCACCGCATATATTTTGCCTGCCAAAAAAGACCATGCCGCGATTGCAGCATAGTCTTATGACAGTTTTATTAGTGACAAGCCCTCCGTTTGTGGCCACTGACAGCCACCCGCCAAGATTCTCAGCCTTTCATTGCCACCGCTTCTTTACTAAAGAGGGCGTCAATTCCGGAAACTTTGATTAATTGTTCGTACTCGGCGGTTTCGATTGCCGCGACTTGAGCTCCCTTTTCTTGCGGAGTCACTTGCCGAAGATTCTTTTCAGTCATCACGACATTTTGAAAAGAAGAAAACGTCAGCACGTATTTTGCAATGGTTGCCATGGAAAGATCGATTTTCTGATTTTCTTCTTGCTGCAAAAATTCCTGGATGGCTGATTCCCAGATGCCTGGATTTCCTTTTCTGTCCTTATAGGAGCGGATGATAAATCTCGGTGGAACAAGGTCTGCAGTTTCACTTCGGTGTTCATACTCATAGATCCGTTTCAAGATGACAGAAATTACAAAGCGACTGGAGGCTTGCTTACAGACTGAAGCAATCTCCTTTTTAGGAAGGGTGATGGTCTTACTGCGGTAAGGAAATAAATCCAGCGTTGCGATTTTCAACTCGCGGATTTTCTCTTTGAATTCTTTGCCTTCAGCCTCCGACTTATTTGCAATATCTGCTAACCTGTCAACTGCCACGTCAAAGAAGTGATCTTGGGTCCCAATAGGTGTAAATAATCCTCGGAAGTATTTGTCAAAATAATAGTATTCCTGCTTTGCTGATTTCAAATCCGCGATTCCGTCCGTTTTCATACGGGTCAACAAGGGAACTTCATCATAGCGATTGGTTTCATCAGCCAGCTCTTGATATAGCTTGTTCCGTTGATCATCCCACACATACGCTTTTAATCGCGCTAAATCAATTGTCCAATTTTCATTTGGATCACGAAACTTGCCATTTTCATCATAGATTTCCATAAACTCTGCCACCGTTTTAGGAGGCACCAGATCTCCACCGTCTTGCTTTATCGCCGACCAGATTGTCAAATCCATATCATTGTAAGTTCCGCCTGGATTAAGCAGCACGAGAATCACTGAAGACTGCTCAAGCGAACCACTGTACAACGCCGGAATGCCGAATTTATAAGAAACACTTTGCTTGGCATAACTCGGTAATGATTTCAAGTTATCCCCGGGTGCTTCCCAGGAGAATCCTCCCTCAGGTTCAATACCAGTCTCAACTGCACGTTTGTAAGACTCACAGGCAGCTGTGATAAACGGCTTTGTGTCACCATCAGCGCCCTTTACCAATGTCATAAAGGGATTGTAGTCATTCATCTGACTCCAACTGCCCTTTATGATCCATTCTGCCAATGACAGCGTGTCTTGCGTCTTACTTGCCGCTTCAAACATCCAATCTCCTCTTTTCCGATAATCATTTATACCTGCACATCAGTGAAAGGCGACTAGTCGTTTGGATGCCTTTATGTAAGCAATAATAACTTGCCAACGAACAGCAAATTTTTTGGAAACCTGCCGCCTACCAAACTCCACAGGTCTATTCTGATTATAAAAAAAGAGATAGTCACAATATGACTACCTCATAATTGGATGAAATAATTCTGGCAACTTCAGCCCCCTGAACCCCCTACCATTTGGCATTGTCTAGTAGCACAGCCAGACTAGTTTTAAAATTTAAAAATCAGCCACATTTTCTTTGGTAATTTTTTTATAGGGCAGGTAAATCTGGGGTCCGGCTGCTGTGAGTCGGCTCTTTTTTCCTAACGCCAAATCAGCTGCTAGTTCAGCCATTGCCGTAGCTTGACCATCCTTATCATTGTAGACGGTACCGGCTAGTAAGTCATCTTTTACTGCCTGCAAGCCTATTTTAGTCCCATCAATTCCGAAAAACACCGGAATGCTAGATTCGGTGCGATTGAGTTTAGCATAAGCATCTAATCCGCCAAGGGCCATTTCATCATTGTTGGAGAGGACCAGCTCGATATCATTTTGATATTGACCAATGAGCTGCATCATTCGGTTTTCTGCCTGAGCCCGGTTCCAATTGGCGATGCCATACCCCAGTTTCTCCAATTTGATACCGGCATTTTTCAAGGTATTGACACTCTCTTCGGTTCGAATAATGGCATCTTGATGTCCGGGTTCTCCTTCTAAAATTACATACTGGATTTTGCCATCTTGATTGCGATCAATTTTAGGATTTTCAGCGATTGCCGCAGCAGCCAACTCACCTTGCATCTTACCAGACTCTTGGGCATCCGCTCCCACATAATACAATTTATTCCATTGCTTTAAATCCTCAGCTACCGGCTCACGATTGAAAAAAATCACCGGTACGTCACGTTCTTTAGCCTGTTCGATAATAGAAGAAGTGTTGGTCCGATCCACCAGGTTTACCAGCAGAACATTACAGCCAGCACCCAGCAATTCCTTAACCTGCTCGTTTTGTTGTCGCTGAGAATCCGAAGCATCTCGAATGGTCATCACTGTCTCAACTTCTTTTTCTTTACCCAACTCCTTTAACTTTTCTTCCATACTATCCGTTAGCTCATTCATAAACCGATCACTTTTGTCGTATCGTGTGACCCCCACCTAGACCTTCTGAAACGGCTCCACACAATTCTTGGCCCCGATGCTCGTGATAAACCGCAAATTACAGTCAAGCTGTCACTCACAGTTTACCGAACTTGTTATTCTTCAATTGATTCACCAAGCACCAGTAAAACCATAATTATGCCTCAGCCAGCTACTGAAGGTGTCGTTCACATGCAGACGCTACCCCACATGCAGTTCTCTGATGAACTTCTTGTACTTTCATACAAGTACAGACTATCTCTTCTCCATACCAAATTACTTTGGGTTAGGCGAAACCACTTCCACGGGCTTTTCCGTGTACTTCCCTCAAGAGGAATAGTCGTTGAACGTTCTCATTTCTGAGCTTCGCTGCTGATCACCGATTGTTTTTGACAAGTAGGTTTTAACCTTATGTCATCTCAGCTGTTTTTTCTGTTTTCACCGCCGTCACGCTTAGGTTTGGCTATCCTTACGTTGTGGCCAGCTGAGCTTTACGGCTTTCCAGCAATTCAGTTTCTTTGTTGGATAAGAAATTACTTATCACTATCTGCCAGTTTCCCGACAGACTTACTCGTCGCCTGTCTCTACCGAAATACAAATATCGTTACTTGTTGCTTCCGGAAAAGTTACGGCAGTCAATAAATTTTGGGGGTATTCGGAGTTGGTGAGCTGGCACATGCAGCTAATGAGAAAACTGCCAAAAGGCTGAATATCAGCCATACTGTCCTTTTGACTCTCACAGTTAGGGCTCCTTTCTCAATTTTGATTCATAGTAAACAACAGCTTCTGATTGTCCTCAGTGAATAGGTTTTCTCCACGCAAGACTTGATAGGCTACGGTTTTACTGTCGATTTTTCCCAAATGAAATTGTAACAGCTGTGTTGCCTTACCGACACTCAGATAGCCCATACTGAAAATATCAGGAACTATCAGCGCTTTTACTAAACCGGTATCCAGATAATAGACAGCTTCCGTGGAATGCGCGATACCATAAGCTACAGCATTTTTCAGGTTACTGTTTTTGTGACTTTCTGCATAAGCAGCCACGCTTTTATCGTCCAACGCTGCCACCAAATCTACTGGTGCCAATGCTTCTGGAACCCCATCTTTTTTCATTTCATCACTGATTTTGCAGCGCCATTTTATCACTACACCTTTGTCCGCCAACGCCCTTTCAAATCCTTCTTCTTTGGAATCATCTGTCTCTTCGCAGATGATTCCTAAAGTTTTACCCTCAAGATCACCAGCATAGTCTTGCAACAGCTCTTCTGCCAGCGCCTGGCCCATCACTAAATTATCAGGAGCGACACTAGTCACAGAGCTTTTATTAGATGTAGGAGCGCTGCCAATCATCACCACTGGACGTTCTTGCTCAATCTTGGCAAGCATTGCCGTTTCCTCTTCTCCTACTGCCGGACCAACAATAACTGCGTCTGCGCCATTGGCTACTTCCTGATCAATGAACTTTTTTTGCTTTGCAGCAGTCATGGTCTCACCAGTATCTGCAACGACTACTTCTACATTGTAATCAGCAGCAGCCATTTTTAAGCCGTAGCGCAGAGAAGCCCACCGACTACTATCAGAATCAGGCAAGATAACCGCAACTTTCCCCACACTGGCATCAGGATCTGCCGTCAGCATCAGAAGCGCTAAGACAACAGCCATCCCCCCTAACACTAATTCCAGCATAATAAAGATTTTATGGTTCTTCATCTGGTTCCACCTGTCCTTTTTCTTCAGCTTTCAATACATCATCATTGAAACGGAAACCTTGCTCTAGCCGTTTGCGATTTTCTTCGGTATACGCTACCGCAGGGATCACAATGGTGACAGTCGTGCCTTCATCCAGTTGGCTTTGTACTCGTAATCCATAGCTCTTACCGAAAAATAGTTGCAGACGTCTGTTAACGTTTACTAACCCAACACCGGAGCCCATCTTGGCAACCTTTTCATCATCAGTCAACAACGAGGCCACCTGCTCTTTGGTCATACCTACTCCATTGTCTATTACCGAAAGTCGAATCTCATTTTCTACCAGACGACCAACGATCCGAATCTCACCACCTTCATCAAGACCTGTCAGCGCGTAGTTCAAACTATTTTCCAAAATCGGCTGCAAAACCAGCTTAACAATTGCTTGGTTTTCGACTTCTGGATCAATATCGAAACTCACTGAGACACTCTCTTGGTAGCGCTCCATCTGGATATTTAGATAGCTTCTGGCATGCTGCAGCTCATCAGCCACACTAATCACCGTTCGCCCTTTTGAAAGGCTAATTCTGAACAGCTTCGCCAATTGCGTTACCATGAAGACTGCCTTGTCGTTGCGTTCTCCTTCAATCATCCAGGTGATAGATTCTAGTGTATTGTATAAAAAATGCGGATTAATCTGGCTTTGCAGGGCATCCAATTCACTTTTTCGTCGCTCATTATGCTCCGAAATCACTTCCTTCATCAATAATTCGTTTTGTTCATATGACATTTGAATCGAATGTCCCAAGTGACGGATTTCCGAGGAGCCACCGATATAAATTGCCGAGTTTTCTCCAGCTTCGTATTCTACTACCGAGTCATTCAATTTTCGCAGTGGACTGGATACTCTCAGGGCAATCAACCGATTCACCAGTAAAAGAACCATTGCCATCAAGACCACATAAAAGGCCA
Organism: Candidatus Enterococcus leclercqii; assembly: GCF_009933135.1. Taxonomy (GTDB): domain Bacteria; phylum Bacillota; class Bacilli; order Lactobacillales; family Enterococcaceae; genus Enterococcus_C; species Enterococcus_C leclercqii. The sequence continues at coordinate 325,669 of NZ_MAEH01000009.1, forward strand.
AAACTAAGCCCACCCGAAAACGATCTTGCAGAAAAGTTTCTTTTGGAATGACCCCCACCAATTTCCAACCGGTATAACTGATATCATTGACCAATACCGTACGTTTGATTCCTTGAAAAGAATTGTCGTAACTGCCTTCTTTATATTCTGCAGCGGCGGCCGTATCTTCATGCAGCAGCCCTTTTTCAATCTGAATCTGTTTCGGATGGTAGATAATTTTTCCGTTTGCATCACATAAATAGTAATATTTCAAATTCTTCGGTAGATTGATCTGCTCCATCATATGTGAAACACGATAGTAATTCATATCCACCAACAGCACACCTAGTTGACTATCGCCATTGTTGTTGAGTTCCACAGCGCGACTTAATGAGATCACCCAATCATAGTGCATGCTACCATTATCAAAGAGATTCTGGATGTGGGGAGTGGAAAAATGAATGTTCTCCATCTTCGAAAGTGCTTGTTGAAACCATTCCTGATTGGTAATATTGGGGTCTTCTTTTTGAAGAGCGACTGGTTCAGCGGCAATCAAGCTACCGTAGTTGTTGTAAATAGCCACACTAGCCAGATTATCTTTACTGCTTTCGTAGAGTAGATTCATACCGTTATGGATGATTTGATCTTGAGTGGCAAAGTCATTTTCTTTGATTACATCATAGTAGACCATGTCAGAAATTTGGCGCATCTGCATTAGATAACTTTCGATAGAATCCCGGGTTTGGCGCATCAATTCCTGGGAAGCTTCGACTTCCTTTTCCTGTGCCAGCCGAGAAAAGCGCGTGTACAAAAGCCAACCAGTGATCAACGTAATCAAAATCGTCAAGGCGGAAAAGACGAGCATCAAGATTGACTGTAATCCCATGTCAGAGAACTTTTTCTTATACTTTTCCCACACGTTCAACATTCCCCGTCCGATAGTTTAGTGGTGACAATCCAAAGCGTCGTTTGAATACATAACTGAAATAATTGGGATCTGTGTATCCGACTTTTTGTCCGATAATGTAGCTTTTTTCAGCTGTTTCTAAAAGCATGCGTGAAGCGTGGTCTAAACGATAGTCCGTCAGATAGCCGATAAAAGTCGTCCCCGTCTCCTTTTTAAACATCGATGAAAAATAAGAGTTGGAAACACCGAGAAAGTGACAGATATCATCTAAAGATAGCGTCTCATCGTTATAGTGGCTACGGACATATTCTTGTGCTTTTAATACCAGTGATTTCGTCGTATGGCTGCGGGCTGTTTTCAGCTGTTCATACAGCATTCCCGTCGTCTCTAGCAACCAGTTTCGCAATGATACCGGTTCCATTTCCGGCAATCTTGTGTAGAGCTCTTTGATGTTGTCTGTCAGTGCTTCAGCAGTCAAGTTGTTATTTACCGAGAAGCGATACAAGGCCCCGATAAGTTCTGAGATGACCACCGTGTGTTGAGAAAAACTCATAGTGGTTTCATTCAAATGCTCCAAGTAAACACTCGCTGCCTGCTCCACTGCTGCTTTTGGGCCAACATGGATCTTTTTCAACAATTCCCCCAATTCGCCTTCATTGGAGAGGGTAACATTTTGCATTTCCTGGGGAGCCACCTCATTGATATTCAACACACGAGAGGCGCCGTAAATTGAACGATAGGACACCGCCATGCGACCACTGCTGTATGAATTTCCCAAATCCAAAATCGTCGTACACACTTGTCCCATTCCAATGGTCACTACTGCATTGAGTTTACGCAGCACATAGCGACAAAAGCGGTCGCACTCGTCGGTCAACTCTGGAATGGCTTTTTCATCAGCCAGTTGGGCCAGCATCACAGTTTCTCCCAAATAAGAAAAATAGACGCCTTGCCACTTGTCGTCAAAAAAATCGGTGGCTTGCTTTTGCACAGCCGCTGTCAGCAAAAGCGGATTCATTTCGGTAGTCAGTCGGCTCAATGACGTATGCAAAACCAAGCAACAGTATAAAGGCCCCTTCAAGGGAATTTGATAGCTAGTCAAAAAGCGCGGGAGATCGGCTTCTTTGACGCGACCTTCCAAAAGAGTGGCATAAAAGTTCACCTGCATCAGCGGCAATGATTCCTGATAGTATTGCTGTAATGTCTCGATATTACGACTCTCGGCAGCTTCTTTATCCAATTTTATTTTTAGCTGCGTGAAGGCCTCTGTCAATTCTACTGAGCTAGCGGGTTTCAATATGTAATCCCCCACTTCCAGACGCAGTGCTTCCTTCACATACTCGAATTCATCAAATCCCGAAAAGATCAGCAATTTGGTCGCTGGATAGTCTGCCTTAACCTGTTGAAATAGTTCCAAGCCATTCATATAGGGCATTTTGATATCTGTCATGATTACATCCGGCTGTTCTTTTTCCACGATGTCCAAAGCTTGAACCCCATTATTGGCAGTACCGATTACGCGAAAACCCAGTGCTTCCCATGCAACTTTTTTGGTGATGACTCGTAAGACATCCTCTTCATCATCCACTAAAAGTAATGTGTAGTTACTCATTTTGTCACCTTCCCACTTTTTTTAGTTTATCGTTGCACATTTTTTTGCAACTATTTTAAGAAGCGCTTTCATTATGGACCCTTTTATAAAAAATAGGAAGAGGTCATCTGCCTTTTCTTTGACCACACTAACAAAAAAGGACCATGGTATGCGCCATAGTCCCCTTTTTGAACCGTTCAGTTCCAACGGCTATTTCTTTTGAACATATTTCAAGCAGTCCAAGGTAACAGCTACAAGGATAATGACCCCAGAGAAGACGAACTGCAAGTTCGTATCAATCCCTAAGATAGTCAATGCATAAGTCAGCGCCGTGAAAATCGTGACACCGACAACAACACCGGAGATTTTACCAATCCCACCAGTGAAAGAAACGCCCCCTACCACACAGGCTGCGATAGCATTCATTTCCCAACCTTGCCCATAAGCTGCAGAACCAGAGCCTACCATGCGGGCACATTCTAACCAAGAACCGAAACCATACAGGATGCCTGCCAAAACAAAGGCGCCGATGGTTACAGCAAACACTGAAATCCCTGAAACGGCTGCAGCTTCAGGATTCCCCCCGACAGCATACAAGTTTTTACCAAAAGTGGTTTTGTTCCAGATAAACCAGACGATCACGATAGCAGCTACTGCCCACAAAATGATGGAAGGAAATCCGTTCAATTTTGGAATAATCATATTGGGAATTGCTGGATCAATTGCCCCAAAAGAAACCCCTTTAGTGGCATACGTCACCAGTCCAAAGATAATCAGCGTATTGGCCATGGTCGAGATGAAAGGATGCATCAAAAACTTCGCGGTAAAGAATCCGGCAATCGTCGTAAAAATTGTCGATAAGATAATAGTCACCACTAATGCCAAAACCACACGAGCACCCAAAGACATCTTACTGAAGTCGAAGATATGACCGAAAACACCCCCGGTATTGATTCCTTGGTGCATGATGATAGTCGAAGCAGTCATCCCCATCCCTACCATCCGCCCGATGGACAAGTCGGTCCCCGTCAGTAGAATCAAGCCGGCAACCCCCAGCGCCAGAAACATTTGCGGTGATGCCTGTTGTAGGATATTCAAGATATTATTATAGGTCAATAAAGGTGTCCCTTTGACAATCGGCGTGATGATTGCCAAGATAATGAAGACAATAATGATGGCAAAATACAAACCATTACGCAGCAAGAAATCCCGTCGGTTGAAGGTATAGCGATAGTTTTCCCAACGTTGTTCGATGGTTTCTTTGATGCTGAATTTCGACATTCGTAAGAGGTCTAACAGATGATACTTATGGATAAATGCTTCATGTTCCCGATCTTTAACTCGCTGTTTTTCAGCTTGGTAATCCATCTTGATGTCAAAGAGACGGTTTTTAAAGACATATTTTTCTTCTTTGATCTCTTGATGATCGGATAGTTTGGCAAGTGCTGCTTCTCGTTCAGCATTTAATGAACGAATCCGATCTTGGTAATTTTTTTTCGCAATGACTCGTTCCTGTTGAGCACTCTCTTTGACTGGCAGAAAATATTCTTTATCAAAGTGTTCGTTCAAATAATTCTCTGCTTGGCTGATTAAAGCAGCTACTTGGGGTTTATTCTGTTCTTCAACTTTTTTTGCTGTCTCCAACTGTTGCTTGTAGTCGGCGATTTGTTGACTCTTTTCCTCTTTTGTCAAGCTGCGGTCTCGTTTAGTCGTCTCAATCAGGCTCAATAATGAAATTACGCGGTCGGTCCCCTCTAATCGCAGGGCGTTGATCTGATTTTGTAAGCCACCAACATAGTCATCGATAGGTTGACGTAGTTTTAACTCCGCTTCGGCTGTCAGCAGTTTTCCTTTTTCCGTTGCCATACTCTGATATCTCCTTAAATTATAAGTATTTCGCGCTGAGGCGTAACAATTCTTCTTGATTGGTATCGGTGGTATTGACGATACCGGAGAGTCGGCCGTTTGACATCACGCCAATACGGTTGGTAATCCCCAAAATTTCCGGCATTTCCGAAGAGACCACAATAATCGTCTTTCCTTGTTTGGCCATATTGATGATCAATTCATAGATCTCATATTTCGCCCCTACGTCGATCCCCCGCGTTGGTTCATCCATCATGAAAACTTGCGGATTACGCTCCAGCCATTTTCCGAAAATCACCTTTTGCTGGTTTCCCCCTGACAAGCTGGCGATAGCATCGTGAGGACCCATCGCTTTGGTCCGCATGACTTTAATTTCATTGACCGTCGCTTTTTCCATCTTCTGGTTGGACAATGCCACTCCGGCTTTGTATTGCGGCAGATTTGCAATTGTCGTATTGAAGACCAAATTCCCTTTTTCAAAAATTCCGTTGGCTTTACGCTCTTCTGTAATCAAAGCAAATCCGTGTTCCATCGCTTCTTTCGGACTGTTGAAGTTCATCAGTTTTTCGTTGAAATAGACCCGCCCAGCCGCTCGGGTCCGAATACCAAAAATCGTCTCTAATAGTTCTGTCCGGCCCGCACCCACTAATCCGTACAAGCCGAAAATTTCACCACGGCCGACATCGAAGGTCACATCTTGAAGTTGCGGTGCAAATTTAGTGGAAAGATGTCTCACAGACAAAATACTCGTTCCCGGTGTATTATCTACCGGTGGAAACCGATTTTCCAAGGAACGTCCCACCATGGCTGCAATTAATTCATTCATATTGGTATCGTTGGTCGCTTTGGTCGCAACTAATTTCCCGTCTCGCAAAATGGATACTTCGTCGCAAATTTCAAAAATTTCGTCCATCTTGTGGGAGATGTAGACGATGGAGATGCCTTTTTCTCGCAGCATCCGCATCATATCGAACAATTTTTCCACTTCTTGCACGGTCAACGAAGAGGTGGGTTCATCTAACACGATAACTTTTGAATTGTAAGAAATCGCCTTAGCAATTTCGCACATCTGGCGCTGAGAAACCGACATAGTACGCATTGGTTGCGTCAAGTTGACGGTAATTCCCAGCTTCCGAAACAACTCGGAGGCTTCTTTACGCATTCGTTTTTCATCCACCATCCCTAACGAATTAAGGGGATAGCGTCCCAAGAACAAATTGTCGACTACATTGCGTTCTAGGGCTTGGTTCAATTCTTGGTGGACCATTGCAATCCCATTTTCCAGCGCATCCTTAGGTCCTGTAAAATTGACTTCTTTATTTTCCAAGAAGACGGTTCCTTCGTCTTTTTGATATGTACCAAAGAGGCACTTCATCATCGTCGACTTACCGGCACCGTTTTCTCCCATCAGCCCCATAACCGTTCCCCGCTTTACATCTAGATTGATGCGATCTAACACGCGGTTGCGGCCAAAAGACTTGCTCATTCCTCGTATCGATAATACGATATCATCTTTGTTTTCTGTCATGATGTCTACTCCTGTAAAGAACTTTGAGATAATCCGACTATTGGACTTCTGTCGCTGGCCATTCTTTATGGCGATACAGGCGGCGTAAGTTTGGTGGTCGGTAGCTATATTCGACTGATGCATCTAGCCCACCAAATCAGGTGAGACTGCGGCTAAATGGCTAGCTCTTTGACTTTTCTAATCAGCTGTTACCAGATGTTTCCTTAAAATTGGGGCTGCAACAGCTTTTTTGTCGCAACCCCGAATCCCCTTATTGATCTTATTGGTTAAGAATAGAGGTGTAAGAAGCGCCGTTATCTGTTTTAACCATGTTGATTGCAAAGGCATCGTACTCACTTGGGTTGCCCAAACGGTTGGTGATATTAGATTCTGTTTGACCGTCACCAGCGATATATTCCACTTTTAAGTTCAGCAGATCATCATAAGCTTCCAACAGGGGTTGGTAGGTAGAACCTAAGAAATTGTCGGAAGAGTTGTAGATATTCAACCAAACTTTCTTTTCAGGCGATTTAGTTTTGTCCAATTGATGAGAAACTGGTTCGTAAACTTTAGTAGAATCGGTGAAATCTTTGTAGTTGTCAGCAGTAACAGCGACATTCAACGCGTAGTATGAACGTTGATCGGCATTGTAAGTGTACACATCTGAACTCAACACATTGCCCGCTTCGTCTTTGGTACCGATACCGGTATCAATATCGACACCGTCCAAAGCATTACGCAATACCCGCAGTGTCAAGTAAGCTTGAACGTCTGCGTGTTGGCTGATAGTTCCACCATAACCTTCTCCAATGGCTGCCACAGCATCACTGTTAGCATCGTAGCCAAATGTCGGTACTTTGTTGTCTTTAGACCAAGAGTTAAAGATGGACATCCCCATCCCATCATTGTTGGAAGCGATCACATCAATCTGCTCAGCAAAAGATGATGCCCAAGTCCCGATAGCATTACCGGCAGTCGCTGCATCCCAAGTAGCACCAGAGTTATTTTTCATTTCCTGTGAAGCCAGTTCGCGGATCTTATAGGATTTCCCGTTAACTTCTAGAGTACCATCTTGTACAACTTTGGATTTGCCATCCACATTCGTCCCAATCGGTTCGCTATTCACACTGCCACCTTGATCTACACCTGTGCCCAATGCTTTACGCACCCCTCTGGTACGAGCGATAGAGTCGTTATGACCTACGTCACCGATAGCTAATACATAACCGATGACCCCGTCACCGTTGCGATCGATCTTATCGATATTTTTTTCGATATAGTCTTTGATCATTGTTCCTTGTACTTCTGCCCCCTGGGAAGCATCAAATCCGACATAGTAAGTATCTTTATTAAAATTAAGAGCAGTCATATCCAGTTCACCAGTAGAGGAGTTGGAAGGCTGGCGGTTGAACCAAACCAGTGGCTTGTCCTTGTTGGCAACTTTTGAAGCGGCTGCATCGCCACCACCTTTTGAAGCATCCGTCCCACCTTCAGAACCGGAACTGCAGGCTGTTAGACTGACCGTCAACCCCAAAGCTAAAGCCAAAGCAGCAAACGCATTTCTCTTTTTCATATTCATTTTTTCCTCTCTTTCAGCGCATTGTATGCGCTTTATTTATTGTCAGTATAGCGATTGCGGAAATAGTTAAACATAGAATTTTTTTCGCTAATGATTGAAATTTTTATGGTCTATCATATTTTTCATCAAAAAAACGCTTTGAACTCCCGATAAATTCCTCATTCTCACCACCTTTGTGTAAAATTTTATTTTGTTCATTACCCTGCATTTTTTTGCGGCACAAATATTCGCTTTTTTCTCAGATTCATAGTAAAATCGCAGTAACTTATCAAAAGTAAGTGATTTTCCAATAAAGAAGGAGGAAATCGACAATGAAAAATATCGGTTTTTTGAGTTTTGGTCATTGGATGGATCAGAGCTCATTAGTCAAAACTGCCGAAGAAGCGTATCTGCAATCCATTGACTTGGCGGTTGAAGCTGAAAAGTTGGGGATTGACGGCGCTTGGTTCCGGGTACATCACTTTGCCCCTCAGATTGGATCACCATTTCCACTGATGGCAGCTATCGGTGCCAAAACGAGCAAGATTGAAATCGGTACCGGCTTAATCGACATGCGCTATGAAAATCCTTATATGATGGCAGAAAATGCCGGTTTGACGGATATAATCACTCAAGGACGCGTGCAATTGGGCGTGGGCCGTGGGTCACCGGAACAAGTGTTAGACGGCTGGAAGTATTTCGGCTATGACTACAGCGAAGAAGAAATCAAAGAAGTTACCCGAGAACGGACGCTGGAATTCATGGACCTTTTGCAAGGCAAGCGCTTTGCTGAACCAAATCCGATGCCGATGTTCCCACAAGCTCCTGGTAAACTACGCATCGAACCTTATTCAGAAGGTCTAAAACAACGAATCTGGTGGGGTGCCGGTTCACAAGAAACTGCCATCTGGGCAGCTAAACACGGCATGAACTTGCAATCCTCAACCTTGGTGAATAACGAATCCAATGAACCTTTCCACATCCAACAAGCAAAACAATTGCGAGCCTTCAAACAGGCTTGGAAAGAAGCCGGTCACGACTTCGAACCCCGGACACTGGTTACTCGTTCGATTCAACCCATCACCACTGATTTTGACCGTCGTTTGTTTGGCGGCGATGACGATTCCAAATACGACCAAGTAGGTTTCTTGGCTTATCACCGCAATCCGACGATTTTCGGTCGTACTTTTGCCGGCGAACCGGATCAATTGGTGAAAGAATTGGCACAAGATGAAGCATTGAAAGAAGCCGACACGGTTTTAATCACGATTCCTAACACATTGGGAGTAGATTATAACGTGCATCTGATGGAAACCTTTATCAAAGACGTAGCTCCAGGTTTAGGCTGGCGCTGATTACAACTCCGTATTCGGAGAACTTCCCCGAAACAGCAAAAGCAATGAAAGCTTCAAATTAATAAAACTGCCGACAGTCGTGCACTCACAGCGTCAAGCTTTTGATTCTGTGAGCCGCTTTCTGCCGGCATTTTTGGTGCAAAAAGTACGAAAAAAAAGCAGCGACACCGTCTATAACAAGACGATGTCACTGCTTTTTTATAATCAGCCAGCTAATTCTTCAAATTGAGAATTGTACAAAGCGGCATAGTAACCGTTTTGAGCCAGCAATTCTTCGTGGGTTCCTTGTTCTTTGATATCTCCGTCTTGCATGTACAAGATCTTGTCGGCATCTTTGATTGTCGACAAACGGTGAGCGATAACAAAGGATGTCCGGCCAGCCATTAAGTTATTCATGGCTTGTTGGATCAAGACCTCTGTACGGGTATCGACAGAAGAGGTAGCTTCATCCAGGATCAGGATCGGTTTGTCTGCCAAAATTGCCCGGGCAATGGTCAACAACTGCTTTTGACCTTGGGAAATATTGGAGGACTCTTCGTTCAGTTCCATGTTGTAACCGCCAGGCAAGCTCTTGATAAAGTGATGGACGTGGGCAGCTTTGGCGGCTTCATAGACTTCTTCGTCTGTGGCATCCAAATTCCCGTAACGTAAGTTGTCCATGATGGTGCCTTTGAACAGCCAAGTGTCTTGCAGTACCATCCCGATATTTTTACGCAAATCGGCGCGGTTAAAGTCTCTGATATCGTGTCCATCAATTTTGATGGCACCGGAATTGACATCGTAAAAACGCATCAACAGTTTCACCATCGTGGTTTTACCCGCTCCGGTAGGGCCGACGATTGCCACCATTTGACCCGGATCCACATGGGAGCTGAAGTCATTGATGATGATTTTGTCTGGAGAGTATCCAAAGTGAACGTGTTCAAAGTCTACCATACCCTCTACATGATCCAGTTTAACCGGATTTTCAACGGTTTGGGCTTCTTCTTCTTCACCGAGGAATTCAAAGACCCGTTCAGCTGCGGCTGCCATGGATTGCAGCATGTTGGAAACTTGTGCCAACTGTGCGATTGGTTGTGTCAGGTTGCGGACATATTGGATAAAGGCTTGAATGTCCCCGACGGTAATTGTCCCGTTGAAGGCCATGATCCCACCGATAATCGCAACTGCCACATAACCCAAGTTACCGACAAAGTTCATGATTGGTTGCATCAAACCTGACAGAAATTGTGATTTCCAAGCAGATTTATACAGAACTTCATTTTGTTCTTTAAATGTATTCAATGCATTTTCTTCGTCATTGAACAAATGAACGATATTGTACCCGCCAACAGTTTCTTCTACTTGACCATTGATAATCCCCAAGAATTTTTGTTGAGTAGCGAAGTGTTTTTGTGAGAACTTCACAACGAACAGGATCAAAACTAAGGAAATGGGTACGATCAAAACAGAGATACCTGTCATTTGTACGGAAATCGACAGCATCATCACGATAACCCCTACAATGGTAAACGTGGAGGTGATCAACTGTGTCACAGACTGGTTCAACGATTGTCCCAGCGTGTCCACATCATTGGTAATTCGTGACAAGACTTCACCGGTGGTCCGACTTTCAAAATAGTTCATCGGCATCCGGTTGATCTTTTCGGAAATTTCTTTTCGCATCCGATAGGTAATCTTTTGAGTGACTGTGGACATGATCCAACCTTGCATCACTCCGAACAAGGAAGCAATCAGGTACAACGCCAGCAAGAATACCAGCGTTTGACCGATTTTATCAAAATTGATTCCGCCGGTGCCTTCATACTTCTTCATCAGGCCGGTGAAAAGTTCAGTGATGGCTTTGGACAAAATCTTTGGTCCCCAGATATTGAAGACAGTCGATGCTGCCGCAAAGATCATAACGAACAAGACGGCGATTTTATAATTGGCCATGTAAGAAACTAACTTTTTAATGGTTCCTTTGAAATCTTTGGCTTTTTCGCCGCCACCCATGCCGCCGCCCATTGGTCCGCGGCCGCCACGTGGTTGTTTTTGTGTATTTTCTGCCATTTTCTGCGCCCCCCTATTCTGCTTCCAGACCTAATTCGGCATTGCTCAACTGGGAAGAAGCTATTTCTTGATAAACTGGTGAAGTCGCCATCAACTCTTCGTGAGTCCCTTGCGCCACGATCCGACCTTCATTCAAGACGATGATGTTATCGGCGTGGAGGATTGTTGAAATCTTTTGAGCCACGATGATTTGGGTGATTTCTTTGACATTTTCTGCTAGTGCCCGACGCAGCGCTACATCTGTTTTGTTATCCAAAGCAGACAGTGAATCGTCGAAGATCAAAATCTTCGGATCTTTAGCCAGTGCCCGAGCGATTGACAAACGTTGCTTTTGACCACCGGAAACGTTGGTCCCGCCTTGAGAAATAGCACGATCATAGCCGTCTTCATTTGACTCGATGAATTCTTCGGCTTGCGCGATTTCTGCTGCTTTTTTCATCTGTTCATCTGAAATGCCATCAACGTTCCCAAACTTGATGTTGGATGTGATATCTCCGGAAAAGAGTACGCCTTTTTGCGGCACAAATCCGATGAGTTCATGCAGTTTGTGCAGGCTCATCTGACGGATATCGACGCCATCAATGGTGATGCGCCCAGTCGTCACGTCAAACAATCGTGGAATCAAATTGACTACTGTCGATTTACCAGAACCGGTAGATCCGATCAAAGCCGTCGTTTCTCCCGGTTTAGCGGTGAAGTTGATGTGATGCAAGACATCTTCATCAGCATCTGGATAACGGAAAGTCACACCTTCAAAAGTAACTTTTCCTTCAAAGTCATGATCGTCTTGCGGATCTTTTGGATCAGTGATAGTCGGTTTGGTTTTCAATACTTCATCTACCCGGTTAGCGGAAACGTTCGCCCGTGGCAAGATGATTGAAACCATAGACAACATCATGAACGCCATAACAATCTGCATCGTGTAGGTGATGAAAGCCATCATATCCCCGACTTGCAGCTGACCGGCTTCCATGTTGTGACCGCCAATCCAGACGATCAACACAGAGATACCGTTCATTAACAGCATCATGATTGGCATCATGATGGACATCGCCCGGTTGACAAACAACTGGGTTTTCATCAAATCAGTGTTTGCACCATCAAAGCGTTTTTCTTCGTATTTTTCACGAGAGAAGGCCCGAATAACCGGCAGCCCCGTGATGATTTCGCGGGAGACCAAGTTGACCCGGTCTACCAGTTTTTGCAAGCTCTTGAATTTCGGCATTGTAAAGGCCAGCAAGGTCAAGACCAATGCCAAAACCATCGCAACTGCCAGGCCTACGATCCAGCCCATACCAGTCCCCGTCTTGTAAACTTCGTAAACCCCACCAAACCCTAAGATTGGCGCGTACAGCACCATCCGGATGGTCATCACCAGACCCATTTGGATCTGTTGAATATCGTTGGTGCTGCGGGTAATCAGAGAAGCTGGTGAGAATTTTTCCATCTCAGAATTTGAGAATTTCAAGATTTGATCGAATTGTCCCAGCCGCAGGTTACGACCCACTGCAGAAGAAACCAATGCAGCAATCAATCCTACCAAAATCGCTGCAACAGCAGAGATCAAGGTCAGTTTCAACATTTCCGCACCTTTTTTGATCATGTAATCGGTTTGGATCTGTTTAGTATCTTTGTCCAATGCTTTGTATTCAGCCAAAGTCAATTGGATACCTACTGTTTTCATGGAGTCAGTCCCCATGTCACCAAGACTGTCCGTCATTTCTTTACGGGCAGCGGCGACTTTAGCCGGCATTTCGTCATTGGTTTTTTGAATTTGATCAGCCAATGTTTGAGCTTCATTGCCTTTTGCTTGGGCTTGTTCCCCTAATTCTTGGGCTTCAGCACCTTTGGATTGGGCTGTTGCCATGTCACCGGCTGCTGCTGCAGTTTGGGCATCGGCACCGGCTGTTTTGGCTTGTTCGCCTAATTCTTTGGCTTCGCTGCCAAGTTCTTGGGCTTTTTTGCCATCCGTTCCCATCTTTTGATAGGTGTCAAGAATCTCTTTGCTGGCAGAAGCTTCTTTGGCATCTTTTGTTTGAGACGTTGCCAGCATAGTCATCGGCAATTCAAAGATTTTCGATAACTTCTCTTTGGTCATGCCTTTTTGCAAGTGCAGTTCGTAGACTGCGACTTCTTTACCATCGACTTTTTCAGTAGTCTTTTTGTAGTTGTCTTTGATTGTATCTTTTTCTTCATCGGTCATGAACAATTCGATGGCCGAGAGAGTGGATTCGCGGATAGAATCCGGGGCAACTTGTTCCAGCCCGCCTTGTTGGATCCCGACGTCAACGATATCCGACGTAATGCTCGGCAGCGTCAAGTCGCTGCGAGCCTGGATCCCCAAAAGGATCAGTGCTGCTACGATGGCATACCAGTATTTTCCCAGGTATTTGAATAATTTCACGGCTCATACCTTCCTTGCTCATTAGATTTTTCGTCGGGCTCTTTTAAAGCGCCGTTTTTCAGCCAACTCAATTTCAAATCGAAATCATGAATGGCCTTGCCAGTGTCTTGCTCTGTTGTTCCCATCAAGCGGCGGTAATCTTCTGCGATTGTCGAGAAAACCAAATGCATTAGCATCTTGAGCAGCAGTGCCAGCTCTTCCTGATTAGCAACTTTCAATCGGGAAAGATCAATCGTTTCGTAAAATGCCTGCGCATCTTTTTGCGAAAGCGGGCCATGATGGTGGTCGTGGTGATGAACGTTTCGATTCATGTGGGGGGCAACTTTATGAAACGAACGATAGTCCATATTCATGAACAAGTTCTTATAAAACGCCGCATTGTCGCCATGAAGCACTTCTTTTACCAACTTGTAAAAGTAGATTTCAATCCCCTTAAATAAGTCGCCGGCCGCTTCTTGCATCGCTTGTTGCAATTCCTGCTGCGAATTTCGCCGCATACTTTGAAAATAATAGAAGTACAAGTCTTCTTTGTCTTCAAAGTACTGGTAGAAACTCCCCCGGGGAATTTCCGCATCTTTGATGATCCTGGCAATTGAGGCTTCACTCAAAGGAACACGGGAAAATTCTTTTTTGGCAGCGCTCATGATCCGGCTCTTCTTTTCATCTGTCAAATGAAAAAAAGTTTCCTTAGGCATATCGGTTCCTCCCATCTTTGCATGATTGTCATTTTATGAAAATGACGCCGCGTCATGTGACACTGTGTCAGTATACGCTTATTTTCATGGATTGCAAGCATTTGGATCATATTTATTAAAAGAATAGTAACTCTCTATTTTCGAATATTTTCATAATTCGGCAAAACAGTTATTATTTAATTTGTTTAAAGTTCGGTGCTTTTCCACAGTTGCTTCCTTCTAGGCCAACTTTTTCCTGTTATCCCGTCGGTTTCAGTCCTGCAGCTTCATTTCCTACCTATTTTATGGGTATAATGGTAACGCTGAAACACAACAGATTCACCGCGTCTTGAACTGCGGAATATTATCAATTGCTAAACAAAGGATGTGCTGACTGATGAAAAAACCGATTGTCGCTTTTATGTATGATTTTGACCGGACATTGTGTACCAAAGATATGCAGGAATATTCCTTTATTCCCGAGTTGGGTGTAGATGCCCCGTCATTTTGGAAAGAGGTGGCCAAAGTCGCCGAAAATGAGAAAATGGATCGGATTATTTCCTATATGTATTACATGATTAAATCTGCCAAAGCTGAGGGTCTTCCCATCCGGCGCAAAGATTTCGTTGAGCTGGGTAAAGATGTCCAACTCTTTGCCGGTGTCGATACGTGGTTTTCCCGGATGAACGAGCTGGGAGCCAGCTTAGGCTTGGAAATCGAACACTACATCATTTCCAGTGGCTTGACTGAGATCATCGAAGGCACGGCGATTCATAGCGAGTTCAAAAAAATCTACGCCTGCGAGTTCCACTATGATGAGACGGGTGCTGCCGACTGGCCCGCCCTCACGGTCAATTACACCAATAAAACCCAATTTCTGTTTCGCATCAACAAAGGGGTTTTACCGATGAACGATGACGAACAGTTAAATGAATTTGTTGAAGACCGTAATCGCCGCATTCCTTTTCGCAATATGATCTATATCGGAGACGGGATGACGGATGTTCCTTGTATGAAACTGGTGAAAGTCAATGGTGGTCAGTCCATCGCTGTCTACACTGAAAAAGAGCGGGTCACAAGCCTCCTCACCAATCGACGTGTCGATTTTATCGCGCCTGCGGATTATTCTGTCGGCAGCCAGATTGATGAAATTTGTCAGACAATCTTACAAAAAATGGCGCTAGTCAACAAGCTGGTGGATCTGAACCATCAACAGCGAGACCAGGAGACCAACTAATCCTGTCCCGTTTTCCAAAGCGAATACTGTCAAAAGTGAGCTGCAATGAAAAGCCAAGTCACTTCCATTAAACTGTGGAGGTGACTTGGCTTTTTAGTGTTAAAATTTTAAACGCTGGCTTTCATATACTCAGGGTACCGTTCCGGCTGCGAACTTTGACAGAAGGATTGCCACAGCTATTTGCTAACATATATTTTCTTGCCTATATTCGGATTTTGCGGCTTCTCTATTCTCGATAGTTCAGACACTTTCCAACTGAAGCAATTCTCCTTGAAAAGCTGTTGCAATCAAGGGCCGCAAAGCTGTACAAAATTGCGCTTTATCCACCCGGGCTCCTGTCATCACGGCAGCGCCAATCAGCACATACAGGTAATTATCATGGAGCTGCTCCAAGCGCAGCGTAGTTTCCGGCAGTGAAGCTGACCCGCGTTCCCACAGTTTTTGAAAATGACGACAAGAGGTTTGTCTGAGCTTTTTAGTTGTTTCCTCATTGCGGTTTTCCGAGAGAAACAATTGCGAAAACCACTGATAATCTTTACGGACCCAGTGGACAAAGTAGTAGGCATATTCTTCAAATAGCTGCTCTGGTTCAAGATTTTCCAGACTGATGCCGTTTGCCAATCTTTGAAAAAAGTCTTTCACCAAAGCATCTTGCAAGCCCTGAATAGAGCCAAACTGCTTATAAATCGGCTGTGTACTCATATTCATATAGAACGCCAAATTACGGACAGTCAGCTTTTCAAAGCCGTTTTGAATAATAAAGCGTTTGGTCTTTTCCAAGATTATGCGGCGTGTATAGGTGATCCGTCTCATACAGGCGCCCTCCTTGCTTTTATTTACTGTTGCGGGGTTCCTTCCAGTCATTTCAGCATTTTGCACTGGGCACCCACAAAATAATCGCGTTTTCGTTTTTACTTTGAGGCTGCCCTCATTTTCCCGCCATGCAACATCGACTTTCTTCAAGACACGAGCCAGTTGAAACAGCTGCTGTCTAAAATTATACGCTCTGCAAAGGTTGCTACCAATAAGAAATTCTCAGTATCGCAAAACGCATGCTACTCTGACTTTTTACAGTCCTTTAACAGCCACAAAAAAGCCTCCCACGTAAAAGAAGAGCGCCGTTGATTTCGATACTTCTTATCGAAATCAGTGCGGGTCGCTATTCTTTTGCAGGAAGACTGATCTTTTTGTGTCAAAATTTCTTTGTTCCTGTTTTCTGTAACCCTTCAACGAAGCTGCAGACGGCCTTGTTCCAGTGTGAAGATATCATCGGCAGCTGCCAATGTGGTGTCACGATGGGAAACAAGTAGAATGGCTTTGTCTTCAAAATTCTGGATTGTCTCCAAAATTGCCAGTTCATTTAAATAATCTAGATTGCTGGTCGGCTCATCCAACAACAACAGCGGCGCATCTTGTAAAAAGAGCCGGGCCAAGCCGATGCGTTGACGCTCTCCATCAGACAAGCTGCGAGCCAAACCGCCGATTGGAGTATTGTAGCCTTGGGGCAAATGGCTAATCCATTCATGGATTGCGGCCTTTTGTGCGGCTGCTTGAATTTCTGCCATAGTTGCGGCAGCTTTACCCAAGCGGATATTATTGGCGACGGTATCTTCAAACAAGAAGGTGGTTTGTTCGAAAAATCCTTCTGTCTGATGCAGAGAACTTTCCGTAAAACGCCGCAGCGAACGCTGATTCAAAAGCAAGTTGCCCCTCTCAGGATCCCAATAGCGCATCAGTAATTTGATCAGTGTACTCTTCCCGATTCCTGAAGGACCGCTGATTCCCACCGTTTGTCCCGGGCTCAAGGCCAAATCAATATCTGACAAAATTGGCTTTGCGCCATCGGGATACCGGAAAGTCACTTGTTGAAAAGAAGCTTCTGTAAAAGTAGTTGCCCCAGTCACTGGCTCTTGTGTTGGAAAGACCACTTGCGGTTCTTCCTGGAACAAATCGTAAAGCCGGCGACCACTGGCGAAGGTCGTCAGTAAAGCTGCTCCCAAGCCATTCATAGAAAACGCCGGCCCAAAGCTGCTGAGGGTCAAAATCACGCTGAGTCCGATAATTTGTGGTGCCAAATTCAGCGCTACACCCAATAAGAACATCAAAACTGCTGTGGCCATCATGGCCGTTTCTCCTGATACTGCCAGCTGAGTTCCCTGACGCAATTTTTTACGATAGGAATCATTGAGCTGCTCGCCGGCTGTAGTTAATTTTTCCAACCGCTCGGCTCCCAAATCAAACTGCTGAATCGTCGCTAGGCTCTGAATGCTTTCAGTCACCTGCTGATTCAACTCAGTAAAGAACGCGTGCTGTTGATCCGCAACGGCTTGATAGCGACGATACCCCCACAGCGGAATCACCAAGCCAACCATACACAGCGCCACTAACAAGAGCAGCCCCAACTGCCAGGCCTGACTCCCCAGAAATCCCACAGTAGCTACGGTTGTCCCGATAAAGATAAAAAACGGTGAGACTGTGTGGGCGAAAAAGACTTCCAGTGCTTCCACATCTGAAGTCACTGCGGTAATAAAATCGCCGCTTTTGATGCTGACTAGTCGAGCCGGCCCTAATTTTCGCAGTTGGTGAAAAATTTGCTGGCGCAACAACGCCAGTAATCGAAAAGCAATATCGTGATTGCAATACTGTTCACCATATCGCGTGACTCCTCGTAAAATCCCCAAAGCAAGTAAGACCCAGATCGTCGCGGTCAAGGAAACCGGCTGATGATTGAACAACTGCCAGCCTTGATAAAAGCCAATCACAGGAATTGCCACTACCGACAGATTGCTGATGATGCCTAATAGAACGGCCAACAGCATCCGGCCTTTCAGTGGTGCCACAAAATGCAGCAGCCAGCTTAATAATTTCCCTTCACTTTTCATATGTCGCTGCACCTCCTAACACGGCTTGTTCCTGTGCAAAGTAATCCTTGAAGAACCCAGCCGCTTCTTGCAGCTGTGTCGGCGTCCCTTGTTCTTGCAACAATCCGTTATTCAAGACAAACACCCGATCTGCAGCCAGCACATTGTAAAGACGATGAGAAATAAAGAGCACCACTTTGTCTTTAGCCAACTGGCGGATGGTCAACAGCAGTTGTTCCTCACTGACAGCATCCACTCCGGAAGTGATTTCATCAAATAGATAAAAATCAGCCTCCCGCAGCAGCCCTTGAGCGACCAACAGTCTTTGCCGCTGTCCCCCGGAAAGGTTGCCGCCGTTTTCGGTCAATGGCGTTTCCAACTGTTGGGGCATTTTTTTCACCTCAGCTGCCAGGGAAACTTGTTCCAAAGCTTGCCACAAACGCGCTTCCAGCTCAATTGGATTAGCAGAAAGCTCGGTACGATCAGCTTCCGAGAGGCCCAAGAGCAGATTTTCTTTGATTGTCGTAGGATACAAATACGTATGGCTATCAATAATGACTGCTTTATCCCGCAACGTCGCCCTCGTGAAGACGGTCAGCTCGCGGCCGTTCCACAGCAATTCTCCTTGCCAATTTCCAAAGCGTCCGGCCAAAAGTCGCCCCAGCGTACTTTTCCCACTACCGGAGCCGCCAACAAAGGCTGTAAAGCTACCCTTTGTTAAGGTTAGATCAATAGCGGATACAGCTGGCTGCTGTCCATCATAAGAAAACTGCAGTCCCACTCCGCGAATCTCTGTCAAAGGCTCGGCCAACGTTTCGTCGCCATACACCTGCTCGGGAAGTTCCAGATAGTTAAAAAGACGGCTGACTCCACTGATTCCGTTCATCGCGACGTGAAAAAGGGAACCCAGCTGTCGCATGGGAATAAAGACTTCTGCACTCAGCAATAAAAAGACCAATAAGCCCAATAAATCCGTCTGTCTTGCAGCGTAGGCTTTAAGCGCAAAACCAATTCCCAGTCCGGCACCACCGTAGCTGATCAGATCCATGATTGTAATGGAATTCAACTGCATCGACAATAGACTCATGGTAATCTTGCGGAATCCCTCTGCTTCTTTGACCATTTCTTTTTCTTTGATTTCATCATAATTAAAAGCTTTCAGTACTCGAAAGCCCTGCAAGTTTTCATAAAAACGCGTGCCGAGATTCGTGTAATCCCCCCAGTATTTGCTGAGAATTTTTTTGGCGATTTTCATGACTGCCATGATGACAATCGGAATCAACGGAATTCCTATCAATAAGACAACAGCCGGCTGCCAAGCAAATTGCAGCAAGGTGAAAAAGATTATCAGTGACGCCAAAAGACAATAAAACAGTTGTGGTAAAAATCTAGCATAATAGATTTCGATTTGTTCGATGCCGTCCACGGCTAACTGAGATAAAACAGACGGCGCCAATTGGTCTTCGCTATCTCCCAAACGAAAGGCTTTTTCCATTACTTGCTGGCGTAAACTGAGGCGCAAACGTGCCGAAGAGTCAAACAACTGCTGTTCCATCAAATAATGCAGGAGGGCCTTTCCCGCTACCCCCATTAAAATACCACCGGCCAAAAACCACGGTCCTTGTTGCGGCAGATTACCGGTCATTAAGCCTGAAACGCTCCAGGCAAGCAATAACCACATCCCGATAGACAAGCCTAACTGCCCCAAACGGAAAGCCACTAACAAAATCAGCGGCTTCTTGTCAGTAAATTCAAATAAACGTTTGTCGATCATTCTTGTATCCCGCCTACTTTCTCAATGGTCACTTTGCCTTTTTTAATCCTCAGGTACCAAGTCAGCCCGATAACATGGGCGACATAGACCAGCACCAGACAGATCCGCATCGGCGTATTATCCACCAGAATTCCCGGCAGTGCAAAGACGACTGCCATCATTGCAAACATCCGCACCATGCCTTTATTGGTAATTTTTTTCTTTACCAACGGCTCCTCCACATATTGTTTATACGTCGCTGAATTGACAAAACGCTGATGCAGTTTCTCTGAGCTGCGGAGCCAGAAAAAGCCCGTCAGCAGATAAAAAACGGTCGTCGGTAGAAACGGCAGAAAGATTCCCAGTGTCCCTAGTGCCAGGGTGATTGCCCCCAAAATAATGTACAGTAATTTCAATTCCTATAGGCCTCCTTGATTGTTGCAGTCGCTTTCAAAACATTTCCACATTCTGTCGGCACCCGTTTACACCCTCGCAGCAACTGACTCAGACTGGGAAATAACCGGTGGTACAATATGCGGGAGCCTGAACAACTCAAAATTTTCCGCTTTTTTTCTCGATAATCTGATCGATAACCCTGAACCGGACATTTTTACATGTCGGTTTGTCTTTACCGAAACGGCAGCGACTTAGATGTTTTTCAACATAACTTACCAGCTTTGCTTGAGTGATCACGGTTTCTGTGCTTAACATAATTCAACCGGATCCGCTCGTAATCAGTTTCTGTTCGTCAGCCACCACTAATTTTGTAATCGGTTTTATCCTCATCGCTTCACATTTTTTAGTATAACAGACCTCAACTCAAATGAGAATGACTCTCAATTAAAAAGGAACATTCCCCACATAAAAATCCCCTGATCTGCCGCCAATCTCAGCTGAAGCTGCCACTTTTTTTCAATCCCTTTTACGCGAGACGTTTTCTTTGCCACCTCCTAGACTTCGCGTTACTATCGAGGCAGAAAAACAACTTGTGTTTTCTTGTTGAGAATCCAAGTTGAACGATCTATAGACCCAATACAAGAGGAGCTGTCTGTTATGAAAATTATCGTTATCGGCGGTGTTGCCGGAGGACCTTCATTTGCTACACGGTTGCGCCGGTTAAATGAAAAACATGAAATCACTTTGTTTGAAAGAGGGGCAGATATTTCCTACGCCAGTTGTGCCTTGCCATACTATCTCGGCGGCGTAATTACGGATCGGGCCAGCCTGATTGAACGGACTCCGGCGCAGTTAAAGGAAAAAAACAACATTGACGTCTTCACTCGTCATGAAGTGACCGCTATTGATCCTGAGGCCAAAACAGTTACTGTCAAAAATCTTACCGACAACACTTTGCGCACTGAAGCTTACGACAAGTTGGTCTTAGCTACCGGCGCGCGGCCAACACTGCCGGAAATTCCCGGCGCTGAGGCAGCTGAAAACGGCTTTGTTTTGCGAAATGTCACAAACGCAGATGCGATTATGGACTATCTAAACAGCCACGATCCTAAAACAGTTACAATTCTAGGTGCTGGGGTTGCTGGTTTAGAAATGGCAGAAAACATGCAGGAACGCGGTCTGGCAGTCACTTTGATTGAACAGCTGCCTCAAGTGGCTTTTCCTTACGATGCTGAAATTGCCGATCTGATTTATGACCACTTGTTGGCAAAAGGGGTTGCTGTCCATCTGAATGCGACAGTTTCTGAGATTTCCGAAAAAGGTCATCTGCTGCAGCTGACAGATGGCACTACAGTGAACACGGATATGATTCTTTTTGCGACTGGTGTCACCCCCAACAATGAAGTAGCAGCGGCAGCCGGCATCAATCTCAATGAAAACGGCCAGATTCCAGTAGACGATCAACTGCGTACCAACCTGCCAGACATCTATGCGATTGGCGATGTCATCGAAACCACCAGTATCGTGACTGGCTTACCTACACCGAGCATGCTTTCCAGCGCGGCAAATCGGCAAGGCCACCTACTGGCAGACATCATCAATGGTGATGACAGCCTCCACTACCGGGGATATCTCGGGACTGGCGTCGGCAAGATTTTTGACTACACAGCCAGCTACACTGGCTTAACCGAACACATGCTGCAAGCAGCCGGTATCACCGACTACAAGACCGTGTTCATCACGCCTTTTGATCACGCGTATTTCTATCCTGGTGCCAAACGGCTGAACTTGAAACTGATCTTTGACGCGGCTACAGGTAAAATTCTGGGAGGCCAAGCTGTGGGCGAACACGGTGTCGATAAACGTATCGGTGAGCTCTCTGTTGCGATCACTGGCGGTCTGACGATTTTCGACTTACCAGATTTGGAATTTCCTTACTCACCGCCATACGCATCTTCTCGCGACGTATTGAATATCGCCGGTTATGTGGGGATTAACCAATTCACCAAAGTTGCCGAAACAATTGCCCTTGCCGATATTCCAGCAGATGATTTACAAAATGCGTACTTCCTGGATGTTCGTGAATCAGACAAGCCAAAAAGCGGCAGCATCGAAGCGACCGCCAACATTCCATTGAATGACCTGCGAGACCGAATCAATGAGATTCCTCGTGACCGTCCAGTTTATCTGACTTTCCGCAAGGGCCTCAACACCTACACTGCCGCTCGAATCTTAGCCGGCTTCGGCATCAAAGCGCTGTTGATTGAAGAATAAGTCACTTCGCCATAGCACTCGTGACAGTAGCCGGCCCTATGGATGCTGCCACGAAGAAATTACTGAGGCATTGTGCTGATTCCCATGGAAAAGGTACGCCTTTGTTTCATGGGCAGATAGAAGGGGGCTCCGATGTTAGATTATTTACCCTATAATCCATTGCTAAATGCTGATGTGCTCACAATTTTTAACGCAAATAGACCTTACCTGGCATTATCAAAAACGATTTTCGACGAAGAATCACTCCTTGCTGATTTACAGCAACGGCCCGCCAGCATTTTGCCAGAAAATAAGCACTTAGAAGTGATTTACTGTCAGCAACAGGCGGTAGCAATTTTAGACTATTTGACCGGTTACAAAACAGCTGACAGCGTTTATCTAGGACTACTATTAGTAAAAGAACATGGTCAAGGGTTTGGCAAACAGATCGTAAGAGCGCTCATTAACCGCTCGATTGTTGCCGGCTATAAAGAAATTGAATTGGCTGTACTGACTGAAAATAGAGCTGCTCTTGCTTTTTGGCAGCTATTAGGCTTCACTATTTTTGACACCGTCGCTTATGAAAAAGACTTAAAGGTGCATAAAATGCAACTAAGATTATCGTCTCTTACTAGCGAAGAACACTTTCTTTAATCAAAACAAATTCTCTACTTGATTTGGTGATCTGCAGGTAACATGCAATTTCGTGAACTCACTATTTGAATGGCGTGATTTTTGCAGGGAATTCTTCTTTTTAGCAAAGCTTTCTAAATTTATCGTATCAAAATGACCAGTCGCATCTGCTTTTTTCCGCAGACGCGACTGGTCATTTGAATTTATTCTAGAGCTTGATGAGTTGCTTGCACATTATCGAAAAAAATTTCTCTTAACTGGCCAGTATAACTGACCCTCATGGCTTACTATCGTCATTCCCGTGTTCAAATCCATCAAAGCTTTCACCGTCGTAATATTTCAGCAAGTCTTCATAGGACAACAAAGACGAGGTCATAGCATCTTCTTCATTTTCTTCCTCGATTTGCGTTGCCAGCTGTTCTTCGGCGTATTCCTGATAGACTTCCAGTAAGTTCCGATACAAAGCTTGCACCGAGTGAGCTTCTGCTGCCAAAAAAGGCAATTCCCGAATAAAGCCCCGATACACTGGAATTCCGGCTTCAATCTCCACTGGCAACTCGATGACAGTCAACTTCAGTGCGTCAAATTGTTGGTTGAACATCTGCTTTCCCCTCGCTTTTACTCGTGCTCCCCACGATGGATGAATTGCTCAATTTGTTTTTCCGGAATAAACCACATCAAAAGCATCAAGCCGTTTACTACCAGTACAGCGACTGGATGGATTAACCAACCACAGAGCAATGCCAGCACATTCATGAACAATGTAATTTTCATTTTCCGGTAGTTTTGGAAGAGCCGTCCAATTGCCGAATTTTTACCATTGCAGCGTACGAGCGCCACTCCCAGAAGCAAATAACCCAAATCAGCACCAAAGATCACTCCGCCATACAAAATCTGAGGCGCCAATGAGGTAGGATAGTCTACCACCCAGTCGGTAGCAAAGGGAAACAAACTCATCATTAAAATAAACAGATTATTGGCCCACAAAACCCAACCATCGACTTTTTTTACGATATTAAACAGGTGATGATGGTTGTTCCAATAGACCGCCAACGAAACAAAGCTGATTAAATAGATAAAAAACTGGTGGCCAGTTCCTTCAAAAGCTTGCCAAGTATCATTGGCTGGCTCTCTCAATTCTAAAACTAATAATGTCATCACAATGGCAATTACTGCATCGGTAAATGCTTCAATTCGTGTCTTCGGCATAGCCGGTTCACTATCCTTTCTTTCTGTCTTTTTGTGAATCGAGCGGCTACTTTGTTGTCACAGCCGCTGCTTGAGCTTTGCGATTTATTCGATATATAATGTTCCAGTCACTTCTTTTAACGCATCCGGCACCAGTTGGATTCCCAAAATAAACTCATCAGGAATCTCAGAACCATTGGCGATCCCCAGATCAGCCGCCGATTGGAACCCGTAGCGCTTATAATAATCAGGATTGCCTACAAGAAAAACTGCTGAATGCTCTAGTGTCAGCGCCTTGTCAAAAGCCGCCTGCATGAGTTTGCCGCCGATTCCCTGATTGCGATAATCAAAAGCCACTGACAACGGTGCCAGCAATAAGACGCCATGCTCGCCTTCAGTCGTTTCAATTCCTCGTTTGGTCAGCATCACATGACCGATCAGCTTCCCTTTGTCTTCTGCAACAAATTCCAATTCCGGTAAGAAACCTGACCCCTTTCGCAGCTCTTCGACAAACTCCTGCTCCGTGCCGTCTGACACCTGAGCCGTTTTGAAGGCTTGCTGAACCAAGTCATAGATTGCTGGATAATCTGCCTTTGTGGCTTGTCTAATTTCCATTCTATCTTTCCTCCTCTGTCGAATCCTCATCCATTACACGCCGCAAGACATCATTCAAAATGTCTTCTTGAGTCAATTGTTTGATTGCCTTAGCCAGAAGTTCTTCGTCCACTTCCAGGATGGAATCTTCCGCCAGCCCGTTTTCTGCAACGAACTCTTCTGATAACGGCAATAATACGCGGTTATCCACCTTCATCAAGCGGCGTTTGCGCTTTTTATTCATGACTTCCACCCCCTCCTAGAGTATAACAAAAAACCTTTGAAAACTGCTTTTTTTACTTTTTGTAAGTCCGTTGGTCAAGAAACTGTTTATTCCACAAAAATACCGGGAGCCTGCTTGTGGTGTGGCCCCCGGTACCTCTGATTTGCGGTTAGGTCAGATTTAATCGTGATCGTCGGCGACAGTTCGCAGGTACTCCCCGGTCTTGGCATCAATTTTGACATCCTGCCAGTGACGGTCTTTGTTGAATTTAACACTCCAAATCACATACCCGTCATCTTCATCTAGTTCGATTTTCACCAGAGAATAACCCTCTGCCCCGTACTTATCAGCTACTTCAGCTGCGGCTTCCATAGTAATGACCTCATCTATCGGCAATTGGTCTTCTTGCCAATCGTCGTTATCGCCGTCATCCTCTAAGTCTGATTGATGGTGAACTGTATCTGCCACAGCATCAATAGTCACTTCGTATTCACCCTTGGCATCTTCCCCTTCAATCTTGAAGCGCTTGGTTTTTTGTCCTTGATACAAGCCTTGTGCTTCCCACTCTAACTCGTGGATCGCTGCAGCGGGGTATAGTTCTCTAAACTTAGCGACAGCTTGTGTATAATCGACTTTTTGATCCAGCACCTCTGAAACAGCCGTATCTTTTGAAGTCATCTGAGACGAATCTGAGCTTGCCGATGATGACGCAACAGAGGCAGTAGTGTCTTCCTGATCAGTAGCAGCACTACTCGTCGCTACTGTCACACCTTCTGCAGTGGAAGCTGCTACGCTGTCAGACTGACTGCTGCCGGTAGTCTTATTGTCTGAACAGCCGGCTGCCCCCAAAAGAATCGTTGCTCCCAGTATTAAAATCAGTGTTTTCTTCATAGTTGCCTCCCTTTCTTATTTCCTGTTTCTGAGCAGTTGCCAAATCAGACTTACTTTTGCCAGCCTAAAAAGACTCCAATGCCATTAAAAATATTTATCGCCAATACGAAAATCAGTACTACCTGATAAATAATCCGTACTTTTTTTGCCGAGAGGATTCCACTAAAAGTAGCCCCCATAAACCCACCGACAATCGCCGCCGGAATGATATAAAACAGCATCGTCAAATCATACCGTTCAAACCCGAGGGTAGCAGCTATCGTCACTATTTTCGCCAGTTGGGAACAAAAGATCGTAATAATCGAATAAACTGTCGCAGCTTTGATTTCCATGCCAAAACACAGCATCAGCAGTGCCACATTGATTGGGCCGCCACCGATTCCTAAAAAACTAGCCAAAAATCCTAGAATCCCACCAGCCACGATATACCACGGAGTCTTT
Organism: Candidatus Enterococcus leclercqii; assembly: GCF_009933135.1. Taxonomy (GTDB): domain Bacteria; phylum Bacillota; class Bacilli; order Lactobacillales; family Enterococcaceae; genus Enterococcus_C; species Enterococcus_C leclercqii. The sequence goes on from NZ_MAEH01000009.1 coordinate 352,032, forward strand.
TTTAAATTGAGATTTCGCCGTCCATCAGAAACCAGCCAGGCAAAAGCAATCGTTAAAACCGTAATTACAATCTGGGTCAGCTGTACCGTCTCTTCTGCTGCTACAAGTTTTAACAGGCCTTCAAATGCCAAATTTCCTAAAATTCCGCCAGAAACAGCACCAATGGAAATCAAACCAGCTTTCTTGTAATCAATCGTCATATTTTTCCGCTGCCGCAGCGTAGATACAATCGACATGGTAAACACTGCCACTGTCGAATAAAAGGTGATAGCCGGCACCGAGTCGGCTCCGATGGCATCGAAGACCGGCTTGATGATCACGCCACCGCCCATCCCTGAAATCGCGCCGATTGTGTTTGCTAAGATGATGATAAAAGCGTAAAGAAATCCAATCATTTTTTACCTCTTCATGTTATTTTCTACCCTTATTATACGAGACCCAGTATTGGAAATCTAGACCATCAGCTGTTTTCAACAAGGCTCTCCGCAAAGCTCGTCTACCACACCTGCTTTGAGTAGCTAGTCGACACCTTTTATAACAAAGAATTCGCAAGCTGCTTTTCTTCACTGTCCACTTTACAAGTACCGTTCATCGACTTTTTCCTGATTTAGCTTGGCTAATAATTGAGCCAACTCTTGTCTTTCCGATAAACTCAAAATATCAAAAAAGGCTGCCCCTTGATCTTGGCGCTCTTTTTGCAGCTCTTCAGCAGCTTTTTTACCAACTTCTGTTAGCTGATAGCGATTGCGTCTGCGATCAGCAGGATCCTGTTCTTTGATAACTAGTTGTTTTTGTTCCAACTTGGTGAGGACTTCACTTAATGACGCTGGTCGAATTCTCATACGTTCCGCCAGTTCTTTTTGACTGATCCCATCGTGGCGCAGCAACAGCCGTAATAGTCGTTCTTGCCCCGGCGCAAGTTTATCTTGTGCCCTCTTTTCCCCAGCTGCTTCTTCTGACTGAGCCATACTTCTACGGATTTGTCGGTTAATTTGCCAAAATGCGTCTAACAATTTCTGATTGCTTCCTTCTGCCTCTGCCATTTTATTTTCGCTCCTTTGTTCTCTTTTTCAGTTTAACTGACCATTATCAGCAAAATCTGCTATTTATTTCCAGTGTATAAGATTTCCTTAATCCGGTCAATTAGTTAGGTACCTTCCTATTTACAACAGCAAGCAAACACGTTATAATAGATAGGTACCTAACTAAATAGAGCATTGGACCAACAATCAGCCGCTAGTGAGAACTCCCTGCTGATTGGACCGTTTTCTGCGGACACCTAAAAATCGATTCAAAAGTAAACACTTCGTAGCGGTGTCTATTACAGGATAGTCCTTCACAATAATGATAGTCACTCACTTTAAGAATAAAAGGAGGAATCGCCATGGCTCGTATGCGTTTTGATCAACAACCTGAAAAAATGCCCAAATTGACCTGGCCGTTTGTTACTCGGATTTTAAGCTATTTCTCTCCTTATCCGCTGCGTTTTTTCGCAGTCATTGCACTGATTCTCACCAGCTCTGCTTTAGGACTGGTCCCTCCGTTACTGATGCAAAAAATCATTGATGTGGCTCTGCCGCAAAAAGATCTGAGTTTACTGGCAATCTTCATCGGCTTATCCATGTCGGCTACGATTTTACTCAATTTATTAGGGGTAGCGCAGGGTTACCTCAGCACCTGGATTGCCAAGCAGATTACCTTCAATATCAAAAATGAAATCTACGGCAAGCTCACACACATGCCACAAAGTTTTTTTGCCGGACTGAAGGAAGGGGAAGTCCTGACTCGTCTCACCAGTGACGTGGACGGCATCCAACAAGTCTTCCAGTCCACTGTCGTCAATGCCCTCACCAGCGTTTTTGTCTTAGCGACTAGCTTAGTGGCCCTCTTTGGCCTCAATCCAATCTTAGCATTGATCAGTGTCGCTACTATCCCGCTGTTTATTCTGCCGACCCGAAAAGTCGGTAAGCTTCGCTGGCAGATCACCTCTCAAAGCCAAAAACAACTGAGCACGCTCAACTCCCATGTACAAGAAAGTCTCAGTACTGGCGGCAGCCTGTTGATGAAGCTTTTTACCAATGAACAAAAAGCCTACGATGAATTTGTCACAGTGAACAGTGAAGTCACTCACTTGCAGGTCAAAGAAACACTGGCAGGCCGCTGGTTTCGTATGGCAATGTCCGTCTTCACAACGATTGGCCCAATGCTGGTTTATTTAGTTGGTGGTTTCTTACTGACCAAAGATCAGATTACCATTGGCGGCATTCTGACTTTTGCCACGTTGTTGGGCCGGATGTACAATCCCGTGACGCAACTTTCCAATATTCAAGTAGATTTCATGCGCTCTTTTGCACTATTTGACCGGATCTTCGAGTATCTGGATCTGACACCAGAGACCACCTGGCCTCTTGACAGTGAGATAAAGACACCTGCAAGTGCGGCTGACTCTATTTCAGAAGGCCAGATTCGTTTTGAAGAAGTCGACTTTAGCTATGGTCAAAGTGCGGCTTTACAAGGAATCGACTTGACTCTTCCTGCTGGTCAGATGACAGCCATCGTGGGACCATCTGGGGCCGGCAAGTCAACTCTCACTAACCTATTGCCCCGCCTCTATACGCCAACTGCCGGGCGCATCACCATTGACGGCAACGATATCGCGCAGCTCCCTCTTGATACACTACGTCGTAAGATTGGCATGGTTAGCCAGGAAGCTTTTCTTTTCAACAGTACCATCCGGGAAAATCTCCTTTATGCCAAACCGGAGGCCACCGATGACGAACTGGTTGCGGCTGCCAAAGCGGCTTATATCCACGAGTTTATTGCAACACTTCCGGAAGGCTACGATACGCCAGTCGGCAACCGGGGCGTGAAGCTTTCCGGCGGTGAAAAGCAACGGTTAGCCATTGCTCGAGTTATCTTGAAAGATCCTCAGATCCTGATTTTAGATGAAGCGACGGCTGCCTTGGATGCATTGTCGGAACACTATGTCCAAAAAGCCATGGATCAGCTGATGAAAGGTCGCACCGCCATCGTTATCGCCCACCGTCTGTCTACGATTGCCAATGCCGATCAGATTCTCGTGATGGATCAAGGGACAATCGTCGAGCAAGGCAGCCACGAGGAATTATTGGCACAAGCCGGTCTTTACCACAAACTCTACCAGACCCAATTTAAACTTTCTCAGACTGAAATCACCGCCTCCCTTACCAATGAGTTGGTCGATGCTGACACTATTTCCCAGCCAAATGCAGCGGATTGTGCTGCCTGACCCTCTCATTTTTTGAAAAAAATTGTGGTGCCGATGCCTCCTGTTACCGCTTCCTCATAGCCTGAGCTATAATGGAATAAACGACAGGAGGTTAGCACTATGTTCAAAAATAAGCTTCACAGTCAAAGATACTTGGAACTTTTGAAACGTTGGCAGACCGATACCGTATCCCCTGAATTGATGGCTTTATTTTTTCTGATAGCTGGCTCAGACTCGCTATATCAACAAGCTGATGCAATCATCGACTTTGACAATCAGCGCCTAAAAATCACTCTTTCCAATGAAATTTTCTCCGCAACTGATAGCGGGGCTGACTTGCTGACACTGACGCTAACTCTTTTTGACAACACCGTTGATCACGGCAAAGACGATCCGGTCACACTTTTAGGCAACTTGTCAGAGGAAGATTATGAACTGGCAGTCAATGCGCTGCATGTCCGCTTTAATAAGATGGAATTTGTTACTTACCAATATGATCCAGTGGAAGATTTCAACTGATTACTGTCTATCAGATACTCCTGCACATTTAAAAGTCAGGTGCTTTATTTGGCAAATTCATACGTACGGTTTATAAGAAAAGAGAGGACGTAACATGGTTAAAAAAATGCTTGGTAATTTGGTAGCTTTTGCCGCCTTTTTAAGCCTTTATATTGGCGGGCCTTTTGTGCTGTTGTTGTTATTGTCTGTAGCGTTATATGCCGGTGATTTACTCATCAGCCAACTGCGAACCTCCCGAGCTAGCTGATCTGTTCACTGGCTATGAACACTTCTCATTATTAAGAGCAAAAAAACGCCGAAGCTCATCAATAGCATGAGCTTCGGCGTTTTTTTATGCTTGCTGCGTAATCTTCGCACGATACCCGTGGCTGTCCAGAAAATCGATGATCTCTGTCAGTTCATTGCGGGCGAATGCTGTCTTTTGACAGACAGTAACCGTTTTACTGAAGGGTAACCCTTTTTTCTTCGTTCGATAGACATAACAAAGTTCATGATCGACTTCAATCGGAACCTCTTTGTTGCAGTTTTCTGCCACCAGGGCAAAAAGCGTCTGCCAATCCAACGTCTACACTTCCTTTCACCAAGGCTCGGATCATTTTCCCAGCCGTTGTTTCACTCCATGGAGGGAAGTATACCCACATTGTTCTTAAAAAGCCAGTCAGGTAAGAGAAATCTTACGCTAGTTTTACTCATTCTTTATCATCCGCAATTTTCAGAAATTTTCACGTTGTTTCTTGACCGTTTTTTAATGACTAACTGGCGACTACTCAGAGCAGTTTTTGTAGTGGCTTTATCAGCTGATTCACAGCTTTTTAGTTTGCAGCACTAGAAGGTCTGTTCAACTTGCCATTATTTTTCCCTTGCACCATAGCATCGGAAAGGGGAATGTGACATAAGTTGAGTCACCGTCCTACGAACCGAACAACGCCAAACGTGAGTTGCAAGCAAAAGCCGACCATCTTCCATTAAAGTCATTGGAAGATCGTCGGCTTTTCATTGCTAAAATTCAAAGGCAGACTAATTCACTTCGCTTTACACGTATGGGTATGTTTTCTCTTCGGACTAAGACATCAAGCTGGTCACAAATCTTTCCCATCCGCATATTTTTTATTCATTTGAGTTAAACATCTGCTCTTTAGCACTTGGATATTACTTAGGTCACATTCCCAAGGTTTATCCAATTCATACTCATTGTTCCGGCAGCACCAAAAAATTATTATTGACGGTCGCCTGGAGCACTGGATGCTCCCGCAAATAGTCGGCAATCAGTTCGGTCATGTCGATTTGGACTTCCCGAATGATTTTTTCCGGTGTGAACATGGCATAATTGCCACCACCTACTGCCCGGTACTGATTGACTACGACTTCCAACTTTTCGTCAGCGGTAACATCGTGACCTTCAAACTGTAGCCGAGTCACTCGCTCTCCTTTAGGCCGAGTCAAATCCAAGGTGTAGTCGACCCCTTCGTACATATCATAATTGTAGTACTGCGGTTTTGGTTTGATAAAGCGCGGATTGAAGATCAGCTTGCCACCTTCTGCCAACTGAAGATAATCAGCCGTTTGTTCCAAAGCTGCCCGCAGATCGCTACCACTGATTTCAGAGACTGCCAGTGTATTGGGATAAATATAATTGGTGATGATGTCTCGCATGGTGATGGTTTCCCCAAAGCCGCGGCCTTCGTTGTTGAACAGCGCCGTACCGGATACTTTGGCTTGACTGGCTGACAATTGGACCTTATTGATGAATTCTACATACGGATGTTCGTGGAAGCGGGCCATCATCGGATCTGTGATGCGCATATCTCCTTCGACTTTTCCCACCGGTTGATCCAACCAGACTTCCAAATCCTGGTTCAACTGCTCCACGGCAGCCATGATTTTTGCATCAGGTTTTGAATCAGCAACGCTATGAATCGCGGCGGTAGAACCAATCACGCGTACATCACCACTTGCATCTCGTTCAAGCTCTAGCTGAATCTCGCCAACAAATGCCCCTCGATGTCCCGGTTGGATCACCGGCACGCCATTGATTTCCGCCGCAATTTCCCGGTGTTGATGACCAGTTACCAGCGCATCGATCCCTTTTACTTCTTGAAGCAGCTGGTAGCCTTCATTTTCTCCAGTCAATAATTCAGTCGCTTCACCGGTTTTTAAATCCCGCTCAAAGCCGCCATGATACGCAACCACCACGACGTCTGCCAATTCCCGCAGCTTCGGTACGTATTGCTTGGCTGTCTCTACCAATCCTTTAAACTGCAAACCTTTGATTGTTCCGGGCTGTTCCCAATGAGGGATGTACTGGGTTACAACACCTAAAATCGCTACTTTGAGACCGCCTTTTTCTAATATCACATAAGGCTGGCCAAAAAAAGGGCGGCCATTTGCACCTAAGACATTTGCTGCCAAGATCGGATGATTGTAACTTGCGATGGCTTGTTGCAGATAATCCATGCCGTAGTTGAACTCGTGATTGCCCAAAATCCCCACATCATAGCCCATCTGATTGACGACTTGCGTTAGATCCGCCGCCGTATGCTGTGCCTGTTTTGCCACATAATAGCTCAAAGGCGACCCCTGGATAAAATCCCCATTTTCGATTTTGATCACCGGATCAGTTCCGCTGGCTGCTACCAGTTCTTTCATTTTCGTCGCCGCTTTTGCCGCGCCAAAAGGCAGATCCAGTCCCGGCTCTGCATAGTTCGTCGGCAGGACATACCCGTGCATATCACTGGTAGCCAATATCGTCAATTTCATGTAAAACAGTCCTTCTTCGTCAAATTGGAGCTATTGTCGTCAAACTGACTGTTTTGCAGTCGTTGCGACACTTCTCCTCACTCTGCCATCTTAACAAAAAAGAACCGATTTCAAAAGTGAATCGACAGAAAAACACTGTCCCTCAAAAATTTCCTATCTGTTTTTCTCTTCAAAAATCTCGCAAGTTGACTTTTAAATCCCACGTGCTAGAATAGCATGGAAATCAATAATCAATGCACGCTGCTGCCGGGCAGCGCAAAGAGGCCATCCATTCCGTCAGGTCATAGTAGGAATGGATTACCTCTTTTTTATTTTGTCTCGAATGGAAAAAGCCAGCTCCCTTCGCCGCAAAGCAACAGGCGGATTTCAAAAAAGCCACCTAAAATAGGCGTGGCTCTGAAAGAAAGGATGATCGATGATGGCATGGTTAGATTTGATTTTAGCAGGAGGTTTGGAGGTTTTCTGGTCAACGATGATGAAACAAAGCAATGGTTTCAGTAAGCTGAATTACAGTCTTTATTGTGTACTGGGCATGATTGCCAGCTTTTACTTTCTCTCCAGAGCAATCAAAACACTCCCCATGAGCCTCTCTTACCCAATTTGGACGGGTATCGGCGCAGTCGGCTCAATTATTATTGGTGTCGTTTTCTTCCATGACAAACTGGCACCTGTCACTTGGCTGTTTGTCGGTTTGTTGCTGGTAGGTATCATAGGCATCAAAGTAACTGGCGGACATTAAGCAAGCAGTCGTTTGCATTAAGCGCAAAAAACAGCCAACAAGCAAAATGCGTGTTGGCTGTTTTTAATAGCTCTTATTGGTTCCAAGCGTCTGCCAATTCGGAAACGCCTTGTTTGATCAAGTCGTCTGTCTTGCCGTCAGGATTAGACAAGATGTTTTCCATGATTGTACGAACTTGGTTGTAAGCAGGGTCTGCATTTTCAGTTACAGGCAATGCGAACAAGTCTTTTGTTGCTTCTTCCAAGATAGCTGGTACTTTAGTTTCTGTAGAAGATTTGTATTCGTCAGATTCCAATACTGATTCAACGATTGGCATATAACCAGTCATTTCAGCCCAGTACAATTGTACTTCAGGTTGTGCCATATATTTCAACAACAGGTAAGCTGCTGTTTGTTGCTCTGGAGTTGCTTCTGAGAACATGTAAACGTCTGTCCCTTGTTGGATATTTTTCTTGTCAGGACGAGGTGCTACGCCATATTCGAATTTACCTTCTGTATCGCTCTTCACATAACCTTCACCAGCGATTGAACCAACGAACATAGCAACTTTTTCATTGGCAAATGGGCCAGACAAGTATTTGTCAGAGCCTGCGATACGCATTGAACCGTCTTTGATGCCTTCCAAATAGTAGTCGATAACTGCTTTGGATTCATCACTAGCAAAATCAAGGTCTTTGGTGAATTCTACGCCTTGGTTTTCCATACCGATCGTGTAGTAGTTGTTCAGAGAGTCAAAACCACCACCGACAACTTCATGGTTGGATTTTTCGTAAATGTCTTTACATGCTTGAGCAAATTCTTCCATAGTTGTTGGTACTTCAACGCCGTATTTTTTCAGCATATCTGCATTGTAAACCAATGCTTCTGTTGATTTGTTGAATGGAATACCGTATTGCTTGCCGTCAATTTCCGCACCTTTCAACAGTGGTTCGCGGATAGCTTCTTGTTCGCCCCAGCCGATGGTCTTGTCGTCCATGAATGGTTTCAAGTCTACCAGCATGTCTTCTTGCGCTGCATTCCACAACCAGCCTGGATAAGCTTGAGTGATGGTTGGCAGATCTTTTGGTGATTGCAGTGTTGAGTTGATTTTCGCTTGCATATCAGAGTATTGACCTTGGTTTTGCAGAGTAACTTTGATCTTTGGATTTGCTTTCATGAAGTCGTCGGTGATTTTTGTCAACGCTTCTTCTTGTGCACCGTTCATTGCGTGCCAGAAAGTGATCTCAGTATCCTTGGTGATTTCAGTGACGATTTTGCTGTCGTCGCCTTTTGAATCGCTGCCTTTGCTGTCATTGCCTGAGTTGCCGCAAGCTGCTAATGCAACCATCGCTGCTGCAGCCAACATCACAGTACCCATTTTTTTGAACTTCATTTTTGACTCTCCTTTAAAAAAGTTTTTATGAGATTGTCTCCCCACGAGTGGGAAGAATTCTTTCGCCATACGGATTCACCAGTTTTTCCGGTTTCAAAGTATGGATTGGAACCAAAGTTTTCGGTTGGATCATGTCGATAATCTTTGCTAAATCAGCAGGAAACGCATGACCCGAGCAAGCCAATCGTACAAATTCCACATCCAGGCTTGCCAAAAGATCCAAAAAGACTTGATAGGCGGGGTCAAAATCTCCCAACGGCTGGGCGTCGATATGGAAATACATACCGCCTGCCTGCAGGTTTTCAAAACCGTCGACTATCTGCCACAAATACTGGTGATCGTCTGTTAACAAGACGGCCAGTGGAATTTCTAATTCGTCAGCCAATGCCTCAATCCGGTGGGTCGGATCTGCGTAATAATAGTTGGCATTGATCCCTAAAACTTCTTGTAACAAAGCCGCCATGTTGGCTTCCAATACTACTGTTCGTGGGGACAACTCAACGATTTTAGCAAAACGCTTCACGTTAGCCGGGTAGCCATTGAAGGTTAATTGCCGCTGCGGATTCTCGTTTTCCAAACGAACCAACTGCTGTACCAAGTCTGCTTCGCTGACAATCTTGATCGTTTCCGTAGGATCTTCCGGACGGTCGTCAAAAGAGATACTGACGCCTTCCATCATCAAAAGATCACAGCCTTTTGCTCTTTCACAAAAATCAAGGGTCAGCTTTCGATCATAGCCGTGCAGGCGCAAATCACCGGTGTACACCAGAAACTTGTCCGGGGTGCGGATCAACAGTGCCGCCGCCCCATAAGCATCGTGATCCACCGGCAGAATCGTCACAGTGATTTCACCGATTTCAACGACATCACCAGCGTTTAGCCCAATCATGTTCCGCGTAAAGTTGGCTGCTTCAAACGGCGAAGGAATCAAGAAATCCCCATTGCGGTTCAAGGAGCGCAAGATTGCATCGGTTTCCTTCAATGTATACAGAGGAATCGCCGAATCCAAGTAATTGATCATTTTAGAATGATCCAAATGTGCGTGAGACAAGAAGACAGCGGTGTGCTGGAAATCTGCCACAGCTGGTCCTTGGTATTCATAACCTAAGCGCGGATCATAAATATCTTTGAGCTCTGGGATCAAACGATTGTCCAACAGCGTAGACAGCTGATCGTCTTTTAAGCCCAGTTCGGGACGATATTCCGTGCCAAAGTCAAAAAAGATGTGGGCATCCCCGTAGCGGACTTCGATGACCGTGCCGCCGATTGTGAGGATACCGCTGTGAAAAGTGACGGTAGTTTTAGCCTTTGATTCCATTTTTTGCCACCCCTCGGATGATTTCTTTGCGGAACACGAAGTAGATGATCAAGATTGGAATGACTGTCAGTGTGGCTGCTGCCAACTGCAGGTGCACGTCACTGCCACTTTCAGTGGTGAAAGCAGACAACCCGTTGTTCAATAGACGGTGGTCTTTGTCATTGGTTACCAACAATGGCCACAAGAAGGAATTCCAGCTAGAGATAAAGGTCAAGATTCCTACCGTCACCAGCGCTGGTTTGATCATCGGAATCAAAATGCGCCGGATATATTCCAAATCACTGGCGCCGTCGATTTTAGCCGCTTTGTAATAAGACAGGGAAATCCCGTTTAGATAGCTGTTTAGATAATAGATATAGAAGATACTGGTCAAAAAAGGGATAATCAACGCGGCATAGGTGTTTAACAGGCCTAGCTTTGCGACGGTATTGAAGTTTGTAAAGATGATGGACTCATACGGCACCATCAATAAAGAAACCATAATCGCGATTACCACTTTTTTGAATTTGAATTCCAAACTAGTCAGTGCAAAAGAAGCCAACACCGCTGTAATCAATGTCGCAATCGTCGTCACTGCTGAGACGAACACGGTATTGAAGAAGTAACGGACAAAAGGCGCTTTGTCAAAGACATCAATAAAGTTTGAAAACTGGAAGCTTTTCGGGATGATGGTCGGCGGAATGCTGGTCACTTCCGAGCGGGTCATCAAGCCCCCCAAGATCATATAGATGAATGGGAAAACAGTGATGATGGCCATCACGATCAAAAAGATCATACAGATGATATTTACGACTCGTTTCACGGCTTATTCCCCCACTTTCTTGATGATTTTTCGTTGGATAAAGGTACAAGCCAGAATCACTAGGAACAAGACCACTGTTGCGGCCATAGCCACGCCCGGACGTCCTGCGATATGGAACTTGTCGTAAATGTAGTACACCGCGGTAACCGCACTTTTGGCGATCCCAGGTTGACCGGCAAACAAGGCATACACTTGGGTGTACACTTTGAAGGCGCCGATGATATTGACCGTCAATAAGAAAGTCATCGTCGGTATCAATTGCGGCAAGGTGATGCGGCGGAAAATCTCGCCGTCTGTTGCACCAAACATCTTGGCAATCTTATAGTGCTCTTCGTCGATATTGCGCAGACCTCCCAATAAGATGATAATATTGAAGGCCAGTGAGCTCCAGATTCCGAAGATAATCAGTGTCGGCATTGAAAGATCGACACTGTCCAACCAGTTAAGTCCTTTGATACCAAAGAAACTCAACCCGTAGTTGATAATCCCGTAGTCACCATTGAAAAAATAACGGAAGACAATCCCGATTGCAATCGTACTGGTAACATAAGGCATGAAAAAGATCGTTTCAAAAAAGCTCTTGTGTTTCACTTTTTCAAAGATGATCCAAGCAATTCCCAAACCGAGAATCAATGCAATTGGCACCGTCAAAAAGGCATACCATGCCGTGTTTTTCAACGCCCGCCAAAACACTGGATCGCTTAAAATCTTTTCATAGTTTTCCAGCCCCGCCGGTCGCATATTGATCAGCGAACCTTTTTGGAAACTCATCGCAAAGGAACGAATCAATGGATAGATGGAAAATACCAAAATGATCACCAAAGATGGCAGAAGGAAGAGCCAAGCTTTGGGTTGGTTTTCCGGGTTGTAGTTGTTCTTCTTGAACATCAGTAGATCCTAGTCCCGTCTTCTTTAAAGATAAAGGCCTTTTGATAGGCAAAGTCAAAGGTCAGCTCGGCTCCTTCTTGGATCTCATTTTCGATGCTGACGATAGATTTCAAGTGATGGCTACCAATCTCAAAGTTCAAGATTCGTTCGCGCCCGATCAATTCTACCCCGTGAACAGTCGCGCCAAACGCCCCTTCACCGGCCACTGGCAGTACATCTTCTGGGCGGATACCCAACACATAGTTGCCATCTGGCATGTTTTCTTTGAAACGTTCTGCCACAAAGCGGTCGACAGGAACACTGAAGGCTTCATAGTGCATTTGGCCGTCACGAACTTCTACCGGCAGAATATTGATGATAGGATTTCCGATAAATTGTGCAACAAACAGGTTAGCTGGTTCCAAGTACAAGTTTTGCGGATCGTCGTCTTGTTGGACAACCCCTTCATTCATCAAGATGATTTTGTCACTGATGGAAAGTGCTTCTTCTTGGTCGTGGGTAACAAAGATGGTCGTGATTCCGACCTCTTTTACCAGACGACGGATTTCTTCACGAATCTTCAGCCGCAGACGAGCATCCAAGTTACTCAGTGGTTCATCCAAAAGCAATACTTCTGGATTTTGTACCAGCGCACGAGTGATCGCGACACGCTGTTGTTGCCCACCAGAAAGCGTCCCGGGCTTTTTGTCTCGCAATTCTTCAATGTTGGTAAGCTTCATATATTTTTCGGCGATTGCTTGTGCTTCTTCTTTGGTCTTTTTATTTTTACCAACAGTCAGAGGAAACATGACATTTTCAAACGTCGTCATATGAGGATACAGCGCATAGTTTTGGAACACAAAACCGATATTACGGTCTTTTGGTTCTGTCTTGACCACAGAATTACCAGAAAATTTGATGTCTCCAGATGTCGGTGTCAACAAACCAGCGATCATATTCAAGATCGTGGACTTCCCACAACCGGAAGGGCCAAGCAGACAGACGAGGTCGCCTTTTTCGATGGTGAAGTTCACCGACTTCAGTGCCTCGAACCCGTTATCGAACACTTTTTTCAGATTGATAACTTCAATCATTAGAAATCCTCCATTACCATTTTTTAGCATACGAGCCTATTTTATCATTTTTATCTTGTTATAATTTATAAAGTTTAATGAGAGGCATTTTCTATAACTCTCATCATTTTGCAAGGAATACTCCCCAAAAAAATGACAGTTCGCAACAGAGCAGGCTTCGTATGCCCCCAGCGATTATAAATCATTCGTTATGATAGTGAAACAGTTAACACAAACTGCTTTATCCGTCAAAAAAAAGCAAAAAACGAAGTAAAATCGAATGATTACTGCCCTTTTTGCTTGCCCCAAGGAAAAATATTTTTGCTTTCTTTTATCTCAGAAAAATAGCCCCGAAAAAAGAACCCATCCTTTCGTTTAAGTTATTTTTACCTTTCTAACCAGGTATTCTCACTCGCTATTATTTCATAAAAAGCAATTTAAATAAAACAATTTGACGATTTAAGTTTTTCTGTGCTATTTTAGAGTCACAGAGAAATGACGATTGTTTTTTACGAGTTGTTGCTCTCAATGTTGCAGATTTTGATCATATGGAGGTGGAAAGACCTTATGGACGAAGACGCCGAGGAGACGTCGCCAAAAAAATTTTTCTATAAACTTGCTTATTTCCAAAAGGAATAGCTTTCTTTCAGTGCGTCACAGCCCCGGTTGCCGGTGAAGTGAGGTGCTTTTTTCGCATACCGAAAAAGGTGCCCAGCCACGCTTTTCACGACGGGCAGTGTTTTACTTAAGACTCGCTAAATTTGAAAGAAAGAGGAAATGACATGAAAAATTTGATTCAGCAAAATTTACAGGAACTGCAAGAGACATTCGGTCACGAGGATTTCGAGGAGGGCCTGAGTAGCGAAGAAGCTGCCAGGCGCTTGGCGCAGGAGGGTCCCAATCGTTTGGAAAGCAAACGAATACCAAAATGGCAACTGTTCCTGCGCCAATTTCACAATATGATTATCTATATTCTGATGATTGCTGCCTTTCTGACCTTATTGATGGGCCACTATGGAGATGCGGCGATCATTGCCTTGGTGATCATCATCAATGCCTTTATCGGTTACTACCAAGAAGCCAATGCCTCGGACGCTTTAGAACAGATCAAAAATCTGCTGACACCGATTGCCACCGTCTACCGCGATGGCACCCGGTGCGACATTCCCGCTGAGGACTTAGTTACCGGCGACGTCGTCTTTTTGGAGGCGGGAGATCAAGTTCCCGCAGATTTAAGACTCGTGGCGGTCGATAATCTGCGGATTGAAGAAGCTTCCCTGACTGGTGAAGCAGACTCCGTTGAAAAAAGTACGGCCCCACTTTTTGGTGATCCTCCCTTGGCGGAGCGCACCAATCTGGCTTTTGCCTCCACATCTGTGACCAACGGTTCGGGGCTGGGAGTGGTCAGCGCCACCGCCGCAAACACTGAAATCGGGAAAATCTCCACCGAAGTCGCCAATGTTACTCAGCGGCGCTCTCCACTGATGCAGCAGATTGATAATCTGGGCAAAGGGGTGTCTTATGTCGTATTGGCTGCGGCGATTCTGCTTTTTATCTTGGGATTGCTGGGCGGAACCTATGCTGTCTCGGCTCTTTCACTGGCAGTCGTCACCATGATTGTCGGTTCGATACCTGAGGGTTTGCCAGCCACGACTTCGGTCATTTTGGCAATGGGGGTCAGCGACATGGCCAAAACCAAGCACACCATCGTCAAAAGTCTGCCAGCTGTCGAAACGCTGGGCTCAGTAGACGTGATTGCTACCGATAAAACCGGTACATTGACCAAAAATGAAATGACCGTTACCGATGTTTATTTAGCCGACACCTGCTACCAAGTCACGGGCAACGGCTATGCCCCTGAAGGAGAATTGCGCAGGGAAAAGACTGACGATACTCCCCATCATGATGCCCAACTGGCATTATTTGTCGAAGCCGCTTATGAAGCCAATGATACTGAACTTTCCTACGAAAACGGTGTTTGGCAAATCAACGGTGAACCAACAGACGGTTCATTTCTGACATTGTATTACAAGCTGATTCCTTTCCCCCAACGACCGAAAAACCAGGAATTGGATTTTCTGCCCTTCGATTCAGAATACCGTTTTATGGCTAAATTGGTTCGCACGACTGAAGGGCAGACGCGTTTGTTCATGAAAGGCTCACCGGATAAACTGCTGCCGTTGGCGACAGCTTCTAACCCTGATTTTGCCACCGCAGCGTGGGAACAAAGAATCACCCAACTCAGCACCCAAGGCAAACGCGTGGTGGCAGTCGGCTATCGAGACCTCCCCACAGAAATAACTGCCATCACGCCGGAACTTCTACGCCAAGGAATCAATTTTCTCGGCGTTGCCGGGATTATCGACCCACCTCGAGAAGAAGTCGTCAGTGCCCTTAAAGAAATGCGGCGAGCAGGCGTGGCCGTTAAAATGATTACCGGTGATCACCCTCTGACCGCTCAGACCATCGCTGAAAAATTGGGGTTGGCTCCGCGAATTCAAGTCATCACCGGCCCGCAATGGGACACTTTGGGAAAACAGGAAAAAGTCAGCGCCGCAGCAACCCACCAAGTGTTTGCCCGCACCACACCAAAAAACAAGTTGGAGATCATTGAAGCCTTGCAAGCAGATGCTAAAGTGACTGCCATGACCGGCGACGGGGTCAACGATGCCCCCGCTCTGAAACGGGCGGATATCGGTGTGGCTATGGGGATTAAAGGAACCGACGTAGCCAAGGACTCAGCAGATATGATTCTAGCCGATGACAACTTTGCTACGATGGCCGCAGCAATCAGAGAAGGACGACGAATCTACGACAATATCAAGAAGAGTATTTTATTCTTGCTGCCAACATCTTTTGCGGAAGGATTAATCATTGCTTTCACCATTCTGATGCAAAAAGAGATGCCACTAGCTGCTACTCAGCTGCTTTGGATCAACATGGTATCCGCCATCACGATTCAATTTGCCTTCATCTTCGAACCGGCAGAAGCAGGTATCATGAATCGCCCACCGAAAAAGACCGGGACTGCCTTGATGGATCGCCACGACATCATCCAAATGGCGTATGTCTCAGTCTTGCTGGCGGTAATCGGTTTGACGGCGTATGAATGGCTATTGGGTCGCGGGGTAGATACTACGACTGCCAGTACGATGCTGGTAAATATCATCGTCATGAGTAAGATCTGTTACCTGTTCAACATCCGCACCAAGGATTTTGCCTTCTCAAAAGCCTTCTTCAGCAACAAAATGGCCTTCGTCATCATCGGGATCATGTTGCTGTTGCAGCTTTTACTGACTTATCTGCCCTTGATGCAACAAGCTTTTCATACCACCGACATGAGCCTGTTGGAATGGGGCATTGCTCTGCTGGCGGGACTATTGACATTAGCGGTTACTGAGTTGGATAAGTTGGTTCGCAGCCGGATAAAGGGTGCCGTCGAACTGTCCAGATAAAACCAAAACAGCCTAAACAAACACCTTTTTGGTTATCTGTTTAGCTGTTTCATAAGAATAAAAGAACCCCGAGACCTGTAAGTATGGTCTGGGGTTCTTAAAATTCAGCTATTAGTTAGTTGGTTCGCCTTTTTCCTGATCCAACAACCGGTTCTGGCCTTGAATATTTTGAATCTCAGTGATGTCTTGCGTAACTTCTAAGCAGCCCATGTATTCTCCGGACTCATCTTGCAACGCAAAATAGCGAATATAGATTTTGCGATCCATGATGTCGATCCAAAAATCAGCGGTTTCTCGGGCGCCGCTCCGGAAATCATCCAAGATTTTCTGTACGATGTGCATACTTTTCGGAGGATGGCAGTTGACGACCTCCCGACCAATAATAGACTTCGTGCGAGGAAAGACCCGCTTTTTCCCTTCTGAGAAGAAACGAACGCGCTCATCTTTGTCGACAAAGGTTAAATCCACAGGTAATGTTTGGAAAATCGCCAGCAGTTGTTCCAATTTCAAGATACCAGTAGGGAAAACCACCGTATCAGCAGAGGTTTGTTCCTGCCAGTCGTAGTGCTCCTCGGCGTAGACTGCTTCTGAGACTCCACCTTCTGCCAAGCCGGCAGCAATGCCATCTGTGGTCTCCCGGGCTTGTTGGATTGCTGCCAATCGTGCCGGTTCCCGTTCAGCTTCTTTGGCCAATGCGTCAGCAGAAGCTTTCCATTTCAGTGGTTCAGGAATAAATGCAAAGCCAATATCCAAGCTGTCTTCTGCGATTTTTTCCCAATCCTTTAGACTAAAAACGTCCAATGTCATAGGAACCATGATCTCTTCTTCTTTAAAGATCATCTCTTCGATTTCTTCTTTTAAAGCCGCCCATTTTTCAGACAAAGGATTGTAAGCCGCTCGCTCATTTTCCAAATAGCTTTTCAGCGCCTTCAGCTGGTCGCGAATATCGTCATCCACCCCCCACATGACTTGAGGCGGTGCCGTAATGCCGTATTTTTCCATGTAAGAAAAGATCAACGTCTCTTTACGGGCATAGTGTTTGTCCAATTGCCCCAAGTCCGTCAATGCCGCCAGCAATCGCTCTTTAACCGACCAATCACCTTTTTGGATCTTAGCCATCAAGCCGTCGATTTCATCTGTCAAAAGCGATTGCAGCACTTGATTTTCCAACTTCAAGGTGTGGACTGGATGACCTGGCTGCTCGTGTTCATAGTTCGAGCGGTGAATTTCATTGATAGCACCTTTGAAAACAGCCGCGTGGATGTTGCATAACCGCTGAATTTCTGATGCCGGCAAGCCACTTTGAATCAGTGCTTTTTCCGCCGAAGTGATCTCGGTTACATCTACTCCGTCGAATTCTTCGGTAAACAGACGCTTAGCTTCTTCAAAATTGCCGCCTTCATGCAATAAAGACAAGATCTCCACGATCCGCTCCTGTCGTTGTTGTTTCGTACGTTCCATTCCCATCCCGCCTTTTCTTTTACTTTAGCCGCAGCCGGCACACAATTACTCGATCAATTCAAACCCGGCGGCTTCAAAAGCGGCCGTTATTTCAGTCATAGGGATTTTTTTCAAACGGGCACCTTTTGGGATGGTCATGTATCGTCCCGCCGTTTGCAGCATTCCCGGTTTTCCGATATCAGCAAAGCCCAATCCTGCCATGATTTCCTTTACCTCTGGAAATTCCTTTACCAAATCATACAGGGAGCGGGACAGTTCCAATCGTTTCATCACAATTCCTCCCAAAGGCAACGTTCCTGCGCAGTTTACTCTGACTACGATGCGCACTTATGCCAATCTGTGAGAATAATTCTCATTCATTTTATTGTAGCGCTTTTTTGCGCAAAACTTCACTAGGGGATTCCCTATATTTAAAGCGGTCTTTTTGTAAGCAAGTTGGTTGGGGTAAAACCCAACTTCGTGATACTGTGGATATGTAGTGAATAAGCAGAACCGGCAAACGGCGTTTTTTCGCCTTCTGCCGCAAAACGAAAGGATGGATCATCTATGTCAAAGAAAATGTCTCTGTCAACTGTTGTCAACCGCGGCGGTCGCGAAGGTGAAAGCGAATCTGTTACCGGCTACTTGAATGTCAAAACCAGCGGCACAAAAAAAGAAGGCTATACCAATCCTGAAGAGCTTTTTGCATCTGGTTTAGCTGCTTGTTTCAACGGTGCCATGAGCTTCCCATTGGAACGTGACGGTTTGGGAGACAAAGAGCGTACTGTCCGGGCAGAAGTTAGTCTTTTGGGAGATTTACCCGACTTCACGACCTTGCACTTGGCTGTCCAACTCATCGGTCATATTGACGGGCTTTCAAAAGAAGAAACCAAAAAATACATGGAAGAAACTGAAGGTATTTGCCCTTACACTAAAGCAATCAAAGGCAATGTCGAAATCACCTTTGACGCAGAATAATCCCAGTGACAACTAAAATTTAAACAATGAGCTGGTGACAATCTTTCTGTCACCAGCTGCTAAAGCAAACAAGATTAAACATGAGCCACAATAAAAAGACGAGCCGCTTCCATTAAAAACAGTGGAAGTGACTCGTCTTTTTATCGTTTTTGCTTTCCCGGTCGCAGTCCATACCTCACAAAGGGATGTCTTGAAAGCGGCCCTCTTTTAGCTGCATTGCTGACGTAAAACCAACTTCTTGCAGGAGTGCGGCAGTTTCTTTGAAATGATAGGCAATGGTCTCGGTCTGGTGACTGTCACTGGTGATGATTACCGGTGTTTGTCGTTGTTGCAAATCCTTCAGTAAATAGGTGTCTGGATAGGGCCGGTTAAGCCAGCCACGACTCATGCCGCCGGTGTTGACCTCCACCATCCCCTCCCAAACCGCCAGTTGCTTGGTGATTTCAGCTAGCGCCTGTAAAGACAGTTCCTGGTATTGCCGGCGATTTTCCGGCGTCAGGTAATGCAGCGTGTCATCGAACTTCGTAATCAAATCAAAATGCCCCACAATCAGTGGTCGATTCTCAGTAACATGTCGGAGGACCAGCTGATAATAATCTTCCGCCATTTTCAAAAAGTCACCGCCAAACCAGTTATCCAGTGTCCACTGAAATGTTTCCGGACTTTCATCGACACTGCGATAGACCCCTGCTCTAGGAGTAAAATAATGAACAGAGCCAATGAAATAGTCGTAGCCGCCTGCAGGTGCCGGACTGAAATAGTCCCATTCCAATCCGCATGCTATGGTGAGCTTTCCTGAGAGTTCTTCTGCTAACTGGCGGACAGCCTGCTGATAACCGGCTTCATCCGTCACCCCAATACACCCGGGGTCAAAAGGCGCATAAGAATGAGAGGTAAAACCCAAGTCTATCATCTTGGCTGCCAAAGCCGCCTGCGCCATCTCTGCCAACGTATTTTTCCCGTCACACCAAGTGGAATGGGTATGGACATTGGAATAAAACATCCTGTCACCTCACTTCATGGTTTCTTGTTTAACTTTTTTGTCGACGACTTGGCGTTTGGATAATTCCGCCATGACTTCTGCCGGCAAAATTTCGTTGTTGGCCATCAAAACCAACAGGTGATAGATCAAATCAGCAATCTCGTAAGTAGTTTCTTCTTTGCTTTCTTTCATTGCACCGATGACGACTTCCGTAGATTCTTCCCCAATTTTCTTCAGAATCTTCTCGTTGCCTTTTGAAAACAGGTAACTGGTATAGCTTTTTTCCTGCGGATTCAATTTACGACCTAAGATTAGTTCGTAGAGGTCTTGTACAGAAAATTCCTGTTTGTCTGTCGCTTTAAAAACCTCATTGAAAAAGCAGGACTCCGCGCCAGTGTGGCAAGCAGGACCAGCTTTGATGACCTTGGCCACCAGCGCGTCCTTGTCGCAATCCGCTTTAAGTTCCACCAGCTCCTGAGTATTGCCGCTAGTTGCTCCTTTACGCCAAAGTTCTTGGCGACTACGAGAGTAAAAGGTCATTTGGCGGTCTTTCAAGGTAGCACTTAGACTCTCTTTGTTCATATAAGCCACCGTCAGGACCTCGTTTGTATAAAAATCCTGTACCACACAAGGAATCAATCCCTGGCTGTCGAATTTCAGTTCTTCGATATTCATAAATGGTGCTCCTTTCATTGCTTTCTCACAGATTTCAGATCCGGGTGGGAATACCTTGTGCTTGCATGTAAGCCTTCAATTCTGGAATTGGGATTTCATCATAGTGAAAGATGGAAGCCGCCAGTCCCGCATCAATTTTCGGATTCTCAAAAAGTTCCTTGAAATCCGCCAGTTTGCCGGCACCACCAGAAGCCACAATCGGCAGTTCAGTGATGGCTGACACAGCATTCAAGAGCGGCAGATCAAACCCGTTTTTGACGCCATCGGTATCCATACTGTTGATGACCAATTCTCCGGCACCCAGCGCTTCGCCTTTTTTGATCCACTCCAAGGCATCCATACCCGTATCTTCCCGACCACCTTTGGTAAACACATGCCAGCTTGCACCAACTTTTTTGATATCCACTGACAGGACCACACACTGAGAGCCGTAGCGTTCGGCGCCGGCTTTGATTAATTGCGGATCTCGCACCGCACCGGAATTGACGCTGACTTTGTCGGCCCCGCATTTCAATACCCGGTCAAAGTCTGCCACCGTATTAATCCCGCCACCAACAGTTAGCGGAATGAACACTTGAGAAGCGACATCTTGCAAAATATCA
The DNA here is from genome assembly GCF_009933135.1 of Candidatus Enterococcus leclercqii. GTDB lineage: Bacteria > Bacillota > Bacilli > Lactobacillales > Enterococcaceae > Enterococcus_C > Enterococcus_C leclercqii. The sequence continues at coordinate 372,858 of NZ_MAEH01000009.1, forward strand.
GTAAAAATCCCTCGAGCTTCATGAGAGGCCGTGATGTCATAAAATACCAACTCGTCTGCTCCGGCTTCGTTGTATTTTTTCGCCATTGCCACTGGATCGGCCACATCTTTGACACCTGCAAAGTTGACCCCCTTAACCACGCGACCGTCCCGTACATCCAGACAAGGGATGATTCGTTTTGAAATCATACATTGGCCCCCTTTGCTGCTTCCAGGCAATCTTCCAATTTCAGCGTGCCGCTATATAACGCTTTTCCAACAATCGCGCCATACGTATCAGCCTGTGCCAGATCCTTGATATTTGTCAACGTCGAAACTCCGCCGGAAGCAACAATATTCAAGCCCAGACTGTTCAGTTGTTTGTACAAATCGACGTCAATCCCTTTTCCGGTACCGTCTTTTGAGATATCGGTGAAGATGATCGTTTTGCACCCCCATTCGCCTAATTGTCGGCAAAACTCATCGGCCCGCGTCGTCGTAGTTTCCAACCAGCCGGCAACTGCCACCATACCATCACGAGCATCTACCCCTACGGCAATCTGCTCTCCGTATTTCTTCAGCATTTCTCGGGTAAAAGCCGGGTCTTTTTGCGCAATCGTTCCTAAAATCGCCCGCTTGACCCCCGCATCCAGCACATCAATAATGTCCTGCTCACTGCGGATACCGCCCCCCAGTTCCACAAACAGATCGGTTTTCGCTACGATTTTTCGCACGATGTCAAACTGGACTTTGGTTCCTTCCTTGGCGCCATTCAAATCCACCAAATGCAGATGAGTCGCACCCTTTTTCTGGAATTCTTCGGCAAATACTACCGGGTCGTCCCCGAACACTTGCTGTTGTTCATAATCTCCTTGATAAAGCCGGACTACTTTGCGATCCAATAAGTCGATAGCCGGTAAAATAATCATGCTGTCACCTCCGCAAATGCTTTGAGTAGTGCCAACCCCCGCTGGCCGCTTTTTTCCGGGTGAAACTGGGTACCGTAGACATTGCCGTTTTGCACGATGCCCGTCACTGCGATTCCATAGTCACTTTCTGCAACCAGATGGGCATCACAATCCGTCGCATAAAAGCTGTGCACATAATAAAACTGATCTTGCTCCTTGATATACCGCAACAAAGGACTATCTTTTTTAATCGTGATTGGGTTCCAGCCAATGTGTGGAACCTTCAGATCAATTCCTTTTTTGTCAAAGGCTTCCGCCATCGAAACCACGCGACCGGAAACGAGTCCCAGACCTTCATGGTGTCCAAACTCTTCACTGGAATCAAACAACAGCTGCATCCCCAGACAAATCCCTAAAAGAGGTTTACCCTCGGCGGCTAGTTCTTTGACTGTCTGATCCAAGCCGCTTTCTTTTAATTTAGTGATAGCATCGCCAAAAGCCCCCACTCCCGGCAGGATTACCCCATCGGCAGCCTTTAACTTTTCCGGATCCCCGGTGACTTCACTTGGAATTCCTAACATCTTCAAAGAACTAGCCAGGCTGAAAAGATTCCCGACACCATAGTCTACGATAGCAATCATTTGTGCTCCCCCTCGTCAAAGCTTCCGCATCTTATAAACGGTAGCTGTTTTTTTATAAAATCGTGCCCTTCGTAGATGGAATTTCATCTGGTGCGGCCAAATTGATGGCTGTCGCATCGGCTAACGCCCGCCCAAATCCTTTAAAACAGGCTTCAACAATATGGTGACTGTTTTTTCCCGCCAGTTGTTGGAGATGGACCGCTGCCCCTAACTCCCGCGCAAAAGCCACGAAAAACTCTTCAACCAACTCGGTATCAAAATCCCCGATTCGTTGTGCAGGGATGTCTAAGTTCAAGCAGGCAATCCCACGACCACTGATATCCAATGCGGCAATCACCAGCGTTTCGTCCATCGGCAAAATCATACTGCCGTAACGAAGGATGCCGCGGCGATCTCCCAGTGCTTCAGAAAAAGCTCGTCCCAAAACGATGGCGATGTCTTCGGCAGTATGGTGCCCATCCACCCAAACATCCCCGTCAGATTCCAATTCCAAATCAAAACGGCCATGACGGGCAAATAATTCCAGCATGTGATCCAAAAAACCAATTTTGGTTTTGATCTTTTGTTGACCGGTACCGTCGATATTCAATGTACAAGTGATTTTTGTTTCCGATGTATCTCGCGTAATCGTTGCTGTTCTCATGATGCTCTCCTTTCAAATCGGGGCTTTTAATGTGTCGTTGGTCTGATTTCAGTGTCTACCACGACTTTCTGAGCCTATTCGTTTACGAGCTCTTGCAAAGTTGCTAGCAGTTGCGCCATCTGTTCCGGTGTGCCGATGGTAATCCGCAGGTAGTCTTGGATACAGGCTTTATCGAACCAGCGTACAAGAATATTGCGTTCTTTTAGCGCCGGATAAAGCACTTTTCCGGAAACTATAGGGTGCTTAACAAAAAGAAAATTCGTTTCAGAGGGCAATACTGTAAATCCTAAATTTTCAAGAGCTTGCGCCGTCCATTCTCGGGTAGCAATGGTTTTTGCCAAGCACTCTTGGTGATACTCCCGAGCTTTCAAAGCAGCAATTCCGCCAGCCAGCGTCATAGCATTGACACTATAAGGATTAAAACTGAACTTGATCCGATTTAGCTCATTAATCAATGCGGGTTGCCCCACTGCATAACCTAGTCTGGCACCGGCTAACTGCCAAGATTTTGAAAAAGTGCCCACTACCAAGAGATTGGCATGTTCCTTAACATAAGGCACCATGCTTTGGCCGCCAAATTCCACATAGGCTTCATCGACAATCACCAACCGCTCTGGATCAGCTTCTACCAGTGCCAAGATGGCCGCAGCAGGCAGTCCTAAACTCGTGGGCGCATTGGGATTGGCAAAAACAATTGTCCCTTTAAAGTCAGCATAATCTGCCAACCCAATACTTAAATCTTCCCTCAGCGGTATCACTTGTGCCTTCAATCCATAGAGCTGAGCGAACACTGGATAAAAGCCATAGGTGATGTCAGGATACGCAACACCTTGACCCATCAGTCCTTGAAAACAAAAGGCCAATACTTCATCGCTGCCATTGCCAACAAACAAATTCGTTGCCGGCACAGCCAGATAATCTGCCAACTCTCTTAACAAGTCGCGGCAGGTAGGATCTGAATACAACTGCAGTCTGCCGGCAGCAGCCTCGACTGCTTCCACTACTCCTGGTGCTGGCGGGTAGGCACTTTCATTGGTATTTAGTTTGATAAAATCGTTGGTTTGCGGTTGTTCACCGGGAACATAAGGTGCCAACTGGGTGATCCGAGGGTCAAGAAATTTCATCCGCTCACTCCCCCTTTCGTAAGCGGATAGAGTTGGCGTGGCCTCCCAGTCCTTCCGTCTCCGCAAACAAGATCACATCGTCAGCGGCTGCTTGCATCGCCGCTTTACCGTAATACAAATACTGGGAATGTTTTACAAAATCGTCGACAGACAAAGGTGAATAAAAACGAGCAGTTCCTTCGGTTGGCAACGTATGATTGGGTCCCGCCAGATAATCTCCCAGGACTTCCGGAGTGTTGTGTCCCAAAAAGACCGATCCCGCATTTTCCACTTTGTCCAACCAAGCAAACGGTTCTGCCACACAGAGTTCCAAATGCTCCGGTGCAATTTCATTGGCTGCTGCTAACGCCTGTTCTAACGTATCTACCAAAATAATCTTGCCGTTGTTATCCAAAGACTGGCGGATGATTTCTTTACGGGGCAATAACTCCGTCTGTCGTTGAACTTCCGCCGCGGTTTTTTCGGCAATCGCCGCATCGGTAGTTACCAAAATAGCTTGGGCGTTCACATCGTGTTCTGCTTGAGCGAGCATATCTGCTGCCAGCGTTACTGGATTGGCGCTGCTATCTGCCACAATCAGTACATCACTAGGCCCAGCAATCATATCAATATCCACTTTGCCGTAAACCAAACGTTTGGCTGCTGCTACGTAAATATTGCCGGGACCGACAATCTTGTCGACTTTCGGCACCGATTCTGTCCCATAGGCGAGGGCTGCCACGGCTTGGGCACCACCGACGCGATAGATTTCATCAACACCTGCCACTTTGGCAGCGGCCAAAATTGCCGGATTTACAGACCCGTCTTTCAAAGGCGGTGTCACCAGCACGATTTTTTTCACGCCGGCGATTTTTGCCGGAATCGCGTTCATTAACACCGTCGATGGATAAGCGGCAGTTCCCCCTGGCACGTAGATTCCTACCTTTGCTAAGGGAATTACTCGCTGCCCCATCACTGCGCCGTTGCGGGTCATCATAAAGCCTTGAGTGACCTGCTTTTCGTGAAATTCGGCAATGTTTGCTTTCGCCGTCTCCAAGACGCGCAAAAAATCAGGTGCCACTTGCTCCAAAGCAGCGGCAATCTCGGCTTCGGAAACCTTCAGAGCCGTAACTGTTGCCCCATCGAATTTTGCGGAGTAGTCAATCAAAGCCTCATCCCCGTCACGACGAACAGTGTCGATGATTTCTTGTACTACCACTGCGTAATCGCCCGTTTCAGCGGCGTCCGTTTGGGTCAGTTCAGCAATTGTTTGGTCTTTGATAGAAAAAATTTCGATCATGCTTCGTCACTCACTTTCTTTACAATGTCGATGATAGCGTCTTTTTTAAAGCGCCAAGAGGAACGGTTGACAATCAGGTGGGCACTGGATTCATCAATTTCTTCCAGCACCGCCAGATCATTTTCTTTCAGTGTCGTGCCGGTCTCCACGATATCCACAATGACATCTGACAAGCCAACGATTGGCGCCAGTTCAATGGAGCCGTTTAGATAAATGGTTTCAATCGGTTGGCTACGTTCGCCAAAGTATTTACGAGTAATGTTGGTATACTTGGTTGCCACTTTTAACGGTCGCGTAGGATCAATCACAAAGTCTTTGGGCCCAGCGACGGCAATGCGGCAGATTCCCAAGCCAAACCGCAGCAAGTCGATAACGTCTGCTTCCGTTTCCAATAAAATATCGCGACCGACAATCCCGATATCGGCTGCCCCATGCTCCACATAGCTTGCCACATCAGAAGGTTTCACCAAAAAGAAACGAATATTGTTTTCACAATCTTCAAAGACCAATTTGCGGCTATCATCCAAAAGATTGGCCGTGACCAAACCAGCATCCCGGAACATTTCATATACCGACTGCCCCATTCGTCCCTTCGGCAAGGCCACATTCAACATAGTCGTCTGCATCCCCACCTGATCGGCGCGATTTTGATCCAGCATGTCCAGATGAATGCCAAACCCAATCGCTTGCTGAGTCTTGCCCAGTGCTGCAAACAACCCATCGTAGCGTCCGCCAAACAACAAGGCTTGAGGAATATTTTCGATAAAGCCTTGGAAAATCAGACCACTGTAATAATTGGTGTCGTTAACCGTTGAAAGATCAAACAGCAGCTGCACAGTTGCCGGTCGGGATGCCTCTTCCAAAGCATCTGCCACAGCCACCAATTCCTGCAATGCACTGCTGGCTTGTGGCCAACCTTTAGCCGCCGCCACAGCTTTTGGCAACTCGGTAAACAGATCACCAGAAAGCTTCATCAATGCCATCAGCTGTTCCCGCCGGTCTTCAGGTACACCATCAGCATCGGCCAACTGCGCCAATTCCGGAAAGTTTTTATTTTTGATACGGTTGAAGACAGCCCCTCGGCGATGATCGGAAAACAGATCCAAAATTGCCGCAATAAGACCACTATGTGACAGTTCCAATTTCCCCTGCCCAATCTCAGCCAATGATTCCAATGCTAACAGAATCACTTCAATCTCGGTTTTTCGCGCCACTTTTCCAATGACCTCGATGCCAACTTGATTGATCTGACGGTATTCGTCATCTTTGCGGCTGTGACGATAGACATTTTCGTTGTAATACACTTTACGAGCGGCTCCCGAAGGTGTATTTTTCACGATGGAAAGCGTCACATCTGGATTCAAGGCCAACAAACGCCCATCATTGCCGGTAAACTTGATGACATCATCCCCAGAGAGAAAATTCTTTTGCTCCAAATAGAAATGGTATTCTTCAAAACTCGCCAATCGGAAAAATCCATATCCTTTTTCCTCAAACAATTCCCGCAGCCGCAGCGCAATCTTCTCTTCTTTTCGCAGGATATTTTCTTTTAATTCCATCTCACAGCCTCCTCAACAATCTATGCTGACCTCTTGTTCATTCCCGATTTTCTTTGCCTATACCTTGTTTTCGGTGCTTTCCCGAAAACAGACAATCCCCAAAAAACAGTCCTGATCTCCTTTTGAAAATATATTTTCATGGCAATGGGTCTACCACCTGCTCCTTAACCAAAACTCTGAGTTTTCGGCGCTTTCCCGAAAACAGACAAT
>NZ_MAEH01000010.1:0-178292 GCF_009933135.1 Candidatus Enterococcus leclercqii
TTTGACGAAGAGCCGTTTTTTATTGCTACAGATAGGAGTAGGCTCAATTTCTAAGGGAAAAATACCAAACGTGAACCACACGAAAAAGACAAGTGACTTCCACTGTTTTTAATGGAAGGTACTTGCCTATTCATTGATAAAACGTTCAAATACAAAGGCGCTTCGAATGTATTCGGAAGCAGGGACCGTCCTCAAGAAAGAACAGACAAATCAACCTTTTTTCAATTGAATCATATGGAAGCTTTGCTTTTCCAGAATACCGGAAAGATGACCGTTTTCAAAGGTAACACTGGTGCCAGCTGTTGGTACGACGGTGGCAGGAGCGCCTTCGGTATTGACGGCTTTTAGATTGTCGTGGTGCAAGATTGTGTGTTTAGCCAAGAGATAGCCTTCGTATTGACGGAAATCACAAGTTAGTTCTAGATCATCGGTGAGGTCTTTGTTGACAGCAAAAATTGTCAGCAGGTCTTCGTTGTCATTTTCAATTACTACGGCATCCAAGTAGGAAGAGTCGCCATAACGGCTTGCAAATGTCGGTGCTTTGGTTTGAGTGTGCAGAACATGTCCGCGACCATGATTGGAGATCATTTCAAAAGGATAAAAAATAGTCTGTTTCCAGGCGCCAGTGTCAGAAGTCATAATTGGAGCAATCACGTTTACCAGTTGTGCTAGACAGCCGATTTTCACCCGATCTGCATGGCGCAGCATGGTGATCATCATGCTAGCTACTAAAAGCGCATCTTCAAAATTGTAGACATCTTCTAGCTGATGGGGATGTTGGCTCCAAGGCTCAATCTGCTTGTCTTGCTCATTGGAGTGATACCAGACATTCCACTCGTCAAAGGAGATGTTGATGTTCTTTTTGCCACGACGCTTGGCCTTTACTGCGTCGCAGATAGCGATGACTTCTCGAATAAATTGGTCCATCCCGTCTGAATTTGCCAGGTATTGCTGGCTATTGCCGTCGTGGTTACCATAATATTGATGCATAGAAATGTAATCTACTTGATCATAACATTGGTTTAAGACGGTATCTTCCCAGAATGCAAAAGTGGGCATGTCTAAGTTGGAGCTACCGCAAGCCACGGTCTCAATGTTGGGATCCACCATCCGCATGGCTTTACCGGCCTCTTCAGCAAGGCGCCCATATTCCAGTGCTGTCTTATGGCCTTCTTGCCACGGCCCATCCATTTCATTACCTAGGCACCAGAGCTTGATATCGTGGGGTTCGGCAACTCCGTGTTGGCGGCGCAGATCGCTGTAATAGCTGCCCTTTTTTAAGTTGGTGTATTCGATGATATTTTTTGCGGCTTCGATGCCGCGAGTTCCCAAGTTGACGGCCATCATTGGCTGGGTGTTGACGGTTTTGGTCCACTCCATAAATTCATTCAAACCGAACTGATTGGATTCCACCACTCGCCAAGCAAGGTCGATTTTATTTGGACGCTCTTGCTTAGGCCCGACACTGTCTTCCCATTTGTAGCCTGAGACAAAGTTACCGCCAGGGTAGCGAGTGATTGGAACATTCAGCTCACGAATTAGCTGTGCAACATCTTGTCGCAAGCCGTTTTCATCTGCTGCCGGATGTCCAGGTTGATAAATTCCTTCATAAACACAGCGACCCAAGTGCTCAACGAAGGAACCATAGATCCGTTGGTCAATTTCGGATAAAATAAAGTGTTTGTCGATCATAATTGAGGCTTTTTTCATAAGAAGTACTGCTCCTTTACTTTGTTTTCACCTAAAGTATAAAAGCAGTGCGCTCCTGAAAAAAGGAACTTATGTCGCAAAAGATTGATGCTTTCTCCGATAAATTTCTTTATCAAAAATAGCATCTTTGCTTAGACAGTAATTTACTGATAGAGGATTGACAAAATCTCCCCTTCTTGGGAAACTTGAGAAAATGAAAAAAGGCAGGAAATAAGATGGAAGTCACCTTCTGCGGGTATCATACCCACAATGTTAACCACGACCGAATCTATCGACCAGAGGGACTGGGAGAATACTTGTTTTTGTTGGTGTTGTCCCCTATGACCTTTATTTTTGCGGATGGGAGCACACAACAGGCTAAGCGGGGGGCATGTATTCTTTATACGCCAGGGACTTTTCAACACTATCAGGCGGAAAAGGAGTTTTTCAATAGTTTTGCTGAATTCACTGGTGCGACTGCTGCGGATTTGCCGGAAAAATTGCCAGTGAACCAATTGTTTTATCCAGGCAAAGATGAAAGTCTTAATCGGCTATTGCAAAAAATTCATCGGGAATACCTCCAACGGTTGCCGGAGAGCAGCGCATTAATCCACTTGTATTTGCAGGAATTATTGCTTTTAGCGGCTAGAGGTGCGGCCAATTATCAGGTACAAACCAGTGATCCTTCCTTGTACCACGAAATCCATTCGTTACGTCTTTTGATGCTGGCCAACTGTGAACAAGATTGGTCAGCAGAAAAAATGTGCCAATTATTACAACTAGGGAAGAGTCAGTTTTATCGATTGTATCGGGAGTATTTCCATACGACACCAAAAGAAGAATTGATTCAAGCAAGGCTGCAATTGGCAGTTTATCATATGACCAATCGCTCCATAACCATCCAAGAAGCAGCGTTTCAAGCAGGATTTGCCAATATCAATCACTTTCACCGTCTCTTTAAAAAACGCTATGGCTGTACTCCCATGCAATATCGTAGTTGAGGCTTGTCTATTCGGATAAAGGCAGCTTAAATGTGATGTCGCTGCCGATTTACTAAAGGAGCGCTACCCGTTAATAAGTAAAGTGAATAAAATATTTTGGCTCATGCAAAAAAAGCCGTGACATTTGTCCTGTCAACCTCCCCGAAGCGAAAAATACCAAACGTGAACCACACGAAAAAGACAAGTGACTTCCATTAAAAATAGTGGAAGTGACCTGTCTTTTTGTTGTTAAAAATTGGTTCAAGCGCTGACTAGCTTTTCAAAAAGCGCTCTTTGTATTCATCGTATTCTTCCTGAGTGATCAGACCGGCTTCTAGCGCCTGTTTTCGTTCTTTGAGTTTTTCATAATTGGTTTCTGTGGTCAATTGACTATTGTTGGCAGGTGGAGTAGTGGATAACTTGTGCCGATTGGCGGTAGTAATTCCATCCATCACGCCGTCTTGCATGTCACTTTTGCTATCTTCCAAAAGTTTGGCGATGTCAAAAACTACCCGTTTGGTCCAGAAGATACTGAAGACTTCGCGAAAACTCTCGATTCGCAGGGAGCCCCAAATGATACGGGTATTGGGATTGATGGTATTGATATTGTTCAAAGGGATACTCTTGTAATCGTTGTTGAAGGGTACCCAGCGGGCAAAAATCAGCCGACCAGAATTGGTGATAGCATAGGCGGAAAAACCTTTACAGCTGAAATAGCGGACTTTGCCTGTTTGGGAATCATGAACGCGTTCATGAAAATCTTCGTGGGATTCACCGGTTTCTGGATTGAAATTTTCCTTGTCTTCCGGATGATGACGAGCGATAAAAGTCGCCAATGCTTCTTCATCTTTTCCCAACGCGTTTTCGATTAGCTTGAAGTGTTTCTTCTGCAGCCAGCCACCAATCAGCGGGGTCATATTAAAGCCCAACTTGTGGTTGCGGGCGTAGGCATACATTTCCTCAGCTTTTTTCATAAACAACCCAACTCCTTGTATTCTGTCGAAAATAGGCAATATAGCTAGTAGTCGACGAGTTCAGCTCAGTCGTACTGGTGCTGTTTTCTTGCTATCAGTATAGCATACTGTCGCTGTTTTTCTGCCGAACAAGGTTGTAAGCTAATGCACATGAACAGTAAAAAACGCCTGCACCGAAATCAAGTTCGGCAACAGGCGATATCTTGTAAACTAAGCACGTATGGTGTTGTCATACAGAGTTTAGCGTAAATCTTGTTTTTTCAGCGGGTCTCTAAGTCGTGAAGAAATAGGCCGCTCAGCAGTTTGGGCTCAAACCACGTGGATTTCGGCGGCATAATCTCGCCGGCATCCGCAACATCCAGAAGATCTTGCATCCGAGTGGGGTACATAGAAAAAGCCAGATTCCAATCGTCCTCGTCTACTAAGCGTTCCAGCTCTTTAGGGCCACGAATACCGCCAACAAAATCAATCCGCTTGTCAGTACGAATGTCCATAATGCCAAAGATTTTTTCAAAGACTTGTTTTTGCAGCACAGAGACATCAAGACTACCCACAACATCCTCCGGCAGGATTGTCGGTTTGATGGTCAGTGTGTACCATTCATGAGCGACATACATCTGGATTTGTCCTTTGGCAGCAGGTTTCTTCACACCAGATTTGGCCACTGTAAAGGCGGTCGTTAACTGATCAAAAAAGTCTGAGGGAAGCGGCACCTGTAACACTCGGTTGTATTCCCAAATGGCTAATTGATCATCTGGAAAGATGATAGAAAGAAAATAGTCGCTTTCTGGGCTATTGGTTTGGTCCGCGCGTTTTTCCAAACCGACTTTGACTGCCGATTCTGTCCGATGGTGACCATCTGCAATATATAGCGCTGAAATTTCTGCAAAGCCGTCTGTGAGCGCATTGACTACCTCAGTGTCATCAATCACCCAGACTTTGTGGTTCACATCGTGGAAGCTGTCGAAATCATAGACCGGTGAGTGCTCTGTCTGCCAGTTGGCCATCAATTCTTGGAGGGCATTATTTGTACGGTAGCTCAAAAAGATGGGACTTGTATTGGCATCGCAAGCTTTAATGTGATTGATGCGATCGACTTCTTTTTCCGGGCGAGTAAATTCGTGTTTCTTAATCTTGCCTGAGACGTAATCATCGATAGCAGTGGTCGCTACCAGGCCAGTCTGGCTGCGGCCCATCATAGTCAGCTCGTACAAATACATGGTAGGAGCAGTTTCTTTTTTCAGCCACCCCTGCGCTAGAAAAGCTTGTAGATTAGCTGCAGCCTTTTGGTAGACCGCCGGATCATAAGGTGACAATTCTTCCGGTAGGTCGATTTCTGCCTTGTCGATATGGAAAAAGCTATAAGGATTGTCTGCAGCCAAGGCTTTTGCTTCTTGAGAATTTAACACATCGTAGGGCAGGCAGGCGACTTTATCAGCTAAATCTTCGGCGGGACGAATCCCTTCGAAAGGGCGTACCACAACCATCAGCAGCCACCCTCTTTGTTTTTAATAACCCGCACACGAACAATCTCAGGGTTTTTCGTCAACTTAGCTGCAACAGCTGCGACTTTATCTGCATCGTCTTCGTTGATATCCACCAGCGTATAGGCAAAATCATCCCGTCCGCGATTGATCATATTCTCGATATTGATCCCTTCTTCGGCGACAGCTGTGGAAATTTGCCCCAGCATGTTGGGGACATTTTTGTTGATAATGGTTAAACGATAGGGGCTGTTGAAGGCCATTTCAACAGTAGGAAAATTGACGGAGCGTTTGATGACGCCGGTTTCCAAGAAACGTTTTAAAGTCCGGGCGGCCATTTTGGCACAGTTAATCTCCGCTTCGTCTGTTGAAGCCCCCAAGTGAGGGAGGACTAGAACTTTATCATTGTGCAGTAGTGCTTCATCGGCAAAGTCTGTCGTGTAACCCGCCAAATCTTCGGCTTCCAATGCCGCCAAAACAGCCGCATCATCCACGATGCCACCACGGGCAAAGTTGAAAAGTTTTGCAGTTGGTTTCATCTTGGCGATTTCAGCAGTACCAATCATTCCTTGGGTCTTTTCGGTTAAGGGCACATGGACTGTGATAAAGTCGCAGGTAGTCATCAGTTCATTAAGATCATTGGCGCGCTGGACGCGACGAGAGATGCTCCAAGCCGTATCGACGGAAACAAAAGGATCAAAGCCCATGACTTCCATGCCTAAACGATAAGCATCATTAGCCACCATCGCACCAATTGCCCCCAAGCCGATAACCCCTAGTTTTTTGCCTTCCAGTTCGTGACCGGCAAACTGCGCTTTATTAGCTTCCGCTTGCGCTTCAACATCAGCACCAGCTAGAGTTTGGACCCATTGGGCACCTTGCAAGATTGGTCGCACGGATAATAATAGGCAGGCGATTACCAGTTCTTTCACCGCATTGGCATTGGCACCGGGCGTATTGAACACAACAATGCCTTTTTCTGTGCAGGCTGGTACGGGAATATTGTTGGTGCCCGCGCCGGCCCGAGCAACAGCTAACACAGATTCGGGAAATTCATAATCGTGCAGTTTTTGGCTGCGGAGAATGATTCCCTCCGGTGTGTCGCTTTCGTTGATGGCGTAATTTTCCTTGTCAAAACGAGCCATTCCTTCTGGGGCGATGGCATTGAATGTTTTAATATCGAACATCTCAGGCACCTCCATTTTCTTTTTCAAATGCTTCCATGAAAGCAATCAGATCCCTGACCCCTTGTTTGGGAAAGGCGTTGTATAGACTAGCCCGCATGCCACCAACCGAGCGATGACCTTTAAGATTTTGGAAGCCAGCCGCCAAAGCTTCAGCGTTGAACTTTTTGTCCAACTCGGCATCGCCAGTCACAAAAGGAATATTGGTGATGGAACGGCTGTCTTCTCTTACCGGGCTTTTAAACAGGGCAGAGTTGGCGATAGCCTCATAGAGTAGGCCGGCTTTTTCCTGATCTTCTTTCAAAATTCCCGGCACGCCGCCTTTTTCCTGTAACCATTCAAAGACCAATTTGGCGATGTAGATAGCAAATGTCGGTGGAGTATTATACAAGCTGTCATTGTCTGCTTGAATTTTATAGTCTAACATTGGTTCCGCTACTGGGCACAAGCCGATGAGATCATCACGAATGATGACTACCGTCAAACCAGCAGGACCGATGTTTTTCTGGGCTCCCGCGTAGATAATACCGAAATCTTCTACTTTATAATCATTTGCTAAAATATTTGATGACATATCAGCTACGATGGGAACTTTGCCAGCTTTAGGAATACTTTGATAGGCAGTACCTACAATGGTGTTGTTGGTGGTGATGTGGAGGTAGGCAGCTTCTTGGTCAATCATATCTTCTGTGATTGTCGGGATATGGGTGAATTTATCAGCTTCTGAAGAGGCGATGACTTCCACTTCAACGTTTTCCAAAGCTTTAGCCGCGCTGATAGCCTTTTTCGACCAAGAGCCGGTATTTGCATAAAGGGCCTTTTTGCCTTGAGCTAAGTTCAAAGGAACCATTGAAAATTGCAGGCTGGCACCCCCTTGTAAAAATAAGACCTTGTAATTATCGGGAATACCCATCAGCTCCCGCAGTAAGGCTTCAGCTTTCTTGATGATGTCGTCAAATAAGGAGGAACGATGACTCAACTCCATTACGGACATGCCACTACCCCGGTAATCTAAGAACTCGGATTGCGCCTTCTCCAACACTGGTTTTGGTAACACAGCAGGTCCGGCAGAAAAATTGTAAATCGTCATTGCATTCGCTCCTTTTCAAATTTTCATTCTCTACCCAATCAAGATTGAGTTATCGCTTAGTGTAACAGATGTTGTTGGGAGTTGGAAGAATATTGTGAAAATTTATACACCTTTTCTCTGATTGTTCGGAAAAATCTTGGTATTTTTTCATTCTTTATGCTTCTGTATCCAAAATACCAGCTGGTTTCTGTATATTCAAACATAACGATTGCTATAGGAAGACGTTTATACAAGAGAGTTCAGACAAAGTGGTAGTAGGCTGAAAAAATCCGAAAATAGGCTGAAAACTATCACCTTTTATTTTGAAAACCGCTGATTTCCAAAGTTTCTCTTATTTTAAGAAAGCTCACTGTGAAAAGATCCCGGTTCTGTTGTATAATGTCACTTACTGAACGCGACCTTCAAATCGTTTATTCAGAATCTATAATGAAATGATGGTGAAAACATGACAGACAACAGCAAGACTCGCGTTGTTGTGGGCATGAGCGGCGGGGTGGACTCGTCGGTAACAGCGCTGATCCTGAAAGAACAAGGCTATGATGTCATCGGGATCTTCATGAAAAATTGGGACGATACGGACGAAAATGGTGTCTGTACCGCGACGGAGGACTATAAAGACGTAGCCAAAGTTGCTTCTCAAATCGGGATTCCTTACTACTCGGTGAATTTCGAGAAAGAATACTGGGACCGCGTGTTTGAGTACTTTCTGGCGGAATACCGGGCTGGTCGGACGCCAAATCCAGATGTTATGTGCAATAAGGAAATCAAATTCAAAGCATTTTTGGACTACGCGCTGGAGCTGGGCGCGGATTACGTGGCAACCGGTCATTACGCACAGGTCACTCGCGACGCTGACGGAACTGTCCATATGCTACGGGGTGTTGACAACAACAAAGACCAGACTTACTTTTTGAGTCAGCTTTCCCAAGAGCAGCTACAAAAAACGCTGTTTCCTCTGGGGGGCATGGAAAAGTCCGAAGTCCGGGCAATCGCTGAAAGAGCAGGCTTAGCAACTGCTAAGAAAAAAGATTCCACCGGTGTTTGCTTTATCGGTGAAAAAAACTTCAAACAATTTTTGAGTAATTATCTGCCAGCTAAAAAAGGCCAGATGGTTACTGTGGATGGTGAAGTCAAAGGACAACACGACGGATTGATGTACTACACCATTGGTCAGCGTCAAGGCTTGGGAATTGGTGGCGGCGGAGCTACGCAAGAACCTTGGTTTGTCATCGGTAAGGACCTCAGCACCAACACCTTATATGTTGGGCAGGGCTTCCACAATCCGGCGCTTTATGCTGATCGTTTGGATGCCAGTCAGATTCACTTCACAACTCAGAAGGATAAGCCGCAAGAATTCCGCTGTACTGCTAAATTCCGTTACCGTCAGCAGGATGTGCCAGTGACAGTACGTTTGTTGGAAGGTGATCGAGCAGAAGTGATTTTCGATGAGCCGGCTCGGGCAGTTACACCGGGACAGGCAGTCGTTTTCTATGACGGTATGGAATGTCTCGGCGGCGGGTTGATTGACCACGCTTACCAAAAAGCTGAATTATTGCAATATGTTTAACAAAAGCAGGAGTCTCTCGTTGGAGGGGCTTCTTTTTTGTGTTTTAAAGGTAGAACTTTTATTTTGGGAGTCATAAAAAGCTAAATGAATTCAAGCCTTTTTCACTTTTTTCGATTTTCTTCAAAAAAAACCTGTTTCTAGAAATGAGAATAACAGCGATTTCAATTAGAATGTGGTAAAATTAAACTGCAGAAAACAATGAGAGAAGGAGGCGGCCAGATGCGCTTAAAGGAATTTTTTAGTAAGGAAGAATTGTGGGTGTTGGATGAGGAGCTGTTCCATGAGGCGTATTATGAAATTTTGGAGGGACGCTGGCGACATCACAGTGACAGCTGCGCCCAACAATTTCAGAAGTTGGAGGCGATGGACCGCCGCCGTTATGCCCTTAAAGCTGCCGAGGTCTATTTGCAGGACTTGCCGGAATGGGAATTGGAAACCTATTTCTCCCGTTATGGTAGCCGACATTTGGACACGGTAAGAGAAAGCCGCCAAGATAGCAAACTAAAAATTTGAGCCTATGGGAGCGGCTAGGTTGCTGGCAACAGCTGTAAAAAGAGGCGATATTTAGACGCCATTGTCATGAGAGGCAAAAACAAAGAGCAGAGGGGCTGAAAATTTCAGTTGCCACTGCTCTTTTTTTGTGTGAAATTTCGGTACTTTGAAAATCGGCCTATACTATTTTGCCAACAGCACTAGCAGTTGGTACAGGTTATTGGTATACTCTAGTCAAAATCACTTGTTAGGGGGAATTGTTGTGGTTAATGATCCGTTTTTTGAATTAGGGGAAATGCCTATTTTGTTCAAAGTCATCCCGGCACTGGTTGTACTGCTTTTTGTGGTTATTATTGGAACAGTCCTTTATCGACTAATCAAAAATGTGTCTTCACCAAAAGAAGTGGTATTGGCCACTTTGATTGACAAAAATGCCGCGACTCAATGGAATGGCGAAACTTCTTACACCGATTATATGCTGATCTTTGAAGATAAGCATGGCAAACGAATTGCTTTGGATGTCAATCGTAAGGTTTTCAGTCAGCTGGTGGTAGGAGATAGTGGCCGTTTAACTTATCAAGGCAGCTGGTTCAAAGACTTCGAACGAGTCGCTTAAGCGGAGTCAGCCGATAATTAGCGGCGCTTTGCAATGCTTCTCGTCTTCAGAATAAAAGGAACAGCTAGACACGAATATTATCAAAAGGGAATGTGATGTAAGTTACTTCCAAGTGCTAAACAGCGTATGTTTAACCACAATTAATAAAAAGGATACGGATAAGGAAAATTTGTGACCTTATTTATGTCTTAGTCCGAAGCGAGAACATTACCACACGTGTAAAGAGAAGTGAATTAGGCTGACTTGGCTTGATGAAATCAAGGTTAGTCAGCCTTTGACATTTTTAGCAATGAAAAGCCGGCAATCTTCCAATGATTTTTAATGGAAGATTGTCGGCTTTTGGGGGCTCACATTTGGTATTGTTCGCTTCGTAGGACGGTGACTCAACTATTGGCACAGCCCCTTTGGGTGAGCTCCGTCATCTGAAGGGGTGGACAAGTAAGAGAGCCAGCTACCAAAGTTGGCAACGGTTTGGCTTAATTGCCGGTATTCTCATTGTTTTGGCGATGACGACGGATGTCAGCAGTATTTTTTCTCACTAGCAAGTAGTTAAGCAGGACTAAAAATGAGGTAGAGATAAAGACACCGCGGTAGCCGAAAAAGCTAGAGATAGACGAGCCGATCATAGGCCCAAAAACATTGCCGGTAGCTTGGAAGGACTGGTTGTAGCTGAAGATACGTCCAGCAGCATGATGCGGCGAATATTTGGTAATCAGTGAATTGACTGCCGGCAATAGACAAGCATCGGAAACGCCAATCAAAAAACGCAATACGCCCAGCTGCCAAACATTGGTGACAAAGGCCATCGGGAGATAGACAAAAATGGCTAGGATCAACCCAGCTGCCAATATGCGCTCACTGCCGATGCGGTCTCCCAGTCGACCCATCCGGGGGGCGGCAATTAATGTCGCGATACCGGGGATGGAAGCGATGATACCGCTGACTAAGGTGACATTCCCATGACCACCTAGGAGCTGGCGAATGTAGAGGCTGATGATGGGGCTGATGGAATTATTGGATGCTTGAATAATCATGGTGGTGATGAACATTCCCAGCACCACCTTGGGATATTTCAATTCTTTTAGAATTGCAGAGGCTGGCTGCAGAGCTTCTTTTTCCACCGGAGTAAACTCTTCATGAACAAAAAGCAGGCTCAAAATAAACACGATAAACAGAATGGTACCGGTAATGAAAAAGGTGGTTCGATAGCCAAATGCAGTAGCGGTGAGTCCCCCTAAGAGCGGGCCTAATAGTTGACCGGTGACTGCTCCGGTGGCCAAGGTACCCAAGACTTGGCCACTGCGGGCTTTAGGAGTGCCAGTAGCCACAAGGGCAGTGGCATTTGAAACATAGCCGGAAAAGACGCCTTGTAAAAGCCTCAGACCCACCAGCTGGTAGACGTTAGTGACCAGTCCCATCAGCGAAATCACGACTGCCATACCCAGACTGGCTCGCAAAAGCATCAATTTGCGGCCTTTTTGATCTGCTAAACGTCCCCACCAAGGAGAAATTAGCGTCGTCACCAGAAATGTGGCGGAAAAGGCCAACCCGCTCCACAAGTTCAGAGCCTGGGAGGAAAAATTTCCCAGTGTATCTATGTAAAGGGACATGAAGGGCATCACGAGGCTAAAGCCAATCCCCGCCATAAAGGTACCAAACCACAAAACGATTAGATTCTTTTCCCAGACCGGACGTGGCTGGCTGAGTTTTTCTTTCAAACGTTGAATGAGTATCGACAGCAAATCAAGCGCTCCTTTTAAAAAAATTTAAGATTAAGTAACGGTGGTTCTTTTTAACGGATTTTTGGAGGTGGTTTGCGTAAGAAATACGTAACAACCGTTTTTTGTTAACAAATTTGAACCAATAATAATCATAGTACAGGTAAGATCGAACAGCAAGTTGAGAAATTTTGAGAAGTGACAATCTGTAAAATGTGAGAAAAAAATTTTCACTTCTGCAAATATATAAATACTTTAAGCTTTTCAAACAGAATCCTTGCCCCGCTTTAAAAAGGCGGTTAATATTGTCTTATCAAGTTTGGGTATGGAACTCTTCGAACAAAAGAAACGAAGGACATGTGGGGACATGATTCGTCGGTGACTTAACCGAAGAGCTTTACTACACGAAATCATTTCAGGGGAAAAGGGAGTAATGATATGTATCAAGTCATTGTAATGTATGGGGACAATGAGCCCTGGTGGTTCTTTGAAGATTGGCGCCGTGATATCCGCAGCCAAGTGGAATTTGCCGACGCTGCCAAAGCCAAAGCCTTTTACAAGCAGGAATGGCAGCGACTAGCCCAAAAATTTCCCAATAGCTCTGCCAAAGCAAATTTTCTCAGCGCCTTCTGGAAAGAAGACGATGAGCGCTGGTGTGAAGAATGCGACGATTATATCCAACAATACACCGGCTTGGCGCTGCTGAAGGATTACCAACCTGTCAGCGAAACTAGCGAACGAGATTTATTTGAAAATCTCCATGCTGAACAAAAAATCAAAAGCTGTCAGCGGATCAGACAAGATCCGGCTGTAGTCTGAGGTGTCGCCAGTGAGATGGCCCCAAAATTTACTGTCACCTTATCCGGATCCTACTCTACCACTGCTTGCTCTGTTCTAAAACAGGCGGGCTGGGTCAGCCAGGGTCCGGATTTTGTTGTGTCTGTTAGTAAAAACAGTTTTCGATGGAAGCTGCCGACAGCAGTGTTTTACGACTTCGATCCGCAAGTTTTCTAAGAAGTACTTACAAGGGGAAAGGCGAAGATAACAGAGGTGGCGCCGCAGAGAATTTGATTGTAAAATGGTAGGAAGACAACGCACTGTAGCTGCTGGCGAGAATCATTTTTTTAGCGACAGCTTTTGATAAAGGAGAGAATCATGGGAAAAAAACTAATCGTGACTGAAAAACCCAGTGTGGCTAAGGACTATGCCAAAATATTGGGAGCCAAACCCCAAGGACGGGATTATTTTGAAAGTGATCGCTATTTGATTACCTGGGCTTATGGTCACCTGCTGACTTTAAAACTGCCGGAAGATATCGATCCGGCATGGCGTACCTGGCAGATGGAAACCCTGCCCATGATCCCCAAACAGATTGGCTTAAAGCCGCTACCAAAGACTTCCCGTCAGTTGAAGCTGATTGGCAATTTGGCAAAACGCAAGGATGTCACCGGTGGCATAATCGCTACTGACTCCGGTCGTGAAGGGGAAGCTGTTGGTCGCTATATTTTTGAATGGCTGAAATTCAGCAAACCGTTGGAACGTCTGTGGATTTCTTCTCAGACTGAAAAAGCCGTTAAAACGGGTTTTGCGCAATTAAAACCGGCGAAAGATTATGAAAATCTGTACCAATCCGCAGTAGCGCGGGGCAAGGCTGACTGGTTGGTAGGACTAAATGTGACCCGTGCATTGACGGTAAAATACGAGGATAACCTCAGTGCCGGCCGGGTCCAAACACCGACATTGAACCTCGTGCATAGCGCACAGGAGAAGTCAGAAAAGTTCATTCCTACAACTTACTATTCGATCGACTTAGTACATGGCAACGAAACAGGACGATTGCAGTTGAAAAACCCGCAACAGTTCACCGAGCGGCAGCAGGCTGAAGATTTTGTTAAAGAACTGGCAGGCAAGATTGGTAGGGTAACCGATGTCTCGGTCAAAGAAAAAGCGGTGGCGGCCCCGCTACCCTATGATTTGACGGAGCTGCAACAGACTGCCAATAGCCTGTATCAGTACTCTGCCAAAAAGACTTTGTCGATTGTACAAAGCCTGTATGAGACCCATAAAATCGTCAGCTATCCCCGGACGGATTCCAAGTATTTGCCAAAAGATGTGGCAGCAACGATGAAAGAGCGACTGCAGGCTTTGGCAGGGTACGATGAGCGTGCCAAGCGCTATCTGGCTCAAGGCGCGACGGTTCGGCAGACGGCAGTCTTCAATGATAGCAAAGTGACGGATCACTACGCTTTGATACCCACAGAAGAACGGCCTCGGTATGAAAAACTGAGCACTGATGAAAGTCGCGTGTATAATCTGATCGTGGAACGTTTTTTGGGACTCTTCGCAGAAAAATACGTGACTGCCACCACCAAGGCACAAGTGCAGGTGGCAGATGCTGTCTTCTACTTCAAACAAGAAAAAGTTTTACAAGCCGGTTGGAAAGCAGAAACGAAAGAAACCAGCCAAAGTACTTCTAAAACAGACTGGTCAGCAATCAAAAGCGTCAAAGGTGATTTCAAAATCAACAAAGAGCTCACGAGTGCGCCAAAACTGGCAACAGAAGGTACGCTTTTGGCGCAAATGGAAAAGTGGAACCTGGGGACACCTGCCACTCGTGCTGAAATCATCGAGAAGCTGTTGAAGTCTGAATTGATGGAGCGACGGGGTAACTTTTTAGCAGTAACTCCTAAAGGGCGCCAACTGTTGTCGCTGGTAAATCCTTCATTGGCTTCGCCAGAGTTGACAGCTAAGTGGGAACGCAGCTTGGAAGCCATCGCTAAGGGTCAAGAAAATCCTCGGCGCTTCTTACAAGGCATCGAAGCAGATACTAAGCGTTTGGTGGCTGAAATCAAAGCGTCAAAAGAAACCTACAAAGATTTTTCACTGACTACGAAAATCTGTCCAGAGTGCGGATCGCAATTGCGAGAACGTAACACCAAAGATGGCAAAATCTATATCTGCAGCAACAGTGAGTGTAGTTATCGGCGACGCAAAGATCCTAAAGTATCCAATCATCGTTGCCCACAATGCCACAAAAAAATGGAAATCATTGACGGAAAAAACGGCGCCTTTTTCAAATGTAAATTCTGCGGCATCACCGAAAAGGTTCCCGACAAACAAGAGCGAAAGAAAAAAATGACCAAAAATGAAGAACGACGGCTGATGAAGCAGTACTCGCAAGCAGAAGATAACGTTGAAAGTCCTTTAGCAGCAGCTCTGAAGGCCGCAATGGAAAACAAAGACTGAGCTATAATCTATCGTAATCATTAGTCCTGCTGATTACGATTTAATGAAATGACAGAAAGGAGGAAGAGTTGTGAATTATGTGATCGTCGGTCTTTTTGCATTTTTAGGCGGAAATCTTCGGTATGGGGTTAGCTTACTGTTTCCCAAAGTGAATGGCTTTCCGATAGCGACATTGCTCGTCAATCTGCTGGGCTGCTTTTTGTTTAGTTGGCTGGTGAAGCATATTATGGCAGACCGAGATATGAATGGTCGTCTGATATTAGGTGTCGGGACAGGTTTTTTCGGCGCCTTGACCACGTTTTCGTCCTTTGCACTAGATACGATACAACTCTTCCAAGCCGGAAATATCGGCGGCGCATTCGTGTATCTGTTGGTGTCGATTGTAGGTGGCCTGCTGTTTGCATACCTGGGAGAAGCTGTCTACCATCCCAAAGAAGGCGGTGAGGAGGTATGATGTCTTTTCTGTTAGTCGGTCTCGGTGCCTCGCTGGGGGCTGTCACTCGGTATGGGATCAACCGTTTTTTTGAAAAAAGGCCCCATCCTTACCCATTTGCTACTCAGCTAATCAATTTGACCGGCGCTTTGCTGTTGGGAATTTTTGCCGGCCTCCATCTCAATCAGTCCTGGTATTTGTTTCTGGGTACCGGTATGATGGGAGGCTACACCACCTTTTCTACCTTCAATTTTGAACTGTTTACTCTATACAGAAATGATCGGCCATTGTTTTATACGTATTTTGCTATTTCCTATGGCGGCGGATTGCTATTGAGTTTTGTAGGGGTTTTTCTCGGCAGTTTATTGAGCTGAGGCGTTTTTCAGAAATTGTTGATAATAAAAGCCAAGCTCCTTCCACTGTTTTAATGGAAGGAGCTTGGCTTTTTTGGTTCCCCTTTGGTAGTGTCGCTTTAGAGGAGACTGGAGGATTGTCACCGCCTGCTGTTTTTTGTGCTATCTATGAGGAGATCGAATTTTTCAGTGTCTATTTCATGATAT
Organism: Candidatus Enterococcus leclercqii; assembly: GCF_009933135.1. Lineage (GTDB taxonomy): Bacteria > Bacillota > Bacilli > Lactobacillales > Enterococcaceae > Enterococcus_C > Enterococcus_C leclercqii. Next base: position 16,034 of record NZ_MAEH01000010.1, read on the forward strand.
CGTAGACGTCTTTAGAGATTTTGGAAATCGTTTCGTAACTAGAATTATTAGTCATGACGCAGATAATGTAGGGCTGTTTGGTGTAGACAATTCCGCAGTCATGGGCATAGCCGTAGAGATCACCAATTTTGTGGGCGACTCTGACTGGGAGATATTTTGGCAGTCGCTGGCTGTCGTAAGTGGTGTTGGATAAATAATCAAGGACTTTGCCGCCGTTGTGATACATCTCTTTTAGAAGCAGAGCATTTTCTTTGGCGGAAACATAGCGGAATCGGTCCCACTTGCGCCCGACAACGCGACTGATCTCATTTTTCATCTTTTGATCATATTGATTGGCTCCGTAATAGCCAAGAAAATTAGCCCCTTGATTGTCGGAATACTTACAGGTCCAGTTCATAATCGTATCCAAGCTGTACTTTCCGCCAAAAGGCTTCCCTTGCAGAATGCCGGCGCCGCCTCTCATATAAGAAAGTGACATGGTATTGATTTTGTCTGTATAGGTATAGAGCTTTTTAGAATCCAGCTTTTTCTCATTGATTAGTTTTTGCGTGTAATACAAGACCGGGAGTTTACCAGTGCTGGCGGCCATGAAACTTTGATTGCCATTAATCTGGGCGGTTTGCCCATCAGTAAGACTCATGACATAGATACCCACGTTGCCTGCTTTGTATTTCTTGTTCAGCATGGTTTGGACTTTACTCAGTTTGCTTTTGGTAGAAGTTGCAGTTTTGGTGGCATCGGCGTTGATATAGCCGTACCACTTGCCTTTTTCATCATATAAAGAAAGATACTTCGAGCCGTTGAAGTGACGGTAGTAGCCCTGAGCAGTGAACAATTTACTGCGGTAAGAGGAGCTGCTTGCTTTTTTCTTCCAGGAGAAGTTTTGCCACAGACTCCAGTTTTGTTTGGTGAGAATCACCTGTTGGCCGCTTTTCTGCCAAATTCCTTGTTGACCGTTAGCCACTTTGGCTCCACTGACGTTTAGATAACCTTGCCACTTGTTTTTATTGTCATAAAGACTGTAATAGATGGAACCGTTAAAATGGCGGTATTGTCCCTTTGCTAAATAGGTTTTAGTAGCGAGAGTACTACTTTTTTGTTTGGCGTTCCAAGAAAAGCTGCTCCACAAGGTGTAATTTTTGCTTGTAACTGTGACGTATTTGTTCAGCTGCTGCCAACTACCTTGTGCCCCGCTGGTGAGGGTGACTCCGGTAGCGTTGATGTAGCCAACCCAGTTATTTTTATTATCGTAGAGACTTAAATACGTGCTGCCGTTGAAATGCTTGTATTGGCCTTTTGCCCGAAACGTTTGTCCCATTACTGATTTGGAGGTATTCTTTTTAGTCCAGTTAAAGCTGCCCCAGATGGTATAATTGGCACTTTTAATCGTAGCATAGCGGCCGTTGTTCTGATAATTCCCCTGTGGACCGGCGGTATAAGTGACGGTGGCTTCTTCGACATAGCCCACCCAAGTATCTTTGCCGTTGCGCTTTTCATAGACGCTGAGGTAATTTTTCCCATTGGCGTGATAATAGATTCCTTTAGCTAGCAAGACCCGATTCAAAAAAGCGGCAGTATTGTGCTTGTTTTTGAAAGTAAAATCTTTCCAGATCACAGTTTGACTATTTTTCAGATATAGGTAGCGACCGTGGCTGCGATAAGTTCCTTGCGCATCTGTCAAGGTGGCAGCAGACTGAGGCAACCAGCCAATGACTTTGCCGCTGCTGCTGACTTGATAAAAGGTAGTACCGTTGAAATGTCTGGCTTGAGCTGTGATTGTCAATGTGCTTTTTAAAAAGTCGGTTGCGGGGCGAACCTTGCTTCCGCCGGCGTCTTGCCAGATGACTGCTTGAGTATCGCTGATGACAAGATAACCAGAAAGTAGTGTTGGGGTGCCGAAAGCATCAGCAGCAAATGTGCCAGCCGTATCTTTGCCATAAATCAGTTGGCCGGTATTTGTTGCCAATTCCAATAGATGGCCGTCAGCTGCTTCACTGCTACGAAGGATTTGTAATGTTTGACCCGCAGTGATTCCGGTGGCGGGCTGTGTTGTTTGCGGATCATTAAAGAGTGCCTCAGGATCATTTACAGTGAAATAACCTGCCGCTTCGATCCAATCAACCTCTGGCAGGTCTTGCGTCTCAGTGTCACTTGTCGGCTTTTTCTCCCCAATATCCTGGGTGCCAGAAGGAGGAGTTTCCCCTGAATTAGCGGTGCTGCTGTCTTGAGTGGTACTTATCGAGCCTGTCTCGTTATCAGAGCTGCTATTGGTAGACGAGACAGCAGGGGGATTGCTGCTGTCATTGGTCAATGTATCAGAAGACGATTCCTCGTTTTCAACGTTGATTCTTTGACCACTGCTGGTGGATGTAGTGGTGCTGGAGAAAGTTTCCGCCTGAACCACAGGGGAAAAGGACATGCTGACCAACAGTCCTAAAGTAAGTAAACCAACTTTTTTCATTTTTATCCTCCTTAAAAATTGCCGACTACTTTCTTTTTTGCAAGAAAAGAGCCTATTAATTTGATTATAGCATCGAGCGGGAGTTTTCGTCTTGTTTCAAATGAAAAGAGCAGCGTGGAAATCGGTATCTAAAAAAGGGCACGTTATTTGCTGAGTTTTGCTAATTTGCTCAAAAAAAAATCTTGTTTTTTATTGACACACAGACTGAAAGCGTTTACTATAAGTGTGAAGTTAACCGGTTTCTAAAAAATAGACTGGATAAAGGAGGTTCCCAAATGAACCATGTGACCATCCAAGATGTCGCCAAGGCAGCGGGGGTCTCCAAAACCACCATCTCTCGCTTTCTTAACGGTAAATATCAATACATGTCAGAAGAAACCAAAGAAAAGATTCAGGCTGTCATAAAAGAGCTGGATTACATTCCCAGCAAACAAGCTCGCTCATTGAAATCCAAGCAAAAATATTTGATTGGCTTAATTGTAGCTGATATTGGTAATCTTTATTCCATGTATCTGATCAAAGCGGTGCAAGATGCATTGGCAGATACCGAATACCAGTTGGTGATGATGAGTACTGACAATTCGTTGGAAAAAGAAAATCACGCCCTAAAAGAATTGGCAGGTCAAGACATTGCCGGTATTATTTTGCAGCCGGTGGATCGCGTAGATGCGCCTTACGAAAGCTTAAAGAATTTTACGGTACCGATAGTTCTGATTGACCGTTATCTGGAACAGGTCTCTCATCCCAGTGTGTTGACAGATAATTTTGTTGCTACTCGGCGGATGGGTCAGCTGATTGTAGCGGCAGGGTACAAAAAGATTGTCCATGTTAGTGAACCATTGCAGGGAATCAGCGTACGTCTTGATCGTCATGATGCTATGAAGCTCACCGCACTGGAAAACGGTCTGGGCTTTACGCTGATTGAAGCAGAAGGTGGCCGCGGCTTAACCCCCGAGAAAATTACAGCCGAGATTGACGGACCAACAGCATTTTTCGCAGCTAACGGAAATGCGCTGCAATCACTGGTAACTGTTTGCAAAAAAGGTGGTCTTGGCTATCCGGAAGATTTGGGACTGGCAGGGTTTGATGATTGGTTTTGGGCAGAGCTTTTGACGCCTACTATCACTAGCATCCACCAAGACCCAACCGGAATTGGTCGACAAGCATTGGAGTTATTGCTGCAAAAAATTGCTGGTGGAGATTTCAACGGCCGTTTGGAAATTGCTGCCAATATTTTTCAAGGTGATTCCTTGTAATACATTAAATTCACAACTGTTGCCGGGGCAGGTCCTCGGCGCAGCCAGGGTAGTTAACAATCAGAATGGAGTGAAAGAATGCAACCAATTATGATCAATACGATTGTCATGTTAGGGGAAGAAGGACTGGATCAGGCAACATTTGTGAAACGGCTGGCACAAGCTGGACCGGTGATCGGTGGCGTGGAGATTCGCCAAGAATTGCTTCCACAAGATGAATTTGCACGAAAAGCATTTTTTTTGGAACTTTTAGAAACCGGTACACAAAAGAATTGGCAACTCTTTTATTCGGTACCACAAAGCCTGTTTACCGCAACGGGACTAAATCCATTGTTGGAAAACTGGTTAGCAGAAGCCGCTGCGTTCGGTGCCGTTTCAGTCAAAGTCAATATTGGTGAAGTAGCAGGAATTAAAGCTGTTCATCCGCAAGAGCTCACCAATCTGTTAAGTAACTACCAACTGCAACTCACTATTGAAAATGACCAGACCGAAGCAAACGGCCGACTACAACCAGTTACTGAGGCACTGGCAGATGTCACAGCCGCCTCACTGCCTGTTGGTTACACGTTTGATGTGGGGAACTGGCTGGTGATGGGCGAAGATCTGCAGCAGGCATTTACCAAATTGCAGCAGCAAACAACTGTCTTACATTTGAAGAATGTCGCTAGTAACCGCCAGACGACACTCTTGGATGATGGCAGCGTTGCCTGGCGAGATTACCTGTTGGCAAAAGTGCCAGTGATCCTGGAGTACCCGATGGCATTTACAGAAATCGCCGGAGAAGTAGCCAAAACTCGAAATGCATTGTCAGAAAACAAGTGATACAAGCGACTGACAATTTTTGAAAATAAAGAAAGAGGGGAAAAGCAAATGGCAAAAGTAGTCACAATCGGTGAACCGATGATCATGTTCATTGCACAGACAGAAGGCGCGTTAAAAGATGTTGCAAGTTTTGACCGGTTCATCGCTGGAGCTGAAATCAATGTTTCTATTGGCGTCAAACGACTAAATCATGACATGACGTACATTACTCAAGTAGGCAACGACCCATTTGGAGCATATATCAAAGAATTTATCGCCAATGAAGGAATCGCTACAGACAAAGTTTTCACACATGAAAGTTACGGGACAGGTTTCCAATTGAAGAACAAAGATAGCCAAAACGATCCAGAAGTCGTCTATTTCCGTAAAGGTTCAGCCGCTTCACATTTAGGTGATACGGAAATCGAAGAAATTGACTTCACTGACGTGGACTTGTTGCACGTCACCGGCATCTTCATGGCATTGAACGAAAATACTTATGCTTATGTGAAACAGTTGATGACAGCTGCTCGCAAGGCGGGTACCCTGATCACCTTTGATCCAAATCTACGACCAACCCTTTGGCCGAATGAAGAAACCATGATTCAGCGCATCAATCAAATGGCAGCGCTTGCGGATTATGTGCTGCCGGGAATCAGCGAAGGACAACTACTGACTGGCCATGAAACAAAAGAAGAAATTGCTGATTTCTATCTGGCACAAGGTTCCCGCGGTGTAATCATCAAATTGGGACCAGCAGGGGCTTATGTCAAAGTCAAAACGGCTACCGGGGAGTTGGAAGAAACTGTCGCCGGCTTCAAATTAGCAGAAGTCGTCGATACAGTCGGCGCCGGTGACGGATTTGCAGTCGGCGTCATCACCGGACTCTTGGAAAATTTGAGTTGGCCAGAGATCCTGACTCGTGCCAATGCCATTGGTGCAATCCAAGTCAGCCATATTTCCGACAATGAAAACTTACCGACACCGGCACAACTGGCGTCATTTATCGCCGACCATGAAGGGGGCAAAGAGTAAATGAAGATCCAAGCAGCTATCGACCGAGTGCCATTAGAAGCGGCCATTGAACTGGTAGAGCAACTGCAAGCAGCTGACATTATCGAGCTGGGCACCTCCTTATCCAAAGATTTTGGACTGGCATCTGTCACAGAGACCAGAGATTTGCAGCGAGCGGGCAAACTATTGGCAGACATCAAAACCATCGATGAAGGGGAATATGAATTCCGCCGCTATTTTGAGGCTGGAGCTGATATTTTGACTGTGATGGGCGCTTCTGCCAAAGCAACGCTAGACATTTGCTATCAAGTGACGCAAGAATTCCAACGGGAAATGCTGATTGATCTGCTGGAATGCTCTGATAAGCGAATCGCTGCTATCGCTGACAGCTATCCCAATGCCATTTACGGAATGCATTTTGCCAAAGACGCTGGTCGGGTGACTGACGTTGCTGGTCAGGTTGCTGCCTTTAAAGAAAAATTTCCGGAAATTCGACGAGTTGCATTGGCAGGAGGACTGAAGTTGGCTGATATCCCAGCTTTAAAAGCAGCCGGCTTGGAAGTTGCCATCATCGGTTCGGCAATTACCGGTGCGAAAGAGCCAGCACTGGCACTGAAGACATTTATGGAGGCAGCAAAATGAAAAATCAAATGATGGATACCATTTTAGCCGAGGTTCACCAAGTAATCGATCAAGTAGAAGAGCCACAACTGGCGGCTTTTGTCCAGTTGTTACAGCAAGACAAACGAGTTTTTCTTTTAGGTGAAGGCCGCAGTGGTTTGCAAGGGAAAAGTTTTGCGATGCGCCTGATGCATATTGGCCGAAAAGTTTATGTGATTGGGGAAACCATTACCCCTGCGATTGCGTCGGAAGATATTCTGGTGGCTATTTCCGGCTCCGGCAAGACGGGACAAGTCCTGCAGCTGGCACAAAAAGCCGTGGACCAGGGTGTGACTGTCGTAGCTGTCACGAGTTCGACAGATTCACCACTGGCACAGCTGACACCCCATAAAGTGATCATTCCCGGGGCCACGAAAACTGGAAGTGGCGTGGCATCAATCCAACTATTGAGCTCGCTGTTTGATCAGAGCCTGCACTTCGTATTGGATTACGTCACTTTGGACCTCAGCCAAAAGCTGAATATTTCCAATGAAAGTGCCAAAGCTCAACACAGCAATATGGAATAACCTTATCGCTCTTTAAAACCCAGCGTCTAATCAACCTAAACGTCAAAACAAGACTTCAAGTTTTCAAAGTATACTTCTTTGAAACCAGACAATCCGAATCACCGGCAACATCACCGAGAAAATAGAATTTTCGAGGCCAGGCGTCTAATCAACCTAAACGCCAAAACAAGACTTCAAGTTTTCAAAGTATACTTCTTTGAAACCAGACAATCCGAATCACCGGCAACATCACCGAGAAAATAGAAAAAGAAGGAGGAAACATTTATGGATTTTGCAATTGGTATCATTTTATTGATCACGTATTTCCTGTTAATCCGCTTTGCTGCCAAGGGGGGCAACCTGATGGTGGGCTTCTTCGTTATGGCTATCGTCTGGGCCGGCTTTAGTATCTTAGGGGGCCGCCTTACCTGGGACGAGGCTATGGTGAATATTTTCCAAGGGGGGCCTGAAAGTTGGGGAGCCACTGCAGTAATTGTTATTTTTGGTTCTTGGTTCGGCCGGATCTTGATTGAAACGGAGATTGCGTCCAGTCTCATTAAAAAAACAGTGGAGCTCAGTGGTGAAAATCCGCTATTTACGACAATTTTGCTATCGTTAGTTACTACACTGATCTTCACTTCGACATTCGGTGCCGGTGCCGTCGTTGCCATCGGGATCATTGTATTGCCAATCCTCATGTCCCTTGGGGTACCGAAAAAGCTGGCAGTGACTAGCTATCTCATGAGTGTCGGCTCAGGGATGTACGTCAATATCGTATTGTTTAAACAAATGCAGGGGATCTTTCCGGAATACCAATACGACATGAACTATTTGAAATTCGGCTTTGCTGCGCTTGGTGTGCAAACGTTGATGATTATCTTGATGTTGGTTTTCGGATTGCGTAAGAAAAAATCTTTCAACTGGGCGGCGACGGCTGCAACGATCGAACGTAAAAAGGACATTCCTATCTACGCTTTGTTGACACCGGTGATTCCCGTTCTCTTGGCGATTGGCTTTAACTGGCAGCCAATTCCAGCCTTTATCGTGGCATCGTTGTATGCGCTGGCTGTTACCGGTAAATTGCCTAACTACAAAGAAGGCACACGCTTAATTACTCGCACATTTTATGAAGGAGTCGTGGACGTTGCGTCCTTGTTAGGCTTCCTGTTTATTTTGCCGATGTTTAATAAAGCATCTGGCGTGGCAGCACCTTTCTTCCAAGCTGTTCTTGGCGATATTGTGCCAACCAATTCATTGGTTCTTTGTCTGGCCTTTGCAATCTTGATTCCACTGGGCTTGTTCCGTGGGCCACTGACAGTCTTTGGGGCCGGCAGTGCTACCATCGGAATCTTGCAGGCAATGGGGGTCTTTCCTGTCAGTCTGTTGTTCCCGCTGATTTACATCCCAACCATCGCGATGAACCTGTCTACCTGTCCGACGCAATCTTGGAACTTGTGGGCGCTAAATTACACCAAGGTGAGCGCCAAAGAGTTTATGTTGACCGGTGTACCGTGGGGCTGGGTAGCTGGTGCAGTTAATGTGATGATCTGTTACTTCATGTTTGGTTAAGGAGTGGATAATATATGAAACGAGCAATCCGTGTCGGCATTGACGTTGGGGGTACCCATACGAAGGCTGTGGCAATTGACAATGATACATTTGAAATCGTGGGGATTGGTTCTGTGAAGACCACTCATGACGATGAACTGGGGGTTTCTGCCGGGGTTGTCCAAGCATTTGAAAAATGTTTGAAAGATAACGGCATCGCCCCTGAAGAAGTGACTTTTATCGCTCACAGTACGACACAAGCGACCAACGCACTCTTAGAAGGAGATGTGGCGGTGACTGGTGTCGTGGGAATGGGCAACAGTTTTATGGCAAAACGCCAAGCGAAAATCGACGACATTGTTTTGGATGAGACCGGTAAACGTCGTATCAAAACCCATAACCGCTACATTCCACTGAAAAAATTTGACCGAGACACGGCCAAACGTACCATTGAAGAGTTGGTGGGAGCTGGCGCTGAAGTAATCGTGGCTTCTGAGGCTTTCGGCGTGGATGACAATCTGGAAGAGCAGGAACTAGCCGCCGTGGGTAAAGAAATGGGCTTGGAAGTTTCTCAAGCTTCTGATATTAGTAAAATGTATGGCTTGTCTAAACGTACTCGAACAGCGGTGATTAACGCATCAATTTTGCCGAAAATGTTTGAAACAGCTGACAGTACCGAAGATTCTGTTCGCCAAGCGGGGATCAAAGTACCGCTGATGATCATGCGGGGCGACGGCGGGGTAATGGATATTAATGAAATGCGCAAACGGCCGGTTTTGACCATGCTTTCCGGCCCAGCAGCCTCCACAGTCGGAGCATTGATGTATTTGAAAGCATCTAATGCGGTGTTCTTTGAAGTTGGTGGTACCAGTACCGATATTGGTGTCATCAAAAATGGCCGCCCGATGATTGATTATTCCGTTGTCGGCGGGCACAAGACGTTGATCAGCTCATTGGATGTTCACGTTTCCGGGGTAGCTGGTGGTAGTATGGTTCGAGCTGACAAGAGTGCCGTTGTGGCGGTGGGCCCACGTTCAGCCCATATCGCAAAACTGCCTTATGTGGCTTTTGCAAAACCGGAAGACATCGTTGATCCAAAAGTTGTGCGCATTCAACCGTTAGAAAATGATCCAAATGATTACATTGCTATCGAAAGTGCCAATGGCAAACGTTACGCCATCACAGTAACCTGCGCAGCCAATGCACTGGGGCTGGTGAAAGAAGGCGACTACTCCTATGGTTATCCGGAAAGTTGTAGAAAAGCTATCGGAGCTTTGGCAGCAGAACTGGGAGTTAGTATCGAAGCTGCGGCCACGCAGATTATGGACAAAGCCTCAGATGTCGTTATCAAAGTCATCAACTTTTTGGCAGACAAGCACAAGGTGGAGCGCAGCCAGATTTCACTAGTCGGCGGCGGTGGTGGAGCGACAGCACTGTTGCCATACACAGCCAAACGCATGGGTCTAGGCTATGATATCGCCAAACACGCAGAAGTCATCTCTTCCATCGGCGTTGCCTTAGCCATGGTTCGTGACGTCGTGGAACGGGTCATCCCGAACCCGGCACCACAAGATTTAGAAGATATTCGCAACGAGGCCATTCAATCGGCAACTAAATCTGGCGCATCTCCAGAAACCATCGAAGTCCAAATGGAGATTGATGCCCAAACCAATAAAGTACGGGCAATCGCTACTGGTTCTACTGAAGTGAGAACAACGGATCTGGCTGCTAAAGTAGATGAAGCCGAAGCTTTGAAACTAGTGGCAAAATCCATGCAGGTGGCTGAAGAAAAAGTATATCTCATTGAGGAAAATGACTACTTCTTCTGCTTTGGCACAATGAAAAATGACAAGCAAGAGATGCGAATCATCGACAAAAAAGGCTTTATCAAAGTTCAACGAGGGGATGCCGAGGCGAAAAAAGCGACTGTCGGCGGAATTCGCAACATCGTTGACAATTACTGGGAAGATCTGGCTGTCTACAAGAGCGATATCAAACTGGCTCCGGATATCTATCTATGTATTGGTGCTAAAGTTATCGACTACACGGGGATGCTGGAACTGTCTCAGCTGCATATGGTGATGGATACGGAACTGATGCAACACGGAGGCAAAGAAGAAGTGATCGTCGTAGGCGCTCGGAATAACCTATGATAAACGTGAAAGCAGCTCTACATGAGGCGCTGGCCGCTGATCCATATCAAGATGCCTTGGCACAACTAGCTGGTGACCGCTTCGGAAAGAAGATTGCGGCAGCTGAAAGAGCCGAACTGACAACCGCAGCTTTGAAAATCGGTGTGAAGCTGGCAGAAAAACTCTTGCGGGACCACTCACTTGAAATTGAAACCACCCAGGATTTGGCACCACAAACAGATACTGAAGAGCCGTTCGCTGCCGACCTTGAAATTGGTCGTGAACCACAAGCATCAGCAAGTGGCAACAATCAAAAGTGGCAGCCATTACTGGACACGGCCGATTTAGCTATCCGCTTAGGAGCCTTGGTGACTGAAGCTGAATATCCGATTGCCCCGGAATTTACCACCATCGGATATTTTGAGACACCCAATGAAATTTTCATCAATCGCTATTTTGCCCGCTATGATGCACAGCTCGCAGCTGCCAAAATGCCTCTTTTGCGCTACGATTCATGGCGCTCAGTTGTAATCGCCCATGAACTATTTCATTATCTGGATGAAACGCAAAAGGCAGTTCCACTGCAGGAATATCGACTGAAGCTGTGGAAGCTGGGACCGTATACTCATCAGACAGAACTTCCTATCTTGCGGGAAATTTCTGCGATGGCTTTTGCCCAAAGACTGACTGGCTGGCCCTTTTATCCTGGTCGCCTCAGTGAAATGCTTTTGAAACTGACCCAGCTTAAAGAATCTTCAGCCTAAAAAGGATCCCTGCATATCACACGGCAGGGATCCTTTTTTGCTAGTGTTCATTTCTTGCTTGCATTTACTCGCTTATTAGTCGCTGAACCCACAACATTCCGAGCGTGATTTTCTCTCAGGTAGCGGTCTTTTACCGGGCGAGGCAGTTTTTTGAAGGCGGCTTCGGCTTTGGTGGCTTCGCTGCGAGTTTTGAAAACTTCCGCATGGATCATAGTCAGGGGCCGGCGACTTTGAGGATGGGTATACTTGGCCCCGATGCCGGCGTTGTGTTCTGCCAGCCGTCTGGTGAGATCCGTGGTGTAGCCGCCATAATAGCTGCCATCCCGACAATGAAGAACGTAAAAATAATGCTCAGTTGCGGCCATTTCCAAATAGCATCTCCTTGATTTCTTGGGTGTATTCGCCATCTGTGCCATAAGTAATCAGCGGCGGTGCGACTTTAAAGCCGTCTGTCTTACCATCCTTGATTCCTTCGACCAACAAAATATTGGCGTCCTTGTCGGCTTTTGGATAGACAAAACGCACACGCTTAGGAGCAATCCGATAGTCTGGCATCAGTTGCATGATTTCTAAAAAACGCTCTGGTCGGTGAACCATCACAAAGCGGCCGTTCATCTTGAGCATTTTGGCGGAGACCCGCAGGACATCATGGAGATCAGCGTGGATCTCGTGGCGGGCAATCGCCAGGTGGGGATTGGGATTTTTATCGTTTGTTGGCAGATTTTTGAAATAGGGAGGATTACACAGCAACAGATCTACTGAATCAGCGGAAATCACCGACAAACTGTCTTTTAAATCCAACTGATGGACTGTAATCTGTTCTTCCAATCCGTTCAGTGCGACACTCCGCTGAGCCATGTCGGCGAGCCGCGGCTGCAGTTCCACCATTTCGATTTGCGCCAGTGTTTTTTTTGCAACGAACAGACCCACCGCACCGTTACCCGCACACAAGTCGACGATTTTGCCTCGTTTGGGAATTTTGGGGAAATTGGCCAGGAGCACTGCATCCAACGAAAAGGAAAAGACTTCGCTACTTTGAATGATGCGAATATCTTCGGCATACAGCTGATCAATGCGTTCACCAGTATGTAAGTCCATCAAAAGGCCTCGTTTCTGTAGTTTAAGTAGAAAGCAGCAGCCAGCTTGCGGCCACGCTCTTTAACAAAATTTAAAATGCTAAAAAGCAGGGCATCAAGCGTTAGTCACCTGCTTTGCAATAAATTGTATTATACTATGTCCGGCGGTTTTGGCAAACTGCAAAAAGAGACTTGTCACTCTCGCAAAAGTTTTGCATACTAGAGTGTGTCTGAAAACACCTGTGACAATTGGCGCGTCTTTTCATTCAATCAAGATGAGAAGGCCTTTCTGAACTCGCATCTGATTAGTGGTCTTTTATGAAAGTCACGATAATGGTTTAATTTTCACGGTGTTTCTAGCAATTCTCTACCAATAAATCAATTGTAAGAAAAGCCTCAGGAAAGGTTGATAGTATGTTTTATTCGTTTATTCGCGTTGTGGCACGAGTCGTTTTATTTGTGGTCAACGGACGGGCTGATTTTCAAAATCGGGAAGCACTGCCCCAAGAGGAGAACTATATTCTGGTAGCGCCACACCGCACCTGGTGGGACCCCTTGTATATGGCAGTCGGTGCACGGCCGAAAAAATTTGCTTTCATGGCTAAAGAAGAACTTTTCAAAAATCCCATTTTGCGATTTATCTTAGTCCATGCCAATGCATTTCCCGTCGATCGTAATAATCCGGGACCTAGCGCAGTGAAGACGCCAATTAAGTTATTGAAAAATTCCGATCTTAGTTTAATCATGTTTCCTAGTGGCACGCGTCATTCCACTGATCTGAAAGGCGGCATGGCACTAATCGCTAAAATGGCCAAAGTCCGAATCGTCCCCAGCGTATATCAAGGGCCGCTGACTTTCAAGGATCTTTTGAAACGCCGCAAAGTAAAAATGCGTTTCGGCGAGCCTATCGACATCTCAGACATCAAGAAGATGGACAAAGAAGGCATGGCCGAAGTCGAACGTCGTATCCAGGCAAGCTTCGACCAGCTGGATAAAGAAGTCGACCCAAGTTTTAAGTATGAAGTGAAGTAAGAATAATTAGAACAATGGAAAATCCTCTGGCTCAGTGTTGCTAGGGGATTTTTTCTAGGCCATTTTTACTTTTTTTCAAAGCGATCTTTTTTAAGTTGCTAGTTTTCCTGCGTTTTCCATTTTCTCTTTTTGTTTCTAATAAACGAGGGTTTGGAAAAATTTGAAAGAGATGTAACCAATGGGAAAGTTAATTGTTATATAGGTGGAAGGGGGAGAAAGATGGATATTGGGCAATATGAACAGCAGTTGATTACAATTGCAAAAGAGCTCATCGCATATCTGATTAAAGCTGGTGCCAGCAAAGAGGATGCTCAAGATATCTCTCAGGAAGCCTTTGTTAAATTATTGGAAACAGAACTTGTTTTGTCGCCAGATAAATTACGTGCGTGGATGTATCGAGTTGCGATAACCAGATACTACAATCTTTATAAGCGGAAGAAGCGCTACCTTGAATTAATTCCAGAAATTATTTCTAAGTCGCAATGGAGTGACATAATACTTCCTGATAGCGGTCTCATCACTGCTCTAGGAAAGCTGGAATTAGAAGAAAGTCTACTCATTTTGATGCGCTATGAGCAGGAGCTTAGTGTCCGTCAGATTTCTGTAATACTGGAAATTAGCGAGAGTGCGGTGAAAACTCGGTTATTTCGAATCCGAGGCAAGTTAAAACAATTTATTGAAGAGGAGTAAGGATAGATGGAAAAGTTGGATGTAGAATTTGAAAAATTGGCTCGTAAGACAAAACGAAAAAGAACGATAACTACAATACTGATTTCAATAATTTGTGCAGTAATTATTTTTTGTGGCGGAATCTTTGGAATCGAGTATTTGAGTGGGCAACATCGGCAACAATTGATTGAGAAAGTCGGTATGGAAATTCAAATCAATTCACCTAATGTCCAAACCAAGGGGTGGTCATTTTCAAAAGACTCACTTTTTGGAGGGACAGTGATACATGACAGCTATAAGAATATCAATGGCTATTATGTGAAGTGGAGCAATATTTCTTCTAAATATTCATGGTTGGGAGCGGACTTTGGTGGCGATAGATCAGATATGATTTACAATCAAACTAGTAAATTCGATATGGATGAGGAAAATTATCAAAAAATTGCTCATTTTTACAATAGAAAATTAACAGGGAACAATAAAGAGCCAGAGCGGCAAATTAAAGAATTATCAACGATGACGGGGTATGTCGGTGAGCTAGCGGTTACCTTCGATAGAGACTATACGTACCAAGAAATATTGTCATTGATCCCTGATAATTTGATGATTAATTGGTACTGGTTAGGGGTCGCTGGTAAAGATGATCCGAATCTAAGCGATGAACAGGGCTACTTTGGTATCCAAGCAGAAGACACTGAGGGAACCCTGACTAACGAACAATACGATGAATTTCTTCGTGTCGCCAATAAGTATGGCAACCTAAAGGAAAATGAAGGAACAAAGCGCTCACCATTATTGCGTATGCTACCAACTGTGACAAAGGAGTACAAGACACTTGCTGCTACAAAGTTTGCGGGGGTTATCTTGACTGGCAATACCGAAAATTTTGCGCAAATCAGCAACGTCCCATGGATACACGCGTCTTCCATCGGTGCTACGGTTCAGAGACTCCCATATATTCAGTCAGCCAAACAATGAATCGCTGCCGCTTTTCTGGAGTAAAAAAAACGATAGATTACAAATATCGGCTCAAACAAGGACTGTTTGAGTCTTTTTTTATACTGTTGAATGTACTTTACTTGCAAGGAATTTTATCTCTAGAATAAATTTTTCGAAAGAGCTGCAGCTAAAGTGTTGAGTTTTGCTTCAGTTAAATACCTTTGTTTGAAATCACGGAAAAGTACAGGGTGCATCGACAATCCCGACTTTTGAATTGCCATTCCCGACATCTGCTTTTTAAAGAATTGTCTGGCGGTGTTACTATTCGTAAACTGAAGAAAAACAAAGGAGTGTGGCAAGGATGGGGAAAATCGCTGATCGATATTTTGAAGTCGACCCTTGGGTAATAAAAGAGAGGGGCTTGGATTCGGCCTATAGTGAGGTTGCGGAATCAATTTTTTCTTTAGGCAATGAATATGCCGGTGTTCGTGGCTATCATGAGGAAGGAACGACAGATGCTAGCTTGTTGGGCAGCTATTTTAATGGAATTTACGAAAATGGTCGACATTTAAATCGAGTTCAATACAAGGGGATTGTGCAGCGAATTCATTTTATGGTAAATACTGTCGATTGGTTGTACACCAGAATCCGACTAGATGGCGAAGCAGTAACAATCGGTCAAAGTCACATCACAGACTTTAGTCGTGAATTGGATTTGCGCAGTGGCATTCTGACTAAGAATTATGTGGTGACGTTGTCTAGTGGCAAAGCGGTAAAATTATCTTTTCGTCGTTTTTTGCATATGGAAAAAGTAGAAAATATGTTCCAAGAAATCACTGTTACCCCTCTTAACGAGCCAGTCACACTGGAAATGAAATTGGGAGCAGACTTTAAAACCAAACATTTCGGAGAAGATTATCGGTATTGGCAGATTTTAGAAAAGAAAGTCCTGCCTCAAGGTGGCGCAATTTTGGGGGAGACCAACACTACTAAACAGACGCTGTTGTCAGCCTTCACGCTGGATTACTCGCAAGTACCGGATCAAGTAGCTGATATCAATGAAGAATATTTTGTCGGAAAACAGCTCACGGTTTCTTTGGAGCCGCAGCAAAAATTTCTTGTACGAAGACACGCAGTGAATATTGCTGAAAAAAGTGGCAAGGGTCAGAAGGATTGGGTTAGTGGACTTGATACGGTAGAAGAAAATTTCAAGTTGACTTGGGAAACAGCTCAAACTTCCCAACGAGCCTATTGGAAGCGGGTTTGGCAAAATGAAGATATTGAAATCGTGGGAGACGAGGCACAGCAGCAGGGCATTCGCTTTTGTATTTTTCAATTGAATCAAACCTATCATGGACAAGATCCTCGTAACAATATCGGTGCTAAAGGATTGACCGGTGAAGCCTACAGTGGACATGCTTTTTGGGATACGGAGACCTGCTGCCTGCCTTATTACCTGTTTTCAAACCTGGAAGCCGCTAAAAATCTTTTGGAGTTTCGTTATCACACACTGGATCAGGCCCGTAACCGTGCCAAAGAACTTGACTGCCAAGGGGCCTGTTATCCTATTGCCACATTAAATGGAAATGAATCCAGCGATTTGTGGCAACATGCTTCTTTGCAATTCCAGCCAAGTTCTGGGGTGGCTTTTGCTATTTGGCACTATAGTAAATTTGCCGATGATCGTGCATTTCTCTATCGTCACGGCTTAGAAATGCTTTTAGAAATCAGCAGATTTATGGTGAGTCGAGGGGATTGGGATCAAAACGGCGAGTACTTTGGGTTGTGGTCTGTCATGGGTCCAGACGAATTTCAGATGATGGTCAATCATAATACTTACACCAATCTGATGGCCAAGTTCAGTATTGACTACGCACTGACTTTGCTGAAAGAAGTGCAGCAAAATAGCCCACGAGACTATGAAGCCATCCTAGCTAAGACGGCAGTGACTGAAGAAGAATTAGCACAATGGCGTCGTTGTTCCGATCACATGAAGATCATTCAAACTGAAACGGGACTCTTTGAACAACACGAAGGCTTTTTCCAATTGCCGCATGTGGATATCCACAAGATTCCAATTACCGATTTTCCTTTGTATCATCACTGGTCATATGATCGAATCTATCGAAACGATATGATCAAGCAGCCAGATGTTCTAATGTTTTTGTTCCTGCTTAATCAGCATTTCACGACTGAAGTTAAACGTGTCAATTATGATTTTTATGAGCCAAAAACGATTCATGAGTCCTCATTGTCTCCGGCAATTCATTCGATTTTAGCAGCTGAGCTTGGAAAAGAGTCAGAGGCCAATTCATTTTTTGAATTCGCTACTCGGATGGATCTTGATAATTACAATCGCAATACAAGAGAAGGGTTGCATACAACGTCGATTGCCGGTGCTTGGATGAATATCATTTATGGGTTTGGTGGTGTCCGTAGTGACGCTGACAAGTTAGTAATCGCGCCGACGATCCCACAAGATTGGGACAGTTATTCTTTCCATCTTCATTATAAAGGGGCCCATCTTTTCATAGCCGTCACAAAGGCTGACTATCGTATCGATATGATGGACAAAGCTGAGCTATCAATCCTTCTGCAGGGCAAAGAGGTTCTTTTAAAAGAGGGGAGCAATACCTTCAACTGGGGATAAGAAAAGGCGTGAGGCTTGAATTTGATGGCCAAAATCAACAATTCACAGTTAAGAAGAGAAAATCCTAGTCTCAAAAAGCAAGTCCATTATCAAAGAGCAATAATGGACTTGCTAGAAAGGAGCAGAAGATGCAACATATTTTGACGGAAGATGGCTTTCAGCCGGAAGCTGCGGTGCATTTTGGTAACAAATTTTTGGTAGCAAACGGATATTTGGGTGTCCGAGGAACTTTGGAAGAATACACCAAAGAGGAATTAACTGCAATCAATCTTGCTGGTTTATACGATCAGGTTCCAGATAAGTGGCGTGAACCAGTCAATGCGCCGAATCCTTTCTTTACGTTCATTCGTGTAGCTCAACAACTGGTGAGCGTCAAAACGCAGGTGCCAGTGTCCCACAGCCAAAGTCTGGATCTATATACAGCTATCCACCAGCGACGTTCAGAGTTTGCTGTTAAAAACAACCACATTACGATTGAAGCCAAACGAACAGCTTCAGCGGCAGAAGTCCACACTTTATTGCTGGATTACCAAGTAACCGTTACAGAAAAGACGACCTTGGAGATTGTTACCGGAATTGACGGAGACATTTGGGATATCAATGGTCCCCACTTGCAGGACTATCAGATGGAATCTGGTCAGATTTTACAGTTGACAGCTGCGACTCAAGAAAGCGGCCAACAGGTTTCTGTTGGGGAAAAAGTTTTTAGCGAGACGCCGCATGAAGAATATTTCACTGTCGATCAAAAACACTTATTACGACATTTGTCATTCAAACTGGACGCAGGTGAGACGGTCAAAATCAGTAAATTGATTAAGATCTACCATAGCGGTGAGCAACAGAATCCACAAAGAGCATGCCGAGAAAGTTTGGTAACAGCGACAGCAAAAGATATTCAACAAGCTTGGGAAGCCCACAAAAAAGTTTGGCAAGCACGTTGGGCACTGACAGATATAGAAATTGCCGGTGATGAGGCGGCAGATTTTGCCTTGAGGTATAGCCTGTACCAGCTACAAATTATCGCTCCTCATCATTGCAGCGGACTATCCATTCCTGCCCGCGGTCTTTCCGGTCAGACCTATAAAGGTGCTGTTTTCTGGGATACAGAGATGTTTATGATGCCGTTCTTTTTGCATCATGATACAGAACTGGTTCGAAATCTGTTACAATATCGGATTGACAGTCTGACTGAAGCACGAAAAAAAGCCGCTTCATACGGCTATCGCGGTGTATTTTTTGCTTGGGAATCTCAAGAAGGCGGCTTTGATGCTACTAGTGATTACAATGTGGTAGATGTTTTTACTAAACGCCCACAGAGGACTTATTTTAAAGACAAGCAGATCCATATTTCTGGCGATATTGTCTATGCTCTAAAACAGTATTTTCAATATACAGGTGATGATCAACTACTACTTGCAGGTGGTTTGGAATTAGCATTGGAGGCTGCCCGTTTCTATTTGTCTTACTTATATTACAAGCCGGAAAAGGATCATTATGAATTGATCGATGTTCTCGGTCCAGATGAGTATCATGAGCGGGTGTACAACAATGCTTACACCTCTAAGATCGCACAGTTTACGATGACAGCCGTACTTCAGTTGACCGAAGAGCTGAGGAGTCGTCACCCAGAAGCAGTGACAGAGATTTTGGAGAAACTAACTTTTTCAGAGGATCTAGCCGCATTAAAAATCATGGCACCGAAGATATTTGTACCCAAACCGGCTGCTTCTACTGGACTGATTGAGCAGTTCGATGGCTATTTCAAACTGGAGGATACTCTTCCAAAAATTCTGAAACAGCGCTTGCTAGACCCTAAAGAATACTGGGGCGGGGCTTATGGAGTGGCTAGCGATACGCAAGTCATTAAACAAGCAGATGTAATTATGCTCCAGTACTTATTCAGCAATGAGTACACGCAAGAGGAGCTGACCAAAAATTGGCAATATTACGAGCCTCGAACTGAGCACGGGTCATCTTTGAGTGCGTGTATCTATGGGTTAACAGCTTGCTTGATTGGAAAAGAGGAGTGGGCTTACGACTATTTCATGAAGACAGCAGAGGTAGATCTAACCGGTGAAAGCAAAAGCTTCGCTGGTGACTTATATATTGGTGGGACGCATCCAGCAGCTAATGGTGGGGCTTGGATGGTAGCAGTTCTAGGTTTTTGTGGGCTGAAGATTACCAAAAACGGGATTCAATCACAACCACGACTGCCGCAAAAATGGCGACAAGTAAGTTTTAAGATTTGCTATCAAGGGCAAACTTACCAGATTAACTGTAGCCACGAGGGCAGTCAGATGACAATTATCTAATCAAAAAGCAAAGATAAGTCAGGTTTAGCCCTTTTGAAAATGTATTACAAAACCAAAAAAGACGAACGACAGCACATCAAATTGGCCGTTGTTCGTCTTTTTTTAGTTCACTGCCCCAAAAACCTGCAGCTCGGCATCAGGCTGGAAAAACTTCATGCGCTTGCTATCCTCAGCTTATGAACAACGCCAGACACGACACTAGCCGACTGTTTCTTGGGGGCTGTTGCGGTATTCTACCGGTGTAATGCCAACTTCTTTTTTGAAAATTTTAGTGAAATAGGAATAGTTGTCATAGCCTACTGCACTAGCAATCTGATAGATAGGTTCATCGGAGTGTAGTAACAGACTCTTGGCTAAGCCTAATCGTTTTTCGGTGATATAGCTTACCAGGGTCTGACCCGTCTCTTTTTTGAAGACGCGTGCCAAGTGGTCTTCGCTTAAATAGACAATCTCTGCCAATGCTTTACGGTTCAAATCCTCGGTAAAATGCTTGTCAATATAAGTGATTAAAATATTGGCAATCGATTGTTTGGATTCGGTTAAACGAATGTAGTCGCGAGCGGTATCAAAATAGTAAGTCAAGTACTCTAGAAAAGCCTCTAACGAATTGTAACAACGCTGTAAACGATAGTCGTGCTGGGGATTTTGGAAAAGCTTATGGGCTAAAATTCCTTTTGAATCTAAGAAGATTCCAGTTTTCTGAGTGATATCCAAGCGCAGACTTTTTAGGACACCTGCGGCTACCAATCCTTGGAACTCAAAGGTTTTGATTTGATCTGCCAGCTCACTGCGAATTTGGCAAGAATCTGCGCTCAGTAAGAGATTGGCAGTTTCTATCGGTATCTCGTGATAGCTTGGCAGCTCCGGCAAACTGCCTCGAAGTAGATATAGACTTTGCGCGTGACCAACCGTTTTTTCCAGAAAGCTATACAGAAGTTTGGTCTGAGGCAAGATAGTCTCCAAGATAGCTGTTTCTCCGGCTACAATCTGGATATCATGTTGGGTAATTTCAGCCAATCGCTCCCGAAAGAACTTGAGCTTTCCCGGTAAATCTGCACTTTGACTCTGAGGAATTTTCAACAGCAGAAAATATTTTTCCGCGCAGTTGTCTAACTTGAAGAGTGCGGCTAAGCGGTAAGGGAACTCCATCTGCAATAAATCATCTACTGCTGTTTTTAGTAGTTCGCTCCAAGTGATTTCGCTGGCAGAGAGTTCAGAAAATGCTACTTTCAAACTGATAATTAGTGGTAATAAGCGTTGATCAGGTTCCAACCGAATACTCATCTTTTGGATATCATCAATAAAGGAGGCTTGTTGTTCTGCTGTCCGCTGCGGCTTTCGCAGGTGATCATACCAGAAAGTCCGTTCCAACAGATAGCGGTCATTCGGATTCAAGATCGTGGTCTGCTTTTTATCTAGAATTTTACGGACAGCCTTTTTAATGATCAATTCCAGTTTGTCGTATTCAATAGGTTTCAGATAATACTCAAAACTCTCCAACTCGATGGCTTTTTGTGCATAATTGAAATCGGCATAATTGGTCAAAAAAATCGCCTGAACATCATACTTTTCTTGCCGAATCCAAGAAAGCAGCTCCAAACCGCTGCCACGGGGCATTTCAATATCACTAATCAGCAAGTCAATTCGCTGATCTTTAAGTACAGCTTGTGCTTGTTGCATGTTAAAGGCGCTGAAGACCTGCTGAATTCCGAGGTCTGCCCAATGGATTTTTTCTTGTAAGGCTTTGATGATATACCGGTCATCGTCCACTAACAAAATATTCATTTCCTATTTCTCCTCCTGAGTGATGTAAAATGCTGGAACGAGCGGCTGGTTAAGCGTCAGCTGAAGGTTCGGAAAGATCCTTAAAAGGAATGACTAGCTGTATCCAAGTGCCATGTCCTTTTTGATTTTTGAAAGACAGCTTGTATTTGGAACCATACAATAAATCCAAACGTTCCCCGGCATTTGTCAAGCCAACGTGTTTTCCCTCTGGGGTGACTAGCGATTTACGCTGAGTAAGCTTTTCTAGAACTTCTGGCGGAAAACCGTAGCCATTGTCCTTGATGGTGACAGCGTAATGAGACTTTGCCTGATTGGCAAACCCAACGTCAATGTCGATGACTAAGTTTTCATCGACGGTATAAGAATGTTTGACGGCATTTTCGATAAAGGTTTGCAAAATTAGTGGTGGAATAGCAGCTTGCAACAGATTTTTATCTAAGCGTAGATAGGTTTTCAAGCTGTCACCATAGCGTAGTTTTTGTACTGTCAAATAGTCTTCGATATGGCTCAGTTCATCGGCTAAGGGAACAAAATCTTGATTGGATTGAAAGAGGTACCGCAGATATTTAGAGGTGGAGAGAGTGAGCTCCTCGATTTCATGGTAGTTCTCTGTTTGGACCATGCTGTGAATGGTCGAGAGGATATTTAAATAAAAATGCGGCTGAATCTGTGTTCGTAAATAATTCAGTTCCATCCGTTTTTGTTCCAGCTCAGATTCGTAAACATTGATTCTAAGATTTTGCATCTCTCGTACCATGCCGGTAATTTGATCATTGGCATTGTCCAGTTCAGCGATTCCTTCGTCGATTAAAAGAACGGGTTCTTCATTGGAGATCCGAATCAGCCGGTCGGTAAATCGTCTCACTGGTCGGATTACCCGTGTCTGAATATAAAAGAGCATAAACAACGACAATCCGCCGATCAAAATCGGTAGCAGTAGCATCAAAAGCTGTAATAGAATCATATTCTTGAAGGCAGATGGATAGTCAATCGCTACAAAAACGTCAAAAGGCAGCTGCGTGTCGGTTTTTTGAAAGGTCAATATGGGGTTGCCGAAAAGAAGATTAGCAGCACCGACACCAGGATTTTCAGGCCTTGTAGTAGTTACCATTCCTCTATCCCCGACCTCAATAGTCTTTAAGGGGGCTAATATTTTTTCAGTTGCTACCACTGCATAAATGGTTTTTCCTTCGTAATTGACGCTGCGATAGAGATACTCTTCATTGTAAAAAGTCACTTTGTCCCAATTATTGCTAGCGCCACTGGTAGTGATTTGACGCTTGGGTTCTAAAAAAAACTTCTCCAGCTGCTGATAGGCACTGTAATCGATATGGATAGCCGAAGCATTGGTAAATCGCTGATTATCGGCAGTAGATACCAGAAAGGTCCAATCGACATTGGTTGAATACATAAAATCAGTAACCCGAGTGCGAAGCTTGCGCAAGCCAGTGTCGAACTCGTTGTGGCTGGTACTTTTTGAAATCTCATCAATGGAAGGCTCATGAAGTGCACTCCAAAATAGGAAGTGATCCACGGCATTCAACTCTTTTTGCAAAGACCCAGCATAGATTTGGACGGAGCTTGAGAGTTGGTTGATGTTTTGTTTATGAATTGTACTGATACTTAAAAAACTCAAGATAAAGTTAATAATCAAAATCGGAATTAGCAAGATAATCAGCATCTTAGCGTAATAATCGATGGAATGACTGGAATTGGTGATTTTGATATTCTGCATGCGTTTTCACCTCTCTTCTTATTATACTGTATTTCACTTTGGTGCCGGTTGCACTTTTACGACAGCTTTTTGTCAGTTGTCGGAATTGTACACAATGAATAGTAAGCGGATTCACATCATGACGGAATTCTGCCTGAGAAGGCTATTGATTGTTCTATAACCTAAAATGCTGCCCCGCTATAATCAAAAGTGTAAAAGGGAGTCGGCGGACTTGCTAGTGTAATAACGGCCTGCTGATTGAAAAAGAGGAATAAGGAGGAGACAAAGTTTATGGAAAAGTCGATTCGTCCGGCTGTTGAAAAAAAGGGCTTCAAAGATTTGTATAAGCGTAAGATCAAAGGCAGCATACCACTATATGCCTTATTGCTGCCATCCCTGATTTTGCTCATCGTGTTTGCCTATGTACCGATGGGAGGGCTGATCATCGCTTTTAAAGACTACTCACCGGCACTAGGAATTTTGAAAAGTCCTTTTGTAGGGATAAAGCACTTTATTCAGTATTTCAATTCGTTTCAGTTCGGAGTCACTTTAAAAAACACCTTGAAAATTTCTATTTACAGTATTGCTGTGGGATTTCCACTGCCGATCATCTTAGCCTTGATCTGTAATCAGATTCGTTTGGAAAAATTCAAGAAATTCTTCCAGGTAACGACCTACTTGCCGCATTTTATTTCTACGATGGTGATGTGTGGGATGCTCTTATTGTTTTTATCCCCCAATAACGGTTTAATCGCAAATGCTTTGAAATTGCTAAACATTGATATGCCGAATCTGATCTCTAATCCGAATCGTTTTGCATCAGTCTATGTTTGGAGTGATGTCTGGCAGCATGTCGGCTGGGACAGCATTATCTATTTGGCGGCTTTGTCGGCGATTGATCCTACGTATTATGAGGCGGCAACGATGGACGGAGCTACTCGGCTGCAAAAGATCCGCCACATTGATATTCCGCTGATTATTCCTACTGCAATGATTCTGTTGATTTTGCGGGCGGGCGGTATCTTGAATGTCGGATTTGAAAAAGTCCTGCTGTTACAAAACCCTCTAAATCTGCAAGGTAGCGAAATTATTTCGACCTATGTGTATAAAGTCGGAATGCAAAATTTCCAATACAGTCTTTCTACTGCAATCGGTCTGTTTAACACTGTTGTCAATGTCATCGTTTTGGTTTTCGTCAACTGGCTCTCCCGCAAGACGACCAAAACCGGTTTGTTCTAGGGGGTGCAGAATATGGAAATGACGAAACCAACCAAGAAAGCTTCTGTCAGCAAGTGGCGGAAAAAGCCAATGAAGGAACGAATCTTTGACGTCATCATTTATGGCAGTTCCATCTTATTAATTTTATTGATTGTCTATCCTTTATGGTTTGTCATCATCGCTTCTTTCAGTGACCCAGCAGATGTGGCTAACGGAAATGTCTGGTTTTGGCCGAATGAATGGAAGTTAGATGGATACAAGGCGCTGTTTCAGCAATCATTGATCTGGCGGAGCTACTTGAACACAATCCTTTATACGGTGGTAGGTACAGTTTTCGCACTGATTGTTAACATTCCTGCTGGCTACGCCTTATCACGAAGCGACCTCTATGGGAAAAAATACCTTTCTATCTTTTATGTGATCCCAATGTTTGTCAGCGGGGGCTTAATCCCAATTTATTTGACGGTCAAACAAGTTGGACTGCTGAATAATTTTTGGGTGATGGTGATTCCTTTTGCAGTCTCCAGCTACAATATCATCGTTGCCAGGACTTTTTTTGGTAACAGCATTCCTGAAGGCTTATGGGAGGCTGCACAAATCGATGGTTGTAGCACTTTCCGCTACTTTCTCAGTATTGTAATTCCTTTATCAAAAGCTATCTTAGCAGTTATTGGTTTGTGGACGGCGGTAGGAATTTGGAATTCTTGGTTTAATGCATTGATCTATTTGACAGATGAAAATTTGCAGCCATTGCAATTGATTTTACGGCGTTTGCTGATTACCAATCAAACACTGCAAAGTCAGGCTACCGGTAGTCTGGCTTCGGAACTCAGAGCGACTGCCGATATGATGAAATACGCCGCCATTGTGGTTTCAACCGCTCCTATCATGATGCTCTATCCTTTCTTGCAGAAATACTTCAATCAAGGGGTCATGATCGGTGCGATCAAAGAATAATCCATTATATAATTAATTATCTAGGAGGAAGAAAGAATGAAGAGAAAAATGGGCGCTTTTTTGACAGCTGCAGCGGTCTTGGCACTGTTGGCTGGGTGTAGCAGTGGTTCAGGAGACGATGCAGCCAAAGATAGTGATACAAAGAGCAGCGGTTCCGGCGGGGAAGCGAGCTTTAAAGTGGCTACTGTTCGTTGGGCCGATTGGGGAGATGACTTTCAGAAAGGCTTTTTGGCAGACAGCGCCAAAGATGCTGGGGTTAAAATTAATTGGGATGTCTACTTAAATGCCGATTGGGCTGACAAAAAATCTGTCTTGCTGGCCGGTGGAGATCTGCCTGATGCCTTTTTAGGCTCCATTACGCTGAATGATGCCGAAATCGCTCAAAACCAGGCGATGTTTATTCCCTTAGAGGATTACATCGAATCAAGCATGCCAAATCTGAAAGCAGCGATGGAAAAAGAACCTAAACTAAAAGCGTTGATTACCTCACCAGATGGACACATTTACAGTCTACCTAAAAAATTGCCAATGCGTCCGCTGATTGATAATCAATTGTTTATCAATCAAAAGTGGCTAGATAATCTCGGGTTGGAAATGCCAGACACCTATGAAGACTTTATCAAAGTATTGACGGCCTTCAAAGAACAAGATGCCAATGGAAACGGTGATGCAAACGATGAGATTCCTTACGGGGCAGGAAATGCTGACCCAACATTTAGTTTCATTCTGCCCTTTGACAATCGTCGTGGACAAGACCAAACCTATGAAATGTCTCTGAAAGATGGCAAGCCGGTCTACCTACGCACAGAAGAAAGTTACAAAGAAGGGATTGCCTGGATGCATGACGCATATGCTAAGGGACTGATTGATCCAGAACTCTATACACAAGACCAGTCCATGTCTGATGCGAAACGGATGGATAAAAATGTGTCTCTTGTAGGTGTTTCTGTTGGATGGACAGCTGATGCAACATTTGGTCTGCATGCAGATGAATACGTGGCTTTAAAACCATTAAAAGGTCCTGATGGGGAACGGTATGTCTTTTCAGATCCAGACCATTACAACTATGGTCGCAATGAGTTGATGGTTACTACAGCTTGTAAAGATCCAGAAGCATTACTGAAATGGGCAGATTCTCTGTACACAGATGATGCAAGTATCCAAACTTACTATGGATCTTTCGGTGTAGGCACTGAAAAAGACGGCGACAAATACAAAGTTTTGCCTCCACAAGGGGAAGAATCTGCTGACTCTTGGGCGTGGATCAATTCGTTGCGAGATTTTGGACCAAAATATGTTGAAGATGGATTCAATGACAAAGTTGAAATCGATGATACACAAGGTGATGGCTTGAAATTGAAGCTGGATGCTGAAATCAATCAGTATGCATTGCCTGCTTTTCCAAATGTCAACTACTCACCTGACGAGTTGAATCGGTTGTCTGCTATTTACGTAGATATCAGTTCTTATGTGACCCAAATGGCTTCTAAATGGGTTGTTGAAGGCGGAATTGATAAAGACTGGGATGACTATCTCAAACAATTGAAAGCAATGGGCTTGGATGATTTCATGAAGATTCAAAACGATGCCTACGATCGCTACCAAGAAGCAATCAAAGGTTAGTGTTAGTATCGATAGAAATAGGGGGTCTGCGGGTACCCTATTTCTTACATAGCAAAAATTTCGGGGAATATCTCGAGAAAGCAGAGTTTAAAAAGTGTGTAAAAAATGAGCTATGAAAAAAATGCAGAATAGATGCGAT
Organism: Candidatus Enterococcus leclercqii; assembly: GCF_009933135.1. Taxonomy (GTDB): domain Bacteria; phylum Bacillota; class Bacilli; order Lactobacillales; family Enterococcaceae; genus Enterococcus_C; species Enterococcus_C leclercqii. Next base: position 43,290 of record NZ_MAEH01000010.1, read on the forward strand.
TACGAAATGACCGGCAATGCAGCAAATGGTAAGGATAGCTATGAAAGGAAGAAATCACTATGACTAAACTTTTTAATGTGGAGCGACCTTTGATGCGACTGCTGGCTCGAATCACGGATTTGGTGTTACTGAATCTGCTCTTTATCGCGACCGCACTACCATTGGTGACGATTGGAGCAGCTTGGAGTAGTCTTTTAGCAAGTTGGCAGCGAATCCTACGAGGACAAGAAAATAGCGTGACAGTCAATTATTTTCGGTTATTTCGGGAGAACTTGAAGCAAGGTACCATTTTGTGGGGAATCATCTTAGTGCTCAGTGGTACATTCTTTTTGGATTACCTGCTGCTACAACAAGTTACTGGTGGACAACGACTGTTAGGCTTGTTTGTTTTGATGCCTTTTGTTTTTTTGTTGCTGGCATTGTCATCAATCTGCTTTGCCTATATCGGCCGTTACCAGGACCCCCTCAAACAAATCGCTAAAAATGCACTGGCAATTTTGGTGAATTTTTTTCCGCAGATTTTACTCGTGAGTGCGTTCAATGGGTTGCTTATTTACGGCACAGTCAGTTCGCCGGAGCGGTTGCTAACTGCTATTTATATCGCCACGTTTTTCGGGTTTTCACTAGCTGCCCTTTTAAACAGCGTGATCATGAAGACAGTCTTTGACCGCATTGAAAAAGCTACCAGGAAATAAATTTGATGAAACGAAATTAGGTTCTCACAAAAGCAGTACTGTTATTGTAACAGGCTGCTTTTTTATATGCTGCACTTGATATGACAATTCAAGATATTAAAATAAGAAAGATCATGTATATAAACTTGCTAGTCTATCATACGAATAATTCAAAAGGAATTAAGCTGATAAAAATATATGAATGATTAGTGAAATGTCAAAAAAAAGATGATAGTTTCAGGAACAATAAATAGATTCTGATTTAAAAGCCTAGGAGGGAACTCTTACGCTTTTTTAGTGCCTATAGGAGAATTGTCTAAACCTGATTTGAAGGCTTTCAAAATTGTAATACCGCGATAAAGCAGCGTTAAATACAGACTGACAAGGGTCAAATAAAAGAACGCGCTTGATATTTGTGATTAAGTGGGGCAAAAGTCAGAAAACGATATGCTAAACTGTTAATGTAAAGTTGGAATTCGAGAAAAGTCTAGTGTAAGAAATTTAAAAAATGTCCGCTTGAGTATGTCGAAAAATCCTTCAGCCTGCCAATAGCTGGATGACAAATTTCGATGCTAGAGACAGTAAAATTCAGTAGTTTCAGTCCAGCTGCATTGCCAAATCTACATAGAGAATCCTCTATAGCCAAAAAGTGGTTGCCTATTAAACAAGAAATAGGAGGAAAAGATATGAAAAAGTTTGGCATCTCTGTTGGTTTAATTGTTGTTTTAACCTTAGGATATTTGGGGTATTCAATCTATCAAAAGAATCAGGCAGATGAGAAAATCAATCACTACTTAGTTGAGCAGGGGCTCCCCGAAGAGCAAATCATAACAATAAGTGAAATTCGCTATGATGAGAAGCTGGGGGTATATAAGCAATATTCCAAAAGAATTACCACCAAAAAAGATACCGAAAAGTGCCGTCAAGAAGTTATAAAAGCAGGCGCATTTCTGTCAGGAGAAAAACTGCAAAATAAAGAGAGCCTAACCACTGAAAATTGCGAGTTGGCGTATTACTGCGTATTAGATTTGAAAAACAATCGGGTAACAGTTCAGTACGTAATTTCAGGAGACGGAACGACCGATTCGCAGAAAATAAACGCACAGTTTGCCTACCCACTTCTAGGTAAATGAAGAGCTGCAAAAAGGGTCAATTGCTATTAAAGCGGCATCTCCAAATCGCTTGTGACATGTATTGTAGTGGGAAGCGCACCTATAAACAAAGCGGGAAAACGAAATGAATCATAAGTGGATACTTTAGGTGGTGTTTCAAAAGCCAATTGTTTTGAAAAATTGCAGAGAAGTAATATTGATTTACCAATGGCAGTAAAAAATTGATAGTGAACGAATCAGTTCTAACCAATGAACTGGCATAAAATGAATAGATAAGGAAGCGGTAGAATGACCAATATTTTAATGAGTCTATTTTCTAAAAAAGAAGAGTGGAGTCAAGGACTAGAAACGTATCTTGCTGGCAAAAAAGTGTTTATCTTGGCTTTTTCCTTTGCGGCAGAATACATTCATTCTTCAGAAGAGTGGGACCGCGCTTACAGCCGGCCGGATGGTTATTATTATGCTGGTATGATGGAAGCATTGACTAGTTATGGTGTTGCAGAAAAAGATATCAGTTGGGGCAATTATTTTGAAGACACTTCCAGAAAACTGCAAGCAAAGATTCATGAGGCGGATGTTCTCTTTTTACCCGGTGGAGCACCAGATGAGTTTTTCAACCGCCTAAAAGAAAAAAAACTCATAACTACTATTCAGCAGTTCACGGGAACGATTATCGGGTTTAGTGCAGGTGCCATGGTTCAAATTCAAGAGTTCCATATTACTGAAGATGAACACTACAAAGTATACAGTTATCATGACGGATTAGATTTGATCACAGAATTTGATGTTGAAGTCCATTTTGAGACAGAAGACACCATCATGCAGGAAAGTATCCAACGCTGCTTGGAAGAAAAGAAAAACGTTGTCTATGCCATAGGAAATGATGGTGCAGTGATCGTTGAAGGAAAGAGTATTGTAACTCTTGGCAATGTAAAAAAATACAAGAGACAATACCACTAATAAAAATATATCACTATATGTATATTCTATGCATAATGATTTTTGGAGCTCGCGAGCCAATCTTTCAAGTCTCGCAACAATTAGTGGGGGTAAAATATGAATGAGCAAAATGAAGCATTAAAAGAGTATCTTTATACCAATTTTTTGGTTCATGAAATACAAGGTGAAGACCTTTTTACTCACCAAGAGGAATATGAAAAGGACAATGCCGCAAATTCATACATGAATACAGCGGGTTTAAAAGCGAGTGAAATTTCTTTTGTGATCTTGGCCTTAGAAAGGACAAAGGCGACTGAAAAGTATTTTTACGAAGAATTTGGGTATATCAATATCATGGCTCCTAAAGGTGAAGGTGCAGAAACACAGCCGGAATACATCGTCATATTTCTGGCGAAAAACTTTCCCTATTTCTCAGTAACCAGTTCATTATTATTTGTAGAACTAAATGTTATGGGAGGCGTCGATGACAAAGAGATTCAAGAACGGTCTACAAGATATTTGGAGTATCAAAGTCATGTGGGATTTTTAAAAGAGTATCGAGAGCGTCTAAAGGAACTAAACTTGGAGTAGATGATACTCAGTAAGAATCCACATAGATTATCATGGAATTGTTCATTTTACATGGTCTTTTAGGGTATTAATAAAAATACTACTGATGGAAAGCGCAAATATTGAAGCAGTGGCAGATGTTTTTGAAAAAAGTTAGTACTAACTGCCGAGATGAAATGAGTTGTTTGGAGTATGCTCTATTGTCATTTTTAGAAAATATTACTATAGCAGAGTTTGTGAACGGATCATTTGGGTTAGTCAAAACTAATTCACAAAAAGTTGGAAGCTTGGATAATTCTCAAAAATGTTTGATTGAAAATTTTCAAGGCGAATATAAGCAGAGTAGTAAATGTTTTTCAAATACTATAAAATTAATAGTAGTGATTTCTTAAAGGAGAGAAATGGCTAATATGGATTGGTATAAAAATAGAGAAGGACAAGCAGAACATCTAGTTTATCTGGATAACGAGGGGAAAAAATTAGAAAAAATGATTAATGGTCAGAAATCCATGATCATACGCGGTGCTGCGGGGAAAAAAGCCCACTAGGCGGACGCGCAAAAGAGGGAGATATTCTATATTTTGTTGAAAAAGGTGGAAATATGGAAGTGACACATCGCGGTGTATTAAACAAGGTAGTAGAAAAATACAAGATGTCCCCCGAAGAATCTACAGTGTTCATTAAAAGCTTTGACAAAGAACTTAATTTGTCTGAGAAGCAGAAAAGTAGATGGTATGGAAAAAAGTGTATTGGAATATATGAGATTGATCATTTAGAGAAGATAGAGTCTTTCTACTATAACAGAGAAAAAAATATGGATGACTGGGTTATTACCGATAATATTAACGACATAAAAAAATAATTGTCCCAAATAACTATTGTGTTTTTATAATTATAATTCAAATATATTAGGAGGAAGAATATTTATGATATTCTCCTTTTTTGTATCGAAAGGATATACTCAATTGATATCATGAATATTTCAAATTGACAGTTCGACCTTGTTAAATCATTTGATCGGCTGCCGTAGCTGGAAATTCGGGAGCAGAAACTTCAATGGTAGATAACAAGCCAAAGGACAATATTAATGAACTACCTAAAACCAAATGGCAAATCAATTTCATTTCAAATCATCCTAACCAAACCTGTATTTACGTCAAGCTATTGTTTGCCTCTTTTGTTACTCCAATCTTTCAAGATACCTGGCATTTTTGACCAGCTCCAACAAAAAGAACCTAATAAAGCTATACCTATTAAGAGATATATCCATTCCATTGCAATCGTACCCCTTTCAATCAGATGTTCTGAATAGACAATATAAGTATACCATATGTTGAATTTGTCAATTCTTAAAACCGAAAAGTATAGGAATTAGATTGTCTGACATATAAGTTCTCAAAGAGAGCGTGATATGTGTAAAGCGCCTCTTTTATACAGACTTATTTCTCAGAAGGTATACGGTATTACGAAAATGTAAGGGAATACATTTTGTTTGAAGAGTATACTTGAGCTGTAACATATAGTGAGAATACAAAAAAAGTGCAGTTTCTTTTTTGTGTAAAAAGGTAAGAATGGTGAGCCTTCTGTGAGTATTTTTGTATCTTTAGGGTGGAATCTGGATTCAGAGCCTCTTCCAATGGCCTCGGAAAGTATCTGCCAATTTCACTTATAACGTTTCTCAACTTAACATATGAGGCCCCCGTATAGCTGCCCAAATTAACAAGGATTTGAGTAGATACGCTATCAACTAAGACCTATTCCGACAACAACAGACCTATTAAATAATAATTGCACACCATCTAACTAAGGAGAAGGGAGGAAGCACTATGTTTCTATATGTACTGCTAGGAATAATTTCAATAATTACGGGAGCGCAGTTCTATCTATTTTCCAAAATACTGGGGATCACTCTTGTCCCGTCGATACTGCTTATTATTGTTGGAATACTTTCAATCTTAATTTCGTTTATTGTATCTGTGAATGGGGATTCCAAAGATTCAAAGAATGGAAAAAAATCGTAGTGATGGTTAAGGGTTCTTAACTGTCTCAGGCATAGATTGCCGCCTCTTTAAAGGTAGGCAATCTATGCTGTCAAATGTAGCAAAGTGATCAAGGGAAAAAGCGAACGTAGACTTCGATACCTGCAATGCCGAAAATGAAAAGACATAGACTTAGGGCTACCTGAGTAATTTCCACCGTAGCTATTCCCTGAAAGGTTAAATAGGCCAGTAATAGGGTCACCGTAACTGTGGAGCACCAACACCAGATATTAATTAAGGTATTGCGTTTTTGATGGAAACGTTCATCTTTGTATCTAGATTTGGTGATATCTTTTTTTAACCATACTACTAGTGACAACCCAATAATCGTCCCAATCCACCAGCCAGGTTGAAAAACGGACAGTGACGTCCCACCGCGTCCGATAGTAAGACCTCCCAAAGTAGTACCAAAAATTACCGAAGCAATGGTAATGATGAGCTGTTTGATTTTGGATAAATGATCTCTTTTATTCATTTTCATCTTCCTCCAGTTGAAATATCTGTTCGATAGTCACACCAAAAAACTTAGCCAGTAATAGCGATAATTCCAAACTGGGATTATACTTTCCAGACTCAATAGCATAGATTGTCTGACGGGAGACAGACAAGGCGATTGCCAGATCTTCTTGTGAAATTCCAGCAGAATTTCGGAATTCTCTGATTTTATTTTTTACTAGTATGGTAAGACCTCCTTGAGTGATTTATTAGTAAAGATATCTTTGCTTTTTTCGGGTAATCTTCTTAGTGACATCAGAGGAAAATATGGAAGCTTGAGAAAAAGAGATTCAATCGAGAAAAGTGTAAAGAGTAAATGACCTATACTTTTATTGATAGGCAATCATCTAAATTTCGGTAAAATTGAGTTATGAAACCGAATATCCTTCATGCTATTTTCTTTGATCATCACCACAATTGGGAGAATTTCCTAGAAAAGAATAGACGTTGAATACGATCCGTTGTGCAAAAGGAAGTTCGTAAATTTCAATTCTGTGGAGATATTAGAAATGGCTACCGACTATTGGTTTGCGAAGCTTGTCATGATGTGAAACTGCTCCCGCTAAAATGTAAAGGTAAGTTTTGCCCGAATTGTGCTACTGGCGAGAATCAGTAATGGACTGAAATTACGGCAAATGATTTGTTGGTTGGGACTCATCGTCACGTTGTTTTCACCATTTAGAAAACTACTTTTTAATACAAAGTAGTTGACGACTTGGCTACTCTGTAATATTATGTAGCTGTTCAAAGGAGTAATCACAGTAATCAGTTTTAGCGTAGATCAGCTACTAAGTATTACAAGATAGAGGTGGAGACATGAATGATTTAACCGAGATGCTCAAGGGGATTTTAGAAGGTGTGATTCTTGAAGTCATTAGCCGGGGAGAGACCTATGGCTATGAGATTACGAAAACCTTGCAAGATTTGGGTTTTGACGATGTGGTGGAAGGAACGGTTTATACGATTTTGATTCGTCTGGAGAAAAAGGCAGTGGTATCGACTGTGAAGCGAAAAAGCGAAATCGGTCCGATGCGAAAATTTTACAGTTTGAATGAAACGGGAAAAGAAGAGTTAGAACATTTTTGGCAAAAGTGGGGCTTCATCACGGAACGCCTGTCACGCTTAAAGGAGCAATAAGATGAAACGAGCATACTGGGATTTAAAATATTTGAAACAAATCAAGGAAAATTATAAGCAAGAACTCAAACGGCTGGAGGCTTTGCCAGCGGACTATCAGCAAGCGTTCCAAGAGGTTTCGGAGTACTTAACGGTAACTTATGGTGGCTTTGATGGGCTGGATTTGATGGATACTCAGCTTCGTTTAATCGATTTATTGGAAGAGGTTGCTGTCAGACAGATTCCTGCTCGGGAGTTTGTGGGAGAAGATGTGGTGGCCTTTGCTAAGGAATTTGGGCAAGCCAGTGATTTACCCAACTGGCAAGAGCGCTACTTTGAGAAGCGTCAGCGAAAACTCAACCAACGTATTCAACGTAAATTAGGAGGGAAGAAAGATGAAACCCATTGAAGGAATCAAAAAAATTATCGCGGATAAAAAAAAGTGGCGGGCCTACGCCGAAAGAGTAAAAAAACTACCGCCAGACTATCGCATAGTCTACAAAGAAGTCGAAAAATACTTGTTCAATTTTTCCAGTGGTGATGGGATCGATACGGTGGCGGGGATTTATCAGTTAATTGAATTCCTAGAAGAAGGAGCGCAAAATCAGATTCCGGTTCTGGCTTATGTGGGGCAGGATGTGGGGGAGTTCGCAGAGAATTACCGCAAGTCTTTGGCCACCCAGTCTTGGGCGGATGATTGGCATGAAAAGGTACAATAGCAGTATAACTTTGTACCTTGAATGGGTGAATCGCTGCGGATTTAATTCTCGTGATAAAGAGGTGAACGAAATATGATGGATCATATTGAACTATATGTAAATGACTTAGAAGAAACAAGAAAGTTCTATTCTACTTTGCTTTCCCTTATGAATTACCAGCTTTATCAGGAATGGGAGCATGGATTCAGTTACCGGTATAAAACATTTTATATTGTCTTTGTCCAAGCTGAAGAGAACTATCGAGAAAAAGGATTTCATAGAAAAAACATAGGATTAAATCATCTGGCATTTTCGGTTGATAGCACAGAACAGGTAGATCAGATTCGAGTAAGAATGAAGGATTTTGGTGCCAAAGAACTGTACGTTGATAAGTTTCCTTTCGCCGGTGGAAAAGATCGCTATACTTTCTTTTTTGAAGATCCAGATCGTCTAAAATTAGAAGTTGTTACGCAAGCTTGTTAATTAAACTTACTGATAGCGAAGAGTTAAAGTGGAGCATGTATGCAGCAATTGATTATGTTATAATAAGGTTGTTATTGCAATCGCCTTCACGAAAAGGGGGATTTTTATGCTAATCTCTGGAACATTGTGGTTCATATTTTCATTTATCCTATTGGTAGTCAATCAAATATACAGTGATTTATATTATAATTCATCGAATCCCCTAATGATAATCCTTGCTATTATTTCGTTTATGCTAGGCATATTATTTTATTATCAATATTACTCGAATAAAAAACAAGGGAATGAAAGTAAGTGATTTTTTTTTCCGCAATTACGATAGAAGGAAAATTGAACTACAAGAGTGGATTTTCAATGCCAGAAGCTGCATATGTTGAATGACGTTTGCAACTGGGGAAAGAGCATTTAGGGTGACTTGGAAGGTCATACGAAAATAATATCCTATTCCATAGAACGAGGTGAGGAAAAAATGAACAAAGAATTGCGTAAGTCATTTCTATTTGCGCTTATTATGGCCTTGATCTCTGGTAGTCAGATGTTAATGGTTTTGTTTTCTCATCGCGCGCTTTGGATAAAATGCTTGTCAGTACTGATCTTTATCATAATCCTCGCCCTTTGGACTTGGGTTTTTTATTGTAATTTCAAATTTAGTAAAGTATTGAATCAGTATGCACAAGACTTCCATTTAACGCCTGAAGCTGTGGCACATGCCACAGGTCAAAGCCGTTATGATTTTTATTATCTAACCGGTAACAAGACGATGGTTTTTTATAGTGGTAACGTAAAAAAGCGAAAGCATATTATTGAAAGTCTAGTAAAGCAGTATGGAAAAATACAGGATTAAGCTGAAATTACTAGACTCTTTTGATGCTGGTAATGCAGAAGTGAAATAGTTGAATAATACGGAAAATAAGCCCGTCGAATCTCGCTAAAGGTTACGACAGGCTTATTTTTTTCTTGTCATTACTGATTTTCAAAATCAATGTTGCAAAAGCTAACGCAAACATAACGCTTCAAAAACAGTCGAAGCTATTCCTTTCTAAGGAAAAGCACACAATCAAAAGTCATAGGTATTCCCCTTTTATGAGAGTTTGCCATTTTTGTTATTCCTAGATATTAATCAAGCGGAGAGGCACTTCATTTGTCAAACTGGCTATATAGGTGAAGTGCTCCATCGAAAACCTGATAGACTTGGTCATATTTCTTCAACGTCACTGATTGAGTATCATGAGTTACTTCAATGTATATTCCTTGCTGATATTTTACCAGAAAGTCCAAAATAATTTGCTTAGATTTTTGGTCAACTCCAGTAAAAGGCTCATCTAAAAATGTAATTGGAAAATCAAAATTCAGCATTCGAAGAATACAAATAATCTGACGCTCACCGCCACTTAATTCAGAAATGTCATGATAATTTATTACTCGATTTTGAATAGATTCGGGTAGTTCGTTAAGTAACTGATTCACTTGTGGATTCAGAGGATAACTTCCAAATAAAGTTACATTTTCAGTAAAGGAAGCTTCAAATAAATGTTCTCTTTGTTGTAGTGTGAAGATAGATGCAGTTCGATCACTTGTATTTATTGGAACATCATCAAAGTAAAATGAACCAGTAGACGGGGTCAGTTCACCGTTTAGTAACTTAACCAGTGTTGATTTTCCAGCACCGCTCTGTCCAATGATAGCTGTAGGATGAAACTTTTCAAAAGTTACTGCATCAATAAACATCTTGTACTCGTTTCTTTGAAAACTAAGATTGTTAATTTCAAAAACTGCTACCTGTCTTGGTGGATAATCAGATTCCTCTAATTCCGGGAGTTCTAGCTGCTCTTCAATTTCCGCAACAATATCTTTTGAAGAATTCAAGACATTTATACAACTCAAGACTCCTTGCATGGATCCAATCAATTGACCCGTGTAGAGAAATGCTGCACTGACGGCACCTAAGCTTATTTCATCATGTAATAGTAAGTAGCCAGCTAAGGAGAAAACTGCCAAGTTCATCAAATTAGTTCCGATACTATTGGTCATGTCACTAAGAACTCGGAATTGACCGAAGCGAAAGTTTTTTTCTTCGGATTGTGTCAAAGAGTCTTGATGCCGTTTTCGAAAGATCTTAATTGTTTTCTGTTGTACATATTTATAGCCAGAGAGTAAATCCAATAATAGACGGTTGTATAGTTTTAGTTGGCCTAATTGTTCCTTTCGTAGTTTTGCCAATTTTTTCTGTGTAAAAATTGGCAAAAGTGAGGTTCCAACTGAAAAGATTATAATAATCCCCATCAGTCTTAAGTCTAAAACAAATAGCATACTACCACAGTAAATGAGCAAGTTTGCAATACTTTTCAGGAGATCAATCCAAGCACTGAGGTAATCTTCGTATACAGCATCTACATTGTTATTTATGATGCTCAAATAATCTACAGGTTGTGCTTGTTCAAATTTCTTTGGCTTTTGTGAGATAAATTTCGAGAATAATTGCTGCCTGATTTCCAAGTTGAAATCTCTTGATAATTTCCATTCCCACAAACGATTTAAGTATTCAAAACAGTTGTTTAAAACAACCAATATTAGAAACCAAATAAACAGTTTTCCAAGATAAGGCGCTCCAAGGTTATATTTATCCATAAGAAGTTTTGTCATCATTGGAAAAAGAGAAGACGTCAGAGAAAAAATACCGTAAAAAATAAAGCCTGCCATAATGGTCCATTTCAGTTTGTTGATAAGCTTCTTCATCTATCTTTCCTTTCAAAAAAGATCGAGGAAGACCTCGATCTTTTATACCGTTCTTAGTTTTTTATCAAAGCAGAAGGTTTCATAATTTTTCCAAAATTTTAGTGATGAAACGTTTAACAAAGATTTATACGTTTTAATCATACGATTCAGGTTAGCCATTAGTTCGACTAATAGACCGGTATATATTGATGAATTCGAGTTATAGCTGAATTGAACAGTTTAGTTATCCATACCCGTGCGGAGATCTATTTTATTGTGCTGAATAACTCATCTATGAACAGTATAGATGAGTTTTATTTACTTGAATAGTGATAGATTGAGATTTTTGACTCTTAGTATTTCTTTATAACAATAGTTGGATTAGCTGAAAGTGAATCTATTGTTAGCTTGTAGAGAACGGCAACTTTAGTTGATAGATATCTATAGTATGAGATGAAAGGCTATATGGAAAGTGTTCAATAATTATATATTGAAATAATTGGTTTTTGATATACCAATAATTGTATGGTTTATAGAGTTGTTGTTGAAAACGAGATTATACGGATATTTTGTTAAAAATAAAGAGAGGCTCTAGGATTTCTTGGAAAAAAAGAGCCCGTAGTTTGGTGGGAGTAATTGCTAAGTTCTGATAGAAAAAGAAGGTCGGCATTATTTTTTGCGTGATATACTATTTATAACACCGCGAGATTAGTGATGATTTGTAGATATTGCAATACAAAGGGTACGAAACTATTAACGGGACAGTATCACTGTGCAAATTGTGAACTGGATTTTAGTGAGAACCAAAAGGTATCATTTTAGATATATATCAATCAATAGACGAGCAGAGATAGGATAAAAAATAATGCATTTTTAATGTCTTTATATTGAAAATCACATACTGATAAAAATATAATCTATGAGGTGGAAAATGAAAAAGGTGATGCTTTTTTTCTTATGTATCTTAGCAGGTTGCAGCAGTCAAAAACTTGAAAGTACAGCTGTAGAATTAGAAGATTCAAGGGTGTATTCTAAATCGGAGATACAACAAGGTGTGAGGGTAATTGAGCAGAAGTTTTCCGAAGAATTCGAATCTGGGCGGATAACTAAACTACACTATAAAGATGAATATATCGAAAAGATAAATGAATGCTCTGATGAGAAATCCTGCATGGTATTTAGAGCTGAGATGGAGTTTCCAAATAGAGACTCTAATCATGAACAGAATGCGAAAGACAGGTTCGATAACTGGTACTGGTATCTCACTTATAACACAGCTGAAAACAGGTGGGGTGTTTCCAATTATGGCTTTAACTAAGCTTTTTGCTGCTTGGTACACTAAGTATTGTGGAGCTTAAATGAGTCTTTAAGAATTTGAATGTTTTAGCTTGCGATTTTTTTGAGCGGCTTTTTCAGGAAGTTGTGAACTCAACTGGCGCAAACTTAAGCGTCTAAAAGGTTGCTCAATCAAATTATCCACCTTCAGACACAAGGAGTTTACACAAAATTGTACTCGCTTTTCGCTGCGATCTGAACTCGGTTCCGGCGTTTGACTAGGTTCAAAAAGGCGCCCACTAAAAATTTCTCCAAAGCACTTCACGAGTAATCTCAAACAGTTCGTCGTAAAAATTTAATTGAGGAATACTCGAGTAATGTAGGAATCGAGCGTGTGGCCGATAATTCCGAAAAAGTATCGCTTTCCTTATAGGAAGGGGATACTTTTTTGATACATTGACTATCTTATGTTGGTGAGTTTTTGCTGATCGAGTTGTAGTTTAGAAAGATAGCCCAATAAAGGAATAGTATGTTGTGTGCGTCTAATTTTAACACCATGCCTGTTCTATCACTAAATTTGTCTTGATTTTTAAATGTATTGCTATCGTTAGAAGTCAGTTGTGTTTTTTATTAGTGTGTAAAGGGATGCTTGAAATAGGTGAATATAACTCGTAGTATCTAATTTTAAAGCTGTTGTAAGCGCTGTAAATGTTTTGATATTATATTACTATAACCATTAATAGGAAAGACTAAATTATTTTATGGATATCGCTTGTTTTGAAAATGAAGGTGTTGGTAACTGAGAAACGGTGGTTTTCTAGACAATTTAAAAAGCGGGGACTCGTATGAAACAAAGCATGCGCCACTTGAAGCAGTTCGCTACTCTTTTCACTCGACATAGAGCTGTAATTTTTAAACTAGGGACTATCTATTTTTTTCGTGGGATTTTCCCGACAATGTATATGATTGTGCTTGGAAAGATGATTAATCAGTTTCTGGAACAGTTGCAACCTGACACTCTAGTGGTAGAACGTTTGTTACCGCTAATTCTGCTGCTGGGAACGCTCTATTTTCTACAAAGTCTGGTAGCTCATAGATTAGATATAGCAAATGTGCGGTTTGAGCTCTTCTGTGAAAGGACACTTGAGCCGGAATTGGTAAAGCGGCATTTGGCGACTCCTTATGAAGTGATGGAGTCTGAAAATTACAAAGATCAGGTTGAGATGATCTTTAATGATTTTTCAGGACGCATTGCTACAGCTGTGCGGAATACATTTGAGCTTTTGTCGGTAATTTGTTCGTTCTTATTAGTGCTCGCAATCGTTGCCAGCAAAAATATCTGGATTGGCCTGGGTATTCTTGCAATTACGCTGCCGCTAATTAAGATAACTATTGAGAACGGTAAAAACAATTATGCTGTATTTTCAGAGTTGATTCCATTGAGAAGGAAAAATGAGTACAAATTTTCCTTATTTAACAGTTTTGAGTTTGCTGAGGAGCGTCTGGTATTTGATAATAGTGATGCATTGGATAAGTTTTACGATGAAGATTGGGAACAGATGTATCGAAGGGAGAAGAAGCTTGCCTTTCCATTCTTTATGAAGATCAATGCTGTGACTGTTTTTTCAAGTCTTGTGAGTATCTTTACAGCACTGATTCTGATCGTCCCAGTCTATTACGGGCAACTTTCTATCGGATTCTTTATTGCATTGCTTAATGCCCTCATGATGGTGATGAACGCTGTTTCAAATGAACTACTTCCAATTGTGGAAGACTACAGCGAGAACTGGGAATATATGGCTGCTGTAGGGGCTTTTAATACGCAGGCCAGTCAGTTATCGGACTTGGAGAAAATGCAGATGCCGCCTGAAATATTCGAACAAATCCGTTTTGAACATGTTTCTTTCAAGTATCCGGGGGCCACAGCGTATACGCTGAAAGATGTCTCCTTTGAGTTAAATAAAGGCTCAAAGTATGCTTTTTTTGGAGAAAATGGTTCAGGGAAATCTACTATTATCAAACTTTTGCTAGGCTTGTATGGCAATTATGAGGGCAACATCTACTTTGGTGAACTTGAACTCCGGACTCTGAATAAGACCGCCTTAAGGAGTAGCTGCAATCTTATGCTACAGGACTTTAATCATTTCGCAATTCCAGTTTTTGATTTCCTCAATCTCAATGATGGTAGTTGTGAGGCGAATAAAATTGAATGGAATCAGGAGTTAAAGGAATTGCTTGGCCCCGAATATTTGGCTGATTCCTTGATGTTGGGAAATATCCACCAACAAGGCATTGAATTGTCTGGCGGTCAGTGGCAAAAGCTCCTCTTTTTAAGATGCAAGCATCAGATAAAAAAATTGTTCATTTTTGATGAACCTTGTGCTTCACTGGATTGTCGCGCAGAAAAACAATTTTATCAGGAAGTCGAAGGGTTATGCAAAAATGACCTGGCTATCTTTATCTCTCATCGAATGGGATCCGTTTTTTTAGCAGATGAAATTTTTGTTATTCACAAGGGATCCATCGAAGAGTCTGGAGAATTTCGAACTTTGGTAAATAACGGTGGTCTGTTTAGTCACTACTATCACAATCAAAAAAGTTGGTATGAAGATGAAGAAATTTGTTAAGTTATTTACCCTTTGTTTTTCTTTTGACAAGATGCGTACAATCTGGCTGGCTCTCCTTTTATTGGCTACGAGTCTTTGGTCTGTTCTAAAAGTAGCATCATTGTCAAACATGATTGATGTTTTATTTGCCGCAGAAAGTCTGAATGAGCGTATTGCGAGCATTATTGGATGGGGCGGCTTTGTGATTTTTTCTCACTTGCTCCATGCAATGACCAGTTATTCTCTGAATGGAGCTACTCGACGATTGACCCATCAGCTGAATCGTCATGTTGCGAAAAAAATTCCGGCATTGTCACTGGAAGCTGCACATGATCCCGATTTTCTAGAGGCATACACTACATATCATACTGCTGTAAGGGAACTTCCCGTCACTTTCATTGGGGTTCTAAAGATTTGCTTTGATACGATTCCGTTTCTGATATTTATCAGTGTATTAATTGCTAATTATTATTTCCCGTTGATTGCAACTGTGCTTCTATTAATTACTTTGACAATCGTAACCATGCGGCGTAATCGAAGTACAGATACTCTTACCAATGCTTATGAGACAAAGAAAACGGCCGAGTTGAAAAAGTCCTACTATCAATCTCTGCTCTTTAAAGACCGGGCTTTACTGGAAATCATTGCAACACAATCAAAAGACCGTTTTTTCAATTTTTATGCCAATAGCAACAATCAGTTATCTCAAGTTGACGAAGAAATAAGAACTTTTCACCTAAAACAAAAACAAAAAAATATGATTCTCAGCGTTTTGGGATATCTCCTAGTTCTTGCTATCTTTTCTGCCGCGCTGGTGACACAACAAATTACGATTGGTGAATTTATCGCGCTGCTTTCCATCTCCGAAATGCTCGTGGAAAATACCAAGGCTGGCTGGGCCACCTATTTTGAAGCAATCCGCGAAAAGTACGTGTATCTCCAATCTTTCCATGATTTTACCGAAGCTACCTCTTATTCGGTGGTGCCTGCTCGTCTTGAAAAAGCTCATCAAATTCATTTAGAAAACATTAGCTTTCATTACCCGGGTACTTCTGAGAACGTCCTTCACGAGGTCAATTTGACGGTGACAGCTGGCGAAAAAATCGCCTTCGTAGGGGAAAATGGCTCTGGGAAATCTACTCTTTTGAAACTGATTTTGGGTCTGTATACTCCGACAACCGGTCATATTCGCTATCAAGAGGGCAAGGGAAATTCCCGCCGGTTTGGTAAGATTTCCGGGCTTACCCAAAACTATAGTCGCTATAAACTATCCTTTCAGGAAAATATTGCTATTGGCGAAGATGTCACAACAGTCAATCCTGCGTTCTTTCACCAAGCGATTGCTCCTTTACGTTTGCAGCAAAAATTAGAACCTCAGGGGATCACTGGGACTACCAATTTGAGTAAAGATTTCGGCGGGTGCGAGTTATCCGGCGGTACTTGGCAGCGGGTTGCTCTGGGAAGAAGTTTCTACAAACCAGCTAATTTTCTGTTTTGGGATGAACCCACATCAGCGATTGATCCTCTAGAGGAAAAGCGACTTTTTTCGGTCTTTGAGGCTGCTGGGAAACAAAAAACAACTTTGCTCGTAACTCATAAATTAGCTGCTGCAAGACATGCGGACAGAATCTACGTATTAGACAAAGGTGAAATTATTCAACAAGGAACTCATCACGAGTTACTGACTTTAAATGGCAAGTACAAGGACCTGTGGGAGACACAAATTTCACTTTTTAAAGAATTGTGATTTCGTCACTAATTAGAAAGACTCCAATAACAGAGCGTTTCTTCGTCGTGCTTTCCCCTTACTGAGGGAGGTTAACTGCAATGCTAAAAAAGGGCTCTTGATTTTTATTGAACCACTTGATAAATGACAACAACAAAACAGGCCAAAAGGAAGGCGAAAATTGAGCGCAAATAGCGTCTTGTCAAGATAATACAAATAATTAAGGAAAGATGGTTTTGTGATTTGGTCTCGCTTACAATTTCGAATGTTATAATTAGATTGATATACGAAAGGTCGAAAACTGTAGTGGAGAATTCTATTGTAGCGATGTTCTAAGAGTGGAGGGATTTCATGGATTGCAAAAATCATTTTTCCGGAATCAGCTTTTTCAAAAATGTGGCCAACAGATGGTTTTTTCTTATAGGAGCAATGGTGTCCATACAATTTCTTCTGGGGCAAAATATCGCTGAACTGAATGAAACATTATGGACTGTTTTATTTGTAATAGCTATAGGAATAACTATAGTTAAATATTTTAGACAGTCAGATTAGCTGCTCCGGCTCACCTCTTAGAACAATAAGGGAGAAGCTTGGGTCTAATCATTATTTTCTACCTCTGCTCTTAATTTTGGACTGTCGTTCTAATAAGCGCGCTACAAGTAATCAAAAAGGAATACGAAACTGCTAAAGTAGAAAAAGGTACACGCCAATAGGTGAAAAAGAGTGTTCCATTTAGTTTGAAAGAGAATCTTGTGCTGATTCTCTTTTCAAGCGGCACGACTTTTTCAAACCCCAAATTTGGGCTTAGGAATTGCTTATTGAGGGTGGAGTGAAGATATCAAGAGTAGAAACAGCTCGTTTAGACAGGAGTTTTTTATGAAAAAGTATTTATGGGCAATTCGTGGCTATATCATTCTCGGAATTGTATTAAATTTAATTGAAGCATTTCTTACCTCACTTTTTCTACTGTTTCCTGGCTGGATTGTAGACAATTACCACAAAGGACTTTCGTACATCATCTGCCTAACTGCTCTTTATTCCGGTATTTTTGTCCTCTATCTTATAAATGCCTATTTCTCAAATCGTGTTTCAGACTATCGGCGCATAAAATTTGAAAAGGAAATAAAAAAGGATTTTTTTAATTCCACGATTGGAAGGGATTATGAAAGCTTTCATGAGTACAGCAATGCAGGGTACATTTCCATGCAGGCCAACGACATTACAGAGATGTGTCAGAACTATTTAAGTCCGTTACTAGCAATTTATAGATCGATTTTATTAATCCTGGTCTTTGGAATTTCGTTAGTTTTATTTGTGAATGTTTGGGTGGCATTGGTTATTTTGATCTTTTCGATTCTGGTCGTCTTTGTACCTAGAATTACAGCAAAAAAATTAGCACAAAAAAATGAGGTTTATTATGCACGTTTGGGGAACTATACAAATGTGATTAAAAACTTCTTCGATGCCCACGATATTTTGGATAGTTCTAGTCGAAAAACGATTACTTCTCTCCATGAAGATGAGCTGGACGATGTTCTGAATTCAAATATGTCTTTCCGAAAGACGAACAGCTTAGCGATGGTCATCAATGGTGGTGCAGTTGAATTTGTGGCGGTCATCACTTTTATTGTGGTTGCCCTATTGCTCTTTCACAATCAAATTACTGTCGGAATGGCGACGATTTCTTTTACCTATAGCACGCGATTTATCGAGCCTATTTATGAGCTTAATGTTTGTTTAGGTAAGGTAAACTCGGTAAGAAAGGTTCAAAAGAAACTACTTGGAATTATCAATGAATCCAAGCGTCAAGAAAATAGGACAATAAAAAAATTCCGTACCATCGAAACTTCTGTCTTGCATAAGCAGTACAAACACGCGAGTATTCATCTTCCAAGCCTATCGTTATCTTTTCCTAAAAAATATTTGATAACAGGTGAAAATGGCACAGGGAAGAGTGTTTTGCTGCGATTACTAATGAACTTTGAGAAACCCAATCATGGAGCAATCCACCATGATGGTGAAGGCAATCTGGATGTTTCGGAAAGTGTCTGTTATTTACCGCAAAAAGTGGTGATTTTTAATGGATCTTACGAAGACAATGTCACGATTTATCAAACCTATGATTCTAGTCGATTGGAACGGTATGAATCACTTTTTCCAAAAGCAATTATTCAGCATATCAAAGAAAATGAGGATCTTCATAAGCTGAGTGGTGGTGAGAAGCAAGTCATTGCGCTACTTCGAGGATTGTGCAGCAACAAGGATATTTTATTGATGGATGAACCGTTTGCCGCGATGAACACATTGACCATCGAACACTTTGTAAAAAGGATGAATCAAATCGACCGAATGTTGGTAATCGTCGCCCACAATATGGAGAACTATGTAGAATTATTTGACGAAGAAATTATCGTGGTACGCTGATTCCTTCAGATAAAGGAGCGTGGATTTTTTTAAACTGGCTGAAATTCATAAACTGTACGAAGAAAATCGTGCAGTGAAGGCAGTTATTGTTAATTGGTAAATCCAAGGAATTAAAACTGCCAGGTTTGACTTGTTAAACTATAGCTTGAAGCGACTGCTCTATTTAAAAAGAATCAACCCCGATAACTGAGGGATTGGTTCTTTTTTTGATAATGGGGGGAAGCGTCAAGCGTTTCACTGCAGATGCAGCAATGGCAACTGGCAACATCTGTTTCAGCTATCTTCCGGAAAGTGGTATAATGACTGGAAGGAGATTTTTAAGAAGGGCTGTGGCGACGTGCGTTTTTTACATACGGCTGATTGGCATATCGGCAAAAAATTCAATGGCTATGATCTGTTGGCAGAACAAGAGGCAGTCATCAACCAGATAATCGAGATTGCCGTGGCTGAAGCTGTCGATGCAGTAGTGATTGCAGGGGATCTCTATGATCGCGGGGTGCCACCGGTAGAAGCGGTGGCCTTGTTTAACCGACAAGTGGCGCAGTTGAATCTGGAAAAAGGGCTGCCGTTGTTGGCGATTTCCGGAAATCATGACAGTTCGATTCGTTTAGAAACCGGGAGTCCGTGGTTTTCGCATACCCGGTTTCATCTGCACACTCGATTAGAGCAGTCATTTGTTCCGGTGGCAATTGGCGATACGCAGTTCTTTCTATTGCCGTATTTTGAACCAATCGCAGCACGAATCTATTTTGAAGACGACACGATTCGCACAATTGCAGAAGCCATGCAGCTAGTTGTGGCGGAGATGAAAAAAGCGTTTGATCCGGCTATGAGACAGGTATTGGTGACTCACTTTTTCGTAGCGGGTGCCACGCGGACAGATTCAGAAACCAAAATTGAAGTGGGCGGGCTGGACAATGTGCCGGCGGATCTTTTCGATGATTTTGACTATGTGGCATTGGGGCATCTTCATGGCAAGGATGCCGTGAAACATCCCCGAGTGCAATACAGCGGCTCGCCGTTGAAATTCTCGCTGTCGGAAGCGACGCAGGAAAAAGGTGTGTTCATCGTGGATACTACGGCTGCCCAAAAGCGACAATTTTTGCCGCTGGTGCCAGTTCATGATGTTCGAATTTTGACTGCTGAGTATGACCAGTTGCTAAATCCTGACTTTTATCAAGCCGTGGGGCGAGAAGATTTCTTGCAGATCAAGCTTACAGATCGAGCGGTGATTCCTAACTTGATGAACACTTTGCGGGGAATTTATCCGCGCATATTGGGAGTTGAGCGAGTCAGTGGTGTAACAAAAGTGCAACAGAAAGCGGCTGAGCTGCCTCAAGAGCGTAATCCCGAAGCGTTAGTTCAGGACTTTTTTGCTGAAATGACTGGCGAGACACTTTCGAATCAGCAGCAGGAATGGCTACGAGAAGCTTTGCAAGAGATCACAAAAGAATGACCGAAAAAGATCGAAAAAGGACCGGGGTTCCAAGGAAAGTGCTGTGAGCTGCAGCATTGTCAAAACAGCATTGCCAAAACAGATACAAAGGAGGAGCAAAATGCAACCGCGTAAATTGACGCTGACCAATTTTGGGCCATTTATACAAGAAGAAGTAGATTTTTCTGCTTTTGAAACCAACGGACTGTTTCTGATTAGTGGCCGTACTGGCGCTGGCAAGACGACGATTTTTGATGGCATGACGTATGCTTTGTTCGGTCAGACTTCGGGTAAGCTGCGCTCGCCTAAAGAAATGCGTTCGGCTTTTGCTACACCTGAAGAAGAGACCGAAGTGCGGTTTACTTTTGAACACGGTGGCTTTTTATATGAGGTTCAACGACGGCCGGAACAAGAAGTTACTAAAAAACGTGGCAATGGGATGACGAAGCGGGCAGCCAAAACCACGTTGACGATTTTTGACAGTAATGGTCAAGAACAGCGGCAAATCAGTAAGGATGTGGATAACTACATTCAGGAGCTGTTACATTTGACTGCCGATCAGTTCTTTAAGATTGTTATGTTGCCCCAAGGTGAATTTCGAAACTTTTTGGTGGCTTCCAGTTTAGATAAAGAGCAGGTGTTACGACGACTTTTTGACACCCAGTTATACGCACACCTGAATGACTGGCTGAAAGAGCGAGTGACGGTGGGTGGCGAAACACTTAAACTACTGGATATGAAGGCCCAGACATTGGCGGAACATTTTCAGTGGGCATCGGCTACGCCACCGGAAAGTGTCAGCTTGCCGGAATTAGCCGCAAATTGGCAGGTAGATATTGCCGGCCTAAAAGAGAAAGAACAGCTGACTGAAAAGCAGCTGCTGGAAGCACAAAAGGCTGAGAAGGTAGCGGAAGCCGCTTTCTACGATGGCAAGGAACGGCTGGGACAGTTTGAAGAATTGGCAAAACTAGAGGAAGCAGCGGAAGACTTGAAAGCACAGGCTGAGGAGATTGCCGGAGCGAGAAACAAGCTGCAACAGCTCCAGTGGGCCAAGGACAATCGTCATCTGTTGGAGAATCAGCGGGAGCAGCAGCTTCAAGAAAAGCTGCTGATGGACAAACTGGCGTCAGCTCAACAGCTGGCAGATGAGCTGCAGCAGGCTTTTGAAACGTGGCAAAAGGGACAGGCAGCACAGCGTAGTCGTAAAGAAGAGATGACCCAAAAAAGGCAGCACTTGACTGAAAAAGAGCTACAGCTGCCGCTAGCTCGCCGCAGTGAGGAAAAACGGCAAGAAGCTGCTTCTTTGCAGGATTCTTTGGCGCAAGTTACTGAGAGAGTTCAACAACTGATTCAAAAAGAGACTGAAAAAAAAGCACAGCTACAGCAGTTGGCGTTGCAATTGGCTGAAAAAACCGACCTGCAAGAATACAAGTTGCAATTGACGCAGTTGGAAAATCTGGTTGAAAAGTTGACGGACAGTCTTCAGCAAGCTAAGTCTGCAGAACAGGCAGTTACCGATGGACAACAGCAACTGAAAAAGATACAACAATCTCTCCAACAGCAGCAACAAAAGGTACAAGTAACTCATGAAGAATTATTGACATTAAAAAGTCGTCAGGCGGCATTGATGATTGCCAAGCTATCATTGGATTTACGTCCGGGAGAACCATGCCCGGTTTGTGGGGCATTGGAGCATCCTAAAGCACACAAGGAGCGGCCTGAATTTTCCGCAGCTGAAATCAGCGAAAATGAGCTGCAGTTGCAGGTATTGGAAACCACGTGGCAGCAAGCTGAAAAGGATTTAACGGCTCTTGAAACCAAAGCAGAACAACTAGCGGCAGAACTGGAACTGCTGGCTCGTAAGCTCACTGAGGCAAAAGCGGAGCAGGTGCGTCATGAGAATATTTTTGATGAAGCATTGGCTGCCATCAATGCTAAGGCTGTGTCGATCGCTTTAGCTGATCAAAGAGGGGCGACAGCTGATCTTACCCGTGCTACCACTGCAGAAGCCTTGGTAGCAGCCGCTGATTCGGTGGTTGCAGCAGTCAGTGACACCGCAACACCACCACAGATATTGTCCCACTTACAAAAAGCGTTACAACAAAAAGAAGAGCATCTGACAAAGACCGCCCAGCAAGCGGACCTTTTGCAACAAGAGTTAGCGCTTTTAGCAGCAGAGATAAAGAACGAAACCACAACTCAGCAACAATTAACCAGTCAATCTCAAAAGTTGCAGGGGGAATTGGCCATTTTGGAACTACAATTGGGGACTGCTCGGTTGCCAGAGCTGGAACAGGCGATTACTGAGCTGACTGAAACGGTTGCGAATCTGGAAGCGACGAGTGCTGCTTATGAAGAGCAAGGGCGTCAGCTGCAAGAAGAGCAGCTGACTACGGATGTTCGTTTGCAACAATTGACCGAAGCATTGACCACTCAGCAGCAAAAAGCAGCACAGGCCACAACAGCTCTTGAAAAGCTGTTGGAAAGTGCGCCATATGAGAAGGTGACTGCCGCTGATTTGACGGAGTTGGTAGCGGCTTTGTCTGAGCTTGAACCGTTGGAAAAGAAAATTTTTGACTTTACGCAGCAAGAAGATTTTGTGACCCGTCGTCGGCAAGAGTTGCAGGAAAAACTAAAGGAAACCATCACGCCGGAATTGGCGCCATTGGATGCTGCTTTTGAAGCTGCCCGCAAAGTTACCAAAGAGGTTCAAGAACAGCTATCTAAACAGCAACAACAGCGAATAAACAACGAGGCTACCTGTCAAGAATTGCAGCAACTGATTGCAGCCAACGAAGTACAAGTGGCTCAGCAGACGCAGCTGCTGCAATTAGCAGATACCGTCAGCGGCCGTAATGCCTATAAGACTAGTTTGGAACGCTACATCCTCCAGAGCTATCTGCAGGAGATCCTGTTGGTAGCCAATACGCGCTTGGCTCGTTTGAGTCGAGGACGTTACCAGTTTCAATTGGCAGACAAAGAAACTGGTGGTCGGGGTATGAAGGGATTGGACATTGATATTTACGATGACAATGCTGGGGATGCTCGGCGTGTCCAGACCCTTTCCGGTGGCGAAAGTTTTATCGCTGCATTGGCTTTGGCACTATCATTGGCGGATGTAATCCAAAATCGTGCCGGAGGGATTGCCATTGAAGCGTTGTTCATCGATGAAGGTTTCGGCTCATTGGACGAAGAATCTTTGGAGATGGCGATGGAGGCCCTCAGTATGATTGAAACGGAAGGGCGCATGATCGGAATCATCAGTCATGTGCAGGAATTGAAAACCAGTATTCCAAGACAAATCCTGGTGAAAGCTGACGGTGCCGGCCAAAGCCGCATCGAAATGCAGCTGGAAGCCAGTCAATGAATCCGCAGCACCGTTTTTAACACAGCTGACACACTTCCTTTGGTCAAAGTCTGACTATGGACAAGAAGTGGTTACTCTTTTGGTGTCAGGTAGTGGAAACGGCAAAAAGCGGAGGCAATAAATAGGAGGAAACCACATGAAATGGAGTATCCCGGAAAAGGTCATTGAACGGGGACGCGATTATTTGAAAGAGGGCCGGGTGCTGTCAGTGACACCGGATGCGGCGAATAATGTCTGGCATGCAGAAGTGCTGGGCAGCGAGCTGTATTTGGTAGATCTGGACGCCACTGCCAAAGAAGAAGATTACTGTCAGTGCCCTTATTGGGAAGAACACCATTATTGCAAGCATACGGTGGCTGTAGAATTGTATTTGCGGCAAGAGGGGAAGACCCGTCGTATCAAGGCTGACGACTTGGAAAAACCCAATGGCTTCTCTGCCTCGGAGATGTTTTCCAATGGCTTTTCTCGTCTGCGAGACGCCGAAGACAAGAAACCGCAGCCATTGAGTCTGCAGTTTGTCGTAGAAAGCATCCCTACCAATCCGTTTCATCCGGAGCTGTCTGTATTGGGCATCTCGGTGAAACTCGGCTATCGCGGGCAGACTCGCAATTATGTGGTGAAAAATATTTACCGCTTTTTGACGGCTTACCAAGAGGAAAAAAAACTGCTCTTGAACAAGCAATACCAGTTCCAATTGGGGACGGGGGCATTTACTGAGGCGGAAAATCAGCTGCTAAGAGAACTAGCCGGTTTGGCCCAAACGCAGGAATTGATGGGGCAGACGGGAATCCAAAATCGCGGCAAGCTGGATAAAAAATACCTACTGCTGCCGGTGGAATTTGGCCGAGATCTGTTGGAGCAAATGCGGATTTTTCCCACGGTGCTGCAGTTTGAAGAGGGAAAGCTGAGCCCAATACTTTTTGCTGATGAGGGGCAGCCATTAGCCTTTTCAGTGCGTAAAAAAGGAGAAGACTTTCAGCTGAGTATCGATCGGCTGTTTCGCCAACTCTTCAGCCATTATCGCTGGGGAGTTGCCGGCGAAGCCATCTATCCGCTGAGTCCAAAGCAACTGGAAATCTATCAGACATTAGAACAGCTACTGAAGCGCTTGCCAGAGCCGGTAATTGCCTATCCGAAAAATGAACTGTCGGTCTTATTTAAACAAGTGCTGCCTTTGTTGCGAGAATTAGGCGAAGTAACTGTCGCCGAAGAGGTTTACGAACACATCAGTGAGCAACCATTGGCAATCAAGTTTGTCCTGCGACGTAAGCAGGGCAAAATTCAAGTACAGCTGGACTTTCGTTATGGAACGACTACCTTTTCCAGTGATCCAAAATATCAGGTGAGTGCGGACAATCATCCAGAAATTATGCGGGATTATCAAAAGGAAGAGCGGGCACGGCATTTGTTGCAGCGCTTTGGCTTTGGTATCAATGACACCGGCTTTGCAAAAGAGATTCCGACTGGTGGCAAGCTGTTTGACTTTTTCACCAAAGAAGTGCCCGCGCTGCAGCAATTAGGCGAAGTATTGATGGGTAAAAAGCTGCGGGAGCTGTATCTGGATGCAGCCGGCCATCCTCCTAAGCTGACGGTAGATCAGGAAGGCTCCTGGTTAGATGTCCGCTTTGACATCTCAGGTATCGCTGACCATGAAATTGATGCGGTTTTGGCTAGTCTGTTGAATAATGACCGCTTTTACACATTGGAAAATGGGCAGATCATCACCTTTGATTCTGAAGAGTTTCAGCAGACTTCTCAAGCGCTGCAAAGTTTGCGGGACCAGCTGGCTAGTCAAAAAGGTCATCTGCAGCTGCCTTTGAACCAAGGATTGGCATTGCAAGAGCGGCTACAAGGAGATAATATTTCCTTTACGGCAGCCTTTTCTGAGATGGTCAAGGACTTGTTGCATCCGGAAACTTTCACGACACCACTGCCAGAGGGTCTGCAAGCGGAATTGCGAAACTATCAGGTGACAGGTTTCCGCTGGTTGAAAATGCTGAGTCATTACCACTTTGGCGGAATTTTGGCTGATGAAATGGGACTGGGGAAGACGCTGCAGGCAATCACCTACCTGCTTTCAGAAAAACAAGAGGGCAGTAAACTGCAAGCCTTGATCGTCTCACCTGCCAGTTTGACCTATAACTGGCAACAAGAGCTCAAGCGTTTTGCGCCACAGCTGAAAACAGCAGTGATTGGCGGCAATCGCAATGAGCGGGAAAAATTGCTGGCCGAGCCCTTGGATGTCTACATCACTTCTTATGCCAGCTTGCGTCAAGATGTGGATATGTACCAAAATCGACCAATCACCCATCTAATTTTGGACGAAGCACAGATGGTCAAAAATAGTACTACAAAAACCGCGCAAGCATTGCGATCCTTGCAGATTGATCATCGCTTTGCCCTCAGTGGTACGCCAATTGAAAACAATCTGGAAGAGCTGTGGTCATTGTTTCAGATGATTATGCCGGGCTTTTTCCCGAGTCGCCCGAAATTCAAGGAACTCTCCGCTGAAGCGGTAGCTAAAATGATTCGCCCCTTCATTTTACGGCGGGATAAAAAAGCGGTATTGAAGGATTTGCCGGATAAGCTGGAACGCAACTACTACAGTGCGCTGACGGAAGAGCAAAAGACGATTTATCTAGCTTATCTGCGGCAGATGCAAGAGCAGATCAGCGGTATGGATTCTCAAGCCTTTCGTAAAAATCGGATTGGGATCTTGGCCGGGCTGACGCGGCTACGACAAATTTGCTGTGACCCACGGCTGTTTATTGAAGACTATGAGGGTACCTCCGGAAAGCTGGAACAAGTGAAAGATCTGGTACAGGCTGCCAATGAAAACGGCCGGCGGATTTTATTGTTTTCTCAGTTTACCGGGATGCTGGACATCATCGAAGGAGAACTGGCGCAGATGGGGCTGACCAGCTTTTATCTGCGGGGCTCTACGCCGCCTAAAGATCGCATCAAGATGGTGGATGCTTTTAACGCTGGAGAAAAGGACGTCTTCTTGATTTCCCTGAAAGCCGGCGGTACCGGGCTGAACCTGACCGGAGCAGACACGGTGATCCTCTATGACCTCTGGTGGAATCCAGCGGTGGAAGAGCAGGCAGCTGGCCGGGCACATCGTATCGGTCAGAAGAAGGTGGTGGAAGTCTGGCGTTTGATTGCGGAAGGGACGATTGAAGAACGAATCGATTTATTGCAAAACGAAAAACGTGAACTCTTCCAAAAAGTCATCTCCGGCAATGAAGCTCAGATTCAGCAGTTGACAGAAGAAGATATCCGCATGATTTTAAATGCCGGTGCCGAGTAAGAATTTTTGGTACAGGTTTGAGCGAAAGCAGTCCATTCATAGCTGCTTTTGTATTAAAAAAAGGATCTTGTCTCACCTGAATTGGTGAAGCAAGATCCTTTTTGATAGTTGTTTTGCCAAGTTATCTCCGTAGGTAATTGAGATGGCGAGGTGGCATTGATTAGACGGACAGCGGCGCAAAGATTCCGCAAACGGTGTCGTGGAGTTGATCGAAACCGTTCAATTCCAAATCGAAGAGCTCCTGTTCGCCATGGGGGATGTCTCGCAGACGATGGTTGAACCACAGGGCATGCCAGTCACAGCTTTTGGCACCGACGATGTCATTTTCAAAGCTGTCGCCTACATATAAAGTAGTTTTACCGTCAAAGCCAAAGCGCTCTTCGGCCAATTGGAAGATTTCCCGTTCTGGTTTTTGGAAGCCTGTTGCTTGGGAAATAATCACGTTGTCTGGATGAATCCAGTGCAAAAGACCCAGTTGTTTGACTTTTTTGTATTGGTGGTCGGTGGGACCGTTGGTGATGATCCCCATTGGAATCTCATTTTCTTTCAGGAAATCCAGTGTCTTGCGGACTTCTTCGTGCAATGTAATATTGTCCAGTTCTTCTTCATAGATAGCTTGAAAGCGCAGTGCGTTAGTATCAGAAATACTGTCATAGCCCAGATCTCGCAGCGACTGTTGGATGCGATAATTACGCATAGTCACGAGGTCCCATTCGCCAGTCAAGACTTTCGGGAAAAGCTCATCAGAATGAACACGGAAACGGATGTACAGATCGTGCATGTCATCATCACAAAAATCAGTTACGATTTTGTGGACGGCATTTTTAAACGGTTGTTGCTGATCATAAAGTGTATCATCGACATCAAATACGATTGCTTGAATCAAAGTTCGACACGCCTTTCGATTTCTGTAAATTTTCATGTGGCTCACACAGGTATCATTCTAGCAGAAATTCGACGAAAAAAAAGGCGAAAACCGCGGTATATAAAGGTTTATTCTACCTTAAAAGCTCTCGGAGGCGACCTGGCAACAATCCGCTATTTTCAGTTTTCTTTACCGAAAAAAGATTTTGCATTGCCCAAATGCTTTCCTTATAATGAATAGGATCTGTTCTTTGGCGAATTTGCCGTCAACGAGCAAGAGTGAAGAGAAGAGAGGATAAGAGATGTTACGACGTTTTTTTAGTTACTATCGTCCTTATAAGGGCTTGTTTTTGTTGGATTTTGGCTGTGCGATTCTGGTGGGGGCCTTAGAGCTGGCGTTTCCGGTGGCGGTTAATCAGGTGATTGACGACATCATGCCCCGTCATGATTTCAAGCTGGTGATGCTGGCGTGTGCCGGATTGTTTGCCTTTTATGCCATCAACACCGCATTGCAGTATATTGTGATCTTTTTTGGACACAAGTTGGGGGTCAATATTGAGACCGATATGCGTAAAGACTTGTTTCGTCATTTGCAGCGACAGTCCTTTGCCTATTATGACGAACAAAAAACCGGTAATCTCATCAGTCGACTGACCACTGATTTGTTTGAAATCTCTGAAGTGGCGCATCATGGTCCGGAAGATGTTTTCATCACCATCATGACGCTGGTAGGTTCTTTTGCGCTGATGTTTCACTCTCATGCAAAACTGGCGGTGGCAACCTTTGCTCTATTGCCGCTGATTACCATTGCCTTGGTTTTCTTCAATAAAAAGATGACACAGGTAAATACCCGCATCTATGAAAATCTGGGAGATTTCAATGCCGGTGTGGAAGCCAGTGTCAGTGGTATTCGAGTGACCCAATCCTTTGCCAATGAGCCCTTTGAAGGTGAGCGCTTTGACGGACTCAGCCAAGGGTATCGCCAATCTAAAATTAAATTTTACAAAGTGATGGCCGCAAGTTCAGCTTATAACTACTTGCTGATTCGCTCAATCAGTCTTTTTACCCTGATTTTTGGAGCGTATTATGTGATTCAAGGGGAGCTGACGTATGGTCAGTTCGTCTTCTTCATCTTGCTGTCAAACGTGTTTGTTCGGCCAATTGAGAAGGTGAATAACATGATTGAAAGCTATCCTAAAGGTTTTGCTGGTTTTAAGCGGCTGACCGATGAGCTGGATCGGCAACCGGAAATTCAAGATCGTCCGGGGGCGGTTGCAGTCAAAAGCCTGCGAGGAGACATTCATTATGATGACATCTCTTTTGCTTACGGTGACGACAACAAAAAGGTACTGAGTCATATTGATTTGCAGATCAAACCAGGGGAAACCGTCGCCTTGGTGGGCCAAAGCGGTTCTGGTAAGACGACATTGAGCAATTTATTGCCCCGATTTTATGATGTGACCGCTGGAGCCATTACCATTGACGGCATGGATATTCGGGATATGACTTTGGAATCCTTGCGCAATCAAATTGGGATTGTGCAACAAGAAGTTTTCTTGTTCCCCGGCACCATTCGTGAAAACATCGCGTACGGCAAATTAGATGCTACTGATGAAGAAATCGAGACAGCGGTAAGATTGGCACACCTTGAAGACGCTGTCGCCAATATGAAAGATGGGCTAGACACGTCTATTGGCGAGCGGGGAGTGAAACTTTCCGGTGGTCAGCGGCAGCGGGTGGCTATCGCACGGATGTTCTTGAAAAATCCATCAATCCTAATCTTAGATGAAGCCACATCGGCATTGGATAGCGAAACTGAAAAAGTAATTCAAGAATCATTGAATTCTTTAGCCGCTGGTCGTACCACATTGATCATTGCGCATCGTCTGGCAACTATCAAATATGCTACCCGTATCGTAGTGGTAAGTGACAAGGGCATCTTGGAGCAAGGGAGCCATGAGCAGCTATTGAATCAACAGGGACCCTATGCAGCACTCTATCAGTCGCAATTCCGTTAATTGTCAAAAATTTCCAAAATGTAGAAATAAAATGACATAAAACTCAACGTGCTTTCTAGTTTTTTAGCGGATTCTTTCTTAAAAAAATTCTTTTCTACCTTTTTTCAGGTATTAAAAAAATGAGGTTTCAGAGTGAAGGATTTCTTCAAAAAAAACGTTTATTTTGTGGTATTCTGTTTTTCCAAATTTGCCTTTTACTGACTAAAAAATAACTGAACTATACAAGTTGGCGACGATGAGCATGAAAAATTTTCTTTCCTGAGAATCCCGCGTAGTTCTTCATTATTGATCGATGTAAGCTTTTTCATAAACGTAGTCAAAAAATAATTTTTTTGAACAGAATATAAAGTGCGAATCGACTCGAAAAATTCTTAACAGCCGATTTAAGTAAATGTTTCACTAAATATATTGGCGGTTTTAGTTTCGATTAATATGGGAATAAAATTTGTAAATTCTCATTTATAAAAAATGAAAATTCCTGAAAACCGGTAAAAACGTGGGATGAGGCATTAAGGTAAATTTAATTTTACGAATATTTTTTTGAGAAAAGACTGGATATTTGATTTTTCATTGGGTATAATAGAGTCAGATTTAAAGATGAGGGCGATTCAATGAGACCCTCCAAGATATAAAAAGGAGTGATTACGTTGTTGACACTTTATACTTCCCCAAGTTGTACGTCATGCAGAAAAGCTCGCGCGTGGTTGCAAGAGCATGAGATTCCTTTTGTCGAAAGGAACATCTTCTCAGAGCCTTTGAATATTTCTGAATTGAAGGCAATCTTGCAAATGACTGAAGATGGAACCGAAGAGATCATCTCTACTCGTTCCAAAGTCTTCCAAAAACTGAATATTGATTTAGATGAATTGCCGTTGCAAGAATTGCTTGATCTGGTCCAAGAAAATCCGGGTCTACTGCGTCGTCCAATCATGATCGACGAAAAACGCCTGCAAGTTGGTTTCAATGAAGATGAAATCCGTCGCTTCCTGCCTCGTGAAGTTCGCCAATTGGAACTGCGCCACGCACAATTGATGGCTGGCCTTTAAAATTATCTATGACTGACGGAGACAGAAGAAATATATTCTGTCTCTTTTTTTTGCTCTAAACCCCGAATATGATGAAGTTTTTTCAATCAAAGGAGTCCGCTTTTGTGTGACTGATTTTAGGAAGTTTCATGATGCTCTTGATCCTGATGTCCCGCCTTCGTTTGAAGAAACAGCAATGCTCGATGTACCAAAAAAGTACCAGCTGCTGATTCAGCCTGAAAAATTTTAGTCAGGCAGCATTTGAACTATTTCGTAAGTAAAAGACGACTCTCTGCCAATCACTTTGAATGGCAGAGAGTCGTCTTTTGGAATTTTATGTTTGGTAATGCTCACTTTGCAGGAGTGTCACTGCCACTACCTATTTTAAAGTTTAGTCTGTAAAATAGTAGCGGGTCAGCTCAAGTGCATCATGTTCCATCAAGAGCTTGCCATGTTCTGACAAAACTTCTGATGTGGCGCTGCTGCGGCGAGCAAACTCAGCCATATAGGCTAAATAGTCTTCAATCTGGCCGTCGCTGATCAATTCATCGACAAATTCCACTTCCAAAAAGTAGAAGCCGGCCATTTGATAAAGATTGCTGATCACGCAATCCAGCTGTACCGCTTGGGCCATCAATACCAACTGCTCAAAGTCTGTCATCTCATAGATAAATTTACGAGGCAGCGGGTCTTGCGTGTCACGACTGTTTTCTTGCAGCTGCTCACCGATAGTCCGGCGCAAGATGGAGCCGGGCTCATCTGGGAAATCCTCGGCAAACTCATCAAGGTCGTTGAGATCCTCCATGTTGAGGTTCTTGCTGATGAATAATTCCAGGCCGTCTCCTTTAGGTAGTACTTGGAAGGTCACGGCTTCGCTTCCTTTGAATTCTTCATCTATATCGACTTCTTCGAGAATGCTGTAAAAGAAATTTTCGACTTCATTGTGATTGCCTAAAAGATCCAAAAAGGTGATTCCCCGCGCAGCTAAATCTTCACTTTTGATTAGGACCCGGATAGTATTTTCGTTAATGTGTTCCATTTCCATTTTTAGCTACACCTCATTTTCACGTGTTTTCAATATGTATCCATTGTAACGAAACTCCCCCAAAAGTAAAGGAAAACCTGTCACTCTAAAGAGAATCCTAAGGCCCGGCCAAACCGAAAATTGACTGCAGGTGCCACGCCCAAAAGCGGTCTGCAGAAGCCTGAAACATTTCATGGAGCCAAATGCGTATCTCCTTTTGTAAATCAAAAAGGGAGGTAGACAGATGCTGATTGCTAAGGACCAAGAGGGTTGTTTGATTACTGGGGCAGCATACCGGCAGACAGGGAAAGAAAAAGAGCAAAGGGCTTTAGTATGTCCTGGTTGTGGCAAAGGAGTAATCTTTAAAAACGGTAATGAGAAAATTCCCCACTTCGCCCATCGTGCCAACCACGAGTGCTACACGTTTTCTGAAGGGGAGTCACCGGAGCATTTGGCCGGAAAAGAATTGTTGCAGCGAATTCTACCGCCAGAGGCTTGCTTGGAGGCCTACTTACCGGAACTCTCACAGCGGCCAGATTTATTATGGCGACGCTTGGCGGTGGAATTTCAGTGCTCTGCGCTTTCTGCCCAAAGGCTTCAGGAACGAACGGAAAATTATTTGGCGCAGGGATATGACCCTTGGTGGATTTTGGGCCGGCATTTTTTGCCGGAAAAAGGATTGCGCTGGTCACAAGTAGCCAAAGCCGTGGTGCGCGATTCACCTCAAGGGCTGGAACTGTGGGGATTGAATACTTCAAAAGAAAGTTTGCTGTATTATCATGAGTTGGACTGGCATTATCAAGAAGGCACGCTGTTTTCTGTTACAGAGCATGGGGTGGGAGAAGCGTTATTTGCCGGCTTGTTTCATCCTGGTGAGCTAAGACGAAAACGAAAAGTACAGCCGAAATGGCGGATTGCCGAGTATCGTTTGCAGATACAGCGATGGTTGCTCGTTCGTTCAAAGCGGGTCTTGCGCTTGCAAGGCTGTTGCTATGAGCGAGGTGGCAATCTACTGGCTTTGCCGGATTGGTGTTATCTGCCGGGAAGCTGTCAATTTTTGTTAGAGCAGCAGTTGGTGTACTTACGTTTTTTGTTTTTACTGGATCCAGAAGCAAGTTTTGCCGCTTGGCATCTTGAAGCCAGCCAGGTGGTGGAGTGGCCGTTTCTGCTTTTGGATAAAAAAGCCGTGCTGGAAGAAGTTTTTCGCGAATGCTGTCGTTTGTGGCAAGCTATTTAGGAAAGGAGCGGCGCAGCTCAGTTCAATTTCTCGTATTGCCAGTTTATTTGACGCTGCCCTTGGTTATCGAAGATTATTTTTATTGGCTGAAGCAGTTCCTTCATAAAAGCCGCTAGTCTGAAAGTCTTAGGACTAGAAAATTCTGAATACTGTGATAACATAGGGGTGTCCGCTCTTGGTAAAAGCGCTATCTATTGCGTTACTAGCCAAGACACGGGGAAAACAATAGCATTTGCGGAAATTTTCGCAAAGAAAAGGGGAACGGGTATGACTGAAACAACACAATTGCCAACACGAGAATCACTGCCAGCAGATCTGACTTGGGATTTGACGCTGATTTTTAAAGATGATGCGGCCTTTGATGGCGCTTTTGCTGACTTGAAACAAGAGATTACCAAAGTGGGAGATTACAAAGGAACCTTGGCGCAAGGGCCGGAAGCTTTTAAAGCAGCCGTAACTTTCATGCTGGATGTCTATCGCCGTCTCGAAACACTTTATGTCTATTCTCATTTGAAAAACGATCAAGATACAGCGAATGCTGCTTATCAAGGAATGTATGCCAGAGCTTCCAGTCTTTTAGCGGAAACCAGTGAGGCACTGTCTTGGTTTGAACCAGAACTTTTGGGCTTGTCAGATGACGTGATTTGGGGCTACTTTGAACAAGATCCTTCACTGGAAGTCTATCGTCACTATGTGAAACAACTGGTGGACAATCGACCACATATCTTACCAGCAGAACAAGAAGCGTTGTTGGCTGGTGCCGGTGAAATCTTTGGCGCGGCGAGCAATACGTTCTCTGTTTTAAACAATGCCGACCTCGTCTTTCCTACTATTGAAGGCAGCGACGGAGAAAAAATTCAGCTGTCCCACGGTGTTTATGGGCAATTGATGGAAGCGACTGATCGTCGTGTGCGAGAAGCAGCTTTCAAAGGGTTGTATTCTGTTTACGAACAATTCCGCAATACCTTTGCCCAAACGCTGACTACCAATGTCAAAGGACACAACTATAAAGCGAAAGTTCGTAACTTTGCCTCGGCTAGAGAAGCAGCCTTAAGTGGCAACCATATTCCAGAAAGTGTGTATGACACCTTGGTAACGGTGGTCAATAAGAATTTGCCGCTGCTGCATCGATATGTCCAGCTGCGTAAGCGACTGTTGGCTGTCGACGAGCTGCATATGTATGATATGTATACACCAATTATCGGTGAAGCGCCGATCAGCTACACTTATGAAGAAGCAGTAGCCAAAGCCAAAGCCGCTTTGCAACCTTTGGGAGCAGAATATCAAGGCGTTGTGGAGGAAGCCTTCGCTAACCGCTGGATTGATGTCGTTGAAAATAAAGGAAAACGCAGTGGCGCTTATTCTTCTGGCGCTTATGATACGGCACCATATATCTTGATGAACTGGCATGATACACTGGATCAGCTTTTCACTTTGGTTCATGAGATGGGTCACAGCGTTCACAGCTATTTCACCCGCAGTAATCAGCCATATGTCTACGGGGATTACTCGATTTTCTTGGCAGAGATTGCCTCTACGACCAATGAAAATATTTTAACTGAGTACTTGTTGGAAACAGAAACTGATCCTCGGGTCAAAGCTTATGTCTTAAATCATTATTTGGACGGGTTCAAAGGAACCATTTTCCGGCAGACTCAATTTGCTGAGTTTGAGCATTTCATCCACATGGAAGATGCAAAAGGAACCCCGCTAACAGCAGAGTTTCTCAGTGACAACTACGGCGAATTGAACGAGAAATACTATGGCACAGCAGTCGCAGCTGATCCTGAAATCAAACTGGAATGGTCCCGGATTCCCCATTTCTACTATAATTACTATGTCTTCCAATACGCAACCGGCTTTTCTGCTGCTTCAGCACTGGCAAAAAAAGTATTAGATAAAGAACCGAATGCTTTGGAAAACTACCTAAACTATCTGAAATCCGGTTCCAGCGATTACCCAATCGAAGTCATGAAAAAAGCCGGCGTCGATATGACTAAAGCCGACTATATCGAAGACGCGATGAAAGTTTTTGAACAACGCTTGAATGAACTAGAAGCCTTGATTGAAGAAATTGCTGACTGATTGCGCCAGCTAGCGGCACAAACTGCTAAAAAAAGGACAAGCCTAACTTGTTCAAAAATTGCTCTTCTTCAGCCTTTGAAATTCTTAACAACGAAAAGACAAGTCACTTCCACTATTTTCAATGGAAGTGACTTGTCTTTTGTTTCCGGCTCACATTTTGTAATGTTGACCTTGGAAAACGTGATCGGTTTTGCTTTTAATTGAAGCAAGGCGGCCTTTAGCTCTCAAGCATCTTTTACTGTCTCGGTGGTAATGGTGGAAGGGGAGATACCAAACTGCTTTTTGAAGGATTTACTAAAGTGGTAGGCGTCTTGGTAGCCGACTGCTTTAGCCACTTCTTTGATGGTGCTCTTGCCTTTTTTCAACAGGTCCATGGCATGGGTCAGGCGGATATTGATCAAGTAGTTGATAGGGCTCATGCCGACAGATTCTTTAAAAATGCGTGAGAGGTATGTGGGGCTGACGAAGTGATCCAGCGCCAGTTTTTCCAGTGTGATTTCTTCTTGGTAGTTGTTTTCGATGAAATAAATGGTTTGGTTCACGATTTTCTGATGCCGTTTTTCACTGGAAGTCAACTGCGGCAAAATACTGGTATGTTGCTCAGTCAAGCCTCGCAGGATATACGCCAAAATCTGAATAACTTGCCCTTTATGCATCAACTTAAACTCGCTCCCCTCATCATTGAGCTCGCGAATGGCCTCCCACGCTTTGTCGATGACGTTGTGCTGATAGCGCCCCAGCTCTAATAACGGTTGTGTATTAGGAAAAAAGTTACGTTTAAGGCCGTCCAGTGAGATGTTTCGCAAGCCGATGTGGAGTTGGTGAGAACAAGTGTTGGGCGCTTGCCATTCACTGTGTTTGACGCCGGGATTAAATAGCAGAATTTCACCGGCCCGTACTACGAGAGGTTCTTGGGGGCCAAACTGATACATGGCCTCACCTTCCAGCATGATGGTGATTTCTAGAAAGTCGTGGCTGTGCATCTTACTAAAATTGTCCGGCTTGTTCCAAGGATCGAACAAGTAGATGATTTCGGGATTGAAGGTTTGCGGATTTACTAGCTGCATGTTGGATTCTCCGTTGTTTTTATGTGCTTTTGCGGGTCAGGTCAGATAATAATATTCTACATCAAAAAAACTAAAATATCCCATTTCAATCAAAATTAAATGGGTTAAGCTATATAAACGACAGGAGGTATGTCAGAAAAATGAGCAATGCACAGTGGATTTGGCAATATGTCAAACAGTACAAGGGGAAAATCGCTCTTGCCACTTTGTTTT
The DNA here is from genome assembly GCF_009933135.1 of Candidatus Enterococcus leclercqii. Classification (GTDB taxonomy): domain Bacteria; phylum Bacillota; class Bacilli; order Lactobacillales; family Enterococcaceae; genus Enterococcus_C; species Enterococcus_C leclercqii. Next base: position 79,807 of record NZ_MAEH01000010.1, read on the forward strand.
TGATCGGAAATGCGATCTTAATCGTCATCAATCCGTATCTGGGCAAAATGGTGGTGGACCAAGTCATTTATAAAAATGAAGTGAACTTATTGATTCCGTTAATCGCTATTATGATTGGGACCACCTTGGTACGAACGATAATGCGCTATTCCTATCAGATTTTGTGGGAGCGGGTAGGGCAAAATACGATCTTTCAACTGCGGGAAGATATGTATAAAAAATTGCAGGAATTGGACTTTGATTTCTTCAACCATACACGGGTGGGGGATATCATGGCCCGCATGACTGGGGATACCGATGCGATTCGTCATTTCGTTTCCTGGGTCATCTATAACATCATGGAATGTGTCATCTGGTTTATGGCAGCGGTTGCGGTAATGGCTTTCATCAACTGGAAGCTGATGTTGGCGTTGGTAGCGGTGACGCCGGTTATCTTCTTGATGACCAATGGCATGGGGAAAAAAGCCCGTCCGTTGTTCTTTGAAATTCGGGAAAGTTTTTCACGGTTGAACTCAATGGTAGAAGAAAACATCGGTGGCAATCGAGTGGTCAAAGCCTTTGCCAGAGAAGATTTCGAAATCGAAAAATTCAATGGCTACAACGATGATTTCAAACAGCGAAACATGGCCTCGGCCAAGGTTACTCGGACGTATCTGCCGGTTTTAGACGGTTTGGCAGGTTCATTGGGTGCGATTACACTGATTTTCGGTGGTGCTCTTTGTATTCAAGGGACCATGACGATAGGTGATTTGGTCGCATTCAATGGTTATTTGTGGATGTTGAACAATCCGATGCGGATGGCCGGCTGGTTGATCAATGATGTTCAGCGTTTCTCAGCAGCCTGCATCAAGATTCGTCAAATGTTAAATGCGGAGCCCCAAATTGAAGTTTCCGAAGAAAACCAAGTGGTACCAATCAAAGGATTTGTGGAATTCCAAGATGTTTCCTTCCACTTTTCCGATGATCCTAATCACAATGTTTTGGAAAACGTCAACTTCAAGATTGCACCAGGGCAGTCCATCGGGATTTTAGGTGAAACGGGTTCTGGTAAGACAACACTGGTGAATCTGGTGGGACGTTTTTATGATCCGACGACTGGGAAAGTGCTGATTGACGGCAAGGATGCCAAAGATTATCCAGTCCGCCAGTTGCGGGAAAACATCTCCATGGTTATGCAAGACGTTTTCTTGTTTTCCAACACTATCAGCGACAATATCGCATTTGGGAATCCTTATGCTGACAGTGATTATGTTCGGCAAATGGCGGTGGTGGCCGATGCGGACGCGTTTATTTCTCGAATGCCACAAGGGTATGAAACAATCGTTGGTGAGCGGGGTGTCGGTTTATCCGGCGGTCAAAAACAGCGGATTTCATTGGCCCGGGCTTTGGTGAAAGACCCATCGATTTTGATCTTGGACGACACCACGTCAGCCGTTGATATGGAGACGGAAAGTAAAATCCAGCAGGAGTTGGCGAAACTAACAGAAGCAAAGACCACTTTTATCATCGCCCATCGTATCTCTTCAGTGCGGGATGCCGACTTAATCTTGATGATGGAAAAAGGCCGTGTAGTGGAACAAGGAACCCACGAAGAGCTGGTTTCAAAAGGCGGCAAGTATTACGAAGTGTACCAAAAACAACTAGGACTTACTGGAGGTGAGGCAAATGGCACGGAATAAATTCGATGTGGATGAGGAATTGGATCAGGAGTTTTCCTGGTCGGATCTCAAGCGCTTGGCTCAATATATCAAGCCCTATAAAGGACCGATAATCAAAGTCCTGGCTACGATTATCCTGGCCAATACAGCCGGTATGCTGGCGCCCATCTTCACTCAGCGGGCCATCGATACCTCGATTCCGCAAAAAAATATGCAAGAATTGCTGCTGATTGGTGCAGCGTTTCTAGTCACGCTGGTGGTCATTGCTATCTGCATGCGCTACCGGATCTTCCACATTACAGAAATTGGGCAAGATGTCTTGAAGGACATGCGCTTTGATATTTTTGAACATTTGCAACGACTGCCTTTCTCTTATTTTGACAATCGGCCCCACGGTAAGATTTTGATTCGAGTGGTCAATTATATCAATACCTTGAGTGACTTGTTGAGTAACGGTTTGATCAACTTAATCTCTGATATTTTCAACGTGATTATCACGCTGGTATTTATGTTCTCCATTGACTTTAAACTGACGTTGTACAGCTTGATGCTTTTGCCGGTCTTGTTCGTGATGGTCTTGTTCATCCAAGGCAAGCAGCGAGTCGCTTATCAAGTTTTAAGTAACAAGCAGTCAAATATGAACGCCTATATCCATGAAAGTATTTCGGGAATCAAGATTACACAATCTTTTGCCCGTGAAGAAGAAAATCTACGGGTTTTCCAAGAAGTTTCTGAAGACTATCGGAGTTCCTGGATGCATGCGGTTAAAATTCAGTTTCTCTTATGGCCAGGGGTCCAAAATATTTCTGTAATCACTATGTGTATCATCTATTTTGTCGGTGTGCGCCAAATTGGTGTGGAGGTTTCCACTGGGACGCTGATTGCATTTATCGCCTATATCAATAACTTTTGGAACCCAGTAATCAATATTGGGAACTTCTACAACAGCTTGATTACTGCTACGGCCTATTTGGAACGAATCTTTGAAACCATGGATGAAGTGCCGGATATTCAAGACAAACCAGGCGCAATCGAATTGCCACAGATCAAAGGAAATGTTGATTTTGAGCATGTGACTTTCCGCTATGAAGAAGGCAAGGACATTCTAAAAGACGTCAGCTTCCATATTGACGCTGGTCAGTCCATTGCCTTAGTAGGACCGACAGGAGCAGGTAAGACGACTGTCATCAACTTGTTGAGCCGTTTTTACGACATCAATGAAGGATCCGTGAAAATCGACGGATACGATGTTCGGGATGTCACTTTAAATTCACTGCGGCGTCAGATGGGGGTTATGCTGCAAGATACCTTCGTCTTTTCAGGAACGATTATGGAAAACATCCGCTATGGTAAATTGGACGCTACCGAAGAAGAAATCATCGCCGCAGCCAAAGTTGTGCGGGCCCATGATTTCATCAAAGAGCTGAAAGATGGCTACAATACCGTTGTAGAAGAACGAGGGAGCACCTTGTCTGCCGGCCAGCGTCAGCTCATCTCCTTTGCTCGGGCGCTTTTAGCAGATCCAAAAATCCTGATTCTGGATGAAGCCACGTCTTCCATTGATACCAAGACCGAAGAACTCTTACAAGAAGGCTTGTTGAAATTATTGGAAGGACGAACCTCATTTATCATCGCCCACCGATTGTCTACCATCAAAAATTCTGACAAGATTTTCTATGTTTCCGGCGGTACCATTGCCGAAGCCGGCAGTCACGACGAGTTGATGGCCCAAGGTGGCTTGTACCATCATTTGTACCAATCGCAATACGATCTCTTGCAGGCAATTTAAGAGAGCTGATGAACAGTAAAAAAGTCAACTGGCGTATTAATGCCAGTTGACTTTTTTGTGGCGTGCCCCACAGGCGCTCTATTATAAGAAATGCCGCCAAATTTTTGGTAGAGGTTAGTTTTCCATCAGTTTGCCAAATTTACGATTTTGGTACCATGAGCTTCAGAAACGCCCAATTCTTTGACGACTTGATCGACATTTTCAAAGGTAATACCCGCGCCAGGTAAGATTAAAAGGCGACCGTCAGCGTAAGCAATCAGCTCTTTTAGACGGGAAAGATTGTCAAGAATTGGTGTGCCTGCCGCTCCGCCGTGGGTCAAAATACGATCTACGCCGTGACCAGCCAACCAATCGATGGCTTCAAACTGCCGTTCAGCCGGAATTGCGTCGAAAGCCATATGAAAGGTGATCTGTAGACCTTCTGCATTGTCGATGAACAGTTCCAGTGCTTCTTCGTCCAACCAACCGCTAGGAGTCAAGCAGCCGAAAACAACACCGTCAGTTCCAAGTTTTTTGGCTTCAATTAAGTCGGTGTGCATAATCTTCAGCTCAATATCGTTGTAAACAAAGTCACCACCGCGGGGACGGATCATGGTCATTACCGGCACCCCTTTTTCACCAGCATAGCCCAATGCTTCTTCGATGACACCGGTCGAAGGCGTCGTTCCGCCGACAGCCAGGTTGTCACATAGCTCGATGCGGCCAGCACCAGCATGGATGGCCGCTGGAATATCCGTATAATTTTCAGCACAAAATTCTTTAATCAACTAAAGTCACGTCCTTTGAAATAATGAATGATAGCAAGTCTGCAAGGCAACAAAGCTTTGTAAGCACCTGCTCTTCTGTGTAGAATTTTAACATATCTCTGTGGTAAAGTAGAGGACGAGGCGCCGATAACATAGCGGCCATAGGAAATGACACAGCCGCTGGAGCATACGCGGCAGAAAAAAGCAGTAGACGAGGAGAACAGGATGGAAAAGAAGATTGATCGTGGCAAACGCTTTGTCTACGAACAGGCGCAATTGTTTCGTTGCCCACTGTGCCATACCTCAATGAAGGGCAGTGCTGCTGGGCTGATCTGTGAAAACCAGCACCGTTTTGATGTTTCTAAAAAAGGGACCCTGTTCTTTTTGACCCACCAGGTGAAGACGGATTATGACCACGAGATGTTTGCCGCCCGCCGCCGCATGATCCAAAGCGGAATGTATCAACCGCTGCTCAAACGACTAGCAGCGTTGGTGCCGAGTGCGGGAACACTGCTGGATGTCGGTTGTGGCGAAGGTAGTTTTCTGGATTTGTTGTTAGAACAAACTGGTCAACAAGCAGCTATCGGGTTTGATATTTCCAAAGAAGGAGTTTACATGGCAACGGAACAACCGCAACCAGCATTTTGGTGTGTGGCTGACCTCACCAACTTGCCTTTTGCTGATAAGCGTTTCGATACAGTGCTGAATATTTTTTCCCCTTCAAATTATCGGGAATTTGCCCGAATCTTGAAGCCGGCGGGGCAGTTATTGAAGGTGGTTCCGGGCCCTCGTTACTTGCAGGAACTCCGACAAGCCTTCTACCCGGAGGATGTCACCAAGCAACAGTACTCCAATGCGCCTGTGGTAACGAAATTCACAGAGTTTTACCGACACTTCGAAAGTGAAGAAATAACGTACCAGTTTGAAATCCCAGCAGAGCGAAGACTGGATCTTTTGGAAATGTCCCCTTTAGAATGGGGTGTCAAACCAGAGCGAAAAGCTGAATTAAAAAAACAACCTTTAAGTAAAATCACAGTTGACTTATTGCTCCTGAAGGGCGAAAATTCTGCTTTTTTGTGAAGTTTTTGAGATTTTCCTGTTGCAAAAATCTGCGATGGGTGATATAGTTACGTCAAGTCATTTTTCATTGGTTTTTATCAGGTTCCTGTTCTGATAAAAGTTAGTGAAAAGAGCTTCACTAACGTAACAACTTGCCGTGCTTGACACCGAGTTGCTACGTTTTTTTTGTGTTTTTTTCGGGGAGCTTAGGTTGGTCGTGTGAATTGTCTGTTTTTGAAGAAGAACACTTCGAAAACTCAGTGTGTAGCGGAAGGCGTGAGAAGGGAATAGAGGCTTTGGTCTGCAAAGTGAAGGAACGGGCTGTGGCTTGGGCCTTTTTTTGTTGCGATGGTTTTGGTTTTTTAACGATGCAACGATACATATGATCTTGCCATTGGCTTTACGTTGGCAATCGACTATTCCAAAAATAAAAAGATGGTTGAAAAAGAACATTGGGCCGAAGAATTCTGGCCAAGGATGACTATCCAGACTTCGGAAGGTCGTAATTTGGATGAGTTCGCTATGAGAATCGATGGCAATTTGGACAGGGAAAATCATGTGATGGAATATTACTTTGAAATGCAACCAAAACAATTTGCCGGCTATGCAAATTAAGAGGAGATTGATATTTCAATCGATAAAGTTACCGGCTTTGAGGCACGGCAGCCTTCTAAGCCTGGCTTTTATATGTTGGACAGTATAGAAACAAAAGGAAACTGGGATTTTACAGTAAATAATCGGAATATCGAAAGATTGGTAGGTAAAACCTTTTTACCGACAACTGAAACGGAGTTACCGATAGCAGCTGGAATCGCCTATCCTAGCGGGTTTGCAATCAAGATCACTGATTCAAAAGCGCTGCGGGCAATGCTCCATCAGCGGGTCAAAGAAGGAAAGAATAATTCAGAACGCTTACGGGTAGAAAAAAAATGGGGAAATCACTTATTACGAAAGGGATAGTGGCTATGAAACGGTAGAAAATATTTCCTATTCGGTTTTTGCTTACACTGGTTATGATGAGGAGGCAAAAATCTTCTTGGAGAAAGAGGGTTTTGAAGATATCGAACTGAAATTTTCAGAATAGCTTTTCCAAATAGAATATCAAAAGAAACCGGCCAGATGGTATATCCGTGTGGCCGGTTGTTTTTTACAAGGGGGTGTCGGTGGTTTTATTTCAACAGGGCTTTTTTCGGCTTCTGAACGTCAAACTGTTGTCGAAGCTTTTTGAGATACAGCAGCGTACCTGTAAAAAAGACGGTCAGTATAAAAAGCGGCAGCCCCTGGATGACGATGCCTCTACTGGTTAGAAAGCTTATTTTGATAAGTTCCAAAACAGCGGGATGCCAGAAAAAAAGTTCTTTTCCGATGGCTCTGAATTTTTGATCAGGAAGACGTGTAAGCTGAGGTTTTAGTAGACAAGGAACAACAATCAGCAGCAAAGGGATCAAGCTGAATAAAAAGTTTTTGTCATCTCCTTGATTGTGGTAAATCAGCCAACCTTCGCCACTCACGAATAATCCGCTGAAAAACAACTTTAAAGGCAGCTGTTGTTTGAAAAAAGGCTTTTGGTAATTGTCTTGTAAGAAAAAACCAAGCCAAATAAAAATCGGCGCGAAGAAAAGTCCGTTGCGTGTGGTGAAGAAGACACTCTTGTAAAGCTGATACACCGGTTCAACGGCACTGTGGCTGAAATAGGCAGAATAAGTTTCGTAGGAACCGATAGCATACAGTGTCAAAAAAAGCGCAAAGCTCCCGAGATACCCTATATGCTGGAGGAGTTTTTCGGTCAGGCGGGTTGCAAAAAGTAACGCCGGAAAATTCCAAAGGTGGTAACAAACCCCCAAGAAGAGTAAGCCCCAAACGATTGCAAAAGGCAGTAGTAAAAGAGACACCTGTCGTTCATATAAAATAAAGAGACCATAAGGCAGATAAACCCAGCTGAGGTAGCGGTACGTTTTATATTGTTGGCGGAAAAAAACGTACCAGTAGTCTGGCTGTGTTTTTTGACGTTGCCGATAGAAAAAACCGTTGATGACCAAAAAGAAGGGAACAGCCATCCGGCAAAAAATCGACTTGAGTAAAAAATGAAGCCACGGAATTTCCGACAAGCGGCCACAGTGAACCAAAATGACAAGAAGTGAAGCGAGCAATTGTGCTAGTGATAAATAAGGATATGTTTTTTTCACAGGAAAACCTCCTATCAGGTTTAGCTAGTGTAACTTTTTACTGTTGGGCTTAGCCAGCAACGATGGGTAACAAAGGGCGAAAACCTTGATGTATTAGTATGTTCTATTTTGTTGCGGCCTTTTTTTGAATGGAAGAATGTCGTCACAGTCTTTGATTTGCTATACTGTCAGCAAGGAAAAGTTGCGAAAGGAAGTTTGGCATGCGCATAGGGAAAATCATCAAGGAGGAACGTACAAAGCGACAGTTAACCCAGGAGAATCTGGCGGAAGAGTTTTTTGTTACCCGACAGCTGATTTCAAAGTGGGAGAATGATAAGAGCTATCCGGATCTGGATCAGGTCGTAAAACTGAGTGAGTTTTTTCAGCTGCCGTTGGATTATCTTTTAAAGGAAGATCAGAAAATGGTGGAGGAACTGAATTTCGATAGTCGCTCAAAAAAGTGGTTGAAACGTAGTGTGGCGGGTTTGTCTTTTATCATTGTGGGAATCTTGGTAACGATGGGGCTTCTTTTTTGGAACGATACATTGGTATTGGAGGCTGATGATCTGATTATTACAGGAATCGAAAAAAAGGAGCTTTCTCCCGAAGAAGTCACAAATCCGGTCACCGGCCAGAAAGTTCAATTACCTGCGGATGTAGAGTATGTGATCTCGTTTAAAAGTGACCGTTTGTTTTGTGATTTAGCTCGGGTCTCAGGCTATGCGCAAGCGGTGGACCAATCGGGAATCCAAGTGACTGTCCTCGGGTTTAGAAAACTGTTTGGTGGACGAAAAGAAAGTAAAATTTATGTACGGAGTTCTCGGGAAAATATTCTGGAAAAGGAAGGTTCAAATCTAAACAAAGGCATTTATTTTGCTGGGCTGTCTGCTCATTTTGCCAAAATAGACGAGGGCCAGCTGTTGATTCGAAAAGAAATCCTTGCTGAATTACCCAATTCTCCAAAGCTGCGGCTGGAATAGGTCAGGTTGACAGAGCTGCTGGGGGAAATTTGGCCAATAGAAAAGACTGACTCACGGCGGTCTGCCCATTGTATTTTGCGGTTTGAATTTTGATTAAAGCATTTTTTTAAACGGTGAAAAGGCTGGATAATATCCGCTTTCTCACCGCTTTTTGCATTTGTAACAGAAGCAAAAGTTGTCAGAGTGGGCGTGTTCGCTTTTTGAAGATTTGTTTTACATACGTGAAAAGCAGTCTCGGACTACTGCGCAGGGGCGGAAAGTTGTGCTATAGTAGGAGAAGAATTTTGCGGGAGGCTGGTCTGATGATCGCTGTCTACCGTGACAGAAATGGAGATTTTTTGCGTGAATCATATTGTTTTATTTGAACCGCAGATTCCGGCCAATACCGGCAATATTGCTCGAACTTGTGCGGCCACGAATACCCCACTGCACCTGATCGAACCGCTGGGCTTTTCTACTGATGACAAGCATTTAAAACGGGCAGGATTGGACTATTGGGAAGCTGTTGCAATCAGTTACCATCAGGATTTGGCGGCTTTTTTGGCGTACCTTGAAAAAGAAGAGAAGGCACAGCTGCATCTGATCACCAAGTTTGCCAATCGGGTGTATTCTGAGGTGGATTATACCGATGGGCAGGAGCATTACTTCATGTTTGGCAAAGAGACCACTGGTTTGCCGGAGACGTTCATGCGGGAAAACGCAGAAAAATGCTTGCGAATTCCTATGAACGATCAACATGTTCGTTCGTTGAATCTCTCAAACACCGCGGCAATGGTCGTCTATGAAGCGCTGCGGCAACAAGGGTTTCCCAATTTGGAACTGACCCATCATTATGAACACGATAAGCTGGACTAAAAGCCAGTAAAAAGATGCGGCTGAGAAACTATCCCAAAATAGTTTCCAGCTGCAGTAGACTTATCAATTTATGGAAAAGAGCGAGGCGCATATGCAGATTTACTTTACCCGACACGGCAAAACCGAATGGAACAAGGAACGACGCTTTCAAGGCATGTTGGGAGACTCCCCGCTATTGCCTGAGAGTATGAAGGAGCTGGACCTGTTGGGAGAGCATCTGGCGGAGGTGCCGTTTGAAGCAATCTATGCGTCTACTTCACAGCGGGCCCGTAAGACGGCTGAAACTATCGCAAGTCATTTGAAGCAACCGGCGCCGATCTATTACAATGATGGGCTGCGGGAGCTGGGGCTGGGCAAGCTGGAAGGCCAGTTGATTGACGAGATGAGCGGGTTGTACCCAACGGAATTGGATCACCTGCGCAATCGACTGGATCTGTATGATCCACGGGTTTTTGCCGGGGAAGCCATTGAGGACGCGTTAGCCCGTATCGAAACAGTTGTGGCAGATGCAGTGATGCAGCATGAAGGTCCGCTGTTATTTGTCGGGCATGGGGCATCATTGACCGCAGCAATCCAGTGGTTGGCGGGCAAAGAATTGTCTCAATTGCGGGAAATGGGTGGTCTGGTAAATAACAGCGTGACGATGATGGAGGCGATTGAACCGTTGAAATTAACCCCTTATCGGCTAGTCACCTACAATGACGCGTCATTTCTCGGTGATAGTGCCGGAAGAGATGCATTGTTGTAACAAGACGTTTTGTATTTGCCACTGCTTTGAAATAGAAACAGATGAAATTAAGAGAGGAGCGGCAGCTTTTGTCAGAGACACAAGGAACCATCGACGGCACGGTTGCCGCGATTTTTTATCAAAACGGAGGCAATTTTTTCAAAGTCCTCTTAGTAAAAGTAGCAGAAACCGACTTGGATTATCGAGATGACGAGATCGTGGTCACGGGTACTTTCGGTGATGTTCAAGAAGGAGAGGCCTATCGCTTTACCGGGCAACTGGTGGAGCATGCAAAATACGGACTACAGATGAAGGCTGACAGTTATCAACAAGCGCAGCCCACGTCAGCGGCTGGACTGATTCAGTTTTTTGCCAGCGATAAGTTTCCCGGAATCGGCAAGAAGACAGCGGAACGAATCGTAGAAACACTGGGGGATGATGCGATCAACCGCATGCTGGATGACCCCAGCTTACTGACGCAAATCAGCGGGTTGACGAAGGCCAAGCGAGAGATGATTCTTGAAACGGTTCGGGCCAATCACGGCATGGATCAAGTCATCGTAACCTTGACCAAGTATGGCTTTGGTAGCCAGCTGGCCTTTGCTATCTACCAGACATATAAAAATGAAACACTGGATATCATCCACGAGAATCCCTATCAACTTGTGGAGGACATCGACGGAATCGGCTTCAAAAAGGCCGATCAGTTGGCAGAGCAAATGGGGATTTCTGCTGATTCCCTACAGCGAATGAAGGCGTGTGTTATGCATCAAATCTTCCATCATGCGCTGTCTTCCGGGGACACGTATATCCCTGCTCAAGAGCTTTTGGAACAAGTGATGGAGCTATTGGAGAGCAGTCGGCCGGTGGAGATTCCACCAGAAGAGCTGGCTAATGCTATCATCCAGCTGGTAGAAGAAGGCAAGATCCAACAAGACGGCACGGAGCTTTACGACAATTCCCTTTATTTTGCCGAATGGGGCGTTGCTAACTCGGTAGAACGCTTGTTAAAACGAAAAAGTGAGATCGTTTATGACGAAAAGCGCCTGAAAAAAGAGTTGCGAAAGATTGAAAAAGAGCTGGCTATCAGTTACGGAACTTCACAAGAAGAAGCGATTTTTGAGGCAATCAAATCCCCTTTGTTCATTCTTACCGGTGGTCCTGGTACCGGCAAAACCACGGTCATCAATGGTATCGTCAAATTATTTGCGGCCCTGAACGATGTGGATCTCAGCCCCCACAATGCCTCCAGTGATGTCTTTCCTATTAAACTGGCAGCACCTACTGGACGAGCAGCCAAGCGAATGAATGAAACTACCGGACTGCCGGCAGGAACAATCCATCGGTTATTGGGACTTACAGGCCGGGAGAAGACGCCTTCTGCCAGTGCCAAAGAGTTAAACGGTGGTCTGCTGATTGTCGATGAGATGTCGATGGTGGATACTTGGTTAGCTAACACCCTGTTTAAGGCCATCCAAAATGACATGCAAGTCATCTTTGTGGGAGATAAAGATCAACTGCCTTCTGTAGGACCCGGACAAGTCTTACATGATTTGTTGCAAGTAGAAGTGATTCCAAAGCGGGAGTTGACAGAAATCTATCGGCAGGAAGATGGCTCGAGTATTATTCCGTTGGCCCATGAAATCAAAAACGGCCACTTGCCGAAAAACCTTACTGTCAATCAAAAGGACCGCTCCTTTTTTGCCTGTGATGCCTATCAGATTGAACCCATCGTGGCTCAGATTGTCGGTAAAGCCAAAGCAAAGGGCTTCACGCCACAAGACATTCAGGTGTTGGCTCCGATGTATCGGGGGCCTGCCGGGATCAATGCTTTAAACAAGATGATGCAGGAAATTTTTAACCCCAATGATGGCACGAAAAAAGAAGTCTTGTTTAATGACGTGGCCTATCGCATTGGCGACAAAGTGCTGCAGCTGGTCAATGATGCCGAACAAAATGTCTTCAATGGTGATATGGGGGTAATTGTGGGTATCACCTATGCCAAGGATTCAGAAGAAAAAACTGATGAATTGACGATCCGCTTTGATGCCGCCGAAGTTACTTACAAGCGCAATGAATGGAATAAAATCACGTTGTCTTATTGCTGTTCCATCCATAAATCTCAAGGCAGTGAGTTCAAAATGGTGATTCTGCCCATGGTCTACCAATACCAGCGAATGCTGCAACGAAATTTGTTGTATACCGCTGTTACTCGCAGCAAGGACTTACTGATCTTGTTGGGAGAGACCCGTGCTTTTGAAACCGCGGTGCGGGTGGAATCCGCTACCCGCCGCACGACATTGCAACGACGGATAGCCGAAGCAGCTGGCATCACTCCGGCGTTGGTACAAAAGATTCACCAATACGAAGATCAACAAGCGGATGAAGGCCATACCGGATTGGTAACTTCCCTGCCGCTTCCAAAAGCTGAGCTGCCTTCTTTAGCAGCTGAGACAGCTAAAGAATCAGCGGAGCATAAAGTGGTTGAGCTTCAGCCGAGCACTGAAGATCCAAGGGCTGCCATTTCTGTTGCTTCCCAAGAAGAGACACGACAACCTGTGGATTACGCAGCACTCACTCATGAGATGCAGCCGTCTTTGAAATCAGGCGAAGACGTGCAAGAAAAGCCAAGCCTGGAAGAAGACACAGCTGAGCATCTTTTGACTCCGCAGTTGGTTCGTTCCGGGACTGTAGATCCATTGATTGGCATGGCTGGTGTAACGCCGATGATGTTTATGGAGACAAGTGACGGAGAACAGTGAAGCTGATGATAGAAGCAACAGCCAAAAAGACACTCAAACACACCGAAACAATCGGTGAATTGAGTGTCTTTTTTGCGCCTTTGGTTACTAGACCTGAAAACTGTGCTGGACGTGCTGCTAGTCTTTTTTGTACCAGACCCACTGCTTTTTCGTCGTAAAGGTGATGTCAAAAGGGCGTTTACCCATGACTTCACCGTCAGCTTGGCCATATTCCGGAACGGTGGAAACGATACGAATTTTAGAACTGTTGAAGTGGTGATAATATTTGGAAGTTGTGTGGGTCTTGCGAATCAGCTTAATAATCAGCCAAAAGATTTTGAGCATGTTGATTCGTTCGATAACTACGAGGTCAATATTGGGCTTGTCTGCTTTTGCCATGGGAGCAATAGCAACCCCGCCACCAAAATAAGGATGATTGGTGGTGGTACAGAGAAAGGCTTTGTTATAAGCATATTCGGCACCGTTGACTTCTACTAAAATAGGAAAGCCTTTTTGTGTGAAGAGTACTTTCACGATTGAAATAATATAGGCCAACGAACCAAGATTGTACTTATTCAATTGCTGTTTAGTGAGAGAATCGTTGGTGGCGTTGACAATGGCTGCATCCAGACCGATACCGACATTGTTGATAACTACGCCGGTCTCAGCTTGAATTTTTTCGTCGTAGAGCAAGTTGTTGACAGCTTGCGGCTCTTGCGCTTGAACAATCTGCCAAAAGGCTTTTTCTGGCTGAGGGGACAATCCAATGCCCCGAGCGAAGTCATTGCCAGAACCGCCGGGAATGTAGCTGACCGGGATATCTTTGTTTAGGCGGTACAGCTCATTTAAGACTTGGTGCAAGGTTCCGTCGCCGCCAATCACCATCAGTAAAGGAAAGAGCTGGTCGTCGCCAATCGTCTGATTTTCAGGATCCCAAGGGGCCAAAACATCTTCAAAGACTAAATTGCGGACGAGCTCTCGTTCGTGACCGGCGTGATCGGTAAAATATAATGTATGAGCAAATTTTTTATCTTCCAGTAAAGCGATGATTTTCTCGCCGACTTTTTGTCCCCGGCCACTGCCGGAAGCCTGGTTGACTAACACGTGAAAGTGGAATTTCATGAAGGGCGCGTCTCCGTTTCTATAAATGCCGAAACAACAAGCTCTAAAGGCAATCTCTGCACTTTAGTCGGCTGTTTGCGGTGTCTTATTGCCAAGCTTTTGACGAAAAGACGCTGAAAGCCTGACAGCAATTCTCAATGCCCGTATTTTAACAGAGGTTTTTCAGATTTAAAAGAGAAAAAGCCGGCTTAGTCACAAGCCGGCAGTCGTTAGCTATGGTTTTTGGGAGTAGTTGCCCAACTTGAAGGCACAAAAATAGCCTAGTGAGTGAGGAGGGTGTTGCTTTGGTGGTCTTCTAATCAATCCAAGGTTCTGATGTCCACTTGTTTTGATTCCTTCACTCACTAGACCTGTTCAGTTGGTAAGGAGTTCTCAAATTCCCACGTCCTTTTTCGTTTTGTAGCTCATAACAATTCTTTTCAGGCAGCGCCTACATCGGCTGCTTTTACTGGGAATTCCTATGACCCCTTACACCTATTTTATACCATGTATCTAGGGAAAAAGCAAGCGGTTGTTTAAATTGGTATATCTGTATTTAGAAAATTTTATACTTTAGGAGAATTGTTGTGTAGCCACTGATTTTTGAAGTTATAGTTATTTTTTGTTTTCCTTTTTCAGTTTATTTTACCAATAAGATTTAAATTGGTATTGCCGAATGTAAAAAAGAGATAGACTGATAACGGTGGTTCCATTTATTGAAGAAATCTGCTATACTGGCTATCGGATTCGGGAGGGCACTCCCCGCGGTTCGTTTGACTACCATCCCGCGTAACCAAAACTAGGAGAAAGAAGGAAAAACAATGCAAGAAAAACTCAATAAAACTAGCTCAGTGAGCAATGTTCGAGTGCTGACAGTGAATGCTGTCGTGGCAGCTCTCTACGTAGTGTTGTCGCTGATCACACCGCTGGCGGCTGGACCGGTACAGCTACGAATCTCAGAAGGATTGAATCATCTGGTGGTTTTCAACAAGGAATTTTTGTGGGGAATTTTCGTGGGCTGTGTCGTTTACAATGCCCTGTTCGGCTACGGAATCATGGATGTGGTTTTCGGCGGCGGACAGACACTTTTGGCGCTGACAGCTACGAGCCTGTTGGAAAAAAGAATCAAGAATGTCAAAGTTCGCTTGGCAGCCAATACCTTGTTCTTTACTGCAAGCATGTTTTTGATTGCAATCATGCTCACTATCACGGGTGAAGTGCCGTTCTGGGCAACGTACGGAACTCTGGCACTCAGTGAAGTAGCGATTATGGCAATCACTGCACCTTTGATGTACCTGTTGAACGAAAAATTGAATTTTAGTCGCCGGGTTTAATTCCTCGGGACAAATAACCTCCCTTGTATTGTTTGGGAGGTTTTTTGTTTTTTCATGCTAAACTGATAATAGAAGAAAAGGCCCTGGAAAAATAACGCGAGGAGGAATGAAAATGGATGACTTTGATAGTTTTGTTGGCTGGAATCACTTTATGGAGGATGAGGAGCAAAAGGAAGCCTCACTAGCTGCTGATAATGCGGAAACAGATGAGGAGGATTCTGAGGGGGAAGTTAAAGCCGAGCTCGATGAAAATGAGCTGTGGGAGGATGCAGAAGACAGCTTTTCTAATGAAGAGGATCAAGAGTGGTGAAGGGTTCTCTTTACGCTGGCAGGAAAAGAAAAAATCGTTGCCCGCCTGATTGTCACTAGGGGCCGCCGCAACTTGACGGCGGTTTTTTTTCGTGGTATTTTAAATTGTATGAGTTTAGGCACCTATGGTTTGAATCAAGAAAGAGGAAGCAATCAATGGCAACGAAAAAAGCGGCTTTGGCCTGTTCGGTGTGTGGTTCCCGCAACTACACCAAATCAGTGAGTGAAGGTAAAAAAGGCGAACGCCTGGAGATTAACAAATTCTGTAAATATTGCAATCAATATACATTGCATAGGGAAACAAAATAACGACCTGTTGGATGGAGGGATACCCATGAAATTTATCAAAAGCGTCTTTGCTGAAATGAAAAATGTGACTTGGCCCACGAAAAAAGAATTGCGAAAAGATACACTGGTAGTAATCGAGACATCAATTATTTTCGGTCTGATGTTCTTTGTGATGGATACGGCGATCCAAGCCTTGTTCGGTCTGATTTTAAAATAATTTAACTGGTGGATTCCCGCAAAGGGTGCTATAATACCAGTGAAGAAAAACTTCGGGCAACTGAGGTTTTTTTATTTTACCAAAGAACAGGAGTCCTTAAAAATGGAATCATTTGAACGTAATTGGTACGTGTTGCACACGTATTCCGGCTATGAAAATAAAGTCAAAGCAAACATTGAATCTCGCGCCCAAAGCATGGGGATGGGGGATTTCATCTTCCGTGTCGTGGTTCCGGAAGAAACTGAGAAAGAAGTTAAAAACGGCAAAGAAAAAGAAGTCGTTCACAAAACGTTCCCTGGTTATGTACTGGTGGAAATGGTGATGACTGACGAATCTTGGTACGTGGTTCGTAACACGCCGGGAGTTACCGGTTTTGTCGGCTCTCATGGTGCCGGCAGTAAACCTGCACCACTTTTGCAAGAAGAAATTAACCACATCTTGCGCTCCATTGGCATGAGTACCCGTCAATCGGATTTGAAGGTAGCTGTGGGAGACACTGTCAAAATTACAGAAGGTGCCTTCTCCGGTTTGGAAGGTCAAGTGGCGGAAGTTGACGAAGAACGTCAAAAATTGAAAGTCACCATCGACATGTTTGGTCGGGAAACCAGTGCCGAATTGGACTTCGATCAAGTCGACAGCTTATAAAAAGAATGCCGCTCGGGTTTCGGGCGGCTTTTTTGTCAGCAAAACAGGAATTAAAAGACAGAGAGAAGGAAAAGGCGTGATCAAAAAAATGGGCGGCTGGCTAATGGGGCTAGGGCTGGTGATTGTTTTGACTGGATGCGGCGGGCAAAAGAGCCCCGTTTCGTCAAGTTCGGCAGTAGCTAAATCAGCAGATCAGACGACTATCATTTCTGAAACAGCGGAAACGACTACGAATGGGGCGAAAGAGAATTCCATTGTAAAAAGTTCTCGGCCGACAGTGTTTATTCACGGTTATTCCGGTGGCTGGGGGTCATTTGGCGGGATGATTAGTCGTCTCAGTGGTGACGGGACGGGGCTTAACGAATTATCTTTGACTGTGGATGCGGCAGGAACTGTCACGAGTAAGGGGAAACTTTCCGGTGAAAAAACGAATCCCTTGATTCAAGTGCTCTTTGAAAACAATCAAACCACTGATGAGAATTACGCTATTTGGATCGCCGCTTGTTTGGCATATCTCAAACAAGAATACAACATCAATGAAGTTAATCTGGTGGGTCATTCGCAAGGCGGCGTGGCAGTAGTGAAATATTTAGGTGAGTATAGTGAAGATGCCCAGCAGCCAAAACTCACGAAGGCGGTTGTGATAGCAGCCCCCTTTAATGATTTTACCGACACCGCCGCTAATCAAAGCCTCGATGATGAAATCCAGCAAGGACCAACAGTGAAAAATTCCCGTTATACGGAAATTTTTGAAGTCGGTAGTCAATTTCCCGTCGACTTGCCACTATTGGTAATCGCCGGGCAGCTGTCCGAGGAAGATCTTTCTGACGGGACGGTGCCTCTCACCAGTGCATTGGCGGGTATCGCACCACTACGGCAGGCCAAAGTTGCGGTCAGCTATCAAGTCTTCATTGGCAAAAACGCCCAACACAGCCTCCTACATGAAAATACCGCAGTCGATCAAGCAGTGACTAATTTTTTGTGGGGAAAATGAAGGGGAATTTTTTTAGAATAGAATACTATCCTTGTATTGGAGTTGACGAATATCTAGTGAGATGGGATAGTTGTTGGGTTAAAGAAATGACAGGGGTGTGAACATGATAGCACATAGTGATTCTTTCTTTCACGAAGATTCGACGATTGAGGGACTTAAAATTATCAACAGTAAGACGGTGACTGATGAACGAGGAACCGTGCGAGAACTTTATCGTAAAAGCGCTTATTCACAAGTATTGCCAGAAAGTGTTTCTTCTTGGAAGCAGATTAATCTGACCCGTACAAAACGTGGCGCGGTGCGGGGGTTACATGGAGAAGCAATGTCAAAACTAGTCACAGTAGCCTATGGTTCAGCTTTTGGTGTTTATGTAGATACAAGACTAGGCAGCAAAACAGTCGGGGCCGTAGTGACTGTCCAACTGAGACCAGGTATTCAAGTATTTGTCCCTCAAGGAGTCTGTAATGGATTTCAGGCACTTGAAGAAGATACGGAATACCTGTATTTCTTTGATAACGAATGGCAGCCGGGCATGTCTGGTTCTGCGGTGACACCATTAGATCCCGAATTGGGCATCCATTGGCCGATTGTCATTGATCCTACTGATTTAACACAGATTTCTGAAAAAGATTCACAGGCACCTACATTAAAGGAAGTACTTCATCGACCTTCCTAAAAGCAGCCAAACTATTTAAGTGATTACTAAAGGCGAGCGATTACTAAATTAAGTACCTGCATAAAAATAATTATTGAAATAGAGGCCACCGAAGGAATCCCGCCGGCGGCCTCTATTTGTCTATCCTTTTTGAAGATGATGTGACACCTACATTTTTTATATTTATTGTGAGAAAGCTGGGAGAAAGTATTCATGCTTGCCGAGACGTTCACCGCGGCTTAGGTGCCAAGGACTTCATTAACATTTCAGTCCAGTCTTCCGTGTAGTGAATGTTAATCTGTCGATAGATTTCTGGGGCGGCCACGCCACGGACCATCGCTTCCATATATAACATTAAAAATTCATCGGAATATTTCAAGTCAATTTTGCCTTCTTTGCGACCTTGATGAAATAGATCAAGCATCAAGTTGTAAGAACGCTTGGTGTAAGCCGCCATCACAGCAGCTAGCTCTGGGTCGTCTTCTTGCGTGTAAAGATCCATCATATCTACGAAAAACTGTTGGTCTACCCGCTCCAAATGGCGGACCTTTAATTTCGCCATCGTCACCAGTTTTTCCTCAAAAGACATAGGTTGGGCCAACATGGTTTCAGCTTGCTGGCCTAAATCCTCCATGTAATCAATGAAGACTTGCTGAATCAGTTTTTCTTTGCTTTCGAAATATTTGAAAATAGTGGCTTTGGCAGTTCCAGAGGCTTTTGCCACGGCAGCCATAGTTAGTCCGGCAACGCCTTGGGAAGTATTGATTAAATCAAAGGCACTCTGCAAAACACGGGCCTTTTTTTCTTGGGTGCGTTTTTCAAAGCCGTTCATAAGATCACCTGCTCATAAGTTTCTACATCTATTATAATCGGTTTTTTTTGAACTGCAACCATTGTAGTCGTTCAAAACTAAATGGTATTTTCGTTGACTTTTCGATTTTTCAGGAATAATATTGGACTCGAAAAGAATAATCGGTTTAAAATTGTTGAGTGAACTCTCAAAGAAATTAATTTTCGGAATCGAGGAATGATTATGGAAGAGATTGTAAAGGTGTCAGGGCTGCAAAAGAATTTTGGTAAGTTTCAGGCGTTGAAAGAGGTAAGTTTCACCGTTGAAAAGGGGCAAGTAGTCGGCTTTATCGGTCCCAATGGTGCCGGTAAGTCAACGACAATCCGTACGATTTTGGGAATCATCAAAAAAGACGGCGGAACCGTTTCAGTTTTTGGTAAAGATGCTTGGAAGGACAGCATTGAGATCCACAAACAGCTTTCTTACGTGCCGGGAGACGTTGTTTTATGGGGGAATTTAACTGGTGGCGAAATTATTGATCTCTTTATGAAGCTTCACGGTGGCGGTGATCACAACAAACGAGAAGAGCTGATTAAAAAATTTGAACTGGACCCTAAGAAAAAGGCTAAAAGCTATTCAAAAGGAAACCGGCAAAAAGTCGGCTTAATTGCAGCCTTGTCAGTGGAATCGGAGCTGTATATTTTGGATGAACCAACTTCTGGACTTGATCCTTTGATGGAAGCAGTCTTTCAAGAAGAGGTGGAAAAGCTGAAGCATTCAGGTAAATCCATTCTGCTGTCGTCTCATATTTTGAGTGAGGTGGAGCGGTTGGCAGACAAGGTGGTAATCATCAGAGAAGGTGTCGTGGTGGAAAGTGGCACGTTAGATGACATGCGCCATCTTACCCGTTCAACGGTAACGATTGCCGTTGAAGGTGATTTGTCTACTTTGGAGAAACTGCCGGGGGTTCATGATTTTTCTATTCAGGGGACACAGGCCACCTTTTCCCTCGATGATCAACATATGAATGCATTGCTCGCAGCAGCGGCGGGTTTACAGGTGAAAAAATTTGAGGTCGTACCACCGACACTGGAGGATCTGTTTATCCGTCATTATGAAAGCTAAGACAGACCTATGATAAAAGCAGCAGAAACAGCACTGTTGGGTTTTGTGACGCTTATTTTCCAAGAGGAGTGGGGAGCATGAAAGAGAAATTTGCCTTATGGTATTTGTTGTTTATTGAATATTTGAAGCGAGACTGGAAGAAAATTTTGATTTGGGTCGTGGGTCTTGGTAGTTTTAATGGAGGCTTTGTGCCGGCGTTTGAAGAGATCGCCAAAGGGCAAGGTCTGGTTGGGATGTATGAAACGATGCAAAATCCCGCCATGACAGCGATGGTAGGCCCGACACCTATCACTCAGAGCAGTTCTTATACCGTCGGTGCAATGTATGCTAACGAGATGCTGCTTTTTTGTGGATTGTTTGCGATGATTGTCGCAGTCTTGCATGTCGTAGGACATACCCGCAAAGAAGAAGATCTGGGGTTGCAGGAATTGATTCGTTCGTTTCGAGTCGGTCGTCAGGCCAATTCTCTGGCGGTCATTGTAGAGATGACGCTGATCAACCTTTTGATGGGAGCCTTGACAGCTGTTTTGATGGGCAGTTTCGGAGTGCACAGTATCGGTTGGCAAGGCAGCTGGTTGTTTGGCGGCTCGGTTGCATTGGCAGGAATCCTCGGCGGCGTGTTGGGCTTACTGTTGGCACAAATCATGCCAACTTCAGCGGGAGCCACTGGAGCGAGTCTTTCTCTGGTTGGAATCTTGTACATGGCTCGGGCTGCAACGGATGTCTCGGTACCGAACCTATCCATGTTTAATCCGATGGGCTGGACCTATTTAACCTATCCCTTTACGGAAAATCGCTGGTATCCATTAGTGATTGGCTTAATTTTTTCATTGGCGGTAGTTTTGCTTAGCTTTGTATTGGAAGGCAATCGAGATCTAAATGACGGCTATTTACCGGAAAGAGAAGGACGCAGTCGAGCACCGAGGAGTTTACTATCGGTTCCAGGACTTTTACTGCGGCTAAATCGCGGCGTTGCCATTGGTTGGCTGATTTCTTATGCAGTATTAGGGGCGGCTTATGGCTCGATCTACGGCGATATGCAGACTTTTTTGGATGGCAACGAGTTGTTAAAACATATGTTCACTCAAAGCGGAACCTCTATTGAAGCTTCCTTTACCGCTACTATCATGATGGTGATGATCGGGTTGGCCATAATCTTACCAGTGGTTATCGTTAATAAACTGTTTTCTGAAGAGAGCCGGCTACATTTTAGTCAATTATTTTCCACCAAAGTTTCTCGCGGTCAGTTGTACTGGTGGACGATGATTTTGGCATTACTTTTCGGTATCTTGGCAATTGTCTTTTCTGCCGGTAGCTTGGGTGCTGCGGCGCTTTCGGTGATGTCGGAGACTACAACGATGGATCTAGGAGATTTCTTAGCTGCCGGTTTCAACTATCTGCCGGTAATGTTGTTTTTCATAGGCCTAGCAGGAGTGACGCTGGGCTTTGCGCCAAGTCTGGGTAAAGGAATCTACGGCTATTTAGGATATTCTTTTGCGGTCAGTTATTTTGGCGGAATCTTGGATCTGCCAAAATGGTTCAGCAAGACATCAGCCTTGAACTGGCCCTCCCCCATGCCAATGGAAAACTTTGATGGTTGGAGCTTTGGCATCGTTTTGGTGATTAGTTTGCTACTAATCTGTGTCGGCTATCTCGGCTATAAACAACGGGACCTGAAAGAAGGTGCCTGAAAAAAGCGTTCCTCTGCTTTTAGCGGGGAACGCTTTTTTATTGTCTTTGCAAAAATAGCGTGGAAGTAGTGAGTGCTGCTAAACATTGCAATCAAGTCACTGGGCATTTTTGAGAAACTGGTTCCTAATAACCTGCTTTAGGTAAATAATAATTTATTGAATGAAAAACAATAAAACGTTTAGAAAACGCTTTATCGAACGAAGATTATCATAGAATAAAAAACGTTTTGAAGGCAAACGATGAAAAAAAGAGTAAAAAAAAGATTGACCGCTTCGATAGTGCGTGCTATTCTGTAGTCAATAAATCGGAAACGTTTCCAGTTGGTGCAGTTTTGCTGCATCGCTCTTTTTAAAACAAAGTGGAAACGTTTCTAAAATAGAGGCAGGGGGGATTCAAGGTGGAAAAAGTTACACTTGAACCGGAAGAAAGGAAGCTCAAATTGTCAGAACCCGGCGGTAAGGAAAGCACAAAATGGGTCAGATTGAAAAAGCGTCTTCACAGAGATAAATGGATGTATTTGCTACTTTTACCGGGAATTGGATTGACGGTGATTTTCAAATATGTGCCTATGTACGGAGCGATCATCGCATTTAAAGATTACAATCCAATGCTGGGAATCATGGAAAGCCCGTGGGTAGGGTTGGCTCACTTTAAAGAGTTCATCGGTTCGCCAAACTTTGCCATGCTCCTGACCAATACCTTGAAGATCAGTGTCTACGGGCTATTGCTGGGCTTTTTTCCACCAATCTTGTTAGCACTGAGCCTTAACCAGATCCTCAATAAAAAGATCAAGCAAAAAATTCAGTTAATCCTGTATGCACCAAACTTTATCTCAGTAGTAATTATTGTGGGGATGTTGTTTCTCTTCTTATCGGCAAATGGTCCAATCAATGGACTGGTGGAAAAAATTACCGGTCAACCAATCATGTTTATGTCCAATCCAGGCTACTTTCGGACGATTTACATCCTATCCGGCATCTGGCAGGGGATGGGGTGGGCTTCTATCTTATATACCGCAACTTTAGCTGGTGTCAGCACGGACTTATATGAAGCGGCCAATATTGACGGAGCCAATGTGATGCAAAAAATCTGGCACATTGATTTGCCCGCTTTAAAACCGGTTATGGTTATCAACTTCATCTTGTCTGCTGGCAATATCATGAATGTCGGTTATGAAAAAGCTTATTTGATGCAAACGTCTATGAATATTCCGGCTTCTGAAATCATTTCGACCTATGTATACAAGGTGGGCTTGCAGTCAGGTGACTATGCGTATTCGGCGGCTGTCGGACTTTTTAACATGATCATCAACGTCGTTTTGCTGCTGCTGGTGAATGGGATCACCAAAAAGCTTAATGACGGCCAAGGCTTATAAAAGGAGGATGGCTTTATGAATGCCAATGCTTATACGAATTTTGACCGCCGCATCTTATGGGTCAATCGGATTATTGTGGCCTTTTTGGTCCTGATTACTATTGTTCCTTTAGTGTATGTGGTGATTGCGTCTTTCATGGATCCGGCAACGCTAATCAATAAAGGCTTGAGTTTTAACCCGCGGGACTGGACGATCCAAGGGTATCAGCGGGTCTTTGCGGATGACTCCATCCTAAGAGGCTTTCTTAATTCACTGTTTTATTCCTTTACCTTCAGTCTGTTGACAGTGTTTATAACGATGTTGACGGCATACCCCTTATCAAAACCGGATTTGGTCGGCAAAAACATTATCATGACCTTTTTTGTTATCACGATGTTTGTGGGAGGCGGCTTGATTCCAACCTACTTGTTAGTGAAAAATCTGGGAATGTTAGACAGCGTGTGGGCACTGATTTTACCTGGGGCTATTAATGTTTGGAACATCATCTTAGCGCGAACGTATTTCAGTGGGCTGCCTAAGGAATTATCGGAGGCAGCTACCATTGACGGGGCCAATGATTTGCAAATTCTTTTCAAAGTGATGCTGCCACTGGCTAAGCCAATCATGTTCGTCTTGTTCCTATACGCTTTTGTCGGGCAATGGAACTCCTACTTCGATGCCATGATTTACATCAAAGATCCTGATTTACAGCCTCTGCAGTTAGTTTTACGCAATATTTTGATTCAAAATCAACCGTCACAAGATATGGTAGGGGCCAACACAGCAATGGCAGAGATGAAACAGATTGCTGAACTGATCAAATACGCCACCATCGTGATTTCTAGTTTGCCGCTGATCGTTATGTATCCTTTCTTCCAAAAGTACTTCGACAAAGGCGTGCTGGTGGGATCAGTCAAAGGATAAGCTTAAGTTCTGCCACTGATTTTGTTCAATCAAGGCGTGTTCAAACACGACCTAACATTCATATAAAAAGGAGAATCTCACATGAAATCAAAGAAATGGTTTGTTCCCATCCTACTGTCTTCCGCATTGCTTTTAGGGGCTTGCTCTGGTTCGGCAGCGGACAAAGCCAAGTCCAGCCCGGATTATGAACTGGAAAAGGTCAGCTTTCCTCTGAAAGAAAAAGTTTCCTTGAAGATGATCTCGCAAGGTGCGGCATTGGCGCCTAAAGACCCTAATGACAAGCTGATTTTCAAACGTTTGGAAGAAGATACCAACTTGCATATTGATTGGACCAACTACAACACGGATTTCGCTGAAAAGCGTAACTTGGACATTGCCAGTGGTGATCTGCCGGATGCCATCTTCAATGCTGGTGCCGGTGATTATGATCTGCTGAATTGGGCAGAAAGTGGGGTAATCGTACCAGTGGAAGATTTGATCAATGACCACATGCCCAATCTAAAAAAGATTTTTGACGAAAACCCAGAGTATCGCCAATTATCCACGGCTCCTGACGGCCATATCTATTCTTTCCCGTGGATTGAAGAACTGGGTCAGGGCAAAGAATCGATTCATACGGTTAACTGCATGGCCTGGATCAACACGGATTGGTTGGAAAAATTAGGACTGGAGATGCCTCAAACAACCGACGAGCTGATGACCGTCCTGGAAGCTTTTAAGAGCCAAGATCCCAATGGCAATGGAGAAGCAGACGAGATTCCCTTTAGCTTTATCAATGATGGCGGCAACGAAGATATGAAATATATTTTTGGGGCTTTCGGTGAAGGAGACAACGACGATCACCTGATTGTTGACAATGATGGACAGGTTCAATTCACTGCTAACAAAGAGGGCTACAAAAACGCAGTGAAATACTTGAACGAAATGTATCAAAAAGGGTTGATTGATAATGAAGCTTTTGAACAAGACTGGAATACCTATGTGGCCAAGGGGAAAGAACATAAATACGGGGTCTATTTCACCTGGGACAAAGCCAATATTACCGGAGACAACGACAGTTATGATGTGCTGCCTGTCTTAGCAGGCCCGGATGGCACTAAACATGTAACCCGCACGAATGGCATGGGTTTTTCTCGGGATCGTTTCGTAATCACCAGTGCCAACAAAAACTTGGAGCTGACTGCCAAGTGGGTGGACAAGATGTACGAACCATTGCAGTCGGTACAAAATAACTGGGGCACATACGGCGATACGGAGCAGGCCAACATTTTTGAGTTGAAAGATGGAATGCTAAAACATCTGCCACTAGACGGAGAAGCACCCGGAGAGCTGCGGCAAAAAACGGAAGCTGCCGGACCATTGGCAGTTTTGGATGCTTACTACGATACCGTGACTACCATGCCGGATGATGCCAAATGGCGTCTGGATCTGATGCATGAAACCTATCTGCCATATATTACGGAAGAAAATAATTATCCAAAAGTCTTTTTAGCGAAAGAAGAGACCGATCGATTGGCAAAAATTGAGACGGACATGTGGGATTATATTTACCGCAAGCGGGCCGAATGGATTACTGGTGGCAAAATTGACGAAGAATGGAATGCCTATCTGACTGAATTGAAACGAGTAGGCATTGATGATTGGATTCAGATTAAACAGGAAGGTTATGATACCTTCGTGGAAGGAGCACAATAGATGTTGGTTGACGAAGGTGGGGTCTTAGAGAAGGCCGACCGTTTTATTGAAATGATGCAAGGAAAAGTTGATCCTCGTTACCGCCAGCGCTATCATTTGATGGCGCCGGTGGGCTGGATCAATGATCCCAATGGTTTTGTGTTTTTTCAAGGGTATTATCATTTATTTTATCAGCATTATCCCTATGATAGTCAGTGGGGACCGATGCACTGGGGGCATGCCCGTAGCCGTGATTTAATTAGCTGGGAACATCTGCCAGAAGCATTGGCGCCGGATCAGCCTTATGATAGCGGTGGTTGTTTCTCCGGTAGTGCTATCGAAAAAGAGGGAAAACTGTTTTTAGTTTACACTGGTTGCCAAGAAATTGATGGGGTGATGCACCAGCAACAATGCTTGGCAGTGTCAGAAGATGGGATTCATTTTACAAAATTTACCGGCAATCCTATTGTGGGCAAAAAAGAGTTGGGAGATCGAGGATTCATTCAAGATTTTCGAGATCCAAAAGTTTTCCGGCATGAAGACAGCTACTACATGGTGGTAGCGACTAAAACTGCGGATGAGCGAGGACGAATCCTGCTGTTCAAATCGCCGGATCTTTTCAAATGGGACTTTTTCTCTGTTTTATTGGAAGGGCAAAAAAACCAAGGCATCATGTGGGAATGCCCAGATCTCTTTTCTTTGGATGGACGTGATGTGTTGATTATCTCTCCAATCCAGATGGAAAAAGAAGGTTTATCTTACCACAATATCAGCTCAACGGTTGCCTTTATTGGGGAGATGGATTGGCAATCAGGCAAGCTGATGGTGGCCAATTACCATGAGCTGGACTTTGGTTTGGACTTTTATGCGCCGCAAACAATGGAAGATGAACAAGGACGGCGGCTGATGGTAGCTTGGATGCAGATGTGGCATCGGACATTACCGACACACGATTTGGGCCATCATTGGGCAGGTTCCATGACGCTGCCACGAGAATTGCGAGTGAAAAAAGACCGCTTGATTCAAAAACCAGTCTCCACAGTTTACAGCAAGCTGGTTTACCAACAGGGATCGGAAAATATTCGCGTGACAGAGAGTCCTGTCGTTTTTCGCAATGTGATGGAAGACACCTGCTACTTGCATTTGGTAGCCGATCTTTCCCAAGCTGAAGCGTTCACCATCCAGCTGATGCGCAGCCAAAAAGAAGCGTTGCTGCTGAATTATGATGTATTTGCACAGACCTTTTGTCTAGATCGTCGTGGTTTTGGCCGCCCGTTGACTGGCAGTGAAGCGGAACCACTGAATGCCAGAAAAGTTCATGTGCCGTTGGTGAATGGACAGCTGGTTTTGGAAGTCTTCCGAGACACGAGTTCAGTAGAAATCTTCATCAATGGCTCTCAGGTGATGACCGCTACTTTTTATGAACTAGAAAAAGGCCGAGATATCCTCTTTAATTCCGTGGGAGAAACGATCGTGAATGCCTTTGAGACAGCTAAAGTCAGCAGCTAATCGGACTTTTGGATAAGAGAGCAGCAATCCGCAAATTAAAGAAGTGATCATTGGCGATTGCAAAGAGCAGCGCCAATCACCAAATTTCTCAAAAGAGCAGTCAAAACAGATTTCGATGAGTTTCAGTTTTGACGTTATCAATTAGACACCAGGCTTCACCCTGTCGCCTTTGCCGGTGAAAACACGGTAGTATTTTTCGCAAAAGTTCAATATACTGGACGAAGAGCAGAAAGGTGAGGAATCAGGATGAAAGCAACTATGAAGGATGTCGCCAAACTGGCTGGTGTCGGCGTTGGGACTGTTTCCCGCGTCTTGAACAATGGATCAGTAAAAGCCGCCACTCGGCAGAAGGTAGAGGCCGCCATGCGAGAGCTGGCCTATCAGCCGGACTTTTATGCCCGGGGCTTGAAAATGAACCGCACCAATACCGTGGCATTGATTTTACCGAGTGTATGGCATCCCTATTTTGGCGAATTTGCTTTTCACGTAGAAACCGCTTTGGAGCGGCAACACTATAAATTGTATCTTTGTAATTCCAATGGTAACAGTGAAAAGGAACAGGAATATATCCAAATGGTGACCCAAAATAAAGTAGACGGCATTATCGGCATCACTTATTCGGATATTGATGAATACATTTCCAGCAATTTGCCTTTTGTCAGCATCGATCGTTATTTTACAGAAGAAGTTATCTACGTCACTGCTGACAATTCTGCCGGCGGGCGACTGGCGGCCAACGAGCTTTTTCGCCGTGGCTGTCGCAAAGTCGCTTATATCGGTGGCTATCAGGAAACACCTAACGAAACCAAAAGTCGGCGCAAGTATTTCGAAATCGAATGTCGTGAACTGGGGTTGCCTTGTGTAGTGCTGGATATGCTGGAGCCGTTGGAAAATGTGCCGGAACGAGTCACTGAGTTTTTGCAGACTCATCCAGATATTGACGGGATCTTTACCATCAATGATTCCATGGCACTTGATGTTGTAGCGGTTGTTCAAAAATTAGGACGACAGGTGCCTGATGAAATCCAAGTGATTGGCTTTGATGGCCAACAGCTGCGAGAAGGCGGCGGTTACTTGGTTTCTACTATCGTTCAGCCGCTGCAATTGATGGCAGAAGAAGCCGTGGCTAAATTATTGGCGGTAATCAATGGTCAGCAGGTAGAAAAACGTACGGTTTTACCGGTTCATTTTGGTGCTGGCGGCACGACTAAACCTGTTTGAGAACTTGTGGGAGACCGAAGTGGCAGTTGCCGCGCAGGTTTCCCTTTTTTTGAAAGAAGCCACGGCTTCAAAAGAACCGCTATCTCTTAATTCAAAAGCAAGCACTAGGAAGATCTTGAATTTGGAAAGAAATGTAGGAGGAAAAGCAAGATGAGAAAGACCTGGTTTTGGGCACTACCGCTGGTTGCGGGGAGTCTTTTGGCCGGTGGGCTTTGGCTGAAAGAGGCGAGTACCGGTGAAAGGATCGTCAGTCGCTTTCCCCGCAATAGCGAAACATTTGTAGGAGATCCGATGCCTTATTTTGACGGTAAAAAAATGGCGATTTACTATTTGGAGGATCATCGAGATGCAGCGATAGGCTTTCATCCTTTCAGCCTGTTAACCACTGAAAATTTTCGTGAATACAATCATTTCAGCGAGGTGCTGCCTTATGTAAATGAGGTTCGTGATCCTGAGCGGGCACTGGGGACCGGGACGGTGATGCAAGACCAAGCGGGGGGCTACCATTGTTTTTATACTGCTCATAACGGAGAGTTGTCTCCAAAAGAGCGAATCATGCATGCAGTCAGCCGTGATGGCAAAACGTGGCAGAAGTTGCCAGAAGATACGTTTTTTGCCAGTGGGGACTATGAGGGCGATGATTTCAGAGACCCATTTGTAATGCAAGCACCGGAAAGTGATGAGTATTGGATGTTGCTCACGACGCGCCAAAAAGGCACCGGCGTGATTGCTAAATATGTTTCCCGTGATCTGAAGAATTGGGAAGATCAGGGAGTCTTTTTTGTGAACGATTTTGGAAACGACTCCAATCTTGAGTGTCCGTCGTTGGTAAACTTTGAAGATCGGTGGTATCTGGCTTTTTCAGATCAATGGGACAAGCGAGTTGTCCACTATCGGGTGGCAAAAAAGGCAACTGGTCCATTTGAGCCCTTGGCTGAAGAGGTGGACCATGTGGATGGCGCCGGCTTTTATGCTGGGCGCCTGGTAACTATGAAGGAGCAATTGTATCTTGTGGGTTGGATTCCTACAAAAGAGCGCTCTGATGACAATTTTGCTTACAATTGGGCGGGAAATTTGGCGTGGCATCGCTTGAAAGTCAATGGGGCGGCAAACTTAGTAGCTTGCCCGGATTTAGATTCAACGAATGAAGTTGAGACACTAAAAGCAGGAGATGCCAGGTTAGCAACCAATGGCGCAGGAATCACGATTCCCGCTGAAAAGTCCGGCTCGTATGAGTTAGATTTAGTTGCTGGTGGAATCGAAAAGCTGATAATCAGCTTTGGCAAAAGTAATCATCTAGTAGTTGATCGCAAGGCCGGCCGGATGGCGTATTACAATACATTTGAAGACCAAATTGCCGATAGTAAAGCGATTACGGAGATGTTTTTGCCGCAAATCATAGAGCAAGAGTCGCCACTGACCATTGTTAAAGAAGGCGAAATCATACAACTATATTACCAGGGACGGGCTTTATCAAATCGGATTTACGCTGCTAAGACACAGCCGCTGGTGATCCGACGCAACAATTAGAAGGGAATGAAGACTATGTATTATGGTGGAATCGAAGCCGGAGGGACGAAATTTGTCTGCGGTGTCAGTGATAATGAGTTGAATTTAGTGGAGCGAATCAGTTTTCCCACCACCACTCCCACAGAGACAATGGCACAAGTACGGACTTTTTTCAAAAAGTATCAGGAGGAGTTGGCAGGAATTGGCGTGGGTTCTTTTGGTCCCATTGATATTCAGACGGACTCTTTAACATATGGATATATCACCACCACACCAAAAGTGGCTTGGCAGAACTATGACTTTGTCGGCACTCTGAAAAAGACGCTGGAAGTTCCTATTGCTTGGACCACAGATGTAAATGCGGCTTGCTTTGGCGAATATGTTGCCGGTCACGGTCAGGGACTTAAAAGCGTTGTCTACTATACGATTGGTACCGGTGTTGGCGGTGGGGCAGTATTAAATGGTCGCTTTGTGGAAGGCTTCAGTCACCCGGAGATGGGACATATGTTATTGCAGCGCCATCAAAAGGATGCATATCTTGGCAACTGTCCTTTTCATGGCGAGTGTTTGGAAGGGCTGGCTGCTGGACCGGCAATCGAAAAAAGGCTGGGAAAAAAGGCACAGAATCTGACTGCCGATGATCCTTTTTGGCAAATTGAAGCAGATTATATCGCCCAGTGCGTCTACAATACGACACTGCTGTATGCGCCGGAGATTATCATTTTAGGTGGAGGTGTTATGAAACAGCCACAATTATTGCCGTTGGTACGACAGGCTTTTGCTGACAAGCTGAAGGGTTATGTGGCAACCCCAGAGTTGTCTGCTTACTTGAAGACGCCGGCATTGGAAGATGATGCGGGTCTTACCGGCTGTCTGGCATTGGCTAAAGAGATTGTTGTTTGCGAAAAGTTGTAATCCTTGCAGAAAAAAGTGAGCCTTTGCAGTAAAATTTAGATCCAAATTTAGATAAGAACAGCAAGACATTTAGTAGATAGGTAGTGATAAAAAAAGATCTTACCAATGATTTAAAAGATGAGTAGTACAGTTAGAATCAAAAAAGACCGACAAAAGTCAGCTAAGCTTATGACTTTCGTTGGTCTTTTAGTCATGTTTTAGTTTCCAAAAGGCGTTAGAGAAAAGTGGAGAAGTCCAAATAGTAGCGGTATTTTTTGCCGATATAATAACATTCGGTGTACTCTCGAAAAGATTCATTAGCAGCCGTAAAGCGAACTCGTTTCAAGATAGGCTCATCTTTTGTGATTTTTAAAATTTTCTGCAGCTCCTTTGTGGGCATCATCGCTTCAACGTACTCCTGCTGGTTAGTCATTAAAAGCCCATGGCGCTTTAACTGATTGTAAAAAGAGCCTAGATAGTCATTTGCCGAGAGGGAAAGAAACGGTCGATAAGGAACGAAGGTTTTAAACAGACCCACTAGTCCGTCCTCTGTACCTCGTAGGCGAGTTAATGCTAGGACTAGAGAGCCCAATGGTATCTGTAAATTAGCTGCTATTTGGGCGTTTGCCGGTACTTTTTCAACTGTCGCCCACAGTGTTTGGACGGTTTTTCCTTGTTCAAGAAGTTCCCGAGTGAAGCTTTTGGCCAACGTCGAGTATTCGGTAGTATCAGCAGAGTACTCGTTGACAAAAGTACCTTTTCCTCTGTGGCGCAAAAGTAGACGTTCGCGTACCAATTCATCGATAGCTTTACGGATAGTAATCCGACTGACATGGTAATCTTCACTCAATTTCAATTCAGCGGGAATTCGAGTTCCTTGAGGCCATTTTCCCAAGCGAATATTTTCGCGAAACAGCTCAGCAATCTGTATATATAAGGGATGATGACTCATATTCTCAGTCATGCTTTTCTTCCTTCCTTGTGACAAAACAGCTGCAAAGGGCATTTTTTTGTCAGGCATCATTTCTTTTGCCGAATTCATCGATATCAAGTTTGAGTGTTTTTTTGATCGTATTAACAAAAAGAGCTCTCAAAAAGTAGAACAACGTCTAAAAATCCCGTCAGATCAGCTTCGAAAATAGACAGAAACTAGCGAACCATCGTGATATAGTTTGGATATCAATGACAGACGGAGGAACGACTATGGATTATCAATTTGCACCGACAGTTCGACTGCAGGGCAAGTATAATTTTTTTGAAGGCTACAGTGCCATTATAGCGGAGCTTAGCCGAGATGCAAGGTTTGCACCGGGGAAGGTTATCGCTTTTGAAACATATCCTGGCAGCGATGAAAAATTATTGCAGGCAGCATTACTGGATGCGTTCTCAGATGCGCTGGTTTTTTCCAGTGAAACGCTCTTTTTACCTCGATTAGCATACGAAAAAATGGTGGCACGTAATTTGACTGACGACCGGGTTTTTGGTGTCATGAGCAATCATCAGTTGAGAGAATTTATCGATCCGTCAGGTCAGAAAAAGCTTCAGAGGCAGCTTGCTGACGCTAATCAAAAGCTAGTAATTATTTATGGAATGGGAGCTAGCTTGGTGACGGCTGCCGATCAGGTGGTCTATGTGGATGTACCTCGTTGGGAAATTCAATTAAAAATGCGCGCTGGGGAGGTAGCAAATTGGCGCTGTGACAATGCTGGAACAGACAGCGAGCAGCTTATCAAGCGTGGTTTTTATCTAGATTGGCCAATCGCAGATCGCTACAAAAAGGAACTGCTGTCCACAGTGGATTATGTTCTTGAGCTGCATCGTAAACAGCCAGTTATGATGAGAGGGGAAGAGTACCGGTCTGCTATGAAAGAAGTAGTAAATCAGCCGTTTTCATTGGTGCCTTTCTTTGATCCTGGTGTCTGGGGTGGACATTGGATGCAGCAAACTTTCAATCATCGTCAGGAGGAAATTAATCTTGCATGGAGCTTCAATGGTGTTCCAGAAGAAAACAGTTTACTTTTAGAAGCTCAAAACCATACCTTCGAGACTCCAGGGACGAATCTGCTACTGCTAGCCGGCGAAGAACTTCTTGGTCCGCGAGTGTATGGACGATTCGGAGATTCTTTCCCTATTCGTTTCAACTTTCTTGATACGGTAGCAGGAGAAAATCTAAGCTTACAAGTACATCCAAAACTAAGTTATATCCAGAATGTTTTCGGTCTACCTTATACACAAGATGAAAGCTATTATATCTTGCATGCAGAACCAGAAGCTTCGGTCTATCTCGGAACAAAAAGCGGTGTGACTAAAGAAGAGCTGATGGCAGCGTTAAAAGCAGCTCAAGCCCCTGAGACAGGTTTTGATAGTGAAGCCTACATCTATCGACGACCAGCAGCTGCTCATGACCACTTTTTAATTCCCGCCGGAACGATTCATTCAAGCGGTAAGGGAATGGTGGTGTTGGAAATCAGTGCCACACCAAATCGCTTCACCTTTAAAATGTGGGACTGGGGCCGAGTTGATTTAAACGGACGCCCACGACCAGTCCATTTGGAACACGCTGAAAAAAATATCGACTTGCGATGCAATCAACATTTTGTAGAAAAAGAACTATGTAACCAGTTTGAGGTTTTGGCAACTGGAGACGGCTGGCGCGAAGAACGCACCGGACTTCATGAGCTGGAGTGGATTGAAACACGGCGACATCGGTTTACGGTACCTGTCATCCACGAGAACCCATATGGAGTCAATGTCTTGAATCTTGTATCCGGTGAAAAAGCTATTATTGATAGTCCCGACGGTGAATTTGAGCCAATGACTATCACCTATGCACAAACGGTCATTATTCCAGCACAGATTATGCGATATCGAATCACGCCAATGGGAGATTGTGAAAGAACACCGTGCATGACAGTCAAGGCTTTTATTCGCTGAATAAGTTGCGAGGTGAAAAAGATGGATGATTTGCTTTTTGATGTAGGCGGTACCAGAATAAAATGTAATATTTGGCGAAACGGCCAACGACTTTTGACTGAGGATCTGCAGTTTTCTGCTATTTCACAGTCAAATAAAGAAAACTTACTTGCTCACTTTTGTGAAATTGTTCAACAGGTGATGAGTTATTCACAAAAGACGGGTGGAACAGTTCGTGGTGTTGCTTTTGCTTTTCCGGGCCCTTTTAATTATGAGATGGGAATTAGTCAAATGCAGGGGTTGGGCAAGTACGATGCCCTCTATGGTGTAGACCTAAAATCTTTTTTTCTGACGTGCCTGTCTAATCATGGAGTTCAAGAAGTGCCGATATTGTTTGAAAATGATGCCAGAGCCTTTGCTTTAGGAGAATATCAAGACTCTACGCCAGTACAAAGGGGTATCTACCTGACTTTAGGTACTGGCTTAGGTTCGGCTTTTATTCAAGAGGGCGAATTCGTAACAGAACTTTCTGGAATCAATCGAGAAGGTATGATCTATGATATTCCGTTTCGTGGGGATATATTGGATAATTGGCTATCGGCAGCTGGTTTACAAAAACTTGCGGCTGCAGCAGGATATCCAAAAGTAGAGGCCTTCGTATTGGCAAAAGCTGCTCGAAGCAAAGAGCCACAAGCGCAAGCAATCTTTGGTTCCTTTGGCGAATTATTGGGGGAAGCTTTGAAAGACTATTGTCGTAGTTTTCGACCAGATGAAATGGTCTTTGGGGGCCAAGTTAGTCGTAGTTTTCCACTCTTTGAGGGACGGCTGCGGGAAGTGCTAGCAGAGGAGTGCCCTGCAACTCTACGGGTCAGTGGGGACTTAACTACTGCGGCATTACGAGGCTTGTATAAGCGGTTGGAGGAAAGACGTGGGGTAAATCCGTAAAAACCAAAATAGATCCAATTTGAAATTGCATAAGGAGTTTATTTATCATGACTGTTAGAACTATCTATTTGATTCATCATTCCCATACGGATATTGGTTATACAGATCGCCAGGAAAAGATTAGCCGCTACCATGCAGCGTACATTCGTGACAGCCTTCGCTTCTTGAAAAAGATTGAAACCGGTGAGATGCCTCAGTGGAAAGGTTATCGATATACCTGCGAAAACTTTTGGCAGGTAGAACAATTTTTAAAGAGGGCAACTCCTGATGAGATTCGGACTTTTGAAACGTATGTTGCTGCCGGTACCATTGATCTGTCACTAACTTATTTAAATATGACTGAACTGGTGGATAACGAAATCTTGTTGCGAAAACTTACTGAAGCGAAGAACTACACAGAACGCTTTTCACGAAAGTTTGACTCAGCGATGACAGCAGACATCAACGGATTTTCTTGGGCGTATGCTGAAACGATGTATCAGGCGGGAATTCGGAATTTCTTTTCTTGTTTGCACACGCATCATGGAATGTTCCCATTGTTTCATAAGCAGGTACCATTTTGGTGGGAGACAGCTACTGGCAATCGTCTATTGGTTTGGAATGGCGATCATTACCAGCTTGGCAATGATTTTTTGTTCAGCCCGAATACGGACCAAAGTCGTCAGTTTGATGTAGAAGGATTTACTGAGTCTGATTGGCAGGAGCAACTGAAGCTCACGGAGCAGCGAGTCAGCGAGTATTTGACAATACTGGATCAAGAAAGCTATCCCTTTGATTTCATTCCCGCCATGATTTCTGGAATCGTGACAGACAATTCACCAACCTCACCTAGGATGATGGAGGGAATTCGACGATGGAATCAGCGCTATCAGGAACAGGTAATGGTCAAATTAGTGACGTTAAGTGAATTTTTTGAAGAGCTTCGCAATTCTGATTTAGAATTACCGGTCTATCGAGGCGATTGGCCTGACTGGTGGGGGGATGGTGTGGGTTCGACACCAGCGGCTACCAAGCTGTATCGAGATGCTCAGAGAAAACGACGATTAATTCGTAAACTAGATCCTCATGGAAAACTAGGAGATGCTGAGCAGCTGCAAGAAGCAGAAAATCAAATGATGCTTTATGCCGAGCACACTTGGGGCTTTCATTCTTCCGTTGAGGAGCCTTGGGACAGCTTCGTGAATGTTCTAGGAATGCGCAAGATGTCTTATGCTGTCAATGGGCATCAACTAATTTCTGAAGAACTAGACGATGTGTTGGCAGCTTATGGAGAGACCACCAATCATCTGGAGGGGGAAAATAGGT
This sequence comes from Candidatus Enterococcus leclercqii, assembly GCF_009933135.1. Taxonomy (GTDB): domain Bacteria; phylum Bacillota; class Bacilli; order Lactobacillales; family Enterococcaceae; genus Enterococcus_C; species Enterococcus_C leclercqii. The sequence continues at coordinate 115,925 of NZ_MAEH01000010.1, forward strand.
ATCGGATTATCAATCCCCATGATTTCCAGATAAAGACAATTGCTGACGTCTACTTGCAACATTGGCAGACCGTCGACGGTTCATACTTTCCCTGGACCGGTGAAGCGATTGCTGAAGTTGTATCTCTTAGCGATAATCAGGTATTGCCTTCTCAGACGAGTCACAGTTCACGGGGCAAAAAAATATCATTTATGGTAGATTTGGCTCCTGGGGAAATGTTGGAGGTCGGTTTGCGACGAAAAAAAGTTTCCACCCCATCTGTAAAGTTTTCCAATCGTGCGCATATTGGGACGGAGTTAGTCGCAGACATCGCGTCTTATGAAGGCTATTCTCATGATGTCTCTGCCTATGGTGTATTGACAAAAGATTTTCAACTGACTTTGGATGGCGAGGTTGGAATTCGCTCCTTACGGCATTTGCCAAGTGGTCGTGAACTGATACATCCGCAAGCTGAGGAAGCATTGTTTTCTGGAATCTATGAAGTAACACCATCAGATGGAGATCCTTGTGGAGTCAGACGAAAAATGGGACGTAATCGTAAATCGCCAGCTACCAGACGTAGTTTTTCTAGCTTAAAAGACTTGCGCTTATTGGAAAATGGCCCCATATATGCCAAATTATTGTTATCTTACACACTGGTGGGCACCAAGATGTACGATGTAGAGCTGACTGTTTACAAAGAAATCCCCCGCATTGATAGTAAGATTAGGCTGCAAAAAGAGATTGAGTGGGCCCCAGAAAATCTGTATGTTGCATTGCCGTTGACTTTAGGAACACCGATTGAAACCACCTGCTATCTTGAAAAATCTGGAGGGATAATGCGGCCTGGAATCGATCAGCTACCAGGCACAAATACCAGCTTTTATTTAGTCGACAGTGGCGTTTATTACACCAACCAAGACCAACAGCTGTTTGTTGCAGTCAAAGATACGCCGTTAGTGACATTTGGTCCAATGACAAGTCAGCTAGTAGCTCTTTGCACACCAGAAAGCCACCTTCTCAACAGGAATGTGATGTATTCTTGGGTCATGAATAATTTTTGGGAAACCAACTTTAATGTAGATTTAGCAGGATTTTATGAGTTTGAATATGTGCTCTATCTGCCAGATGTCCAAAGTGAGGTTGCACCAGCTACTGCGATTGCCAAAGCTCAGGTTGAGGGGGTTCCAGTGATTGCTTTCAAACAAGATACAGAAAAGAAGGAGAATTGATGTGAAGAAAAAACTACATGTGGTTTTCAAAACTCATTTGGATATCGGCTTCACCGATTTGGCAGAAAATGTGATTAATCAGTATTTGGAGGATTTCATCCCGAGGGCCTTGGAGCTGGGAGAAGCACTTCCCGACAAGTTTATTTGGACAACAGGCTCGTGGCTGATAGATTTCTATCTGAAACATCCTTCTGTTTCGGCGACCGACAAAGAGAGAATGTGTCGCGGGATTGAAAAAGGAACAATCCGTTGGCACGGACTCCCCTTTACAATTCATACGGAATTGATGGATCGTGAACTGGCGGAATATGCCCTTTCAGTTTCTCAGCGGTTGGATCAAGCTTTTGGTCAGACGACTATTGCTGCTAAAATGACGGATATTCCTGGCCATACGATTGCACTAGTTCCGCTACTAGAAAAAGCTGGAATACGCTATCTGCATATTGGGGTTAATGCCAGTTCAGCATTGCCGCAAGTACCAGAGCTATTCGTCTGGGAAGCACCGGATGGCTCTCGAGTACTTTGCCATTATGCAAAAGACTACGGAGCGGTATTTGATCGTTCTGATTGGCCGGATGCTTTATATTTTGCTCATAGCCATGATAATGCCGGGCCGCCAAAGGATCAAGCGGAGATCCTTAATCTCTACGAAAAGCTTCATGAGGATTATCCTGACTATGAAATCGTTCCATCGACATTAGATGAGTTTGCTAAGGCAATCTTGCCTTATCAAGAAACTTTGCCAGTAATCAAAGAAGAAATTGGAGATACTTGGATCCATGGGGCGATGTCTGATCCAAAAAAAATGGGAACTTACCGTCATCTGCTGAATTTGCGGGAGCAGTGGTTAGCGAAGGGTAAACTGACAAAGGATTCCCCTGTATATCGCCGTTTTTCTTCCTGGTTGCTGATGGTGGCCGAACATACTTGGGGGGTGAACTGGAATGTTTATCTACCAGACTATAAAAATTTTTTGCCACAAGAGCTGCAAGTTGCTCGTCAAAAAGATCTGATTACTTTCAATCATAATCGCCAGACGATGGATTACGGAGATTTGATGGCTGTAGTCAGTACTGATATTGATTGGGAAGAAAAGAGTAATCAACGTCGATATAGTCTAGGCGAACAATCATGGCAAGAACAACGAGGATACCTAGAAAAAGCGGTTGCTGAATTGCCAGAAACGCTACAAAAAGAGGTCGCTGAGTATCTTGAAAAGAAAGGTCAACTACCTTTGACTACCGGCGAAACGCCACTAACTCCTGGTGAAACCTATATTTTTGGTGATTGTCGGATTCGTTTTACTGTGAGCGGGGGTATTGATGATTTTCGGGTAAACGAGCACCAGCTAATCGGTGCAAATGGTCGCTTTGGAGAGCTTTCCTATCAGCGTTTCGATGCAGTTGATTATCAGAATTTCTTTAAAAGCTACAGTCGGTTGAATCGCTGGACGGCTGGCTGGGCAATGGGGGACTTCGGTCGTCGCGGCATTGAAGCGATACCGCAAATCACAAGCGGGTTATTGAAACCAGTTATTCAGGAGGCTACTTTTACCAAAATGGGTGAACAAATAGTTTTTTTGCTCTCAGTAGCCTATCCAAAAGAACAACAACAAATGTGGGGACTGCCAACAAGCCAAAAATTAGTTTATACGCTAGATTTGTCAGCGCGACGGTTGGAGTTACACTGTCAGTTAACGGGTAAAGTTGCTAATCGAGCACCCGAGAGTTATTGGTTAGAGACCAGTTTGTTGACAGAAAATGCTTCTCGTTGGCAGATGAACAAGTTGGGGTGCTGGATTGACCCATTGAATGTAGTAAAAAAAGGCAATCGTAATTTACATTTTTTGTCCAGTAAGGGTATGACTTACCAAGGAAGTGAGGGAAAATTACGTCTCATGAGTCAAGAAGCACCGTTACTCTCATTAGGTGGACGCAAACTGCTTCAATTTGACAATCAGCTACCAAATTTAAACGAGGGGTTCTACATGAATCTCTTCAATAATGTTTGGGGAACCAACTTCCCAGCATGGTACGAAGGCGATTTTAATTGTCATTTGGCATTGGAATGGGAACTATGGGAAACTATCTGATCAGATAGTAACCCTTGGAAATACTTTGCCAGAAACCTGATAAAGCTGCAAAAATCGGAGCGATTCTGGAATTGCCACTTTTGATTTTCAAAAAAAAATGACCCGCAAACATCGTGTTTGCGGGTCGTTTTTGTCCTTAAATGAATGGTTAAACTGGGTTGCCAGTTTGTCGTTCCAAGATTTCTTTTTGTAAGCGCAGAGCTGTTGGCGTGACGGCTAGGCCTCCTTCTGCTGTTTCTTTGAAAATACTAGGCATTTGGCGACCGACTTGGTACATGGCAGCGACGACTTCATCCGGCGGAATCACACTTTCGATCCCTGCCAAGGCCATGTCCGCTGAAACAATGGCTTGGGAAGAACCTAGCGCGTTACGTTTGACACAAGGAACCTCCACTAAACCAGCGACGGGATCACAGATGAGCCCCATCATATTTTTGAGGGTAATAGCGACGGCCTGTGCAGCTTGGTGAGGCGTGCCACCTTTGGCACAAACCAAGGCTGCGGCTGCCATGGCGCTGGCCGAGCCCACTTCTGCCTGACAACCTCCTTCTGCACCAGAGATAGAAGCATTATTGGCGATTACCAGTCCAAAAGCGCCGGCAGTAAATAGAAAATTCAACTGTTGCCGGCGATTCATATGCAGACGATCACGGACAGCAGTCAGAACGCCAGCCACCACGCCGGCACTACCGGCAGTCGGTGTAGCACAAATCAGGCCCATCTTGGCATTGACTTCGTTCACGGCAATGGCATTGCGAACGGCGGTCAGTAACGTGTCACCACTTAAAAAATCGCCCGCTGCCAGGTAGTCATTTAGTTTGGTAGCGTCTCCGCCAGTCAGACCCGTGACTGAACGAACGCCGGCAACTCCTTCGGCAATTGAGTTTTCCATGACGGTTAAATTACGTTCCATCAACTCCAGAATTTGTTCTTCGCTGCGGCCGGTCATTTCCATTTCAGTGGCAATCATCAGTTGAGCCACGCTGTCGTAGTCGCGGGCTTGAGTCACCAATTCAGCTATTGATAAAAACATCATTGTTTTCCTCTTCTCTTGTGATAGGCAGTAGACAGGTTAGGGTAATCAAATCAGTCGAAGTAAGTGACACTATCGATGTGTTCTAACTGCTTCAACTGTTCTTTAATATCTGGTCTGGGTTCGTCTACTTCAATGATCATGATGGCTTTTTCGCCTTTTGATTCCCGTGTGACGGTCATCGTCCCGATATTTACTGCAGCATTGGAGAAAATATTGGTGACTTTGGCAATCATTCCCGGAACGTCTTGATGAACCGTGATGAAAGTCGGAGTTCCCATCGTCAATGAAATTTTGAAGCCGTTAAGCTCACTAATCTGGATATTCCCCCCACCGATAGAGATACCAGTGACGGTCATTTTACGCTTGCCTTTGGTCAGTAACATTTTAACGGAGTTGGGATGTTCTGCTTTTTCCTTACGGGGAACGAATAAGACCTCCATGCCAGATTCATAGGCAATCTTCAGCGAGTCTGCCAAGCGCGCGTCGTCAGGGGCCATTCCCAAAAGACCACCCACCAGCGCTACATCGGTACCATGGCCGCGATAAGTTTTCGCAAATGATTCATACAAATAGATATCCACGGAATCCGGCTGTTCGCCGAAGATGGAGCGGACGACTTTCCCGATGCGAGCAGCACCGGCTGTATGGGAGCTGGAAGGACCCACCATGATGGGTCCGATAATGTCAAAAACACTGCGGTATTTCAATTGATCCATTTTTGCACCTCATTGTCCGGCTGTGGCCGGTGCTATCATTCAAATCAGATCCTCTAAAAAAGGGACTATTCCAGAGGTAGTGTACCACAAATTTGCGGGAATAAAAGAGCCGCTTTCTTGGCGTTTGATTTTTTTTAAGAATTGGCTGGAGTCTAGTAAAATATGTTTTTAAATGAATAAGAATCGATCTGCGACTATCCCGCTGTTTTTATGGAAATAACTTGGCTTTTACTTAGGGCTCATAGTTGGTAGTGTTCGCTTCGAAGGTCAGTGATCAGACGATTGGCTCAGTTCTGACGGTGGTAATTTTTAGCGGCGTTTGCTCGAAAAAAATGACGTCTGTTTGGCTTGTCTGATGAAAAGGAAATGTTATACTTTTTATGTAAGCGCTTTTTAAATAGAGGGAGTAGGAAGGTGAATCTATGAAGATTATCATTGAAAAAGACTATGAAGCCATGAGCCGAACCGCGGCAAATCTGTTATTGGGAAAAATGTATAACAATCATCGAGTCAATCTGGCCATCACTGCCGGGGCAACACCAGTGGGCATGTATCAGATGCTGGTGCCGGAAGTGAAAGGACGCAGCTATTTGGAAAATGTCCACTTCTACAATTTTGACGAGATTCCTATCGTGGGAGAAAAACAAGGAGTAACAACACGTAATTTGACGACTCTCTTTTTTGAGCCAGCGCAGATTGCTGAAGAGAACATCCATGAGCTCAACGAAACCAATTGGGAAAGCCAAGATCAGCGGCTGCAGGCGGCAGGAGGTCTGGATTTAATCTTGATGGGAATCGGCAGTGACGGTCATTTTTGTGGCAACCTGCCAGGAACCACTAAATTCGGAGACCTCACCAGTAAAGTTGCCATTGGTCCGAAGTTAAAAGAAGGATTGGCTCATGAAGTTGGTGGGGATAGTAGTAAGGTGCCGGATTTTTATGTAACGATGGGTCCTAAAAGTGTCATGCAAACGCGGCAGCTGGTCATGATTGCCAACGGACAAAAGAAAGCTGCCATTATTAAAGAGGCTTTCTTTGGACCTGTGACAGAAACAATTCCTTCTTCTGTTTTGCAGTTGCACCCAGATTTGACGCTGATTTTAGATGAAGAAGCAGCAGCTGAGATCAAGGACCTGCTTTAAGAATAGCCTCGAACAAATTGTTTCATAATAAGATACCAATTATCTGAGAACAAAAGGTGGGAAAACCGAAAGCAAGGTTTCCCACCTTTTTGTGTACCGGGGAACGAAAACATTAGTAATTCGCAAAGCTGCTAACGGCGAAACACCAATAAAAATTTCTTGCATTTCTCATAGAGGATGCTATAATATTCAGGTGTGTGTCAACACGTCTGTTTGTGTTGCCATGGCGCACGCACGTATGAGCACCAAGTTTTCACAACGTGGGAGGAGAAATCTTCATCTCCAATTAACCACATCACGGACTCAAGGAGGTATGTCTCGTGGCAAAAAAAGTAGAAAAACTCGTTAAATTGCAAATTCCTGCAGGGAAAGCAACACCAGCTCCCCCAGTAGGTCCTGCATTGGGTCAAGCAGGGATCAACATCATGGGCTTTACAAAAGAATTTAACGCCCGTACCGCTGACCAAGCAGGTTTGATCATTCCAGTAGTGATCTCTGTATACGAAGACCGTTCATTCACCTTCGTAACAAAAACTCCGCCGGCAGCAGTATTGCTGAAAAAAGCGGCTAAAGTTGAAAAAGGTTCAGGCGAACCAAACAAAACCAAAGTTGCTAAAGTTACTCGCGATCAAGTAAAAGAAATCGCTGAGTTGAAAATGGAAGACCTAAACGCAGCTGACGTTGAAGCAGCAATGCGCATGGTCGAAGGAACTGCACGAAGCATGGGGATTACTGTAGAATAATCTACAATACCCCGATTACGTAGCTTCTCAGTTGGTTCTGTATTGAAAGATATGGAAAGACGTGGGAGGTTCTACCGTTATAACCACATCAAGGAGGAAACAAAATGGCTAAAAAGAGCAAAAAAATGCAAGATGCATTGAAAAAAGTTGACAATACAAAAGCTTACGCTGTAGAAGAAGCTGTTGCATTGGCTAAAGACACAAACATCGCAAAATTCGACGCAACGGTTGAAGTTGCTTACCGTCTGAACGTAGACCCTAAAAAAGCGGACCAACAAATCCGTGGCGCGGTAGTTCTGCCAAACGGTACTGGTAAAACACAAAAAGTTTTGGTTTTCGCAAAAGGCGAAAAAGCAAAAGAAGCTGAAGCTGCAGGCGCAGATTTCGTAGGCGAAGCTGACATGGTTCAAAAGATCCAAGGCGGCTGGTTCGATTTCGACGTAGTTGTTGCAACACCTGACATGATGGCTGAAGTTGGTAAATTGGGTCGTGTCTTGGGTCCTAAAGGCTTGATGCCTAACCCTAAGACCGGTACAGTTACAATGGACGTTACAAAAGCAATCAACGAAGTAAAAGCTGGTAAAGTAACTTACCGTGTTGACAAAGCTGGTAACATTCATGTGCCAATCGGTAAAGTATCATTTGAAAATGATAAATTGGTAGAAAACTTCAAAACAATCCACGACACCCTGGTGAAAGCAAAACCTTCAGCAGCTAAAGGTGTTTACATGCAAAACATTTCTATTACAACTACTTTCGGACCTGGTATCCACGTAGACGCTGCTTCTTTCTAAGCCGCGACTGCCAATACCTAACGAAAAAATGAAAAACTAAACTTGACTTGACTGCCTTGTCTATGATAAGGTGGTCAAGGTTAAAGTTTAACTGTACCGAAGACAGCAGGTGGCCTAGCCTTAATTTCCTGCCGAGGACAACGTTGAGAACAGTCAATGGTCCCTCTATGTCTACGGTGGCATAGGGTTTTTTTGTATGTTTGCGACTGGTAGCCGATTTTTCGGAACTTCATAGCAGCAAACACACTGAGACGAAAAGGGCGTGCCCTTTGCAGTCGAGTAGGCATTTAGTCTGCGACGACCGTATCAGCCGATGTACAAACGACTCTAACCCATCAAATCTTGGAGGTGAAATACAAATGAGTGAAGCAGCTATCGCTAAAAAAGCGCAATTAGTTGACGAAGTCGCTGCAAAACTGCAAGCAGCCGCATCCGTAGTCGTAGTTGACTACCGTGGTTTGACTGTAGACGAAGTGACTCGTTTGCGTAAACAATTGCGTGACAACGGCGTGGAAATGAAAGTTATCAAAAACTCTATCCTTTCCCGCGCTGCCAAACAAGTAGGTCTTGAAGGATTGGATGAAGTATTCACAGGTCCGACTGCCGTTGCTATCAGTAACGAAGATGTCGTGGCACCTGCGAAAATCGTCAACGATTTTGCACAAGACGCGAAAGCTTTGGAAATCAAAGGTGGTATCATCGAAGGTAAAGTTTCGACAGTCGACGAAATGGTCGCACTGGCAAAACTGCCAAACCGCGAAGGTCTCCTTTCTATGTTGCTGTCTGTATTGCAAGCGCCAGTCCGCAATGTTGCATACGCAGTCAACGCAGTTATCGAATCAAAAGAAGGCGACGCAGCTTAATCGCAGCGTAGCTTGATCTGCAACACAACCTAAAACTTACCTAAAATGGAGGAAATCAATCATGGCATTGAACATTGAAAACATTGTCGAAGAGCTGAAAGGCGCGACAATCCTTGAATTGAACGACTTAGTTAAAGCTATCGAAGAAGAATTTGGCGTATCTGCTGCAGCTCCTGTAGCTGTTGCTGCTGGCCCTGCGGCTGCTGCTGAAGAACAAACTGAATTTACAGTTGAATTGACTGCAGCTGGCGACCAAAAAGTTAAAGTTATCAAAGCAGTTCGTGAAGCAACTGGCTTGGGCTTGAAAGAAGCTAAAGCAGTAGTTGACGGCGCTCCTTCAGCTGTTAAAGAAGGCATCTCTAAAGACGAAGCAGAAGCTTTGAAAGCTGCTTTGGAAGAAGTAGGCGCATCTGTAACAGTAAAATAATCACTCGCTGATTAAAAAGACCGGAAACCTTGTTAAATCAAGGCTTCCGGTCTTTTTTACTTTAACTCAAAAATGAAGAGAGTTAAGGCGTAACTCTGCCTTCTCAGTTTCAGAAAAGTCAGTTTCAGCAAGAGTAGTGCGATATGTCAATCTGGATTCGGTAGTGGGTAGGCAAAATTATTTCAGAAATTTTTTAAACCGCAGTTTTTTAGACTTCGGCAACAAGGCGTGTTAGACTGGAGGGAATCATGGCAATGGGGGGAATTCTGATGAAAGAAAAAAACTGGAAGCAAAATCTGTTGGCAGGTCTCTTGCTGGCATTGAAAATCTGGGTGCCTATCGCAGTGCTCTTGCTTTTGGTCAGTTGGCTGTTTCATCCGGAATTTTTGCGCACCTCTGGGGTATATGTCCAATCATTTGCAGTAGTCTGGATAATGGCTGAAACAGCTGTAGTTATCAGACGACGCTAACTTCTATCTTGATTAGCGTGGCAGATAAATCGCTGCTCCCTCAGTAGGCGGTGCTAGTGGCTTAAAAGTTGCAGGCACCTTTTTTATTTTCCCGGAGTAGTCTACACAAAAGTGACACTCTTTCGCCTAGTAAAATCCATCTATGTTTTCTAATGTGGCAGGTAGCTATCCGTTTAAAAAAATAGTAAGTCATTTTTTGTGGATATGAGATAATGGAGGAAAGTCAATTCCAACAAGGAGGAAAAAAGATGTCACAGCCTCACTACAAAATCGCTTTTTTCGATATTGACGGTACGCTGGCGGACAATGAATTGCCGCAAGATATGGGGATTTATGCACGGATTCCTGAATCTGCGCGCCAAGCACTGAGAAAACTAAAGGAAAATGACATTGAGCCGGTGATCGCGACTGGCCGCAATTATCAAGCAATCCACCGGCTGGCAGAAAAATTGGGAGTTGAAAGTGTGATCTCATCGAACGGCGCCCATGTGGTGTATCAAGGAAAAACACTGGTGACCCATCGGCTGGGAGCGGAGATTTTGACTAGCATCCAACAAGAATTGACGGCCCAGGGATTGCCTTATCTGGTGGAAACCCCTCATCAGCTGTATTCTTCTGATTTGGCTAGTTTAGGCAATGATGGTGGTGTAACGGATATTGCTTCTTTAGCTGAACTCGAAGAATTCCCCAAAGATGTCATCCAAGTAATCTGCCACAGTGAAAATTCTTCTCAGGTTACATTGTCGTTACCAGAAGTAAAGGTAGAAAAAGTGGCGCCAACAGTTGTAGATATTCATTTGGCTGAGATCTCTAAGGCAACAGGAATTCACGAGATTTTGGCGCAGTTGGCGATTCCTGCTGCAGCAGCGCTAGCCTTTGGAGACGAAGAAAATGATTTTGCCATGTTTGAAACGGTGGGGATGCCGGTTGCGATGGGCAATGCTGCGTCAGCGTTGAAGGAAAAAGCAGGGCATATCACAAGCAAAGTTAGTGAGCATGGCATTTGGGAAGCCTGTCTGGCATTGCAACTGTTTGAAGGTGAAAAGTGGCCTAGTGAGTAGTCTTGGTAACTGAGAACCTTTTTCGATTAGTTTGTGATAAAAAACACAATTAGAGCACAGTCAGAGCTTTTTTATCAAAGCGGATGGCTGTGCTATTTGTTTTACTGGTAATTTGAGAGCGATTCTCTAAAATGCGATTTGTGAAGTATTCCTCTGCGTTATTGTTGGATAACGAATGATTATTTCTTATTTTTAAAGGATTCCCTTATGATCGGTCATGTAGAAGACGGTTGAATGCAAATAAATATGTTCATATTATTACAATGAAATCGCAAAGGAGTCACTACTATGACGAAGAGCTATGCACTGACAGTTGCTGAGATGGACACTCTCTTTGAAGCCTTGTCGGAAAAATATGCCATTTACGCCCCAACTCGGCTGCATAATGGCGGTCGCTACGCACTAGACGATACGATTCTTTACAAAGAAGTCACTAAGTATGAGGAGATCGAATGGCAGCAGCGCTCGATTTTTTCTATGAAGGAAGTCCTGACGCCGTTGAGTCAGACGTTGTTTTACTTTACCGAAGAGGATTTTAAAGAAGCCAAGTTGAAAGATGAACGGGAACTGTTAATTTTCGGTCGCGCGTGTGATTTGAATTCGGTGAAGATTCAAGACCAAATCTTTCTGGAAAATGGCGGGGAACAAGATTATTTTTACAAGCGGCTGCGAGAAAAAGCTCACTTTGCAGTGATGCAATGTGATGACCAATATGACGGTTGCTTTTGCTGTAGTCTAGGAACCAATGTCACGGATATTCATGATTTTGGGGTAGCATTTTCAGAAGTCGGTGCCAAAATTCAGCTGAATTCCGAATTGTTTGAGGGGTATTTTAGTGATGCCCAGGAGACGTTGTTTGAAGTCAGCTTTCCACAAGAAAATCAGTTGAAGGTCGCTTTTCCTCAGATTGAATCTCAAGAAGAATACCAGCGTCTACGGGTGCATCCGATGTGGGAAGAATACGACAAACGCTGCATCGCCTGTGGGAAATGCACCATCGCCTGCAACACATGCACCTGTTTCACCACGACTGATATTTTTTATAGTGAAAACCAGAATGTCGGTGAGCGCCGTCGCGGTTGTGCCTCTTGTATGATTGCAGGATTTGATACGATGGCCGGGGACCATTGCTTCCGTAAAACTGTCAAAGATCGCTATCGCTTCAAGATTCTTCATAAAGTCTATGGACACGATGCCCGCTTCCATACTGGGGCGATGTGCACTGGCTGTGGTCGTTGCGATGCGGATTGCCCCGAGTTGATCAGTTATTCCCAGACATTAGCCAATATCAACGCGGCTCTGATCGAAATCCGCCAAGAAATCAAGGAAGGAGTGCCATTCCATGTCTGAAATGCACCATAAGCTTCACTCTGCCGAAAGTGTGGCGACCATGATTCCTCCCCATAATCCAGTGTTGCCCACACCTCACAAAATCATAGAAATCATCAAGGAAACAGACACTGAATGGACGTTTCGAATGGAAAATCAGCTGCCAATTCAAGATGGTCAATTTATGCAGCTGTCTATCCCTCGAGTAGGAGAAGCGCCGATTTCGGTTTCCGGTTATGGTCCAGGTTGGTGTGATTTTACCATCCGGAGTGTCGGTCGGGTCACCAATGCGCTTTTCGGATTGCGTAAAGGAGAGACGATCTTTATGCGTGGGGCATATGGTCACGGTTGGCCATTGGAAAAATTTGCCAAGAAGAACGTGTTGGTGATTGCCGGTGGTACCGGTGTGGCGCCAATCAAGACATTAGTAGAAAAATTCTTCGCTAATCCGGCGCAATACGGGGAAATTTATCTGATTTTTGGCTTTAAAGATGCCCAATCGATTCTGTTTCGAGAAACGCTGGAAAGATGGAGAAAAGCACCAAATTTCCATGCAATCTACACATTGGACAAAGACGTTTATCAAGATTGGGAAACCGGTCTGGTGACGAAGTTTGTCGCTGAGGTACCCTTTGCAGACTTTGGCGGAAATTATGAATGTGTCGTCGTGGGACCGCCTGTCATGATGAAATTTGCGACACTGAGCTTGGCGGAAGCCGGAATTCCTGATGAAAAAATCTGGGTTTCTTATGAACGGAACATGTCCTGCGGAATTGGAAAATGCGGCCATTGTCGAATGGATGCAACGTATGTGTGTGTCGATGGACCGGTCTTCAATTATGCCTATGCTAAAAATCTAATCGACTAGAGAGGGAACCAAAATGGAAGATATCAAAATCAAAGAACTTCGACAAATGTGTTACCGCCAGTCGAAAATTCCTGGGGAGTTCATGCTGCAACTCCGCTGTGCCGGTAATTATATGGATGCCAAATGGTTAGCAATGGTCCAACACGTCTGTCAAACTTGGGGCAATGGGGATTTTCACATTGGCACTCGAATGACTTTTGACATTCCCGGCATCAAAGCCAAATCGGTGCCAGCTATCAACAAATATATCGAACCTTTCATCATCGAGATGGAAGAGAAGATGTGCGGCGTAAAAATGGATACTCGTGACGGCTATCCTTATATCGGTCCCCGCAATGTCGTAGCTTGTGTCGGTGGCATTCACTGTATCAAGGCCAACATCAATACGCAGGACATGGCCCATAAAATCGAAAAATTAATCTACCCTAACCCCTACCATGTGAAAATTGCTGTTGGGGGCTGTCCCAATGATTGTGCCAAAGCGCAATTTCAAGATATCGGGATCGTGGGAGTAACCATGCCAGTATATGATGCTGACCGCTGTATTTCCTGCGGTGCTTGTGTAAGAAAATGTCAAAAAGTAGCCACAGGAGTTCTCGAACCCGATGGCCATGGCCGAGTTGCCAAAGATATTTGTTGCTGTGTTGGCTGTGGAGAATGTGTTACGGCGTGTCCAACTGGTGCTTGGTCCCGGCAGGAGCGAGTCTTTTATAAGATTTATATCGGTGGTCGCTCTGGAAAGCAGTACCCGCGGATGGGCAAGATGTTTGCCAATTGGCTCAGTGAGGAAGCCGTGCTGGCGATTATTAAGAACTGGCCAAAATTCTCGGAAATGGCATTGGAAGGCAAGGCGGAATACCTTCACGGTGGGCATTTGATTGATCGTGCAGGTTACCACAACTTCAAGACCTTTATGCTAGCAGGAGTGAAATTGAATCCAGAAGCATTAATTGCAGATAACGTTTATTGGGCTGAACAAGAGTACCGTAGCAATATCCACTTGAAACCTCTAAGTCGTCACTTAAACGTTACGCCTTGATTTGAAGTGATTGAATGGATGAAGGACCTGTCGCTGTTTTTGCCATCCTAACCAACCGTGGCTGACTATTTCACGATATAAGCCAAGTAAGACGGCGGCAGGTAATGATAGAGGACACCTTTCTTTGGGGAAGGTGTCTTTTTTATTGAAAGGAAGAGCTGAGAAGTACATAGACGGATACTGCTTTTGGAGCGTAATTTTTTGGCTGGTAAGGAAGTTGAGAGGGTTAATGATTTTGGAGAATCTATGCCTTTACACGAAAAGAAAGCTGCCCAATTTTCTTGTACGGAAAAAATCGCTGCAATGAAAAATGACAATCGAGTTCAGAAATTGCTGGTTTGCACTTTACTTTTGGAAAAAAACGGTGTAGTATTGCGCCATAAATAATTCGAAAAAGAAGCTTAACACCAAAAAGAGAAGCGAGGAAGTAAAATGAACGTATTGGATCAAATCTATGGTGGAGTCATTGTTTCTTGTCAGGCACTAGAAGACGAACCGCTCCACAGCTCTTTTATCATGGGACGTATGGCATTGGCTGCTAAAGAAGGCGGTGCAGTGGGGATACGGGGAAATTCCGTCGTGGATATTGATGAAATCAAAAAGCAGGTGTCCTTACCAGTGATTGGTATTATCAAACGCGATTATTCAGACTCAGATGTTTACATTACCGCGACTGCTAAAGAAGTTGCAGAATTATTGACCACGAAGGCAGAAATCATTGCTTTGGATGGCACTAAACAAAAACGGCCACATGATGAACAGACTGCTAATTTAGTGGCCCAGATCCATGCTGCTGGTAGATTAGCAATGGCAGATTGTTCGACATTGGCAGAAGCGATTGCCTGTGAAAAGATCGGTTTTGATATCGTTTCAACGACATTGGCTGGCTACACCCCTTATTCTAAAAAAACGGACACGCCAGATTTTGAATTATTGGCAGCTATGATTGAAGCTGTCTCCGTACCTGTCATCATGGAAGGTCATACGGATGCTCCTGTACAGGTCACGAAAGCCTTGGAACTTGGTGCTCATGCGGTTGTCGTCGGCTCCATCATTACCCGACCACAGCTGATTACCAGAAGATACACCGCCGCTGCTGGTGAGGCAAAGATAAAAAAAGAGAAATGAGAGACATAGATGAAAGATAAATTACTGGTTTGCGATTTAGATGGTACCTTGTTGGATGAAAAAGGTCAGATTGACCAAGAAAGCTTGCGATGGATTAAGCAGTTTTGCCAAGATGGCGGTCGCTTTGTAATCTGTACCGGACGCATGGACACGGATATTAAGTATGTAGAAAAACAGCTGGGCTTTGAAAGTGATTACCGTATTAGTCAAAATGGCGCGGTAGTTTATGATCGAAAGAATCAGCTCGTTGCATGTGAAACAATTCCTTCAAGTTATATTCCTAAGCTGAACGAGGCAATCTTTGGAATGGGGTTGCGTACAGAAGTGTCCAACGCTAAAAACCGCCTGTTTCCTAGCCCAAGAGACCCAGAGAATGTGGCGGAGTTCGTGGATTCCTCTATTATTATTGAGGATTTGCCAACCTTTGTGGGAGAAACAGAAAAAAATCCCACCATCTACCTGACTTTCGGAGATAAAGAAACCTTTGACGTAATCCGTCAACAGATTGAGGCGCGGCTAGGAATTGGCAAAGTCAATATCGTTATGACCAGTCCCTCGTCATTGGAAGTCTTCTCAAACAAAGTGTCTAAAGGGGCCGCATTGAAAGATGTGATGGTCAGATTGGCAGTAGCTCCCGAAAATACTTACGTTGCCGGTGATGCAGAGAGCGACGTCACGATGTTTACCGTAGCAGACCACTCTTATGCAGTTCAAAAAGCACCGGCGGAAATCCGAGCACAAGCTAAAGATTATGCCAAGAATGTCGGTGAAATCGTCGAAAAGCTGTATCACGAATCAAGCGGCCAACCAGCATAATGATGACTGACGTGAGCAACAAATACCCAGTCCCTTTGAAACTTATAAACAGGAGGTTCCTATGAAAATCGTATATATCCCCTTGGACGAACGCCCCTGCAATACCGATTACCCAATCCGCACAATCACGGCTAAAGGTGATGTTGATTGTATGTCGCTACCAAAATCTTTGATGGGGTACAAAAAAATAGCTGGTAACCGAGAGGAAATTTGGCAGTTTTTAGAGCAGGCTGTAGCAGATGCTGATTATGCGGTTATATCAGCAGAAATGCTGTTATACGGTGGTTTACTGGCATCGCGACTGCATCATTTACCGATGTCTGAGCTACATTCTTATGAAGAAAAAATTCGGCAGTTAAAGATGGAAAATCCTAAGCTCAAGCTGTATTTTTCCAATTTGATTATGCGCACGCCAAAATATGATAGCGCTGACGAAGAGCCGGACTACTACGAAGCATACGGTGCCAAAATTTTTCGCCATGGCTGGCTGCAGGACAAACAACAACGAGAAGGCTTATCAGAAAAAGAAGCTGCTGAGTTAGTACAGTTGCAAAATACGATTCCGACTAGCTTCATCGAAGACTACGAAGGGCGGCGAGCGTTCAATGTGGCAGCTGATTTATTACATGTTCGTCTAGTTGAAGCAGGAATAATTGATTTTCTTGCCATTCCACAAGATGATTCTGCGCCTTATGGATATACGGCTATCGATCAGAAAAAAGTTTATGGTGCGATTAGCGAAAAAAATCTCAAGGATCAAATTATGGTCTACCCAGGGGCGGATGAAGTGGGCTTTACCTTGCTAGCCCGAGGATACAATGATTATCAACAAAAAGCACCTAAGCTCTTTGTTCACTTTTCGTCAACATTGGGGCCAACGTTAGTTCCGTTATACGAAGATCGCATCATTAATGAGAGCCTCAAAGCGCACGTGATGGCTGCGGGGATGAGACTGACTACCAACCGAGAAGAAGCCGATGTAATCTTGGCCTACAACACACCGGGAAAAGTGATGCAGGAGTCTTGGGATCAAGTAACCCAAAAGGATGTGACCTATGACTCTTATCGTCATCTGCTAACCTTCTTGCAAGAAATCAAAGATGATCTGTCTTTGAAAAAGCCAGTGGGTATTTGCGACAGTGCCTATGCCAATGGCGGGGATTTAGAATTGGTGAGACTGTTAGATAAGTGGGGACTGCTGGAGCACTTGGCTTGTTATAAAGCCTGGAATACCAATTGCAACTCACTTGGTAGCGCTTTGTGTGGACTGACTTTTGCTACAAATCAGGAGTCTTTGAATCGTCATCAGTTGGATAATTTAGTGAGCAGCTTATACGAAGATGTGTTTTACCAGGCATTGGTGCGGCGACAGACGACTGAGAAGCTGCTGCCTGGTCTTGGAAAAAATTATTTCGATATTGCCGGTAACGAGGAGCAAGTGACAGCATACGTCAAAGCCGAATTGCTGAAATGTGGGGAGCGTTGGCTGAAAAACAGCTTCAAGGACAAAGCGCTGGTATTCAAAGAATTGTCCTTTCCTTGGAAGCGAATGTTTGAGTGCAACTGTCAGCTGACACTAACAGAGAAATAAGTATTTACAGAATCCTTTCCCACCTGAAGGTTAGGGTGGGAAAGGGGGGCAACGGGTTTTACGAAGCGGTTGCTATTGTCAGCTGCTTTGGCAATTAGATAGTTTCTAAAACAGGCAACGATGGAGGAAAGAAAATGGAAAACAACAGTATCGTGAACAAAATGTTGGTTTTTGCCAACAAGTTTTCAAGTCAGCGGCATATTGCTGCCATTCGTGATGGCTTTGTGGCTTTGATTCCACTGACAATCATCGCATCTTTTTGGGTGTTGGTGAACAATTTACTTTTGAGCCCTACAAATGGTCTTTTGAAGAATGTGACTGCAGCGGCAAAATGGATGGATTTAGGCAATCAAGTTTACAATGCTTCATTGGGAATTTTGGCTATCTTAATCGCAGCTACGATTGGCTATAAGCTCGCAGCTAGCTACAATCATGATGGCTTGTTCGGAGCTGTCATGGGGATTGTATCATTTGTGCTCGTATTGCCGGCGCAAGTTGCACTGACGGATGTAAATGGGGAAAGTTTCACTGCCGGGGCCGTCTTAACCCAGGCCCAGACAAGCGCTACAGGGATGTTTTTGGCGATTATTGCTACTTTGCTTTCAGTGACATTACTCGTGAAATTTTCTAATATGGACAAGTTGAAGATTCGGATGCATGAAAGTGTGCCACCTTCAATTGCAAAATCTTTCAATGTTTTAATTCCGGCATTTCTCGTGACCACGATCATCGGATTGTTAGAAGTAGTGATTGTGTGGACTGTGAAATCGGATATTCCAACACTGATTGCGAAGTTTTTCCAAGCCCCACTGATGGCTTCATTTCAATCGTTGGGAGGCATCTTAGTATATGTCTTTTTGTGTAACCTGTTGTGGGCATTCGGACTGCACGGTACATTTATTCTGGGTTCAATCGGTGAACCTGTTATGCTGACAGCCATTCAAGAAAATATGGATGCGCTGAAAAATAATGCTGAGCTACCAAATATCGTAACCAAACCTTTCTTAGATTCATTTGCCTGGATGGGGGGCGGCGGGATGCTCTTCTGCTTAGTCATCGCTATCTTCATCGGTTCTAAACGAGAAGACTACCGCTCCATCACCAAAGTTGGCTTGATTCCTTCGTTGTTTAATGTTAGTGAACCATTGATGTTTGGGTTGCCAGTAGTCTTCAATCCACTGTTGGGAATCCCGCTGATCTTAGTTCCAACGGTGACCACAACAATTGCTTACTTTGCCACCAGCATGGGAATTATTGCTAAAACCTCAGCGCTGATTCCTTGGACCACACCACCTGTGATCTCTGGCTATCTGGCAACAAACGGAGATTGGAAAGCGGCGCTGCTGCAAGTGATCTTACTAGCAATCGGCGTAGTGATTTACTTGCCCTTTGTCCGGATGACAAATAAAGAAAAATTCTAGTAAAAGTGAAAAATCCTCCCTTGTACCAAGTGTGCGATGGAGGTTTTTTTGTTAGTAAATTATATATCGCCTTATTAAGCATAGAGCAAAGGGTTAAAGTCGGGTTGCGGGATTTTTTACGCAAGTTTTCTTTGCGGAAAAAGCTTTTTTAAGGGGAAAATTTTAGGTGGGAAATGACAGAAGCTGATGGTGTTCTGAAATCATTTATGGGGAGATGGTGGTGTCATCTTTCTTTTTATGGTCGAAAAATCTATAATATAAGCAGCAGTTGACGTTTGAGTCAGCTAAGACAGGAGGAGTGACATGGAACTGTTGCCGATGATTAGCAGCTACTTTCCGTCTTTGAGCAAGTCGGAAAAAAAGGTTGCACAAAGTATTTTAGCCAACCCCGATGAGGTGCAGAAGATGTCTCTCAATGAGTTTTCCATGATGGCTGGTGTTGGGGAGAGCACAATCGTTCGTTTTGCTCGCAAAGTCGGCTTTGGTGGCTATCAGGATTTGAAATTCGAGTTGGCTAAAAGTCTGGCCACTGCCGAAAAAGATCAGAATTTGGTGGAAGACAACGATTTTGACAAAGTCTTCAATCAATACCAGCAGTCTTTACTGGATACTAGAAATCTGATAGAAGCTGGGAGTGTGGGCAAGGCGGCAGAGCTGATCCATGGTGCCAGCCGTGTGGTACTATTTGCGGTGGGAAATTCAGGTATTATTGCTGAACAGTTAGCTAATCGCCTGAAGCGGTTGGGAAAATTTGTGGAATTTGTACGAGACGGTCACTTACAAAGTATCAATTCTGCGTTTATGACAGCTGCAGATGTCGCTTTGGCTGTCAGTACCTCTGGCAATACAACAGAGGTCATCACCAATATAGAACTAGCCCAAAAACACGGCAGCAAAGTGGTCGCTATCACCAACTTTCTGGGCTCCAAGGTGGCAACCCTCAGCGATGTTGCCTTGATTGCTTCTTCTAAAGAATACCAGTCGGATGCGGGTTCCTTTGCTGCAGCTGTCAATCAGCTGTACCTCATTGATATTTTGATGCGTGCTGTCGTTGAGCTGGATCCAGAATACTACCATCAGTATCGGCTGATGACTAACGAAGTATTGATGAAACGTATCCAAGAAATGTAAACAGATGCCTAAGTGAACAAGCTAAGAGAAAAACGGGCCTGTTGCATTGCTCATAAGGGCGGCTGAGGGGATTTTTATTGAAAAGAGGGCAAATTGTTATGACCAAAGTGTATCTTGTGGGAGCCGGTAGCGGTGATCCGGCATTGTTAACCATTAAAGGACGACGGGCATTGGAAAAGGCCGATATCGTCTTTTATGACCGATTGATGAACCCTTTGCTGCTTTATTTGGCACCAAAAAGCGCAGAACTGGTATTTGTCGGCAAAGAACCGGCGCATCATGCCATGAAACAAGAGGAAATCGAAGCGGCAATGATTAAAGCAGCACAGGCCGGCAAAGAGGTGGTGCGTTTAAAAGGCGGCGATCCCGGCTTTTTTGGCCGAGTAGGAGAAGAAATGGCGGCACTGACCCAAGCTGGTGTATCCTATGAGGTTTATCCAGGAGTCACCAGTGCCAGCGGGGCCTCTTTGTATGCCGGCTTTGCAGTGACCCATCGCCATTTGGCAGAAAAGTGCTTAATCGCCACACCGACTGCACAGTTGCAGGAGTTTGCAGCAGAACCATTGGCGCAGATTGCCGCCGGCGGAACGGTGGTTGTCTATATGGGAATGGAACAATTGGCAGAGCTGATTGCAATTTTATTGCAACAAGAAGCGGATCCCAGTATACCAGTGGCTGTTCTTCAGTGGGGAACGTGGGGTCGTCAAAAAAAAGCAGTGGGAACGTTGGCGGATATTGTCGAAAAAGTGGCTGATGCACATTTAAGCAACCCAGCATTGATTATTGTCGGTCCTACTGCAGCACAGGCGGCAGAACCTTCCTGGTTTGAAGAGTTGCCTCGCTTTGGGCAGCGCCTGGTCTTAGTGACAGATATGCCCCTGAGTTTCGATCAGCTGTTGGATTTCACAGATGCCGGTGCAGACCTTTACCCAGTGATGGTGGGAGCGGCAGCAGATTCGCGGTTTGACACACTTCATCGGCGGCTTTTGCCGGAGTATCTGGCAGATTCACAAGTTCAGATGGAATATACCAGCCAAACTGCGGCAGCGGCTTATCAGGCGTTTTTGACAGAAGTATTGGAGGACAAGCATGAAAACTGATTACCGGATTGGCACCCGAAAAAGTAAGTTGGCACAAATTCAAGCAGATTATGTCATTGCTCGACTGCAAGAGGCATACCCTGACAAGCATTTTGAAAAAGTGCTGATGGAAACCCGAGGAGATCTGGACCGTAAGACGGATTTGGTGAAAATGGGTGGTCAGGGAGTCTTTGTCAAAGCCATCCAAGAAGCACTGTTGACCGGAGAAATCGATATGGCTGTTCATAGCGCCAAAGACTTACCCTCGGTGGAACCGCCGGGGCTGACACTAGGTGCTTTTCCACAGCGAATGCCAGTAGGAGACAGCCTGATATTGCGGGGACCTTACGACAGCTTGGCAGACTTACCGACAGGTGCAGTAGTGGGGACGAGCAGTCGTCGCCGTCGTTTCCAATTAGGAGCACAGCGACCGGATCTAAAGCTGGTCCCATTGCGGGGCAATATCGATACGCGACTTGATAAGCTGGCTTCTGGCGAGTACGACGGAATTATTATGGCCCAAGCAGGACTCAGGCGGTATGGGCTGCCTGTAAAAGAACGGGGACTGACAGAATTTCCCTTGCCAAAGACTACATTTTTGCCGGCAGTGGGACAAGGCGCCATCGCAGTGGAATGCAGAGAAAACGCAGTGGAAGCGGAGCTGCTACAGAAGATTGATGATTTGCCAGTGCGACAAGCAGTAACCTGCGAACGCGCTTTTTTGGCGGTATTTGGTTTGGGGTGTAATGTCCCATTGGCCGGGTATGCCCGGTATGATAAGGCTGAAGCACGAGAAAAGCTGCTCTTCACCGGTCAGCTGGGAGATGAAGCAACCGGCAAAGTCATTGAAATTCAGTCAGAAGTTTACCGTCACGAGATTGATGAGCATCAGATAATGCCAGAAATGCTTGGAAAAACAGTGGCCGAAAAAATCCGTAAGCAGGCTGATTTTTTGCCCAAATAAGCCTGGCTAATCTATTTCTTCACTTGACAAAGTGCTTGAAACGGCGGGAGTTTCGGCTTTATTTATACGCATTACAGCTGGTGTATCTGCTTAAAAGGAACCGACAGGAGTGTGGGAGCATGCTGGATTATCATTATCTAACTTTTTTGATAGTGTGCGAAACATTAAATTATACAGAGGCAGCCCGCCGCTTGAATTTGACGCAACCGGCTGTCTCCAAACATATCGCTCAGCTGCAAGATGAACTGGGTGTGACACTGTTTGAGTATAAGCAAAAGCACCTGTATTTGACAGAAGCCGGGCATTATTTGTATCAGTTGGTCGCTCATATGAAAAAGGAAGGGGAGCTGGGGCTACAGTCTCTTTTTGATGATGATCTGCCTTTGAATATTGATCTAGCTTGTACCTTTACCATTGGCAATTTTCTGATTGCCCAACCATTGATGAAGTTGTTGCAGCGTTTTCCTAAAACGCAGCTGAATCTGGTTGTGGAAAATACCCGAACATTACTGCGAGATCTCAATTTGGATCAAGTCGATTGTGCCTTTGTGGAAGGGCAATTTGATCACAAAGAATTTCAGCACCGCCTGTTTCGTTGTGAACCATTAGTAGCCGTTGCTGCACCGACCCATCCTCTGGCACAACAAACCATCGTCAGGTGGGAGGCGCTGCGGGAGTATCCCTTGATTACTCGGGAAGTCGGTTCGGGCTTAGGTCGTCTAGTTGAAAATTTGCTGTTGGCCCACGACTTGCCAGTAACGGAGCTGACTTGTAGCCATCTGGGCAACTATCAGGTAATCAAAGACTTTGTTGCTAATGGATTGGGCATTAGTTTTTTGTATCGCTCCTCCGTAGAAAAGGAGCTGGTTACTGGGGGATTGACGGAGTTGACCTTTGAAACGCCACTGCCGGCACCGGAGATGTATTTCATCTATAAGCGCTGCAATGCCGCAGTTGAACGGATTTTAGCCAACTATGACCTGTTTGCAACAGAATAGTTCAGCACGTTTACTACGAAAACGGTGACTAATCAAAAGATATAGGAAAAGAGACAGTTTGGTAGGATTCAAGAAATCTCCGACAGTGGACGTTCCGTAGATTTTGGTGCAAACTGGATATAAAGAAATTTTGTGGTAACTCATGGGTTTGCCGGAAATATTGGGGGAAAAAAGATGACAAAAATTGGATTTATTGGTATTGGCAATATGGGACGAGCTATGGTGCGGGGCTTAGCCGGCGCGGAGTTGTACGCTAAAAAAGACATTTTGATCTACAATCGTACGACCAAAGTGGCCACAGACTTAGCTGACGAGCTGGGAATTACTGCCGTCAAAAGTTTGGCAGAACTTGCCACATGCCAGCTGCTGGTTTTGGGTGTGAAGCCGCATATCCTACCCAAAGTAGCAGAGGAACTTTCGCCGTTACTAAATCAGGAAACCGTAATCATCTCTGTAGCTGCAGGGGTTTCATTGGCTGATATCCAGAATTTTTTAGGTAACGGTCCTCGCAAAGTGGTACGAGTGATGCCAAATACGCCTGCCTTGGTGGGGGCTGGGATGTCTTCTGTTACACCAAATGACGCAGTCAATGAAATAGAGCTGACACAAGTTTTAGCTGTTTTTCGTAGCTTTGGCAAAGCTGAGGTGGTGCCAGAAGCGCAAATTGATGCTGTGGTGGGGGTTTCTGGTTCCGCACCGGCTTACGTGTATTTGTTCATTGAAGCTTTAGCCGATGGGGCGGTCTTAGAAGGCATGTCACGCCCGCAAGCCTATGAGTTTGCAGCCCAGACTGTTTTAGGCGCAGCCCAGATGGTATTGGAGACCAATCAGCACCCCGGAGCTTTAAAAGACATGGTCACTTCACCAGGTGGCACCACGATTGCTGCGGTCAAAGTGCTAGAAGATAACGGCTTTCGATCCGCTGTCATCAATGCGGTTGCTGCTGCCGCCAAAAAGAATCACGAGCTGGGTGAAAAATAATAAAAATATGACGAATCCGTCGCCTTACTTCACACGAGGCGACGGATTTTTTTGTGTCATCAAAAAAAGATTAAGCTTGCATTAATAATTTTCAGTTTACTCGAAAAAAACTGAACAAGCTTTAGTAGCACCTCGCTATGAGTTGTCACAAGAAAACGGAGAATGATGACTGCTAGTGATCTAGTGAATCGCTTGCTACAGCGCCAATCAAGAAAGATTTTAATGAAAAGCGCTTACTCTTGTAAGTGTTAGGAAGTGTACCATTGTATTTAAGTAAGGTGGCTTTTATTCACAAGCAGAAAACTTCTCTCCTCAGCGGCATTAAAGGATAATAATAAAAATCACGACTCGTTGCTTATCATTCTCAATTAGCGTAAAATGAATGAGAATGAAAGAGTCATCCACCGCAACCAGACCATCAGTCTAAGCGGTAAGCTAGACTCATAATGGAGGGAAAATCATGTCAACGTTAGAAATCAAAAACCTGCACGTGTCCATCGAAGACAAAGAGATTTTAAAAGGAGTAGACTTGACTCTTAATACTGGCGAAATTCACGCTATCATGGGACCAAACGGCACCGGTAAATCCACTTTATCGGCAGCTATCATGGGCAATCCCAACTATGAAGTAACCGAGGGCGAAATTTTGCTGGATGGCGAAAATGTTTTGGAGATGGAAGTCGACGAACGGGCTCGCTTAGGTCTGTTTTTAGCGATGCAATACCCATCTGAAATCCCCGGCATCACCAACGCTGAATTCATGAGAGCAGCGATCAATGCCAAGCGAGAAGAAGATGACAAACTGAGTGTTATGCAATTTTTGAAGAAATTAGATAAAAAGATGGACCTGTTGAACATGCCTGAAGAAATGGCAGAACGTTATTTGAATGAAGGCTTTTCCGGTGGTGAAAAGAAGCGCAATGAAATCCTGCAACTGTTGATGCTGGAACCAAAATTCGCTATTTTGGACGAAATCGACTCCGGCTTGGACATTGATGCTTTGAAAGTTGTTGCTAAAGGGGTCAATGAAATGCGTGGTGCTGACTTTGGCGCCTTGATCATCACCCATTACCAACGATTGTTGAATTACATCACACCAGATGTGGTGCATATTATGATGGACGGCCGTGTCGTATTGACCGGTGATGCTGATTTAGCTCGGCGTCTGGAAGCTGAAGGCTATGCAGGCATCAGTGAAGAATTAGGTATCGAATACAAAGAAGAAGTGTAAGGGGGCATTTGACATGACACAATTGAAAGACCATCTTTCCGCCGTGAAAATGTTCTCTGCCACTCAGGAAGAACCAGCTTGGATGTTAGCGCTGCGAGAAGCGGCACTGGCACAAGTTGATGAACTGCGGTTGCCGCGAATTGATCAGGTGAAATACAACGATTGGCCGCTTTTGGCTATAGACGGCGACACCATGGAAAACGACAGCCTACCTGATACAGTAGGTGTCATCGGCTTTGACGAAATGCACGACCACCCGTTGCTGGTACAATACGGGAGTCTCACGGTAGCCCAACAACTGCCGCAAGAATTATTGGATCAAGGTGTAATCTTCACAGACCTGTTTTCAGCTATGAAAGAGCATAGCGAGTTGGTACAAGAATACTTCATGACCAAAGCAGTAAAACCTGATGAAGACAAGCTGACTGCCGCTCACTTGGCCTTTTTGAACAGCGGTGCTTTCTTATATGTGCCGAAAAATGTCGTAGTGGAACAGCCTATTGAAGCCTTGTTTAACCAAAACGGCAACAGTCATTTCTTCCATCATGTCCTGATTGTGGCAGAAACCAACAGTCAGTTTACTTATTTAGAAAGATTCTCATCTGATCCAGGAAATGACCAACCGGTTGCTGCCAATATCGTAGTGGAAGTCATTGCCAAAAATGGCGCACAGGTGAAATATTCTGCGATTGATCGTTTAGGAAAAAATTTAACGACCTATTTGAACCGTCGTGGCCACATCATGCGAGATGCAATGGTGGATTGGGCCGTGGGAGTCATGAACGCTGGCGATGTTATCGCTGACTTTGACACAGATTTGGTAGGAGACGGCGCGCATTCGGAAATCAAAGTAGTCGCAATCTCCGGTGGTGAACAACGACAAGCAATCGATACTCGAGTCACCAACTTCGGTAAGAACTCAATTGGCCACATCCTGCAGCACGGCGTTATTCGTGACCATGGAACGCTGGTTTTCAACGGCATCGGCCATATCATTAAGGGTGCCAAAGGAGCAGACGCTCAACAAGAGAGCCGGGTTTTGATGCTTTCTGATGGTGCCCGCGGTGATGCTAATCCAATCTTGTTGATCGACGAAAATGAGGTTACTGCCGGTCACGCTGCTTCTGTTGGTCGAGTAGACCCGGATGAAATGTATTACCTAATGAGCCGCGGTCTTCACAAAGAAGAAGCCGAACGTCTCGTAATTCGTGGCTTCTTGGGCTCGGTGATTACCGCGATTCCAATGAAAGAAGCGCAAAAGGAATTTATCGATGTGATTGAAGGGAAGTTGGAAGCATGACACTAGATGCTGCAAAACTGCGCCGGGAATTTCCCATCTTAGACCAATTGGTGAACGATGAACCACTGGTCTATCTGGATAATGCTGCTACAACCCAAAAACCGCAGGCTGTCCTCGACGCTCTGACGGCTTATTACCAACACGACAATGCCAACGTTCACCGTGGGGTGCATACGTTGGCCGAACGAGCAACCCACGCTTATGAAGGCGCGCGGGAAAAAGTTCGCCGTTTCATCAATGCCAAAGAAAGTGCCGAAGTGTTGTTCACTCGCGGCACTACCACCAGCCTGAACTGGATTGCCAAAAGCTTTGGGGATGCCTTTGTGGAGGCGGGAGACGAGATTGTTATTTCTTATATGGAGCATCACTCCAATATCATCCCCTGGCAACAGCTCGCAGCTAGAAAACAAGCCAAGCTGGTCTATATAGACGTGACGGCCGACGGGTTTTTAGATTTAGAAGATGCGCGCCGCAAAATTGGCCCTAAAACCAAAATTGTCGCCATTGCCCACGTTTCAAACGTGTTAGGCGTAATCAATCCTGTCGCTGAGTTGACACAGTTGGCTCACGAAAATGGTGGGATCATGGTGATTGACGGTGCCCAATCCACGCCCCACATGCCAGTCGATGTCCAAGCATTAGACTGTGATTTTTATGCCTTTTCCGGTCATAAGATGTGCGGGCCTACCGGAATCGGCGTCCTTTATGGCAAACGGGCATGGTTGGACCGGATGGAGCCGGTGGAATTTGGCGGCGAAATGATTGATTTCGTCAATCTCTATGACAGCACTTGGAAAGAGCTGCCTTGGAAATTTGAAGCTGGAACGCCCAACATTGCCGGTGGCATCGCATTAGGTGCAGCCATTGACTACCTGACGGCTATCGGGATGCAAACTATTCATGAGTACGAACAAAGTCTGGTAGACTACGCATTGCCAAAACTGTTGGCTATTGACGGACTGACAGTTTACGGTCCCCAAGATCCGGCCCACCATACCGGCGTAATTGCCTTTAATCTGGAAGGTCTGCATCCCCATGATGTGGCCACTGCTCTGGATATGGAAGGCGTCGCTGTGCGGGCCGGTCACCATTGCGCGCAACCGCTGCTGAACTATCTGAAAGTACCGGCAACAGCCCGCGCCAGCTTTTATTTTTACAATACCAAAGAGGACGCCGACCGCTTAGTCGACGCCATCCTTGCGACAAAGGAGTTTTTCCAACATGGCCCTATCTAAACTCGACAATCTCTACCGCCAAGTGATTCTGGATCACTCCAGTCATCCTCATCATCACGGCAGTCTCGGCAAATCCACCTTGACTGTAGAAATGAACAATCCCACCTGTGGCGACGTGATCCATCTGGAAGTGGAAGTCAAAGATGGCGTTATCCAAGACATCGCCTTCGACGGCTCCGGCTGCTCTATCTCCACTGCCAGCGCCTCTATGATGACAGACGCGGTCATCGGCAAAAAAGTGGATGAAATCAGCGACCTGACCCTATTGTTTTCTGACCTCGTCCAAGGCAAAGACGTTCCAGACGCTGAACGCCTTGGAGAAGCGGAAGTGTTAGCCGGAGTGGCCAAATTTCCCACCCGTATCAAATGTGCTACCTTGGCCTGGAAAGCCTTGAACAAAGCGGTCAATGAAACAGACGGTGTTGCCGACAGCGGCCATATCCACCGCCACGACGAAGAGTAAGGAGTGAAACAGCACAATGGCTGATATGATTTTACCTGATTCAGAAGAATACAAATACGGCTTTCATGATGACATCAAACCGGTTTTTACCACAGGTGACGGTCTCTCAGAAGAAGTTATCCGCCAGATTTCTGCTGCCAAAGATGAACCGGAATGGATGTTGGACTTCCGTCTGCAATCATTGAAAACCTTCAATGAGATGGAAATGCCCAAATACGGTCCTGACCTCAGCGAACTGGATTTTGACAAGATTAATTACTTTATCCGGTCTTCCGATCGCAAGGCCCGCAGCTGGGATGACGTACCAGAAGACATCAAAAACACCTTTGAACGTCTGGGAATTCCAGAAGCGGAACGTGCGTATCTGGCCGGTGCCTCTGCCCAATATGAATCAGAAGTGGTTTACCATAACATGAAAGAAGAATTTGAACAGTTGGGCATCATCTTCACCGATACAGATTCGGCGTTGAAGGAATACCCAGAACTATTCAAAGAATACTTTGGGACTCTTGTGCCACCAAAAGACAATAAACTAGCGGCCCTAAACTCGGCAGCTTGGTCTGGCGGTACCTTTATCTACGTACCAAAAGGTGTTCGCACCGATATTCCAATCCAGTCCTACTTCCGAATCAACGCCGAAAATACCGGACAGTTTGAACGGACACTGATCATTGTAGACGAAGGCGCCAGCATCAATTACGTGGAAGGTTGTACCGCACCGACCTATTCTAGCGACTCACTACACGCAGCAGTGGTAGAAGTCTTCGTCAAAAAAGATGGCTACATGCGCTATACTACCATCCAAAACTGGTCCAACAACGTTTATTCCCTTGAAACCAAGCGCGGTGTTGCATACGAAAACGCCACGATGGAATGGGTGGACGGCAACCTGGGCTCCAAAGTTACAATGAAATACCCAAGTGTCTATATGAACGGTCGCGGTGCTCGTGGCACAATGCTGAGTATCGCAGTTGCCGGAAAAGGCATCGTCTTAGATAACGGCGCCCGCATGATTCATAATGCGGAAGACACCTCGTCAACAATCATCTCCAAATCAATTTCCAAAGATGGTGGGGAAGTCGATTATCGTGGGGAAGTCCGCTTCGGTGAAAACTCCGCTGGTTCCAAATCCCATATTGAATGTGACACCATCATCATGGATGACCTGTCGAAATCTGACACGATTCCTTACAACAAAATCTTAAACCACGACGTCACTCTCGAACACGAAGCCAAGGTCTCCAAGATCTCCGAAGACCAACTCTTCTACCTAATGAGCCGTGGCCTCAGCGAACAAGAGGCTACAGAAATGATTGTCATGGGCTTTGTCGAACCATTCACCAAAGAACTTCCAATGGAATACGCAGTCGAAATGAACCGACTGATTAGTATGGAAATGGAAGGGTCTGTGGGCTAAGTGCAAAATTGAAGCTAGAACCTTTGAGAGATAGGGCTTCTAGCTTTTTTTGTATGTAGTTTGCATATAATGACCGATATTAAAAATCACCTTCGTTTGATATAATGTGTTATATAAAGCGGAATCGAGGCGGTATATGATGTTTTCAATATACATGAACGGACAGGATAAAACGAACCAAATAACGGATTGGAGATTATGGAGTAAAGAAAATCAATTGATGGTAACCGTAGATTTTCCGTCTGGTAAATCATTCACAAAGCCGTTAGACTTTTGTAGAATTATGCCTCAGCAAGAAATACGAGCAGGACTTTTATCTAGAGAAGGAAATGTTTATCAACAAATAGATAAAGCAATTGAGTACGGAGGTAAATATATTGTTGTAAACTATCAGAGTGATCAAAAAAAATATGTTATGAAGTCAGAAAATGTGAATGTTATTGAGAGTTCTAATTTTAAAAATGAAAAGGTATTTTCTTACTTTACTGAAGTTGTAAAGGAGCGTGTACTTCAAGCTAGTTCATCAAAGAGGACTATGGTTGAAAATATAGAGAGACAATTAAAAAAAATTATTCCCTATGAAGGAACAGCTCTACATGCGTATTGCTATGGTAAGAACGAAATTAGAGATTCTTTGGAGCATTTTATTTTTCCCTTTGGATTGAACGAGAGTCAATTAGAGGCGGTTGAAAATGCCTTTTCCTCCCAGGTTAGCATTATTGAAGGACCTCCGGGTACAGGAAAGACCCAAACTATTTTAAACATTATTGCTAATATTTTAGTGAATAAAAAATCTGTTGCAATTGTTTCAAATAATAATCCCGCAGTTGAAAATGTGTATGAAAAGATGGCAAAAAAAGATTTGGACTATCTTGTCGCCAAATTAGGTAGTTCAAAGAATAAGGCGGATTTTTTTTCGGATATAACGAAAGTGCCGCTTTATAATCATGAATCTGTAGAAATTTCCATAAAAGAAATCGATAATATATTAATGGAATTGAAAACAAGTCTTGCTGCACAAAATAAGGTGGCGAAGTTGACTGCAGAAATCAATGAACTGCTTGTTGAAAAAGAGTACTTAGAGGAATGGCATAAGGAAAGTGAAAGTGTAAATTTAATTGATGTTAATCGATACAAGCTGAGTCCGGAAAAAACGTCTGATTTACTTGCTTACATGAGTTACCTTTCTCAAAAAAAGTTTTCTTTTAAGGAACGATTCCGGTTATTGTTAGAATTTAGGATATTTAAAACCAAATTTTTAGATATTTACACCGATCGAATAAGTTTCATTTATTCTCTGCAGTTCTATTACTATGAAAAAATGCTGCGTCAAAAAAATCAGCAGTTACAAAAATATGAGAAAGAGTTACAAAAAAATCAATTCAAAAAATTACTAGAAGATTTGACGAATAAATCAATGCAATATCTTAAGCAACAATTATCAATTACAATTCCATCGAATTCAAATTTTACTATGAGTAACTACAAGAAGAATTTCAGCAGTTTTATTAAACGATTTCCTGTAATCGGTAGTAGCACACATTCAATCATCAATTCGATAGCAGAAGGCGCCGTATTGGACTATGTTATTATTGACGAAGCCTCACAACAAGATATTGTTCCAGGAATTTTGTGTCTGGGCTGTGCAAAGAATATTATTGTCGTGGGTGATCGCAAACAACTTCCCCATATACCCGAAAAGTCAGAAATGGTAGCGCCTTCTGATTGTTACTCATGTACAAAATATAGTCTGCTTGATTCTTTTGTGAAGGTATTTAAGGAAAACGTGCCTATAACTTTATTGAAGGAACACTATAGATGTCATCCCAAAATTATCCAATTTTGTAATCAGCAGTTTTACAATAACCAACTTATACCAATGACTTTAGACGAAGGAGAATCATCAATTGAGTTAGTTATTACATCGAAAGGAAATCATACAAGAAATCTAACTAACTTGAGGGAAATCGAGTCTCTAATGGAAGTCGGTTGGTCTGATGAAAAAGAAATCGGATTTATTGCCCCATATAATAATCAAGTGAATTTGGCAGGAAATTATTTGCCAGAAGAGTTTACTAGGGCAACAATTCACAAATTTCAAGGTAGGGAATGTAAAGAGATTGTTTTTTCAACAGTGTTGGACAAGAAGAAAACTAGCCAAGAATCTATCAATTTTGTTGATAATCCCTATTTGGTAAATGTAGCTGTTTCAAGAGCTATCAATAAATTTACTTTAGTAACTGGAGACAACGTATTTACAAAAAATAATCAAAGTTTAGCGGCCTTAGTTAGATATATTAAGTATTACGCTTCTGATGGATATGTTTATAATAGCCCAGTGATCTCTGCGTTTGACTTATTATACAAAGAATATGATCGTTCTCTGGAAAGGCTAAACAGTCGATTGATTCTAAAGGATTCTCGTTTCAAATCTGAGCAAATTATGGCTTCTTTGTTGAGAGATATTTTAATAACTAGTGAGTATGCTTCTTTGATGTTTCACATGCAGATTGATTTGATTCAACTTGTTTCAATTAAAAATAGTTCATTTACTAATCGAGAAATAGAATTTATGAAGCAAAAGGCGAGCTGTGATTTTGTCATTTATTATAAGGTCGGGAAGAATCCTATAGGAGTAATCGAGGTTGATGGGGGAAGTCATGATGAGAAGGTGCAACAAGAACGCGATACACTTAAAAACCTTATTTTGGAAAAGACTAAAATTCCTTTGCTTAGGTTGAAGACAACAGAGGGAAATATTGAGAGAAAGACAAAAGTATTTTTAAGCGAATGTATCATTAAGAGTAGTATTTAAGATGGTTAGGCAAACTGACTTAGAAATTGCTACTATCCTTAAGCTATGATTTTGTTAAGGACACCACAGCCTATTTGTAATAATTAGCATCTTTAAAATCAAGGAGTGCTGCCTTTTGGTAGTGCTCCTTTTTTTGACGAATGATAAATCGTGGGGACACTGTAAACGTGGTTTGTCAGTTTCCCGAGATATGTTTGTCTTTCGTGGGTAGAATACTAAGCGGCGTCTCACTTCTTAAAAAAATTCTCGATTTTGTATATTCATACAGGAAAAATGAATGTATAATAACAAGGACAAACTTTTGGCCGTCTGCTAGGCGGTTGTCTAAAAATGGTCGGAAGGCTGCTAGGCACTGGATGACTGAAGATGAGAAAGGAAAAGAAGATGACGACAAAAAAACGTGACCTCACGAAAATGAAGACACCCCATACCTACGTAATCATTTTTGCGGTAGTGGTGCTGGCTTGGATACTGACTTTTTTGGTACCAGCAGGTAAGTTTTCCACAGAAGATGTGGAATATCAAGATGCCAATGGAGATACCAAGACGCGGACAGTATTGAAGCAGGAGACTTTCCGCTATGATTACAATCTGGACAAGGACTTCGTTTATCAGCAACTGGAAGAGTTGGCACAAGAGCCGGCAGAACTAGAAAAGCTGGACGTGGATCAAGAACAACTGGAAGCTGTTTTGGCAGAAGGGGAAGACAAGCTGGACCAGGGACAACTGGACGGCGTCAATCTGACCGATGATACCTTATACGAGTTGTATGGGGACAAAATTTACGACAAATCTGAGAAACTGCATAAGACTGCAAAAATCTGGGGAACCGATGATTTCGGTGGCTTCGGCTTTTTGAACTTCATCTTTGAAGGGCTGGTATCTGGTGATAAATATGGTTCGGCAGTCGGAATCGCAGCACTGATTTTGGTGGTCGGCGGGGCCTTTGGAATCATCATGCGCACTGGAGCCATTGATGCTGGGATTTACGCATTTATTTCTAAAACCAAGGGATTGGAACGCTTAGCAATTCCGTTGTTGTTCTTCGCCTTTTCTTTTGGCGGGGCGACTTTTGGGATGGCCGAAGAAGTGATTCCCTTCTCGATGGTAATGGTACCTTTTGTGATTGCGCTGGGGTATGACTCTATTGTGGCGGTGACAGTGACTTACGTGGCTTCGCAGGTGGGGAATGCCGCCAGTTGGATGAGCCCGTTTTCCGTAGCCGTAGCCCAAGGGATTGCCGGCGTACCGGTACTTTCAGGTGCTAGCTTCCGTTTAGTTATGTGGTTTGTAATCACGGCACTGTCCGCGACTTATCTGAGTATTTATGCGGAGCGGATCCGGAAAAATCCGTTGCGATCAGAAGTGTATGAATCCGATGACTACTTCCGCAACCATATCCAAAAAACGGCAGAAGAAAATA
This sequence comes from Candidatus Enterococcus leclercqii, assembly GCF_009933135.1. GTDB lineage: Bacteria > Bacillota > Bacilli > Lactobacillales > Enterococcaceae > Enterococcus_C > Enterococcus_C leclercqii. Next base: position 149,709 of record NZ_MAEH01000010.1, read on the forward strand.
AGCCATTTCTTTTAGGACACAAACTGATCTTGTTGGAAATGCTGGCGGTTTTGATTTGGATTGTCTGGGGTGTAACCCAAAAAGGTTATTACATTCCGGAAATTGCCTCTCAGTTTTTCGTGATGGGACTGGCAGCCGGTATTCTGGCAGTCATTTTCAAGCTAGATGACATGGGTATTAACGATATTGCCAAAGCTTTCCAATCCGGTGCGGCAGATTTGGCCGGAACTGCTATCGTGGTAGGGATGGCTAAGGGGATTCTCCTGGTATTGGGTGGCTCTGAGCCAAACATGCCTTCTGCACTGAACACGATTCTCCACAGTATTGGCGGCCTATTGAATGGTGTACCAGCAATGATTGGCGCTTGGGTAATGTATATCTTCCAAAGCCTCTTCAATCTCGTGGTCACTTCAAACTCTGGTCAGGCTGCTTTGACGATGCCGATTATGGCACCTTTGGCAGATTTGGTGGGTGTTTCACGGCAGATCGCCGTCCTGGCTTATCAGCTGGGTGCCGGTTTCGTGGATGCCTTCACGCCAGTTTCCGCCAGCCTGATTGGTGTGTTGGGGGTTGCTCGAATCGAATGGGCGAAATGGGCAAAATTCCAGATTAAGATGCAAGGTTTCTTCTTTATTTTGGGCTCTATCTTTATCTTTATTGCCATTGCTATCGGCCTTCAATAACATAAATGAACTTGCTGCAGACAGCTCCTTTGTTTGTCTGCAGCTTTTTTGATTTGACAAAGCTATTAGCAGATACTTTATACATATCTTCTGACAAGTAATCAAATGCTTGTTGTTGTTCTGAATTTTTTTACGATGAGGCGTCTTTCTCTCTGTGTTTGGATAATGAAAATTATGTTCTGGTATCTTTTCTTCATTCAAGTCGATAGTAGATGATTTTGGCAGGCTTGTTGTCATATCTTTTTTCAAAACGACACAATCAAGCTATACTCGAAGTACCAGCCCCTGGAAATGACAGCAGATGCTAAAAGGAGGAGATAGGATGCAAGCAGAACAGGAATTTCGCGTAGACGGCAGCCAAAAGATCAAGCTCAAGGACTTGGCTACTGCTCCTGCCAAAGAGGTGGATAAAGAAAAGGTTAAAGCCGAGATCCAAAAAGACATCAAAAAGCTAAAAGAAAATCAGGAAATGCTGTACGCTCAGGACCGTCGCGGAGTGTTGATTGTTTTTCAGGCAATGGATGCAGCAGGTAAAGATTCAATGATCGAGCATGTCATGAGTGGTGTCAATCCTCAGGGCACCAGTGTCACTAGTTTCAAGGCGCCTTCTACACTGGAGTTGGATCATGATTACCTGTGGCGAATTCACACGCAAATCCCCCAACGTGGTGATATCAAGATTTTCAACCGTTCGCATTATGAAGATGTCTTGATTGCCCGTGTCCATCCCGAGATTCTGGTAGGTAATCATCTACCAGGAATCAACAGCGTCGAAGATATCAAAGAAAGTCTTTACGAAAAACGGTATCAGCATATCCGCCATTTCGAAGACTATCTAGCTGATGAGGGTTTTGTGATCTTGAAGTTTTTCCTCCACCTCTCCAAAAAAGAACAGAAGAACCGTTTTGTCCGTCGCATCGAGATTCCAGAAAAAAATTGGAAGTTTTCCGAAGCCGATGTTACAGAACGCCAATACTGGGACGACTATCAGAAAGCTTATGAAAAAGCGATCAATGCCACAGCAACGAAGGAAAATCCCTGGTATGTGATTCCCGCTGACGACAAGTGGTATTCACGCTACCTAGTGTCGGAGATTTTGAATGAACGGATCAAAGAGATGAAACTGAGCTATCCCGAAGTCACTGATGCCAGAAGAGCTGAACTGCAGACAATCTTGGCAAAGCTGGAAGATGGTGAAGATTGAAAAAAGTTGGCGTTAATCAGTCAACAATAAAAATAGTCAAGATTTGAAGACCTGCCCTTGAAAACAGCCGTATCTCCGCCAATGTCGCGGAATGAGTTTTCTGGGTAGGCTTTTTGGTTTGGCTAATTGGTTAAAAAGGACCACAGAACAGTACAGCGAAACATAGAGCCAAGACAGTGCCACCGGAGCAAGTGGTTTAATTTCAATCTGACGGAGTTATCTTTTTTCTTTCAAAAATGGCTGGCGTATAATGAATGTAGTAAGTAAAGCGACCTGAGACAGTTTTTTAATCGCGGAGCTCCGTGCTTTCTAAAAACGTCTTTTGCAGATAGACGGGGAGGAAACCTTATGGCAACACTCAAACACGTAGCCGTGATCGACATCGGCTCCAATACTGTCCGGCTGGTAATCTATCAGCTAACCGAGCTTTATGATTTTCACGAGTTGCAAAACGTCAAGCTACCGGTGCGGTTGTATCAATATTTAGATCAGGATAAAACTCTGGAGAAAAAAGGGATTGATAAGCTAGTGGAGGTGATTCGACTCTTTCAAAAAGTCATGGGTCATTATCAACTAGATGATGTAATCGCTACTGCCACCGCGGTGATTCGTCAAGCTAATAATCAGGAAGAAGTGTTAGCGTCAGTCGCGCAGGAGACTGGGCTGAGCTTGCGCTTATTGTCCGATGAAGAAGAAGCCTCTTATGGGCAGTACGCTATCACACGTTCGACCCAATTCAATGAAGGTTACACGGTGGATATGGGTGGCGGCAGTACCGAGGTCACCTATTTCAAAAATGGTGTAATCAAACATTACCATAGCTTTCCTTTTGGGGTAGTGACTTTACAGGAACTTTTTTATGCCACCGCAGATAAGAAAGCTGACGAAAAGGGCGCGGCTTACATCAAGGAACAAATCAGTCAATTTAGCTGGATCAAACCCCGTAAATTACCAATCATCGCTATCGGAGGGAGTTCGCGAAACATAGCCAGCGTCCATCAGCGAATGATAGATTACCCAATGTCCGGAATTCATGAATACGAAATGTCTCGGGAGGACCTGCAACAAACTTATGAACTTTTTGACCAGCTGACGGTGGCACAAAAACAAAATCTGGATGGACTCAGCCGTGATCGGGCAGACATCATCACCCCTGCCAACCTGTTGTATCTGTGTCTGTTTGATGCTGTCGCTGCTGAAAAATTTGTTTTCTGCCATCGTGGACTGCGAGAAGGACTTTTGATGGAACGGATCAATCAGGAAGCCGCTTCGGCCTATACTCCCAACAATGTCCGTAAAATGACAGTGCGACGTTTAGCTGACTTATATCTGGCGGATGCTGTCGGGGCTTCGCAGCGACTGACTATTGCGAAGACGCTGTTGGCTGAGTTAGAAGCAGCCGGTCTATTGTATCCTACACAAAAGGTGATGGACTATTTGGAGGCGGGCACTTATCTCTATCATTTGGGAGCCTATGTAGAAGAAGACGATAGCTCCATGCATTCGTTTTATCTGTTGGCCAATTCAAATCTCAGCGGGTTTTCACACAAATCCCGACTATCGCTGGCACTGGTGGCTAGTTATAAGAACAAATCACTCTTTAATCAATTTTTGCGTCAGTACAAAAATTGGCTGGATCCGGAAGCGCTGCAAGTGATTCGAGAAGTTGGCAGTATCATCAAGTTTTGTGATGCGCTGGCTATCACGCGAGTCAATGAGATTCGCAAGCTAAAATTCCGCAAAAAAGATAAAGGCACATATACACTGAAAATTATCTGGAAATACGATCCTTTAGCAGAGTACTACCGGGCGACCCGTCAAAAGAAAAATTTAGAGTATGTCTTGGGTAAGACCATCGAATTGGACTTCCAAAAAGAGGAGGGATCGTGATGGGAGAACAAGAAGCAAGGCCGCTGTTTTTCCATCGTGACCTCAGTTGGATTCTCTTTAATCGGCGAGTGATCCTGGAGGCTGAAGATAAGCGCAATCCTTTGTTGGAACAGTTACGTTTTTTGGCAATTGCCGCAAATAACCTGGACGAGTTTTTCATGGTCCGGGTACCGCGTTTGCAGTCTTTGGCTCGTTTGCCAGAGCGGCAGGTGGATAAGTTGACAGGCAAGACACAAGAAGAGCTGTTGTATGAGCTCGCTCGATTAAACCGAGAAAATCTGCAGCTGCAATATGGTCGTTTGCAAGAGCTGGAAAAAGCATTGGCAAAAAAGCATTACTTCGTCAAACGCTATCAGCAATTGACAGTTCGAGAACTTAGTCAGGTAAAACGACTGTTTGAAGAAACGATCTTCCCTACTTTGGCCCCTGTCGGTGTGGATGTCTACCATGCATTTCCTCGCTTGCTGGAAAAAGCATTGCATCTTTGGGTAGAGCTGAAAGATCAAGTTACCGGTGAAAAACGGGAGGCAATCCTACCGATTTCTCCGCGGTTGCCACGGCTGTTCAAATTGTCGGCACGACGATTCATTCTGATTGAGGAGATTATTGCTCAGTTTTTGCCGACTGTTTTTGTGGGCAACGAGGTGGAAAGTGCCTATGTATTTCGGATTACCTATGACCACGACTTGACGTTTCAAGAAGATGCTGATGAGGATTTGTCCATGCAGATGTCAGAATACTTGGAAGAGCGCAAGAAGGGGCTGCCTTCTCGCTTGGAAGTGGGTAGCTGTTGTCGCACTACAAGCTGGGATACCAGTCAGCTGTTGACCGAACTGGGGTTGTTAAAACGAGACCTGTATCGGATTGAGGCTCCACTGGATTTGACGTTTTTATTTCAAGTAGTGGAAGAATTGACCGACAAAAACAAGGAGCTGCTGTTTCCACCGTTGAAGCCGTTATTCGAGACCCGTTGGAATGCCGGACATCTGCTGAAAACACTGGATCACGAAGATCTGTTATTGCAACATCCTTATGATTCTTTCAAAGCGGTCTTGGCAATGCTGAAGGCTGCTATCGATGACCCGGATACGATTGCTATCAAGCAGACCTTGTACCGAATGGCCAGCCATTCAGAAGTCATCAAGTTGTTAAAAAAAGGCGCACAAAGAGGAATTCAAGTAACGGTTTTAGTGGAAATCAAAGCGCGATTCGATGAAGAAAATAATCTTCATTGGGTAGCTGAGCTGGAAGCTGCCGGTTGTTTTGTCAGTTATGGTTTTCCTAATATGAAAACCCACAGTAAAGCGCTGCTGGTCGTGCAAAACAAAGGTGGTGAAATCAAGCGCTACGGTCAATTTGGTACTGGTAATTATAATGAGAAAAACAGCCAGCTATATACAGATCTCAGCTTCTTTACTTCACGAGAAGAGTATGTCAGCGATCTGACGGATTTCTTCAATTATTTGACGGGTTACCGCAATCATCCTGATTATCAGAAAATCGTGACTTCACCGGATGATATCCGTGAACTGGTGATTGAAAAAATCAAACAGGTGATTGCTTATCACAAACAGTCGGGCAAGGGCGCTATTTTTGCCAAGATGAATGCACTGACAGATGAACCAATCATTCGACAGCTGTATCAGGCAAGCAATGCAGGAGTTAAGATTCATTTGCAGATTCGCGGAGCATGTTGTTTGGTAGCGGGCGTCAAAGATCAAAGTGAAAATATCCGCGTATCCAGCATCGTGGGGCGTTTTTTGGAACATGCTAGGATTTATGCCTTTACGACGGCAAAAGGACCGGAGTGGTGGCTATCTTCTGCTGACTGGATGACTCGTAATATGACAGGCCGGGTGGAAATCGCCACGCCGCTCCAAGGAACTGACTGCGAAAAAATGATTCAACATCTGGTGGATGTCTATGACTGCGACGAAGCAAAAGCGTATTTTATGGATGCTGAGGGAAACTACCGGCGATTGGTGGAAAATAACGGTTTGTCGGCACAGGAACTTTTTGTCAAAGAGACATTGCGAAAGACGACAAATCTGATGGCTCGTCAGCAATTGTTGATGGATCAGTTGCGAAGAATCCCTAAATGACTCTTGAAGCAGGGGCAACCTTTTTGATCTTGACAAGTGTCAAAATTAGATGAAGAATGGGAAATTTAGCAAGAAGACAGGCCCTTTGTCTGTAGAGCTTTGCTGAGAAGCTACCAGAAATTTAGACAAAAGAAGAACCGTCACAAAAGCAAGGATGCAACAGGCAGCTGGCTTAAGAGACGGTTCTTTTTTTGTCTTGGTAACGGCGGCGAAACAAGGAGATATCCACCACTTTATCAGTTGGCTCAACGGCAGGTGCGGCAGGGTCCGGAGTGACTGCTGGTTGCGCAGGAGCTGTTTTAGGTTGCGGAGCTGAAGGATCGGTTGACGGTTCTCCTGACTTTTCTTGGGTTTCGACGGGCTGATTCTTCGAACTCTTTTCTTCTTCAATCAAGGCTTTGAAATCGAAAGGATTTTCCGCTTTTCTAAATGGCTCGGTCTTGTGAGAGAGGTGATAATAAACAATCTCTGGTGGTACACCGAAACGTAGCGGCAGGCCAGTTGTTCCGATGCCGGTATTCACTGATAGCAGGGTATTTTCAGAAGGCAAGTACAGACTTTCAGTGTAAGTTTTTGCTCCAGCTGTTTTCGGATAGAAGGAGGCAAAACGAATCTGTCCGCCGTGGCTGTGACCGGAAAGAACTAAATCATACATATCAAGATTTTGGATACGATTGATATAATCTGGCTGATGCAGCAAAAGAATCTGCCACTCTGCCAATGTCGGTTCAAAATAAAACTGAGATTTTTCAGTTGTTGGATCGGCTATGCCTACCACATTTAGCGAGATTTTTTCATCAGAACCAAAGACATCTTCGTTGATTAGGACGGTGAAGCCGGCCTTCTGGAGAATCTCTTTGACGAAATAAGAACCGTCACTTTTATAATCATGATTGCCCAAGACGGCAATTTTACCCATCGGTGCTTGCAGTCTTTTTAATTTGTCCACCAAGGCGGGTGTTTGCTTGACCGGCCACTTTTTGTAGTCATCAATCAGATCGCCGGTAAAGACGATCAAATCTGGTCGAGTTTCCCGTAGTGAATTGATCACTTTGTTGAGACGACGGGGTTTGAACCAGCGGGAAAAATGCAAATCGCTGATATGAGCGACTGCAATGTCCCCTTCATTTTGAAACATATCATAAGCATCGGAAATATCCAATACGCGGGACTTGTCTTTACGGATGAGAAAATGCTTTTCCGACAGCCTTCGTGGTTCAATGAACATGGCATAAAAGCCGATTGCAAAAAGCATCACAATGATTGCGACTAGAATTTTGGCAGCCAAAAAAAACGTCCCCTCCTTTAAATCAACTATTGAATAGCATATAAGATACGCCTGGAAAATGCAATGTAACTGTGAAGAAATAATGATTAAATTTGCAGTGGTATTATTGCGAATATATTTCAAAGTTTGCGGTAAATATTACCAACAAAACGATTTTTTCTAGAAACCGAACACACGTTCTTTCTTTTGAACTGATTATAGCGGATAAATTCAAAAAAGGCGAGCTCTTTTTTTTAAAAGAACGCGCCTCGATAGTTGACTTGATTTTCTTTATTATCATAGAGTTGGCTAGTTTCTCAAAAGTGTGAAGAAAAGAACAGGCGCTCAGGGGACGAAGGCTGTTCAAAAATATCAGTGAAAAGTTATTTTTTTGTTTTGAAAAAAACACGGGGCGTATTTTTTCTGTAGCTGGTAGTAAAGGTGTTTTTTGAATAGCGATCCACGGCTGTACGGCGGGCTGATGTAAAATCGGGTGCGATTTTGCTTTTAACGCGGCGAGGCAAAAACAGTAGCAGAAAGTCAAAAGGTGCTTGGAAAAGCGCCAAAGCCAGGCTGCGACTGTCCAAGCCACGGTGATACAAGGCTGTCAAACTCAAGTGACCCCAAAGTAGTGCCAAGCCCACCGTAACGGCTATTGTCAGGTGGTCCGAGCCTAAAACTCCAAAAGCTTCCAGCGCAGATACTCCTAACGGCCAACTGTAGAATAGGCCTGCAAATAAATAGAAACGCCAGCTTTTTTGCAGCTGCCATAAGGAAAGTAAAAAGAATACGGCAGTCAGCACTAGTCCTAAGGGTGGAAAAAAGCCGATTACGGCGGCGTAGCATGCAGCCGCCAGTAGCATACCAGGGCCGCGAAATAGTGCAGTCAATGCAACTATCAGAACTAGACCTAACAGTTGCCAACGAAAATCAGCTGCTGTCAAGGCAGCTAATGTACCTAACATCAGCCAATGACTGATTCCCTGTTCTTGACGATCAGGATGGGCTGCCTTTTTTTGACGCAGCCAAGCGGCAACCGTAGGATAACGTTGTTCGAATCGATCCATCAACAATAACCTCCTTTAATGAATCATGTCATGATTTCCGCTACCTATTATAGAAGAAACAGGATTGGAAAAAATCCGGCTGCAGACGGATTTTACAGATTGAGGGTTCTGATCTCTGCCAGCTAGCTGAAGAAAGGGGCAAAAACAAGAGCTCGTCAGCTTCAGAAAATGGGCAGGAGGTGGCTCCGACAGCAATAACTGTCGTTTTCCGGCATTCGTGGGAAGGCGGGGTTTTGTGGGGATTTTTCCAAGAGGGGCGCTGTCCGTTTTTCTTTCCAGTCATTTGTGCTAAAGTAGGAAGGAAAAGAGCGGCAGTGCCGTCAAAGAACAGGAGCATGACCTATGATTTTTGATTCACATACGCATTTGAATGCTGAACAGTTTCGTGGCGAAGAAGCAGCGGTTGTTACCCGCGCCCAGGAGTTGGGGGTAAGTAAGATGGCAGTCGTGGGTTTTGACGGTCCCACCATCGAAAAATCGTTGGAACTCAATCAGCAATTTCCCGGAGTCTACAGCATTATCGGCTGGCATCCGACTGAAGCCGGTAGTTATACCGCAAAGGTAGAAAAACAGTTGGAAAAACAGTTGGAGCTTCCAAAAGTAGTTGCTTACGGAGAGATTGGCCTTGATTATCATTGGATGGAAGATCCTAAAGAGGTGCAAGAACGGGTTTTTCGCCGACAGATTGCAGTTGCTAAAGAACACGGCTTACCTATCAGCATTCACATGAGAGAGGCAACAGAAGATACCTATCGCATCTTGAAGGACGAAGATGTGCGGGATATCGGCGGCATTATGCACAGCTACAGTGGCGATCTGGAATGGGCGCAGCGCTTTTTAGACTTGGGTATGCATATTTCCTTTTCCGGAGTGGTGACTTTTAAGAAAGCACTTGATGTACAAGAAGCGGCTGCGGGAGTGCCTTTGGAGCGGCTGCTGGTAGAGACGGATGCACCGTATTTGGCACCAATGCCCTATCGAGGAAAGCGCAATGAGCCGGGGTATACGTTTTACGTTGCCGAGAAAATCGCACAGCTGCGGGGAATGGCAACCGAAGAAGTCGCCAAAATCACTTGGGAGAATGCTCACCGACTGTTCAAAATTCCTATGACTGATAAATAAGAAGGGAGAATGTGTAGATGACAGAAACCAATCAGCGGCAAATGCGGCAGAACAAACAACGACAGCAAAGTCTGGCAGGCGAACTGAGCCAACCAATAGAACGCCTAAAAATCGAAGAAATCATCGTGGTTGAAGGCAAAGATGATACTCGACGATTGCAAGAAGTGGTGACTGCCGATACGATTGAAACGATTGGATCAGCAATCAATGAGGAAATCTTGGCTCAAATCGAGCATGCGCAAGAAACCAGAGGGGTGATTGTCTTCACTGATCCTGATTTTTCCGGTGAGAAGATTCGCAAGACAATCATGGAGGCGGTACCGGATGCCAAGCATGCTTTTTTGTCTCGCGGGCAAGCAGCACCTAGCAACAATCGCGGCAGTCTCGGTGTCGAACATGCTTCAGATCATGCCATTGTAGAAGCTCTGCGAAAAGTTGTGACTCCATTGACAGCGGAAGAGGTAGCTGCAGAACCGAGAATACCTAGACAAGTCTTGATGGAATATGGTTTAATAGCCGGAGCTGGAGCAAAGACCCGTCGTGAAAAGTTGGGAGACCAATTGCGAATCGGCTACACGAACTCCAAACAATTGGAAAAACGGCTCGCTATGTTTCGAATAACAGAAGAAGAACTGGCTGCAGCAATGACAACCGTTGAAGCACAACTGGTCGACGAAAATTGATTAGAGCTACCGCTAGTCGTATAAGTATAAGAAAACGAGGACGAATATGAAAGATAACCGTGATATCGCCACCCCTTCCAAAACCAGAGAAATTCTGAAAAGGCATGGCTTCACTTTTAAAAAGAGTTTAGGACAAAATTTTTTAACAGAGCCAAATATTTTGCGTAAAATCGTGGAAACCGGCGACATTGACGAAAACACCAATGTCATCGAAGTTGGTCCGGGGATTGGTGCTTTGACAGAGCATCTCGTCCGTAGCGCGCATCAAGTACTGGCTTTTGAGATTGATGATCGTTTGATTCCCGTCTTGCAGGATACGCTGCGGGAGTACCCCAATGTGACAGTGCGCCATCAAGATGTACTGGCGGCGGATCTGCCCCAAGTAGCAAAAGAAGTCTTTACAAAAGAATTGCCGATTAAAGTGGTAGCTAACTTGCCTTATTACATCACTACGCCAATCATGATGCACTTTTTGGAATCAGATTTGGCGGTGGCGGAAATGGTCGTTATGATGCAAAAAGAAGTAGCAGATCGGATTTCGGCTGCTCCTGGAACTAAGGCTTACGGCTCTTTGACCATTGCTGTCCAGTATTATATGGAAGCTAAATTGGCTTTCATCGTGCCAAAGACCGTCTTCGTACCACAGCCCAATGTGGATTCTGCTATCTTGAAATTGACCCGACGTCCACAACCGGCGGTAACAGTCACTAGTGAAAAAGAGTTCTTCAAATTGACCAAAGCCGCCTTCCAACTGCGACGCAAGACACTATGGAACAACCTGTTGCACAGCTATGGCAAAGACGATGCTGCGAAAGTGTGGTTGACCGCCAGCTTGGAGCAAGCTGAGATCGATCCCAAACGCCGGGGGGAAACCTTGTCGCTAGAAGAATTTGCACGCCTCAGCAATGCTATGGAAGCACTGAAAACTGGCAATTAATCGTTAGCCACAGTATCAGGTAGCGACAAATCAACGGAAAATTGCGCTAGATTACTGATAGGCAACTGCATTTGTGATCCTCTGAAAAATTAAAAGAAGTCTCAAACTACTGATGATTTGATAGTTTGAGGCTTTTTTGTGCGTTCTGGGATGTTTTTTTCGGAAATCTGTTGAGAGAAGAGAGGGGCGTTTGCGTCAGAATCGAACCCCAGGACCAACAGCAGCCTACTGTATTGAATATCCACGTTAGCGGAAATATAGTCGGCATGTGAAAATTTACATAAAAATTGCATCCATTTCACAATCTGTCTTGACAGGTTGGCGGTGTCCGTTTAAAATAAAGCCAATCCAAACTGTCATGACAGTGATTGGCAGGAAAGATGACGTGTTATGAAATAGTATTTGGTCGTTGGTTGAAGAAAAAGTTTTCGTTGTAAATAAATGGAGGAATGTCAAAATGAAAAAAATGTCAGTGCGTGAAATTACTATTGGGGCGCTGTTGATCGCCTTAGCAATCTTGATTCCTAACGTGATGCCCAAAGTTGTTATCGGACCGGCTTCCTTTACGCTGGGTAGCCATGTGCCGTTATTTATCGCAATGTTCTTCTCGCCACTTTTGGCGGTGATGGTGGCTATTGGCACCACCATCGGCTTCTTTATGAGTAGCTTGCCCATCATCATCACGTTGCGGGCAGCAAGCCATCTGGTATTTGCTGTTTTGGGGGCGTGGTATTTGCAGAAACATCCGGAAACGGTGCTAACAAAGGGCAAATTTCAATTGATTAATCCTCGCTTTCAACTGTATAATTTGGTGATTGGCTTGATCCATAGTGCAGTGGAAGTATTGGTAGTTCTAGCTTTCAATTTAGTGGATAGCGGCAGCATCGGCAGCTATCAAGGCGGCGCTTTTTACTTCTTCTTTGTGCTGATGGGCATAGGCGGCCTGATCCATTCTTTGGTGGATTACAACATCGCTTATTTTGTGACAGCGGCGGTTAGCAAGCAATTCACAATTCCAGTCTTTACCGCAGCCAAGACGTTGTTCCGTCAAAAATCAGCTGCCTAAGAAAATACTGACAGAAAAAGATTAATCCGATCCAAGCTTTCCTTGCCAAAATATTGGCTAGTTCAGATCTTAAAAAAATACCGATCCAAGCAGACAGTGAGGTTGCTTGAATCGGTATTTTTTGTACAGGGAGATAACTTCTCACTAAAAATGTAAGAGGGCAGCTGCGTTGGTGAAACGACAATATTCACCTTGGATGGTGCTGCTGAGTCGTCATAGACTTGGAAAAATACTATTTTCATCTCAATTTCCGAAAGTTACAGGAAAAAGTAGGAAATGAATGGCTCAAAGAATTGTCCTCGTTTGTGAAGCGTGCTATATTTGCCTTGGACAGGCATCATCGGCCTGAACAAATTCCAGAGTAGGAAATGAAGCGTTAAGTGCTTAGAGGATGGGATGTTGCCTCTTTGACGAAGAAGGAGAAGTCTGGCCGGCTTGTCTTTCGCGGTTTTGTTTCCGCATTCGCTGCAGAGAACTGCGGCAGCTCTTACTAAAGGAGATGCTGACGATGAAACAAAAAATGGATGCCCACAAGATTGCGCTGATGGGACTTTTGATTGCGATGGTGATCGTGTTGACACGAATCTTTGTGTTCGATACGACCTTTTTGCGAATCAGTTTTCAATTTGTCCCAGAGATGCTGATGGGGATGCTCTTTGGACCATTTTGGTCTGGTGTGGGGGCGGGCTTGGCGGATGTCATAGGCATGGGCTTTTTTGCCAAAGCGCCGTATTTTCCCGGTTTTACACTGAATGCTGTGATTGGAGGCCTGTTGTATGGTTGGTTCTTCTATCGCAAGGAAGTCACCGTAAAGAGTGCTTTTTTGGTGACACTGATCAATACTCTATTGATCACTTTGATTTTGACGCCGTTGTGGTTGCACATGATGTATCAAGTACCGTTGAATTGGGCATTTTGGAGTGTCCGTCTGGCGAAAGCTGCAGTGATGCTGCCGGTCCAAACGACGATGCTGTATTATGTCGGCCGCGCGATCCCTTACAAACGTTTGGCCAAACGTTTCGCATAAAGGGCGCAAATTTCGGCGTTACCATCCCAAACGCTGACAGCCGTGATCCGTATTTCGGATTGCGGTTTTTCTATTTGAATCGAAAACTGCTGAGATGCTTCGGGCGCAAGGTTTAACAGACAGCTTCAAAGGAATAGCAAAAGTTTGTTGTATAATTAGACTGTAATCGAACAGAAAAAGGAGGCGTTCAAGATGCAGGAGTTTTCAGGGATATTCCGTAAAATGAGACTTGTCAGTGTTGTTTTGGCAGGAGGATTAGTATTGCTTTATGGGGTGATTTATTTGCGATTGCCTACTAGGGTGCCCGTACATATGACAGGATTAGGTAAAATTGACGGCTATGGTCCCAAGCAAACGATTTTTTTGTTGCCGGTGACTAATTTGATATTCGCCTTGTCGTGGCCAGTGCAGCTGCAGAAGCTTCAAGCCTATTCTTTTCCTGGTTTGCGACGAGTTTTGATTTGGCTTTCGGGGTTGTTGTTTTTAGTTTTATGTTTGGGGACAGTCTATTTTTCAGTTATTTATCTTTCGCTTGCCAGCAGATGACCGAGTAGTTTTGACGGATGAAAAATCACAGTACCCCACAGTCTTTGGGAGTATGCTATCATAAAAGTAGTTGAAATTTTGGAGGATGAAAATGAGAGCATTTAAATCAATTCTGCTGGTGTTAGGGCTGGCTGCTTTAATCGTAGTTCCGATTGCTGCCGGTATTTACTTTTTTACCGGGATCGGGAAAAACAGCGAAAGTGGCGCATCGGATAGCACCGCTGCTGTTAACGCATCCTCAGATCAGGGGAAAAGTGAGCAATCGGCAAGTGGAACAGCTGACAATAAAAGCTCAGCTGCCTCAGAGTCAGACACAGAAGCTGACGATCCGGTGAATCGATTGCTGTCTGAGATGACTGTAGCAGAAAAAGTTGGTCAACTGTTTTTAGCGCGGGTGCCGGAAAGTGGCCAGATTGAAGCGTTGCAGACGTATCACTTGGGAGGCTACCTGTTGTTTGGTCGCGATGTGGAAGGCATTACGGCTGACGAATTAACGGCGAAGATTCAGGAGTATCGAACAGCCTCTAAGTACCCGTTATTAATCGGAGCTGATGAAGAAGGGGGCACGGTTAGCCGTGTCAGCCGCAATTCTCAGTTGGTGTATCCGCCTTATTCTTCGCCTCAGACGTTGTATGCCGAGGGCGGCTGGCAGGCAATCACCGACGATACATTGATCAAAGCCCGTCAATTGAAGGCCTTTGGTATCGACACCGGGTTGTTTCCAGTGGCAGATGTGGCGACTGATCCCAACGCGTTCATCTATGATCGCACCATTGGACAGGATGCTAAAGGAACTGCAACTTATGTAACCACGGTGGTACAAGCGCTGCAAGAAGCCCATTCCGGCTCTACTATGAAGCATTTTCCCGGCTATGGCAATAACGCTGACAGCCATACGTCGATTGTCACTGATGAGCGGCCACTTTCGGAGTTAAAGGCCAATGATTTCGTACCTTTTGTTGCTGGTATTAAAGCTGGAGCAGACAGTGTGCTTGTGTCCCATAATATTGTCAACGCCATTGATGCCACTAAGCCGGCTTCCATCTCTGCAGCTGTCCACAAAGTATTACGCCAGGAACTGGGATTTGAGGGAGTAATCATGACTGATGACATGGATATGGCAGGGCTGGCAGATTTTATTTCTCAAGAAGAAGCGGGTTTGGCTGCGTTGCAAGCGGGAAATGATTTGATCTTGTCCTCGACTTATGCAATCCAGATTCCCCGAATTATCACCGCTGTGGAAAATGGTGAGTACAGTGAAAAACAATTGGATGCCTCTGTACGCCGCGTTCTTACGTGGAAAAAACAGTTGGGGCTTTTGGAGAGTATCTAAACGAAGCTCAGTTTTTTGATTAGCTGTCTTCTAAACAGCAGAGTCGTGGCAACATGTAAACTGCCTGTTTACCCTGTATTGATGTCCACGAGTCTGCAAAATCTGAGCTTTGCTGACACTATCCTATCTAACCGTTCTCCTGGTGAGAACGGTTTTTTTGTTTGCTGGCCTTGTGTTATGATGAGTTGACGATTGCAGGGCGGCGAGACTCTTTGCTGCTACCTGCTGAAAGGACGAAGACCATGAAAATCTGTCAAAATTGCGGGGCGCAAATCCCCGCCAAAGCTCAATTTTGCCCCGTCTGTGGAGCAGCACAAAAAACCGAAAAAGAAGTAGCTCAAATTACCCCAGAGGCTACGCCAGCGCTAGAAAAAGCAGCGATTGAAGTTAGGCCCACTGACGACGAAACGTCGTCAGAAATCAACACTGCTACCTCAGAGACACCTAATGATTCCTCAAAGGCAGCAAAAATGGCGGGGGTTTCTGAAAGTGGGGAGCTGATTGGTGCCACCGATTCCTCAGAATTACCAGTAGAAACTAAATTGACCGAGGAAAAAAGAGCGCCTGCCACTGATGCAACCCCACCGGTGCAAGCTGCATCGACGGTCACTTTTGCAGGCGACTCATCAGCAACGGCAACCACGGCTGAGTTGGCAGAGATACCAAGTGACGAAAAACTATCAGAATCGGCTGCTACTGTCGAGCTGAAAGAAGGAGAACCCACGTCAGAAATTTCTACAAATTCCACAAAAGATACTGAACAGACGGCAACCACGGAATTCACTGAACCGAGGAATCAGGGGCAATCCGATACAGCTGCTGAACTAGGCGACCAACCCACTACCGAAGCGGTTGCCAACGCTAAGGAGGTGTCATCAGAAGAAGCCGCTACTCCTATATGGGGTTCCTTTGAGTATTTGAAAGGCTATCTGCGCTATTTGAAAGAGCATGTCAAAGAGCCGCGACTCAATCAGAAGTCGCAACAGCCGGGTTTTGCGGCGGCCAGTTTGGTGATCGTAATTTTGACCAATACGCTGGTTCTCAGCGGTTCTGCGACGGCAGCGCTACAGCGGATATTGGCACAATTGGATCTTTTCGGGCTTCACTATGTGTATGAAGGACCAGGCCTGGTGTTCTTTTTTGAAATTCTGCTGGCGCTGATTGCCGGTTTTGCCATCACATTTGGCGCATATTATGTGGCAGCAACGCGAATCTATCAACGACCTCTGACTTGGTGGCAAGCTGTCGAAGAGCTTATGGCACCGGCTTCTTTAGCGGTCTGCACCAGTTTAGTTTCGGTCTTGTTGGCACCGGTTTTTGTACGCGTGCCGGCGGTGGGACTGATGGCGGTGATTATCAATCTGTTTTTGATGCTGGTTTCTTTTGTGGGCAATCTCTGGCACACGCCAAACCTCAGTGGCCGCGCCAACCGCTATTACACTGCGGGTGTGACGATGTTGGTCGTCTTGCTTTTACTGATTCTGGTGGGGCGGATTTTTGTAGCTGGCGTGTTGCCGGATTTGCCGATTCGCCAGCAACTACCTACCGGCTATGAAGATTTCTTCAATCAAAACAATGCACCATTTTATTGAAAAAGATCGCAGGAAAAATAATCTGCGCTGGGATACAAAGCAAATTTCCATGATAAATGACGAACACTTAAATCGAAAACGGCCGCTAAAAAACAGCTGCGACGATTGTTGACTCTGGGGCCACAAAAGAAAAAGACCTGATTTTCCTTGAGAGAATCAAAGTTAGTCAGGACTGTAATTTTTATAAAAAAACAGACAAGTAACCGCCACTAATCGTTAATGGAAGCTGCTTGTCTGTTTGTTTTATCCGCCATTTTCTGAAGGAATTTTTCATCTGCTGGTTTACTGTTCAAATTGGGCTCGATACAAGCGGGTATAGTAGCCGTTTTTTGCCAATAATTCTTCATGGGTTCCTTGTTCTACGATAGCGCCGGCATCCATCACAAGAATGTGATCGGCTGCTTGGATTGTTGCCAACCGATGAGCGATGACAAAGCTGGTCCGACCTTTCATCATTTCCAGAAAGGCCGCTTGGATATTGCGCTCGGTGAGGGTATCCACGGAGCTGGTGGCTTCGTCTAAAATCAGCATAGCTGTCTTAGCAATCATCGTACGGGCAATCGTCAGCAACTGTCGCTGCCCATCAGAAATTTTGATGCCCTGCTCACCGATAACTGTGTTCAGTCTGTCCGGCAGGCGCATGACGTATTCATACATATAAGTCTTTTTCAAGGCAGTCCAGACTTCATCATCGGTAGCCGCCGGATTGCCGTAAGTGAGATTGTCCCGCAGTGTACTTTCAAAAAGCCAAGTGTCTTGAAGAACCATGCCAAAACTTTGGCGTAGGCTATCGCGAGTAATTTGCTGGATGTCGTGGCCGTCAACGGTAATCCGACCGCGGTCAGCATCGTAAAAACGCATCAGCAGATTTACCAGTGTCGATTTACCGGCACCCGTTTTGCCCACGATTGCTACGGTTTCGCCAGGTGCTGCTCGGAAGCTGAAATCAGTAATCAAAGGCTGTGCGGAATCATAAGCGAAGTCAACCTGTTCAAAAGCCACTGCCCCTTTGACTTGTTTCAAGACCACAGCATCTGGGCTATCCGGAGTTTCCGATGGCTGATCCAAAATTTCAAAGGCCCGTTTCATCCCAGCAATGGCGGTCTGGATTTGCGTAGTAATCCCAGACAGCTCAATGAAAGGCTTAGTAAACTGGCTGGCATAAATGGTGAAACTGGAAATCATTCCCACCGTCACCAGTGTACTGCCGCCAAGTAACAGCAAAGCACCGACAAATCCGACAGCTACATAGGCTAAATGGTCCACAAAACGCGACATGGGATTGGTGAGGGAAGAGGAGAATTGCGCTTTTTGTCCCCGCTGGTAAAGCTCTTGATTCAGAGCTTCAAAGGCCGCCTGATTGGCTGCTTCGTGACCAAAGGCTTTAACAATCTTTTGGTTTCCTACCATTTCGGTGACAAAGCCGGAAATCTGTCCGACGATTTCTTGTTGGGCGACGAAATCCGCCTGGGAGTTGCGGGCAACCCACCAACTCACTAAAAAGATTATCGGAGTTGCCAACAAAACGACCAGCGTCAGTACCGGACTCATCTTCAGCATGACAATCAATGCGATTATCACCACAGCCAATCCAGAGAAGACTTGATTAAAGACGGCTGACACCGCGACGGAGATGTTGTCCATGTCATTGGTAAAACGGCTGACGATATTGCCGTGAGATGTCTGGTCGTAATAACGCAAAGGCAGTGTGTTCAAATGACGAAAAGCTTCCTGACGCAGGTCAGCCGCCGCCAGATAGGCCACCTTGTTTCCCAGCCGTTGAATGAATAGTTGACTGATTACCGTGAGCAACACGACACTGGCGAACTGTATCAGAACCTGATACAAAACGGCAAAATCGACCTGACCGGCTCCTACCAGCTGATCAATTCCATGACCAATCTGCCATGTCATGAAGACAGAAGTCCCACCGGCCACTACGCCTAAAATCATAGCCAAGACAAAGTACACGGGGTAGGAAAGAAGATAAGGCATGAAACGCCGCAATGAGGGCCAATCCATTGATCTCGTTTTCATGAAAGACCACCTTCTTCCTGCGATGCCACAATCGCTTGATATTCGCGGCTGGTTGCCAACAGCGAATCATGAGTTCCGCTACCGACTAGCTTGCCTTCTTCCAACACGAGAATCTGTTGTGCTTCTTGGATGGAGCGCACCCGTTGAGAAATAATCAAAACCGTGCCTTGCAACTGTTGCCGCAGCGCTTGGCGTAGTTGCAGGTCCGTCTGGTAATCCAAAGCGCTTAGAGAATCATCTAAAATCAATAGTGGTGGTTGGGCAATCACTGCACGGGCGATAGTCAAGCGCTGCTTTTGACCGCCGGAGAAATTTTTACCGCCTTCAAAAATGGGGGTATCGAGACCTTGGGGCAGTTGTTGGACGAAATCTGCAACTTGGGCTAAAGTCAGTGCTTGCCAACATTCTTCATCTGTAGCATCTGCTTTGCCCCAACGGAGATTGTCTCGAATTGTGCCGGTGAATAAAACCGCTGTCTGAGGCACTAGTGCGACTTGCTGCCGCAGTTGCTCAAGGGGCCAGTCCCGCACGTCCACGCCGTCCATTTGCACACTGCCACCAGCGACGTCGTAAAAGCGGGGAATTAATTGGGTCAAGGCTGATTTGCCGCTGCCGGTGGGACCAATAATTCCCACAGTCGTGCCAGGTGTTATGGTGAAGTTTAAATCTTTTAGCACCAGCCCATAGTTATCCGCAAAGCGAAAATCTACATGAGAAAAGCGAATGTCAGCCCCGGCAGGATTCGTTTGTGGTAATGGGTGTTTAGTAGATGACGTGGAGGCACTTGTAAGAGGGGAGTCCGCAATCGCCGGGACTACATCTAAGACTTCGTTGATCCGTTGTGCGGAGGCTGCCGCCCGGGTGAAGATGATTACCAGATTGGAAACCACGATTAAGGCCAAGAGCATTTGGTTCATATAGTTGACCAATGCTAGAATCTGTCCCTGTTCTAGGCGGCCGGATTGGACTTTGAAGCCTCCCAGATAAAACAATACCAAAATCCCCAGATTCATAATCAAGGTAGTGGCCGGCGTCAGCAGTGCTGAAATGTTGGAGACCCGAATGTAAATCCTTGATAATTCATCGGTACTTTCGTCAAACTGGCCCACTTCTCGTTGGCGGCGGGCAAAGGCTCGAATCACTCGAACACCACTGAGATTTTGAGTCACCAGTTCATTTAAGCGATCGAGAGTTTGCTGCACTTTTTTATACAATGGTACTGTAGAACGAATGATGAAAAATAACACGAGGCAGAAAACCGGTAACGTGATCAAAAAGACCAGGCCTGCTTGCCAGTCGATCACAAAGGCCATGATGACTGCCCCGACACTGAGAAAGGGAGCTCGTACCACTAGCCGAATCAGCATCGCCAAAGCCAGCTGGAGTTGATTGATGTCGTTGGTGGTGCGGGTAATCAGCGTATCGGTACCAAATGTATTCAGTTCCCGGTGAGACAACTGGTTGATTTTTGCCATCAACTGGTTGCGGAGTTCGGTGCCGAAGCCTTGCGAAGCCACTGAAGCAAAATACTGACAGATGACAGCGCATATTAGCCCAACCACCGACAAAGCAAGCATGGCAGCCATCATACGCCAAACCTCGCCGGCGTCATTGGCCCGGATGCCCTGGTCTACTAATCGTGCCATCAAAAGCGGTAAAAATAACTCAAAGACCGCCTCGAGAAATTTAAAAAAAGGCCCTAAGATGATCTGCTTACGATAATCTTTGGCATAGTTCAATAATCGGATCATGTCGCCACTCCCTCATTTTGCGACTGATAGAAAACACCAGCCGTTTGTTATGATCTTCTTCATTCTAGCGGAAAAACGGGATAGAAAAAAGAGTGGCGCCCTTGAATTTTGCCAAGTTTACTCAAAGAACGGCGCTTACAATCGCAAAAAAAGTGTCAGAAACCAGTGTCGTGGAAAAGTTGCATTCAAGAGGAGCACTGATTTTGAGAAAAAGCCTGTCTCAGTGTCTCTTGTCGGAAAAGTACGTTATACTGAAAACAGTGCCGCTGTTTCTAATGGCAGAAAAACTACTATATAATTATGATAATTATGCGAAACCGTCAGTTCTCACAACATAACGCTGAGCTGGCTCATACTAGCAGGTTGTGAAAACTGACAGACAAGCAGGAGGGATTTTATGGAAGAATTTATTCGCGTCGTGCTCTTATTTTTTATCTATTCATTTATCGGCTGGCTGTGGGAGACGGTTTTTTGCTCCATCAAAGCCAAGCACTTCGTTTATCGAGGTTTTTTGGTGGGACCAATCACCCCTATTTACGGTTTCGGAATTTTAGCGGTGCTGTATTTTTTACGGCCATTTCATGACAATCTGGTGCTCTTGTATTTTGGTGCGGCTCTCTTGGTCACAGTTTTGGAATATGTCACCAGCTTTGCATTGGAAAAACTGTTTCATGCATCCTGGTGGGATTACAAAGGCGTGCCACTGAATATCAATGGTCGCGTTGCTATTCCGGTATCGCTGTTTTGGGGATTGGGCTGTGTGTTGATCGTCAAAGTAGTGAATCCCTGGGTCTTGGGCATCGAAAGCTGGCTCTCGGCAAGCTTTGGTTTTTGGCTGCCGGTCCTGTTAATGTGCATCACTTCAATGGATCTAGGCTACACATTGGCCAATATGACTGCCTTCCAAGCAGCTGTCAAACGCTTGAATGGCACTGTCGAAAAACGCCGAGAGGATCTGAAGGAATCTCTAGAAAACTCAAAAGAAGAGGTGGCACGCCGCTTGGAATGGGTCAATTATTTCCGAGAGCATCCCGAAGAGCAAGAAAGCCTGCCACGACTGAATTTTAACCAGCGGCGACTTTTAAAAAACTTTCCCAGGTTGAAATTAGAGGATGTTAAGAGTGTGGACGACTTGCGGGGACTGGTAGAAGACCTTAAAAAGAAAAAACGGTAATGTTACGATTCTGTTACAACTTAAAAAAGTGGGGGAAAGGGCGACCAATCCCCCACTTTTTTTGTTTTTTCTCAAAGCAATCCCCCCTTTTTTTCCACTGAGCACAGGACTTGTAACAAATTGTTAAGAAAATGAAACAATTTCGGCTTTTTCTATTTGTATAATGAGTCACGTTGGAGAAATCTCCGAATGGTAACAGATTAGGATGAAGCTGTTGCTGAAAAGGGATTTTGAAGTTATTTGAAGGGGTGTTGGATTTTTGAAGCAGAAATTGACTGTGGCAATTGTTGGACTCTTGTGTCTGAACCTTGTCGCGCCGGTTGCAGCCAGCGCAGATACGATGGATGAGCTGAACCGAAAAGAAAACGCCGTACTAAAGCAAAGTAATCAAATCTCTGGTGAAGTCCAGACCGCATTGACTGCGGCCAACGAGACCTACGCCAAAGTGACTGCCGCTCGTAAAGCTGTCGCTGAAAACCAACAGGCCATCAAAAAGGCCCAAGCAGAGATTGTCACCACCGAAAAGACGATTGAAAAGCGTAAAGCCGCAGTTGGCCAGCGTTTGAAATCAATCCAAGTCAACGGCGGCATGGAATATAGCTGGACGGCGCTGTTAGACGCCGAAAGCATCACTGATTTTATCAACCGTGCTGTAGCTATCAACCAGCTGCAAAGCTCGGAAAAAGAAAAAATCGACAGCCTTCACGCAGAAAAAGACAAGCTCGTTGCTCTGCAAACAGAGGTTGAAGAAAAGCAAGCGACCCTTAAGGAAAAAGAAGCTGATTTGGAAGATGAAGCCGCTGAATTGGAAGACCGCATCAGCGATCTGCAACAACAGTTGGCAAAAAATCAAGACACCTTGACGAACATTGCTGCTTCTAAAGAGGTGGAACAAGCTCGTCTAGCCGCTGAAAAAGAAGCTGCCGCAAAAGCCGCTGCCGAAAAGAAAGCTGCTGAAAAAGCCGCCGCCGAGCAAGCTGCCGCGAAAAAAGCTGAAGAAGAGGCCGCCAAGGAATCACAAGCCGCAACTGAAACACCAGCTTCAAGCACTGGCAATAGCAGCACCGGCAACACATCCGAAAGCACTGAGGATGCGCAAACACCGGAGAGTTCTGAAGAACCGCCAGCAACTGAAACACCGGCTCCTGGCAACAGTGGTTCCGAAACTGGTGGCAACAATGAGAGCGGCTCTGAATCCGGTGATAATTACACCGTCATGACATTTGAGACCACCGCTTATTCATGGAAGGAAGCCGGTGCCTCACCATACACCGCTTCTGGTACCGATCTGCGCACCAATCCGCAGGCCGTTGCTGTGGATCCTAGCGTCATTCCATTGGGCACTGTTGTAGAAGTTGAAGGCTACGGAATCGCTGTGGCACTGGATACCGGCGGCGCCATCAAGGGTCACATCATGGACGTCCACATTACGGACCTGGATGCCATGCACGCTTGGGGTAGACGCAGTGTACAGGTTAAAGTGTTTAAATAGTTGAGTGAACCCCCTGACTATTTGATAGGGAGGCTGAAAAAGTCCACTTGCGTCAAAGAGAGAAACTGTCTCTGACATGAGTGGTTTTTTTGCGCGCATTGGTTATGAGGAAACCGAAAAACCAAGGTAGATGAGTCTGGCTTTAGAGACTTTGATTGGTATTGATTTGAGGCAAGTGACGAACGTTGACGAGATGTTTTGCAGCTGGTTACTGCAATAAAAGGTAAGGCTGACACGTTTTTACGCTAGTTGTTACAGCAAAGACCAGCACTTGGTCAAAATATCAGCTATATTTGTCCGATAGTAGGGAGATTTAGGACAGTTGCGGCTTTCTAAATAACTATTTTTTTTCTATAATGGTAGGAGAGTCTTTACCAAAAGACGGACATCGATACCGGGGTCGCAAGTAAGTTGTGTGCTCAAAGTCCTGTAACCACGTTTGTGTAGAGATTCAGTAGGTGTAAAGAAATGGAGCTCCCATGTTGAAATCATTGTATCTGCAGCTGCTGCGACATTTAATACCCCCAGCTGTTGTGAAGAAGTCGATACCACCGTTGCGGGTCGCCTATATCATAAGTTTTGCCGACAATGATGCCGGCCTGATTTGCCGACTGGCTGAGTATTACGGCAGCGGCTTTTTGCTGTGCTATACGCCAGCCATGGGTACTGCTGTGGCTGCCATTGAGGCCAAGCTGCCAGAGGGCCAATCTTTGAATAAAGCGGTTTATACACCGAAAGGACTACTTCTGGGTCAAACCTTGCGGCAATTGAAGCAGGCACAAGTAATCTTGGTGGATAACTATTTTCCGGAGTTGGCAGTTCTTTCCGCACCTCAACGCAGTATCATTCAGCTGTGGCACGCGACTGGGGCAATCAAGGAATTCGGCTGGGGAGATCCTAAAACAGCCCAGCGAAGTCAAGGGGATCAGCGGCGGTTCCAACAGGTTTATGACAGTTTTACCCATGTTGTCGTCGGCTCAGAAGCGATGGCGACTGTTTTCAAAGAGTGTTACCGTTTGAAAGATAACGTGATTTGTCGAATAGGGGCCCCCCGTACGGATGCCTTTCAGCCGGCTGTAATTGCCGAAAATTCATCACAAATGACGCCAGTAAACTCAGCGTCTGCTCGGAAAAGGATATTGTATGTCCCAACCTATCGTGATACTATAGAAGAAATGTCCACTGTTCTCAATGAGGCTTTTGCTGTCTTTGCTCAGGAGGCGAAACATTTAGATTTCCTGGTGAAACTGCACCCTCATGCAGCGGATAAGATAACGATGCCGCAAGCGGATAATATCCACACAGCCACGGGCACATTGGAGCAACTGATGGCTGATTGTGACGGTTTGATTACGGATTATTCTTCATGTGTGTTTGATTTCATGCTGATACAGCCAGCGCAGCCTTACCTGTTCTTTTGCCCGGATTTGGCCCATTACCAGGCGACTACTGGCCTACAGGGAAATTTCTTAATTCAGATGAAACCGAGGATTGCTAGCAGCGCTGCTGATTTGGCAATGCTACTGCAAACGATTGATGCAGAAACAGGAGAACATCTAAAGACTGCGACAACTAGTGGTGAAACCACGATTGCGACTGCTGCTTCAAAATCAGATTCAGTTTCAGAGATATTTGATGCAGATCAAGTACGCACAACCTGGCATCAATACAACGATGGGCAGGCAGTAAACCGACTTTTGAGTCTGGTAGCTCAACTGCTTAATCGACAATAGCCGGCTATGAAGACAATGCTGTTACAAAATAAGCAACTGCCCGCTTTTTGGGCAGCTACATAAAGATTCAATGCAGTGGTTGCTGTCATGTCAGTGACTGACTGTAAATCACTTACTTTAAAAAACTGGAAAGGCGGCCGGAAATGGAAACCGAATATATCAGCGGTCTGCCGGTGGACAATCTCACCCGGCAGGACATCATCGACGATTTGCCAGCCTATCTGGCCTCCGATAAAAAAATGATCATCACCAGTGTCAATCCTCAGATTGCTATGCAGGTGGAGCAGTACCCCGAGGTTCGCAAGTATATCCAACGTGCCACTCATCGCTTGCCAGACGGTGTGGGTGTAGTAAAAATGTCTAAATACTTAGGCGGCAATATCCGCGAACGAGTCACCGGGATTGATGTGATGGATGATTGTCTTCATTATGCCGATGCCCATGGTTGCCGCATCTTCTTATATGGTGCCAAAAAGGAAGTCGTGAAAAAGGCAGCTGCTAACATCGCCGCCGATTACCCTAACTTGAAAGTAGTCGGCTATATCGACGGCTATACTGAGCTTTCTGGTGATGAAATCACCACTCGAATTAACGCAGTCCATCCCGATTTCCTTTTCGTGGCATTGGGCTCACCTAAACAGGAACTCTTTTTGGAAGAACAAGTAGACGCACTGAATGCGAAAGTCTATCTAGATGTCGGCGGCACTTTTGATGTCTTGTCAGGGACTGTCAAACGAGCACCCCAGTTTTTCATCAAACTCAATCTGGAATGGCTCTATCGTTCCTTGAAATATCGACGACCAGAGCGCCTGATACAAATTTTGCAATATATGGTAAAAAGTTGGCGTATGCGAGGACATTCGCGTCAGATGGCTGGCAATAAAAAGCCGCAAGTTGGCACTGGAAAATCATTAAAAACACCGTCAGAGCAAGCTTCAGATCGTGACGTGAAAAAGAACAGCTAAGAAGTCGATTTTATGGTAAAATGGTCTTTGTTCGTAAACGGGCAAGCTGGTAGAGTAGGCTTTGCAGTAGGAAATCCGCGCTGAAGACCACCACCATAAAACCTGCACCGTCTGTCTGACAAGACGGTCGCAATAGAATGGAAGAATCAGATATGAACACTCAACTCAACTGCCCGCAGCCTTAGCTGAAATCGGCAAATATCCTGTCAACATAATGGCCGTCACACAGTGCCGTTAATCGTAGGTATGCCATGAAACGGAATCGACCGGAGCTGAGCAAAAGGAGCGACCTTTTACTGCCGGGATCCCGTCATCAAGACCAGCGGGGTGCCGGATTTTTTGTGTTTATTGCTACCTGATCCACTTGCCACAGCATACTGATTAAAGGAGAATTTCATTTGGAAAGCAATCAAGTAAAGATTAAAGCGACCCTCTTGACCAAGGAATTTGACCTGTTGAAAAAGAAATCTGACAAGATCAAACGTTTATTCCATTTAGGTAAGCAGGATGTGCAGACCTTCTGGGCCATCAAGGGCGTCGACTTCACCATCTATGACGGCGAAAGTGTCGGCTTGATCGGGGTCAACGGTTCCGGCAAGTCTACCTTGTCAAACGTCATCTCTGGGATCATCCCGCCGACTTCTGGTGAATTGGAAATCAACGGGGACACGTCTATTATCGCCATCGGTGCCGGCTTGAAAGTACAACTGACTGGGATCGAAAATATCCGTTTGAAATCGTTGATGAGCGGGTTATCCCACAAAGAAATCGACGAAAATATGGATGATATCATTGCCTTCGCTGATCTAGGAGACTTTATTAATCAACCAGTTAAAAGCTACTCTAGCGGGATGAAATCGCGGCTAGGCTTCGCAATTGCTGTTCACCAAAACCCTGATATTCTGATTATTGATGAAGCTTTGTCCGTGGGTGACGAAACTTTTTATCAAAAATGTGTGGACAAGATTTTAGAATTCAAGGCACAGGGGAAGACCATCGTCTTTGTCAGCCACTCACTAGGTCAGGTCCAAAAACTTTGTGATCGGACTATCTGGATGCACTACGGTGAGATGAAGGCATTCGGACCGACGGAAGAAGTCATTGAAGAATACAAAGAGTTTACCGACTGGTTCAAAACACTGAGCAAAGCCGATAAAGTGAAATATCAAAACGAGCAAAAAGAAGCACAAAAGTCTTTCAAGCTGCAAGAATTGATGGAACGTAAGTTGGCTGAAGGGGATGGCAAAGATGTTAAAAAGGTCCAATCGCTAACCCAGCGTAATAAGATTGGGGAGAAGATGGCACTCTCTACGAAGCTCATTCTGGCATTGACGATTCTGATTACCATGTTCGCTTCAATCGTCAGCTTCAATGACGCTGCGCTATCTGGTATCATGCACTCACCTATCGAATTCATCCAAAAACAATTGGAAAAATTTGGGAACAGCATTGAGCGTCATCGCAATGGCAGCCTGCCAATCAGTGAAATAGCCTCAGAATCTAGGCAGCAAATACTTCTTACTGATAAGAACGGTAAGTTTCTAGTACCTGTCTATACTTTCCAAAGCCAAGAAGATTGGCAACAGAAAAGTCACTGAACGTTCATTTGAACCTATTTTAAGGAGGAACACCTTTGTCTGAAGTTTGGTTGATTATAAAAGAACAGCTGGTTAACATCCGGACAATTTTCCGGCTGTCCAGCTATGAAGAAAAAGCAACATATCAAAGTCACTATTTGGGTCTAGCTTGGCAAATACTGAATCCGGCAATCCAAGTAGGAATCTACTATCTAGTTTTCGGTCTTGGAGTTAATGGAGGGAATAAAGTTGATGGCGTTCCATTTTTTGCTTGGATGATGATTGGGATTACCGTCTGGTTCTTCATCAATTCCTCCATGTTGGGAGGTTCAAACAGCATTTATCGACAGGTGAATATTGTTTCTAAGATGAAGTTTCCTATGAGTATCTTGCCTACTACGAATATGGTAAGTAATCTGACCTCCTTTTGGCCAATGATGGGAATCACAATTCTATTTTTATTTTTGTTTGGTAAAATGCCTACAGCATATTGGCTACAATTCATCTATTACTTCTTTGCCATGATCATGTTGCTGTTTGCCTTTGGTGTATTGAATTCTACCATCACAGTGTTAATTCGTGACTATCATATTATGTTGCAATCTGTGCTACGTCTGTTGTTTTATTTATCAGGACCAATTTGGAATATTGAAAACCGCAATCTGCCTATCTGGTTAGTAAAAATCATGAAGTTAAATCCATTCTATTACTTGATTGATGGCTTTCGAGATACGTTCTTGTCTAAACGTTGGTTTTGGGAAAAAGGCACTTACGGCTTGATCTTTTGGGGAATCACATTGATTATCTTGATTTTGGGGAGCCACTTGCATTTGAAATTCCGCAATAAATTTGTTGATTTGGTTTAAAAGAATTCTGAGGAGGAACAGTTATGAAGCGCGTTATCACTTATGGAACATTCGACTTACTGCATTATGGTCATATCAATCTGCTACGACGGGCAAAATCGATGGGCGACTATCTGATTGTCGTATTGTCGTCTGATGAGTTCAACTGGGATGAAAAGCAAAAGAAGTGTTATTTCTCTTATGAAAAACGTAAGCAGCTGTTAGAAGCAATCCGTTATGTTGATCTAGTAATTCCAGAGAATAGCTGGGATCAGAAAGTTTCTGATGTCAAGGAATACCATGTAGATACCTTTGTGATGGGGGATGATTGGGTTGGTAAGTTTGACTTCGTTGAAGAAGAGACAGATGCCACAGTTGTCTATCTGCCACGAACGCCAGAGATTTCTACTTCACAGATTAAGAAGGATTTAGAAGAGCAGAAAAGAAAAAAATAGGAACATCATAGAGCCAAAAAGAAAAGAACCAGTTTG
>NZ_MAEH01000010.1:178392-208056 GCF_009933135.1 Candidatus Enterococcus leclercqii
CAAACTGGTTCTTTTCTTTTTAGAAATGGTTCGGTGTTACTTCGTCATAGAAATTTTCTATAGCTTGTCTGTTGTAGGCATCATAATCAAAGTGCTGAAATTCGCCAGCAAAATTATAGATTCGCAACATACCTTCATAAATATTTTGTGAGCTAGTTCCATTCGTTAGCAATCCATAGTCCTCATTCTGACCAATAACCTGAATATTGGCAGGAATATTTGATGCAAGGATCTTCATACCAAGAGTTAATGTTTCCAACAAAACCATTGGCTGCCCCTCATAAAGAGATGGAAGAATGAAGACATCTGCTTTGGAAACAAAGTCAAATGGATTTTGTAGATGTCCTTTTAAGAACACTTTTTTTTGGAGTCCTAATAACTCAATCTCTTTTTGTAATTCCGAAAAGAGAGGCCCCTTTCCCAAAATATATAGCTTTGATTTTGGATGACTTGCGGCAAATAATCCAAATGCTTTAATAAGGGTCTGTTGGTTTTTTTCTGGAGAAAGTCTTCCCATTGTTACAAAATTGAATGTATCATTCGACATTTCGTTGATGGTATTGCTGTTCAGATGGGCGTTGCTAATAGACTCTGAACGCTTTATAAATTCAGAACGAGTGATCATTATAACGTTCCTAGAATCTACATACCCAAAGTTTTCTCCGTTTTTCTGCAAGAGATAGTAGGCTATTCCATCAACGAATTGAACTTCGCTTACGACAAAAACTTGTTTTTGAATAGTTGAGACGGAGGCCTCAAGGATTTTTGACCCCGTAGTTTTGGGTGGCTCACTGTAAAGATAGTCGTCATGTAGTGCATCCTTTATTAGGCAAAACATATATGTTGAAACTAATGTATCTGAAAATCCAATTTTTTTCTCGGCATGTATTTGGAGTTGCCTTTTTCTAAAGTAAAATTTTAAAGGTAAGTTAAGTGAAACGTCATGAATACGTGTTAGTGACCGAGTAGAAATCCAACCAATACCTTTTCCGTTATATTTGATTGAAGCGTATTCCTCTTCATCAGTTTTACATATCTCCGTTACTTCCAGATATTGACCGGCAAAATATTGAGCTCGTGTTTTGGCTTCTTGAGGTAATCCAGATTCACCAAGGCTTTTCCATATATTAGAACTCAAATATTCCGCTACAGTTGCAAATTGATGTACCTTTTGTCTTTCTAATATAACTGTCGGACGGTTAATTAAGAGTTCAGAGTAAATCCATCCTTTATATATGCCATTAATGGATATTTTACTATAATCTTTTCCATCAAAAGTACATTGGGCAAATTCAGATACTTTGTCCGTAATTGAAACTGTAAAAAGCGATGTTTTTTGAGAAAGAATACAGTCAGTATTAGCAAAAATGGAAATTTCTTCATCTTTATAGAATTTTAAGAACCTTCTACTAGCACGTAAATCTAAAATACTATTTTGATTGGATCTACCATCTTTACTGACTGAGGCTTCATGACTAGTATCATGTCCTAGTATTTTATTAATATTTATTGTATTGATGACATAGCCCATCTGTTGATTCGAAATATATTGACTAAGCTTTTCTTTGTTAACCATCATTGTCATCGGAGATACACTTAGCAAACGATCAAACCGATAGTAGATTGTGAATAATGCGGTTAAATTTTTGAGCATCGGCATTTTTCCGTTTACTTCACGATGTGCATCAGCATATAGATCGTTATGCATAAATGCACAATATTTTTTAGCTTGAGCACCTAAAATATACCGTCCCCAAAAAAAACTATAACCACTAAAATCAATAGCAGAATCGAAAGATAATCCGGCAGTGATACGATTTGATTCTCGTCTGTATCCAGTTTCAGGGTACAGATTTCTTTCTGAAAAAGAGACACCAGAGGACATGAATTTTCTGTTCAATCTTCGCTCTTTAGCAGTCAAAATATCTATTCCAAATCTAAAAAGGGGTCTGACATTTTTATTCATTCGGCTGTAGTTATCTTCTATTTCTTTTGAAGTTGGGGGATTACCTACAACGGTGACATCAAATTTTTTATAATCAATATTATCCAGTAAATTTAAAAAACTTGTAGTAATGCCGTTATCCTTCATGCCTCCAGGGTATAAAAGAAGTTTTGTTTTACGAGAATCAATTTTGTGGACAATCATTTTCTTAGGGGTTTTTCCAGAGAAAATATAGTCAATGTATCGTTCTGTTGTATGACCATCATCATAAGGGACCATTCTCTTTTTCAGTGCTTGATACTTTCTAGAATACGGTTCAATGCTTTCCGTCAAATTTTCTAACAGATATATCAACTCGCTCAAATTTTCGGCTGAAGGCCCGGGTAATTCCTCGCTTGACAGATACATGCCACGTTCATTTTCATAAAGGTCTTTATCCCAAACATAGAAAAGAATTGGCTTATTGGTCACTAGAAAATCAAAAAAGATGGAAGAGTAATCAGTAATTAGGATATCTGTAGCAGCAAGAACGATGTTTGCATCAACATAGTCAGATACAAGATAATTATTTATACGTTTGTCATTTTTTGCGAGTTCAAAAATAAAGGGATGGACTTTAACAAGGACTTGGTATTTGTTTTTGAATTTTTTTGCCAGAGTCAGTGTTTCGTTTGCAATCTGATCAATGTCGTCTGAAGCTTGGTTGACATTTTTTCCCTTCCAAGTTGGAGTGTAGAGAATTATCGGTAAAGAATCGTCAACAATCGTACCATATTTTGTAATACATGTTAAGGCATCTTTTTGTGAAATAGTAATTGTCTGATCAATTCTAGGATATCCGCCTTCCAAAATTTCCCCAGTATATATTCCATTAAGTTTATATCCATTGATGAAAATACTACTCGTATGGCTATTTGGAGATAATAGATAATCAGTCATCAAGAAGTTTCTCAAAACGTTCTGTGAAGCTGCAATGGAGAATGGGATATCAAATCCCATATACTTTAGTGGTGTACCATGCCAAGTGTTAATATAGATTTGACCTTTACGCTTAGAAAAGAAAGACTCAAAAGTAGAGTTCGAGATCAAATATTTTGCTTGAAGTAATGCTTCAACGTAATTAAGTGTCTCTCGAACAACAAATTTAACTTTGTCCCGGTACTGTTGTGGAATAATCTCTCTTAAAGCGTCATCATCACGCTCAATAATCCAGACATGTCGAAAATTTCCATATTTTGGATGAGAAACTAAATGTAGAAAAAGTGTATACGGAGAGTCAACGATGGTTTTTCCATCTCGAGTTTCATATACAATCAAATTTTCATCAATTGGCATAGATTCATAATTCTCAGCATAATGAAGTCTTATACGCTGATCAATAGAAGGATTTAGATGTGAAAATACCTTCTTGATTTTTTCCTTCAATAATATCGTCCTTTCGAAAAGCAATTATTATCTATTGTACTGTCCAGATAAATTAAATATGGATATACTAAATAGGCTATATGTTCAAACACAACCCATTTTACACTATTTTAAGCGTATTTGCAGTAATTCGAACGAAATCCAGCATGATGTAGAATAAAGATATATGATTGAATCTTTGTGAATAAATGATAGACTTAAGCTACTATAAAATAAAATTATTCAGGATGGAATTTGAATGTCAATTACGTCAAAAATCAAATCAAACCTAATGTCTCCCCATGAGCTACAATATTTGAATTACCGTAAAAAATCCGTTGAGACCAAGACAATACTGTTAGAAGGAACCCATGGACGTGGTATTGAGGGACATATTTTTTCATTAGCAGCAGAACTTTTGAAAAATTATCCTGATTATAAGTTTTTTATCGCGGTAAGAGATCTGGAAAAAGTACCAACAATGTTTGCTAAACATTGCATCAAGCACATGAGCCGACAGTATTTGTATTATCTTGCTACTGCGGAAATCTTGATTAACGATACTTCGTTTTGGGCCTTTTTTCATAAGCGCCCTGAACAAAAGTACTATCTATTTTGGCATGGAACGCCGCTTAAATGCCTAGGCAAAGCGACTGAGGTACAAGGGTATGGAAATGTTCAACGAAATTTAGCTTCAGCGGATATGGTTTTTGTGAATAATACCTTCACCAAAGATCGATTGGCTGAAGACTTTGGAATCTCCGAAATCGTTAATAATGAATTTGTCGTTGCTCCGTCGCCACGAAATTCAGCACTCTTTGATACTTCAAATGTAGTCAAAGGTCGCTATGTATATATGCCAACTTGGCGTGATGATAAGCAAGACATTTCGGAATTGAAAAATCATTTGAAAAAACTGGAGTTAGGCTTAAAAGAAGGTGAAGAGCTATTTGTAAAGCTCCATCCCTATGAGGCAGACAACTTAAATATCAATGAAATGAATTTAAAGCATATCAAGGAATTTCCAGAAAATCAGGAAGTTTATCACTTTCTGGCGACAGCTGAGAAGTTAGTCACTGATTATTCTTCAATTATGTTCGATTTTTCTGTGACTAAGCGTCCAGTTATTTTATTCACCTATGATCAGGAAGAATATGAGTCAACTCGAGGTATGTATTTTTCAACAAAAGAACTACCTTTTGAACAAGTAAAAACGGTAGGCGATCTTTTAGCAGTATTACGAGAAGAGTCATCGGAGAATTTTCAAGAGCTTAATCAGTGTTTTAATCCACTAGATACTGCTGATGGTACAAAAGAGGTTGTCGCATTTTTACTGAAGGACCAAACAACAATGACTCAAATTCAACGTTATCCGCAATGGAATGGAAAAGAGAATGTTCTAATCTATGCGTATAAATTTGATAATAATGGAATTACAAATTCACTTTTGAATCTACTTGAAAAAGTGGATCTCAAAAAACGTAACTATATTTTAACTTGGCCAGACGGACTGATTACTAAGGAACGCGAAGAAGTAATTCGTCAATTACCTAAAGGAGTTCATACGTTTATAGAGTCTGGTAAAACACAGGCAAGTCTGACTGAACTTTTACAGACATTTGCGTACATGGCAGAACTACCTGCTGTTAAAGAAACTGTTGCTAAGATGTATCGCCGTGATTTTGATCGTATCTATCCTAATTTGAAAATAGCAGATTTTATTCACTATCCCGGTTATGACCGTTCCTATGCGGTTTGGACTTGGGCCTTAAAATCGTTGGGAATCAAAACGATGATTTTTGTTCATACAGATATGGAAAAAGAATTTGCAATCAATCCGGCATTAAAGAAGAAAGTCATTTTTGAAGCTTATCGCAACGCAGATCATGTAGTGTGTGTATCAAAGAGTATCGGTGAGAAAATCAAACAATTGGTTCCTGAGGCCAAAGTTACTATAATGAATGTATTCTTAAACCCAGAGCGAATCCGGCAGCTAGCTAACAAACCATTACCAGAACAAATTCCTCAGCGATTATTACAAGATTTTTCTGATGATCGGATCAAAGTTTTTATCAACATTGGTCGTTTTTCAAAGCAAAAGGGATTAGATCGACTAATAACAGCCTTTGAGGGAGTGCTAGATCCAAATACCCGTTTGGTAATCATCGGTAGTTACGGACCGGAAGAAACTGCAATCCGGCAACTGGTGAAAGATAGCATACGTACTGAAGATATTTATCTATTCTCCCAACTGCCTGCTCCATATAACTTATTGAAGGCAGCCGATTGCTTTGTGTTCAGTAGCCGCTATGAAGGATTCGGTATGGTCGTTTTTGAAGCGTTGGCTGTCGGCACACCCGTCATAATGACGGCCGTACCAGAAACAGTCGAGGCTTTGGCAGGCCAGGATGCTGCGTTGATAGTTGAGAATAGTACTGAGGGAATCCTGGAAGGGATGGAGAAGTTTCTTCAGGGAAAGGAAAAAAGTGTGGAATTTGATTTTGAAAGGCAGAATAGAAGATCTATACAGTTATTTAAAGAACTGTTAGAATACTAATTTATCTTCTTTATGTTTAGTTTT
The DNA here is from genome assembly GCF_009933135.1 of Candidatus Enterococcus leclercqii. Taxonomy (GTDB): domain Bacteria; phylum Bacillota; class Bacilli; order Lactobacillales; family Enterococcaceae; genus Enterococcus_C; species Enterococcus_C leclercqii. The sequence goes on from NZ_MAEH01000010.1 coordinate 184,323, forward strand.
ATTACACAGGCAACAGCTACTTGAAATATGAAATAAATAGTTTATAGTGAACGTATGTGCTAAAAATTAGAAAAATGTAGGTGAAACGGTTGGAAAGTATGTTTGATGTTAGTGTCATCATTCCAGCGTATAATGCTGAGAAAACAATTGATGACTTATTTTTATCGATTCTAAATCAGTCTTTTTCAGGTAAAGTAGAATGTTTACTTATAGATGATAATTCACAAGATGCTACTATTAAAAAAGCTGAGTCGTACTTAAATAAATTTGATGAGAAGAATTGGTCCTTACGTATACTTAGCGATGGATTGAATAAACGTCAAGGTGCAAGAAGGAATGAGGGGATATGTCAAGCGAGAGGAGCATATATTTTATTCATTGATTCTGATGATTTTATACATTCAAAGACACTGGAACTGTCTGTTGAGGCGGCAAAAAGCGACTCACAAATTGATATGGTGTACTTTAACTTTGCGATGTATTCAGATAGTAGTGATAAAGAAAAACGCTATACTCCGAGAGTGTATAATCGCCTGTACTCCAACGGAGATATTTTGTATGGGGAAGAATGTGAGAAATTATTTGATTTGGATCCTTTTTTCACGATTAACAAATTATACAAAAAAAGTTTTCTTCTTCAGAATAAGATTTTGTATGGGGAAGGATATTTTTATGAGGACTTTGAGTTTTACGTTCACTCGGCTCAAAGTGCAAACAAAATTAAACTGCTGCCAAATGTTCTTTATTATGTGAGAATTCATGAAAATTCAACGACTCAATCTTACAGTGATTCTACAGTTCATCTAGATTCCTTTATTAATGCAATTACATCTACGTATAAAAATTTTCATCCTAGAAATGACTTGTCAAGCTATCATGTATTAAAATACTTTATACATCGATTATTATTGTATATAGAAAAACGAATGAATGCTAATGAAAAGGTAAAAAGGGAATACCGAAACAAAGCCTTTAAAATTCTGTATGACAATAATCAAAGTATCGTGTACCCCAAAAATTATTATAGCAATCTGTATTACATGATATTTGGAATGAAACTTTTCGAGAACAAAAAGTTTAATCTGATTAATAAAATCTATAAGGTCTATTTGTACAATCCAAAACTGTTGAGAAAGGTAAAAATAACTCGACGTGCTAATAATGAATTGATTGGGAATAGAATAGATAAATTTATTTACCGACCAAGAATTGCAATAAATTTGGAAAATATGAAATATAAATTTACTAGACCTGATCGAAAAAAAGCTAGTGAACCGGTTATTCCAGAAAATAATCATCACGGAAATCTAAGAAGCCAAATCCTTATGCTAGGCTTTGATTACCGATATGTAGGAAATTCAAAGTATCTTTTTGAGTTCCTATCTACAAAATATTCGGGCAATGAGTTAAAATTTGTGACAGACGATTTATCTGTACCCGAGGATTATCGACTGGAGCCAAGAAGCAATGAATTTTACGCTTTTATGGACGACTCTAAGGTGATAATTGCTGAATCTTGGATTCCTCTTGACTATGAATTCTATTCTAATCAGTATATAATCCAGCTTTGGCATGGTACACCGTTAAAAAAGGTTCTCTACGACTCTCCAGAACGTGAAATAATACGCTCTAATCCTAGCCATAAAACAAAAAAGATGTTTGATATCAATAGATGGAATGCTTTGATTTCTGATAGTGAGATTGCTACAGATAAATTTTTAAGTGCATATTCAATTGAGAAATCAAAAATAAAGGAATATGGTTATCCCAGAAACAGATGGTTAATTGATCATAAAAACGATGAAAATTTGAAGGATTCCTTAAAGAAAAAGTTGGGTATTCCTGAAGATAAATTGGTTATTTGTTATTTACCAACTTGGCGTGACTATAATTTTAGGAATGCGAGTCAAAATAATGGGTATCTTCTTGAAAAAGAACGACTGTTAGAAAACATGGATCCGTCCTTTGAATTTGTCTTCCTTGAGAAAGCGCATGATTTAACAAATGATGTAAAGAATAATGACGAAAATACAATTTATATTTCGAGTGAGGAGGATATACAGCCGTATCTATTAATAACTGATATAGTGATTAGTGACTATTCATCAGTAATTTTTGACTGTTTATATATTGATGTACCGTTCTTTCTCTTCTATAAAGATTATGACTATTATAAAGACGTTCGAGGGACATATGAGGATATGAATCAAGTATTAAATCCGTGTATTGTATATTCTGAAAAGGAATTAGCTGAAAAAATTATAACTTACAAAGATATATTGGCAAACATGGATTTGGATAAGTATAAGTGCAATGAAATTGAAAAATCGTGTGACAATATTCATAATTTAATTCAGGAATATTTTGAGTGTTAAAAATGAAATTTAACTGATATATTAATTGTCATCTTACTTTTAACCATGATTAGAGTGAAAATAAGAAAAATTAAGTGGTGTTTGGAAAAGGTTGGAGACTATCTTTGATGTGGGTAAAAAGATACAGAAATTACTGTGATGTTGAAAATTTATTCGAAAAAATTCGTATAAACTCTCTAATAATAGAGAGTTTTCGCTTATTCTAAGTAAATTGTAAGCGGTGAGTAATCAAATATATTCCTTCATAATGACTCTCCGGTTATTCTTGATTTGAGTAAAAAAGCAGATACTGTTTGCTTATCAAAATTCAACATTAGTTGAGTTGATAGTTTCGTAATGATTGAAAGAAATTATTTGAAAGTTTTTTGGTAATTGATTAGTTTGGGGGATTTTTTGTGGTCAAATTGTATATTGTGGTTCCGTGTTATAATGAAGAAGAAGTTTTACCAATTTCTAGTAAAGAGTTGCATTCATTTTTGATGGAAATGATTGGTAAAAAGAAAATTGATGAGAGTAGTAAGATTCTGTTTGTTGATGATGGTAGTAAAGATAGTACTTGGGAAATCATTCAAAATTTAGCGAAATCTGATAGTCATTTTAGTGGAATCAAGTTTAGTCGTAATTTTGGACATCAAAATGCATTGTGGGCAGGGATGACAGCTGCTGTTCAAGATGCTGATGCCATCGTAACTATCGATGCTGATTTACAAGATGACATTTCGGCAATTGAGGAGATGGTAGATGAGTATGTTAAGGGATCAGATATTGTATACGGCGTTAGAAATAATCGAGATACAGACACTCTCTTTAAAAGAAAGACCGCAGAACTATTCTATTCTTTTATGAACAAATTAGGTGTCAATACAATTCCAAATCATGCAGATTTTAGATTGATGAGTAAGAGAGCTACAAAAACATTACTGACTTTCAAAGAGGAAAATCTCTTTCTTCGTGGAATGGTTCCAATGGTTGGGTATCCGAGTGCAGAGGTTTATTATTCTCGAAATGCTCGTGTAGCAGGGGAGTCAAAATACCCTTTGAAAAAGATGATCAATTTTGCCTTGGAAGGAATAACTTCATTTTCAATTGTTCCAATTCGAGTGGTCAGAAATGTAGGAGTATTGACTTTGTTGATTGGGATTATTTATATGATTTATACATTTATTCAAAAACTGACAGGAAACGTAGAGGTCGGTTGGTCCTCAATTATTATGAGTATCTGGTTTTTAGGCGGTGTCCAATTAGTAGGACTATCGATAGTTGGAGAATATATAGGTAAAATTTATTTTGAAGTTAAAGGAAGACCACGATTTATTATTGAAGATCACATTTAAAACGTAAGCGTCGAATAGCCAAAATAATCAGGCTGTTGCAGCTGTCGTTGCTGTAAAAATGATAATCTGTGGTGTCAACTGGAACGGGAAAGGACACTACTCACTGTCGGAAAACGAGTAGAAAAAGGCACAATTATCTAAAACCTTTGATGATAAATTTTTACGAATAGCTCGACAGCTTTATCTCAGCATCCAACTCGAAGCTCGATACGGTGGTCAATTATGCATTGAAGCTGCGAATTGGTTTTGTGCATGTATTTGAAAATGGCCGATTGGAGCTGAGTAATAATCTAGCGGTACCCCAAATCATGGAGTTGGTCATCTAGCGGTTGCAAGAATTATATGCATTCTTGTAGTTTAGACGGTACTCGTACTTCTAGGGGAATTTTGAGCATCTATAAGACCGCTGACTCCATTGGCCTAGATCACGTCAGATACTTAAATTTATTATTCGAGCGAACCTCTGATTTTGCTCTGCACAGACTGACGAAGCCGTTAATGCATTATTACCATAGATATTAGAAGCTCAAGAACGATACAAGACAACTCGTAAGAATACCAAATAGACTGAGTCCATTGTGGCAGGAAGTAAATGAACTTACGCTAATAGGCAAGCGCCAGACTATAATTTTAGTAGTGGTGTTTGCCTATTTTATTTACAAATGCGTTGAACTTGCTCTGCCCACGGCAAATAGTCCCCTAGTACTGATGAAGAGTAAGCGCCGAATGACCAAGTACCTTATCTATTACTATAAACGTTAGTTTTTCAATTGGTAAAGACGATAAGTAAATATTGGGTTTGTCATTGTTTGCTGATGTTGTTCAGCTACTAAAGTGTAATTACTTCTGATGTTTTTTGGAACACCTTTCTCTTCTGAAACATCACTGCTTGTTCGAGTTATAACGAATGTCACACGTCTCTTAGCTATTATTTCATTTTGTTCGGCCATCATTTCGGGGAGTGCTTCATTGGAGATATTTTGCCTTTCGAAATACCTATTTGATGGAAGAACATCGGCATGATGATATAGCCCGGAATCTAAAAAACCATAATTTAGCAAAGAAGGGTTCTTAGTATCATTAATTATTCTAGAAAAAGCAAACTGAAATGGTTCTTTATACTTACCATTAAGAGTATAGGTAGGGTTATCCGGATAAAGCTTAGAGTTAAGAAGGTTATTGTTGGAACCAAGCATCATAATAAATGAAAAAGCAAGCATTAAGCCGAACGAAGTTTTTGAGTTGTGTTTTTGCTCCATGAAATAGATAAGTGAGATTACAGGAAGAATAGAGAATGGAAAAAGTATCAAAAAATAGTAATTATAAGTTCTTCCTCCATATAGAGTAGTTAAGATTAGTCCAAAATAAATTGCGCAATATAAAAATTTGCTGAAGTCGGTCTGTAATATTCTTTTAGAAACTATGAGATAAATCAACATAAATACAAATATGAATAGCAGTAAAGGGTTATTGGTATATTTATTTATATAAAGTGTGGTTGCGTTGATTATTTTCCAAATGAAAGTGGCGCTCGGGTTATTAGGATACAAACTAATGTTGCTGGTGAAATAACAGAACTTCAGGTCATCTAAAGCGTTATGGAGTCCAAAATAAATTAGAACGGGTGCTGTGATTGTCATAAATCCCAATAATGAGAAAAGAGTCATGGATAAGAGAGTATAAATTTGACGACGATACAGGTAAAGACCAAAGAGTATAATAAATGCCGCCAGATAACTACCAACCATGGTATATTTAATCCAGAAAAGCACGGAAAAGAAAAGTCCTGATAAAAAGGCTTGCTTGTTAGTTATCTTGAAGCTGTTATCAGACAGCTCCAAAACTAAATCAATGCTGTACAATATGAAGACATAGGAGAGCTCTTCGACGCTGCCGCCACCTGTAAAGTAAGGCGACATGGTCAGAATCCATGACATGAGTACGCATACGAGAAATGACTCGCGTAATGGAAGATATCTTCGAGCTATTTTATTGACCATGAACAGTGTCGCAAAAAAGAATAGAACTTCAATCAAAAAGATACCAAAATAAGTTCTTGAAATAGCATTTGCAATGGCAAAAATGAAATAGAGGACGGGACCTTTTTGTTCAAATAAATCTCGATAAGGAATCAAGCCATTAAGCCATCCTTTTCCCATCGTCATAAAAGCATTGAGATCGACCCAATCGTTGAACAGATAGAGCGGTGAGTTTTTGCTAGCAATTAAAATTGTGACAAATGCTAAGACAAGTAATAGCAATGAGTAACTAAGAAAATGGATTCTACGTTTACTGTGTTTTTCTGTTCTCAATCGTATTGATACCACCTTAATAGTAATTTGAAAATACACGTTCTAAATAAATATAAACGATAGTAAATTTTTTTCAAGCTTTCTCGCATAGATTAGCATAAGAATTTAATAGTCAAAATGACAGAGTACTTCAAAGTAGAAGTAGAGATTACTCTTTTTTGATATTCGAGTGATTCAAAGCTATCTGGGAGGACAGGATTCAAACAATTTATGAACAGCAAACTTATCTTTATGATAACAAGAAAATTTCCGTAATCAATCGTATTAGCAGTCTTCACCAGTTATGGCAGCAATCAATTATAGGCGGCAAAGTGAAAGACAATGTCGATTTTGGAGCAACGCTGGATGTTAGACTTGAAGCGGGTCTGGCTCAACTTGATAAGTTAGCTTCGGCGTTCATAACGAGTTTAGCTAGCATAGTCGGCGATTTTACGACAAGCATTGGCATTATCCCAAGCGTATCCTAGCTGACAAAATCTACCGTAAGCGTGAGAAATTCAACTTATTGTAAAATTCGCGTCATCCGGCTATCTGGATTGATCTTGAGCCGACCGATTTCACCTATTGACTGTGAATCAACTGAACATTTTTCTGTTTTTCAAGCGATCCTAGGTAGCTGTTCTTATTTTGAGTAATTGTTCAGTAGGCAGTGTGTAGACTTTAGCCCGAAACGAAGATTTGAATGATGCTTTTCGTTCGCACTTTAAGAATGAACACTATTTGCCTAGAATAGTTCCCAATGAGAGTACATTAGAGTCAATGTCTATTTAATTGAACAGTCACGCCGTCAAATGGAATCGTTTATGCAGAATTTTTGATACTGGCTCGCATCTAGATAAATAAAAAAAACATTGAGATTTCTATATCTTTCGTAGATAATGAAAATGCTATTGTCATTTATATCTAGCACCTCTTTTCTTTGGGGGACTTTATCGGCAGTTTTCCCTGCATTAAAAAGTTCTTTGCAGTTTTCACCAAGTTTTCAAGCAATTCCTGCAATTCCTTTGATTGCTGCATATTCTGTATTTATAAAAGAGTAGGAAAATAACGATCAAATGAAAAGCCTAAAAAATTCTTTCTGTCGGGCTAGTATGGTACTTTCAACAGCATAAGGTTGAATTATTGAGAAAATGGAAACGTAGACTGGAAAGTAAGTTTTTCCTCTCCTAATAAGTGACGAGTATAAGTTGCTTGATCCATATGGGAAGCATGGAGAATGCATTATCAATTCAAATCATTCGCTTACTAAGATTCCATCTAAAAATGGTTTACTGTATCATGGGATTCAGAAAAAATGAAAAGGTTCAAGTGCCCATTATTAAGTACAGAGATACGATCGTTAGGCAAAATGGTGAAGAGATTGAACCCGAACTTACCGAAATAGGATCAATTATGGTTGATTCAGTAAATGGAAAAAATACGATACATGTTTCTTACAATGCACCTAAGTATGTTTATTTCTCCGTCATAATTTCGATAGTATCGTTTGCAATTACAGTAATTTTGGTGTTGTTTCGGTCATATGGGCAACTCCTAAAAAAGATGAAGCTTCATAGATGCTGAAGGATTTATATCTCAAAAAAAGTTATTTTGACTTCATTCGGTTTATTCCAAGTAATAGATATGACGAGAAGAAAGGATAAAAAATGAAACTCTACAATCGATTCCGTACCGAACTGGAAAACCGCCATTTATGGGAGGTCTTTATCTACCTGTTCTTTGGTGGGCTGACGACAGTGGTAAACTTTGTCGTGTTCTTTCTTGCGAAGGACTTGGCTCATCTCAGTCTGGTGCCTTCCAACACTCTGGCTTGGATAGGGGCGGTACTATTCGCCTTTGTCACCAATAAATTATGGGTTTTTCACTCAAAGACGGAGACGCCCTCAGAGCTGGCTGTTGAGTTCGGGAAGTTTATTTTCTATCGTCTATTGTCTTATGCTATCGATATGGGCGCGATGCTGCTCCTAGTGAATGTGCTGCATATGGGCGACTTCTGGTCGAAGATGGTGACGCAAGTGCTAGTGGTGGTTGCCAATTATGTTTTCAGCAAGTTGTTTATCTTTAAAAACAAGTCTGAGGTGGTCATTTTGGAGGAAAACAACGAGCAATCCCACAAATGATTGACTGTGGGACGAATCTCACGTAACAAATAAAACTATCAGAAAATCACAAAGAACGCGGCTTCGCTTTTATTGGCGAGTTCGCGTTCTTTTTGCCTTGTGGAGTGATTTGTCTAGAGGACGTAGTGTATCAAATGTCGATTGATTCATTTTCTCCTAGCGAGGGCCCGTTCTTCAGCGTCGATGAAGTCTTGGACAGCTTGTTTGGTGGCTAGTTTTTTATAACAAGTCATGAGCTCTTCTCGTTGGCCGGGGATGTGGCGAAACTCCAGTTTTTCCAAGACACGATTGACCAGTGGGAGACTGGGGTAGCCTAGGAAGGTCTGGAGTTTGTCGGAGTTGCGGGGCAGACGGGTCTTATGCATTCGCAAAAGGAGACCGTGACAGAGGCAGGCCTGTTTTAGGTTGCTGCGCAGTGTCTCGGGAGTGACTGGCGAGATGAGGGAGAGGCCGAGAAGGGTGCGTAGGACTTGAGTGCCGTCGTTTTCTTTAGTATTTTCTACCAGAATCTCGGGGCTGAGCCAGATACGGTTGCCGGCCCATAGTCTGGATGCTTTCAGGGACATCAAGACATAACGCCAGGTGGGCATTGGCGCATTGTAGGTCTTGTTTTGTTTGTTTAGCACCTGACTAAGAGCTTGCTTGAAGAGCTGATTGTAAGGGACGTGTTCATGAAACAGAAAAGCCTGACTCAATATGTATTCTTGAGAACGATCCACCAGATAAAGATCATCTTCGGTGATGACCAGCTGGTGTAGGCACTTGGAGGTGTCTGCGAGAGGCAACAGAGCCAAGATCTTCTCGCTGTAGGGAAAGTCATGCATGATAGCGAGTTTGGCAGTCAGTTGCGATAGGCTCTGGCTATCAAAAAGCTGCTGATCAAGGGTTGGAAGCAAGTTACGTAGGCGAGTGACAGGCTTGTAAAGCGGAGTGCCAGGTGCTGGGAGAGACGGAGGTGCAAATGCTGAGTAGGTCATGAAAAATTCTCCTTTAGGTTTGGTGTGTAGCTACCGAAAAACTGAGCCAATAATTGTGGAGGAGCTGAACGTGCCACAGCCAGCCAAGAGGACTGTGATCCGGGAATTTGCAGGTAAATCATTTTTTGTTATGGTCATGTCCTATGTAGAGTATCGCTGGATTTGTGGCCGTCCAGAGACTATTTTTGGGCAGCTGCTTGACCGAGTGTAGCATGAAATGAAAGCGGTGTATATCTCGTGTCAGATCTGGCTCCAAAGGGAAATGAGAATATGTCAAGACAGTTCTTGCTGAATTTTCATCTGGCAACGAGGAAGGGAGCGGCAACTGCAAAAGAGTATAACGAAGAACTGCGAACTCCATGTAGGACTACAACGTTTCAGAGAATTTGTTGCCACAAGACGGAGCGATTTTTGGCGGTAAGAACCCATAAATGAAAGGTCGACAGAGGAAAGACAAACCGTAAAAAGAACTTGATGGATTTTCAACGGAAGACTCATAGTTGAATAATATATCAAAAAATATTCGTATAAAATTAAAATCATTTAACTTTTTATATTTATATGAGAAATGAATAAAATTTCGCCGGGCCGGCCAACTATTTGTTGGCTTTTTTGCATTTCTGATTCAAACGAAAAATAACATTTTGTTAGAGGCGTGGAACTGGCTTGAGGGACAAATTAAGATTGGAATATTTCTGACCGGAAATAGCTTTTTTTTCTCGATAAACAAACTCGCTGGAAGCCTCAAATGATGACGATACAGGGTATTAAATGATGAAAAAAGCAGGAAAAGCGGAAAAATTTCCACCAACAATTTGTCTTTTTCTTAAATAAAATACGCAAAAAGAAGTAGCTCTGTCTGTCTTTTTTTCGAGCATTAAAGACTAATAAGGGGACAAGGTACTCCGTAGATAAGGCAGCCTTTTTCGTTGCTTAGAGCAGCAATAAAAAAGATCTCGATGTTATTTGAGTAATAAAAGAAAGTACTGTCGAGATTTTGGGGCTGGATTTTAATTTGCATGGTGTGAATTTCTGCCACTGGAGAAGTTTTCTTTCATTTGGGAGAGAATGAGGATTTTGTATGCTTGAATCACCGGCCGGAAAAATGTGCAAAAGAGGTTTTTTTATGAGTCCAGAGGAGATCGAAGTGTTATTTGAAGAGGCAGAATATGAGTTGCTGATTGAAAAGGTCTTGATGCGTTGTGGGGTGTTTGCCAGCCACAACGATTATGAGGACTATCGGCAGGAGTTGTGTTTGGCACTGCTTGAGAAAATGGGACAGGCGACTAGTCGACAGGTATTTTTAGCAGATCATCACGGCAGTCGGCTTTTCGGTTGGTTGGTCTGGCGAATGAAGGATTTTTTCCGCAAAGGTCAGTGTCAGCAGGAGTCTTGCCAAGGTGCCGATGAAGCACTATTACAGGTGGCTTCTCGGGAGCGGAGTCCCGAAGCACAGGTGGAAGAAGCACAGCGAACACAAGACTTTTGGGTGTGTTTGTCAGAAGGGGAGCGGGACAAGCTGGCACAACTGCTGGCAGATCAAAAGGAAGGCAAGCTGGATCGCCGGCTCCGTTATAAACTTCGTAAAGCGTTAGAAAAGAAGTTGAAGTTATTTTAAAACAGTTGGGGACATTACGGATGTTATTCTCGTTATAGATATGCAAGGCTTGCAACGACACTTGAATAACATCTGCTAAAAGCGGAGCGACTGTGCACAAGTCGTTTAGCATTTGCAGAAATACAAAGGAGGACAAAAAAATGAAAACACATTTAGAGACTGGACTGGGGATTATGCTGCAAGAACCAGGGAAGAAGAACCGTACTAAGCAAACATTGAACAACTGTATCCAGAACCCGGAAGAAGCAAAAGTGGTCTCATTGATTGATCTGTGGGCGCCATTGATGCCGCAGGATACGGACGTGATTTCTGTACAAGAAACTGTCAAATCTGAATATGTAAAATAACCGATGGCTGAAGTAGTTACACGGATACTTTTTGAATGGAGGAAATAATTATGAAAAAATTGCGTATGACTTTTCTGAATGGAGAGGGCAAAAAGCACAGCTTGGATCCGATCGTTGCCGCTACGAATCTAGAGCCACCGACAGTCCGAACGGTGATGGAAGACTTGCGAGATCTGGAACTTTTTGAAAAAGACGGCATCCGGCTATACGCTGAAGTGCAAGGAGCTAAATATATTGAGACTATCGAGACCCCGTTGTTTGAGGACTAAAGTCTGATATGATGCGCCCTCTTTTGGAAAAAAAGCCGCAGGATCTTGAAATGGAACTTCAAAAATAATAGCAAAAAAGCAGCAGGTCGTCTCTTACCGAGTCACCAGCTGCTTTTTTTGTCAAAATTATCCGATAGCCTCTTTCATATAGAATATCAAAACGAAAAATTCACGAGTAGTTAGGCACTAAACTAGAACTTAGAGAAACATAAAGTGGTTTTATAACTTACGAAATTCGCTTCTTTTGATGAGAGACTGTCAAAAGAAAGCAAAATATTTCAATTTTTTTTAGACAAGTGGTAACGTTGTTCTTGTAAGAGTTTTCAAACGTTTGTGATTTCAAACTAAAGTAAAAGGAGGAACTTATTATGGGTTTGATTTGGTCATTAATCGTAGGAGGCGTGATTGGAGCAATTGCTGGAGCCCTCACAAATAAGGGTGGTTCTATGGGAATCATCGCCAATGTGGTAGCGGGTCTCGTAGGTTCAGCGATTGGCCAGTCGCTGTTAGGTCATTGGGGTCCAACATTGGCAGGAATGGCAATTATTCCATCAATTGTTGGCGCAGTTATCTTGGTAGCGGTGGTGTCCTTCTTTTTCGGGCGCCGGGCTTAGTTGACCTGATATCATGAAAAAGAGGTGACGACATGCGAAAAAGCACGAAAGCCTTGTTCATCATCGCCTTGGTGCTGCTGGCAATTCCGCTGTTTTATACCTTAGTAGCCAATCAGTTCGTCGCAGCCAGGTTACCTGCGCTGCTGCCGCTGACTGATTATCCACTAGTAGGGAGTTACATGCCGCAGCTGCTATTTTGGGTTAGTGTCGGCTTTTTAATATTGGCAGTAGTGGGAATCATCGTGATTTTGTTGTTCCCTAGTCAGTCTTCTGCTTTTCATATCGAAAAGGATTCTGGCAATATGACAATCCAAAAGCGCGCGCTAGAAAGCTATGTATTGGAGACAGTAAAAGAAGAGCCCTTTATACGGGACCCTTCTGTCAGCATCAAAGTAAAGAAGGAAACGATTGATGTGTTGATAACAGGCAAGATGCGCAAGGTATTTTTACTGACTGACAAGCAAGACCAGTTGGCTAGTGCCATCAAGCATAATCTGGCAATGCTAGTGGGACCGAACATGAAAATAGAAACCAATGTCAGATTCAAGGATTATCAAAAAAGAGAACCTGCAGGAACGTCTCGAGTAGAGTAAGGAGGAGGACCGATGAAAGAGATATGGGAAGCGTATAAAATTCCAATCATTTTCGCCGGAGCCGGTCTATTGTTGGCCATTCTCCTTATTACGATTGGATTTTTAAAGACGTTGCTATTATTAGTATTTACGTGTTTAGGAGCCTACTTAGGCTTTTACTTGCTGGGAATCGGTTTTTTCGACCGTTTTACCATGCGAAGGTAAAGTAAGAATCAAAATCAGGAGGGAATTTCAATGGAAAAAGACATGTCAATGCAACCGGGAAAACTTGAAAAGAACGTGAACGATCCTGTCGGCAAACCACCTAAGCCACCAGTTCCCAACCAAGGAATCAAGGGAGATTTGACCTTTGACGACAAGGTCATTCAAAAAATTGTAGGAATCGCGTTGGAAGAAATCGATGGTCTGTTGACTGTCGATGGCGGCTTCTTCTCAAATTTGGCGGGTAAAATTGTCAACACTGATGATGTAACTTCCGGTATTGATGTGGAAGTAGGTAAAAAACAAGTAGCAGTTGATTTGGATATTGTGGCTGAATACGGCAAGGATATTACAAACATCTACGACCGCATCAAAGAAGTAGTTAGTCGTGAAGTTCGCAACATGACCGGCTTAGATGTCATCGAGGTTAATGTCAACGTAGTGGATGTTAAAACGAAAAAAGAACAAGAGGACGACTCAGTAACCTTACAAGATCGAGTTTCCAGTGCTGCTGAAAGTACCGGTGAATTTGCATCTAAGCAGACTGAAAAAGCAAAAAATGCCCTTTCAAAAGGTGGCGAAAAGATCAGCGAGAAGACAGATGATCTGAAAGACACAATCAAAGATGGACAAGAACCAAGAGTCTATTAAGTGTTGGCTTGATGTAAAAATAAGAGAGAACTGTCTAACCTGCGGCGGCTGATGAAACTTAGTAAAAAGGGCGCTGTGACGACAGTCTAGTCAATGTTCTCCGAAGCGACCACTACCAAACGTAAATTACAAGTAAAAGCCAAGTTACTTCCATTAAAAAACAGTGGAAGTCGCTTGGCTTTTTATTGCTAAAAATTCAAATGCTGAATATCCTTGATTTCATCAAGTTAAGTCAACTTAATTCGCTTTCTCTCTTTACATGTAAGGTCATGCATTTTCTGAGAACCAAGATATAAGGATTGTAGCAACTATTTTTAGCGTATATTTTCTTTCTTAATATGATAAAACATTTGCAATTACCCTTAAAAAAAATTATATCGATTATCAGAGACTTTGATCCACCAGTTTAGTTTTGTTGTTTTCCATTACTCGGAAGAAAGGATAGTAGATAAGCACGCTGATGGCAATCAGCACCAGACAAAAGAGCACATTGCGCCAGTCCATGCTGGAGAGGTAGGCTTGGGCAAAAAATGGTGTGAAGGAAGGATCCACGATAAAGCCCAGTCCAATGAGACCCAATTTTTGAGCGAAATAAGTCAAAAGTAAGGAGACCACCGGTGTCACCATAAAGGGAATAGCTAAGATCGGATTAAAGACGATGGGAAGTCCAAAGATGACCGGTTCATTGATGGAACAAATACCTGGAATCAAGGAGAGCTTTCCAATGGTGCGGTATTCTGGTACCCGACTGCGCATCATCAAAAGCACTAAGCCTAATGTTCCACCTGCGCCGCCCATAACAGAGATCCGAAACATCTGCAGGTTCATCAGGTGTGTCATAGTTTCACCATTAGTCAGCTGTTCAGCATTCAACCCGGTTTGAGCCATGCCTAAAGTAAAGACGATGGGAAAAATAATGGAAGAGCCATTGATGCCAAAGAGCCACAGCAGATTTCCCAGCGTAACGATCAACAGAAAGCCACCGAGGGAACCGGCAATTGTGGTGGCTGGTGTCAAGATGGTCATCACAGCTTCCGGAAAAATCTGTTTAGTGGTAGCTAAAAAGATCAAGTTGATGCCGTAGAATATTACGATATTGGTCAATAAAGGCAGTAGTGTGTTGATGAAAGTAGCAACCATCGGCGGGACACTATCCGGCAATTTCAGCTTGATATTTCTGACCTCAAAAATGCGGCAGATTTCTACGACTAAAAGGCCCACTAGAATCGCTACGAAAAGCCCATTGGTACCTAAAAAATTTAGCTCGATCCGACCTTCAGTGACAGGCGTACAAATCATCAGGTACACAACGGCTGCTACCATTCCGTTCATGGAAGGATTGAGCCTGTATTCATTAGCTAGAGAATAAGCAATACCAAAGACTGATATCAGCCCGATGATCCCCATGGTTAGATTGTAAGGGGCAGTAATCACATCGTAATTGGCAACGGCGAAGTCCTTCCAACCTGCTAGAAACTTCATGAAGAAATTGGCAGTAGCCGCGTCATATTGGTCCATATTGATGGGGGGATTGGCAAAAATCAGGAAAAAAGACCCGATTACGATAAAGGGCAGCCCGAACATCATCCCACTAGAGATTGCTTTCAAATGTCGCTGATTACCGATTTTAGCAGCAAAAGGACTCAATACATCATTGAGCTTAGTGACCATCGAAGACTTTTGATTATCCATGAGAAGATTCCTCCTTCAGTGTATTTTACTTGGTGAGTCAGGTAGTTTGTATGACTTGTCTGTTTTCAAGAAGAAAGCGTCTTGAAAACTCAATGAGTTGCTTAGGGCGCTTGGTAAGCGTAGACGCGGTGCCAAGCAAAATATCAAAATAGTGCTTGGTGAGTCAGGTAGTTTGTATGACTTGTCTGTTTTCAAGAAGAAAGCGTCTTGAAAACTCAATGAGTTGCTTAGGGCGCTTGGTGAGCGTAGACGCAGTGCCAAGCAAAATATCAAAATAGAGCTTGGCGAGTCAGGTGGTTTGTGTGGCTTGTCTGTTTTCAAGGAAACGCATCGCTCTAATTCTTTTGCGATTTTAGACTTGCCACGGGTTAAATTCGAAGGCGCTGTCTACTACATTTTTAGGATCGTAGGTTTTCAGGATTTCGGCATAGTCTTCCTTATAGTGGTTATCTACCGCAGCTTGAGGCACGACTTTACTTGCTTCGTGCAGGAAGTGCTCTGAGCCACGACCCATTTCCTTGCCACGGATGGTATGTTTATCCAAAGCAATATCGGGAATCTCCGGCACGTAGCCCATGGCGAAGCTTTTGATGACGATGTTTTTTAAGAGATCTGACGAACGATCTTTTTCGGAGTTGCAGAGGTAGCGAATCGCATGAATAAAAAACATAGCCCGATCAGATTCGTTATATTGGAACTCTTTGCGCATCGTATTTAGGTTGTTGACCATGATAGCTGCCAACGGGTTGCCCATGCCGATATCCTCGACGCTGATGGCCAAGAGTCTGCGCCACAGTTTCTCCTCAAACTGCGGGGAGGTGATGTACATTTCATAGGCAAACTCACAGGCGGCTTTTTCATTGCCTCGGCGGATCGATTTTTGCAGAGCAGAAATTACTTCGTCTCCCGCCAGATTGTTGCGGGTCTTGATTTTTGCCCAAGGATCTTGGATGAATTGATTTTCAGTCATGTTATAATACTCCTAACTATAAAAGATGGCAGGTGCAGCAGATGGATGTAGAAATGCTGATCGATAAATACCAATTGAACGATTCCGAGGCACAAGTCCTGCGATTGATGGCTCAAAAACGTGGTGTGCTCAAGCAGATGGGGATTCGTGATGTAGCCAAAGAAGGCTTTATCTCCACTGCTACTATCATCAACATGGCCAAAAAAATTGGCTTTTCGGGATATAGCGAGCTGGTTTTTGCTTTGGAAAACGCCTATGCTCATCCAGCAGCACCACATTCTTTCACCCCAGAGCAAGAACAACAGTTTATTACGCTTATGAAAAAGTTCAAGGATAAGCGAATGATGGTGCTGGGTTCCGGTTTTTCCCAGAATCTTGCCAATTACTTTTCTGAGTATTTGAATCTTTATGGTTTGCGAGCAACAGCCAATAGTCACTTGGAGTATTTGCGAGAAAACCAAGAAGAGGAAATTTTACTGTTTATTATTTCCAATTCTGGAGATACCCAGCGTCTGACTGAGTTAGCAACCACTGCTTGCGAGCATCGTTTACCTTTAATTGCTTTTGTTGGTAACGAGCAATCCAAGATTGGTCGGCTGGCAACATTAACCATCAGCACGGAAACTTATGCGCCTCAAGTAACGGAGGCTTTTGCTCCTAAGTTGTTTTTCGGTACTGCCCTCAACCAGTTTGAACTCTTGATGAGCAGTGCGTTAAAGGAAATTTATCGATAGAAGATGATGCGGCCGCTCTCTTCACTTCCAGTATACGGAGTCACGCCTGAGATGAAAGGGGTTTGCTAGGATTGTGAACATGTTTAAAAGAGAAAAAACATGTTTGGGAAAATGAGCAAAAAGCCGGCAAGCAGGATTGTTTGAAAAGCGTAGAACCTCCGTAATCATACGAATAGCAGACAAACAGAACAGCGGGGTGCCGTTGTTCTTTTTTTTTCATGACTAAAATCCAGCTAAGCATAAAATGCTGTGCAATCTGAAATCAGAGCACAGTAAAAATCTAAAAAGAAAAAGGCTTGGTACAATTTGACAGATAGTTGGAAAATTTCAATTGGAACTCTCATTTTCCCCACCTTTTTTACACACTCTCAGAGATGTTGCTCAATGTTTCACAAATTATGAAAGTGTTATAAGGATTCTATTATATTGTCTTTGTTATCATTCTGTTATTGAAAACGTTTGCTATTATGTTTTTATAACCACTTCCGAAAACAGCAAAAGTAAGCGAAGTTGGTTGAAAAAACGAGGGCGACCACGGCTGTGGAAAGTCGTTTGTTACTTGCGGGAATATTTGTTGGCAGCTGTTGTTGAGTCAGTCTGTCAGTGTATATTGCGGCAAGTATCGGGGAAGCCGGACTCTTTTTTTCGAAGAATAAGATTTGCAGCAACTAGAGAAAGGAGGTACATAACAAACATGGACATTAACACGAAACTGATTCACGGTTATCCGGTTTTCGATCAGCAGACGGGTGCTTCATCAATCCCTTTGTATCAGGCATCCACCTTCCAGCAAGGGGCGATTGATCAGCCACAGGATTTCACCTACAGTCGTTTTGGCAACCCGACACGGCAGGCTTTGGAAGAAGCCATTGCAGCCATAGAAGGGGGCCGCTGTGGTTTTGCTTTTGCATCGGGGATGGCAGCAATTTCCAGTGTGCTGCTGTTATTTGAAACTGGCGATCATCTGGTTTTTTGTAAGAGTATCTACGGGGGGACATTTACCTTGGCAGAAACCGTGCTCAAGCGTTTTGGCATCAAGGTGAGCTATGTGGATGAGACAGATCCGGCAGCCTGGGAGCAGGCAATCTGTCCAGAGACCAAGGCACTATACATGGAAACACCGTCAAATCCGCTGTTGAAAATCACGGATATTCGCAAGGTTGCCGCGCTGGCTAAAAAACGAGGACTCTTGAGTATCATTGATAACACCTTTATGACACCGCAGTTTCAATCGCCGTTATCTTTAGGTGTAGATATTGTTATTCACAGTGCCACGAAATTTTTGAATGGTCACAGCGATGTTGTAGCGGGATTGGTGGTTACCAATAATCTGACCTTAGCTGATCAGATTCGTCAACAGCAGACGGTTCTAGGGAGCATTCTTGGGGTGGAAGATTGTTGGCTGGTGTTGCGGGGAATGAAAACGATGGGGCTGCGGATGGCGCAATCAGCCGCTTCGGCTCAAAAAATTGCTGAGTTTTTGGAACAGGCGCCGCAGGTTACAGCCGTGCATTATCCAGGGTTGCCCGCTCATCCAGGGGCCGAAATTCACGCCAAACAAGCAACGAGTGGTGGAGCGGTGTTATCCTTTGAGCTGGAAAATCGTGAAGCAGTGTTATCCTTTGCCGCGGCAGTGAAGCTGCCGATTACAGCGGTGAGCTTAGGCGGTGTGGAGTCGATTTTGTCGTATCCGGCGACTATGAGTCACGCTTGCGTACCAGCTGAAGAACGGGCCAAACAAGGAATCACTGAAGGGCTGTTGCGATTATCAGTGGGCATCGAAGACACGGAGGATTTGCTGGTAGATCTTCAGCAAGCGTTAGCACAGGTAACGAATGCTTCGTCAAAAAAGGCGGACAATCTTCTTCACACCGCCTCGGGAACTTGATGGCAGCGTGGATCGAATGAGAAAAACAGTATCAAAGGACTAAAGCTAAGTAACCACTTAAGCCCTCATCTTGTCTCAGCTCTAAAGCCAAAGCCAAAGAACTGTCAGTGGCTGCTGGGGGGGAAGAGTCCCGACCATAACGCAAAGGATACTAGACTCTTTTTTGAAGGTTTCAGTAGGTAACAAAAAGTTCTACAGCATTTATTTACGTTATTTCTATCAATTATAAAATGACAAAGTGAGGTCAACTACACATGGACTTATTTCTTATTATAGCCAATATCGCGGTGATGTTGGTGATGCTAGCAGTCTTAAATCGCATGGCGAAAAAATATGTTTCCTTCTCCAAACGGGTTTTTGCCGGTTTGGGAATGGGGATTGTCTTCGGAACAATCTTGCAAGTTGCTTTTGGTTCGACTAGTGAAGTAGTAGCCGAGTCCACCAACTGGTTTGGCATTGTCGGAAACGGCTATGTCGCGTTATTGAAAATGATTGTTATGCCTTTGGTGATGGTTTCTATCGTCAGTGCGATTAACAACCTTAGTTCGACAAAAGGTCTTGGTAAACTAGCGGGAACAATCATTGGTTTCCTGATTTTTACTACCCTAATTGCGGGTACACTGGGTGTGGTCAGTGCCAATCTCTTCCATCTGGATGCAGATTCGATTCAAGCTGGTCAATCAGAAGCGGATCGGGCAGCCTATCTGGAAGAAAATCTGGCCAATGTGGAAGAACTATCCATTCCTCAAAAAGTGGTGGAGTTCATCCCTACCAACCCTTTTGAAGACATGACAGGTGCACGTAGTACGTCTACGATTGCTATTGTTATTTTCTCAGCCTTTGTCGGTGTCGCGGCGCTACAGATTAAGAAAAAGAAAAAAGAAGAAGCAGAGATGTTCACGAAAATTGTCAATGCCGCTTACGCCGTAGTGATGCGCATGGTGACATTGATCCTGCGTATGACACCTTATGGAGTAGCAGCGCTGATGACTTCAACTATCGCTAAGACCAACGTAGAAGGGATCTTGAATTTGGGAACCTTCGTACTAGCTTCTTATACGGCAATTCTCTTGATGTTCCTTGTGCATTTGGTGTTATTGATGGTCTTTGGTTTGAATCCAATCATGTTCTTGAAAAAAGCTTGGACCACGCTGGTCTTCGCCTTCACTTCACGGACGTCTGCGGGGGCAATTCCGATGAACATCGAAGCGCAAACACAAAAAATGGGTGTCTCTGAAAAAGTAGCCAACTTTGCGGCAACTTTTGGTGCAACGATCGGCCAAAATGGTTGTGCCGGGATTTATCCGGCGATGCTGGCGGTAATGATTGCACCAACTGTCGGAATTGACCCATTGTCACCAGGCTTCATCGTTCAGCTGGTAATCATTGTAGCGATTTCATCCTTTGGGGTGGCGGGTGTCGGCGGCGGGGCAACGTTTGCTGCATTGATCGTTTTGAGTTCCATGAACTTGCCGGTGGGATTGGCCGGGTTGTTGATTTCCATCGAGCCGATGATTGATATGGGACGGACTGCGTTGAACGTTTCCGGTTCCATGACGGCAGGTCTGTGCTCGGCTAAAATGCTGGGTGAGATCGACATGAGCGTCTACAACGATGCCGATGTACGGGTACGGGAAGTCTGAGTCGATTGCCCAATCTGGCAGTTGTTAAAAAAAACAGCAGTACCCACTAACATGAAAACACAGCGGGGCGGCGGCTAGTCCGCACTCCGCTCTCTTTTTGAAAATGTAGTAAAATCCAACGAGCAGGTGACAAATATGAAAACAATCATTATCGGCGGGACCGCAGCAGGCATGAGCGGAGCCGTAAAAATCCAAAAAATGGCAGAAAATCCAGAAGTTGTGGTCTATGAAAAAGGTGAAGTAGTCAGCTTTGGCGCTTGCGGGTTACCTTATTATGTCGGTGATCAGTTTCACGACAGTCGGCAGATGATTGCTCGTGAACAAGCAGCTTTTGAAAAGATGGGGATCAAGGTTAAGCTTTTCCATGAGGTGACTGCAGTCGATACCCTCAACAAAACCGTTACAGTGTGGGATAGCCAAGAAGGGAAGAGCTTCACTGATACATATGACCGGCTGCTGATTGCCTGTGGCGCGTACCCACTCACGCCGCCGTTAAAGACACCAGATGCCGCAAAATATGAAAATCTTTTCCATCTAAAGACGATTGGTGACGGCCGTGCCCTGAAAACCTACCTGCGAGTAGAAGAGGTGCAACATGTTACGGTAATTGGCGGTGGCTTTATCGGTGTCGAGTGTGCTGAGGCGCTCTTGCATCAGGGTAAACAAGTGCGGCTGATTCAATTGGACGAGCATCTATTGGCGGATTCCTTCGATTCTGAAATCAGTGAAGTGTTAGAAGACAAACTGCGGACAGCCGGAGTGGCGCTTCATTTGGGAGAAAAGGTTCAGGATTTAGCAGGGGGCGTAGATGAAGAAAGTATTGCCCGAGTTCACAGCGTAGTCACCGATCAAGGGGAATACGCTACGGATCTAGTAGTGATGGCAATTGGTGTACGGCCCGCGACGCAGATGTTAGGCTCAGAGTTTGATAAACTTGCCAATGGGGCCTTAATCGTAGACAATCAGGGATGCACCAATGTGGCAGATGTCTGGGGGGCGGGCGACTGTGCGACTGTGCCTCATCTGGTGACTGGTGATAATAGTTATATTCCGCTGGCTACAGGTGCCAACAAACTGGGACGGGTTGCCGGTGAAGTGATTGCCGGAGCAGATAGCTATTATCCAGGATCATTGGGAACTGCCGGCGTGAAATTCTTAGCATTGGAAGCTGCCCACACCGGTATTACGGAAGCGGATGCTCTCAAATTGGGGCTGAGTTTCAAAACGGTGGTGATTAACGACAAGAACCAGACAGATTATTATCCGGGGCAAAAAGATATTCGGGTCAAACTGATTTATGACGATCAAACCCTGGTGATTTTGGGGGCGCAGATTGTCGGAGAAAATGGTGCCGCGCTGCGGATTGATACTTTGGCGGCAGCCATTACTATGGGGATGACTACCAAGCAGTTGGGAATGTTGGATTTGCTTTACGCCCCGCCTTTTGCCCGTACGTGGGATGTTCTGAATGTGGCGGGTAACGTCGCAAAACCAGGTAGAAAACCGGCGGCACAGCCGGTGGGCTAACTTATGAAATTAACTCGTTGTTGAAACTGGTCACGAGTCACAGACAATTGCGAACCCAATTGTCTTGTCGCAGACTTGTCCGTAGCCGCAACGCTTCTACCGCGACAGCAATGAATAGGGAAAACCGGCTGAACAAGCACCATGCGTTCAGCCGGTTTTGTGCGTGATTTGCCAAGAGATGATTTCTCTTCAGTCTGTGGCTTACCTTTCGTTTCCCGGTTGCCATTTTCGTTTCTTTCCCGTATTCTTGAGACAGCAGAAACCTACAAAAATAAGGGCTGAATCCTCGCCACTAGTGGGCAGCCGTGTTTTTTTGAGAGCAGAATGGAGAGCAGGACATGGAGAAGTTGAAGGTGATGACGGTTTTCGGCACGCGGCCGGAAGCTATCAAGATGGCTCCTTTAGTAAAAGAGTTGGAGCAGGCGGACTGGTGTGAGGTGCAGGTGGTGGTTACCGGTCAGCATCGCGAAATGCTGGATCAAGTATTGACCGTATTTGATATTGTGCCGGATCACGATTTGGCCATCATGAAGCAGGGGCAGACGATTGAAGAAATCACGACGCGGGTTTTGACCGGCTTTGGCAATGTATTAGAAAACGAGGCGCCGGCTGTGGTCTTAGTCCACGGAGACACCACCACGACTTTTGCCGCCGCACTGGCCGCTTTTTATCGACAAATTCCGGTGGGACATGTGGAAGCTGGTCTCAGAACATGGAACATGGCACAGCCGTTTCCGGAAGAAGCCAACCGTCAGCTGACCGATGTGCTGGCACAGCTGTACTTTGCCCCCACCAGCCAAAGCCGAGACAACTTGCTGACAGAAGGCAAAGCCGCAGACAAAATTTTCGTCACCGGCAATACCGCTATCGATGCTATGCGGTTCACTGTGACTGATCGCCAGCGTCTGGATGGTCGTCCCCACTGGCTACCGCAAGCCGAGCAAGACAATCAAAGAACGCAAACTAAGACGGGAACAGCAACTGGGACAAATCAGCAAGAAAAAGAGTCTACTTTGACAGCTTTTGAGACTTTTGCAGATCAGCAAGCCACAGCTGCCACTACGCCGAGTTCACCAGCAGCTGGTCCCCAGATTTTGGTGACCATGCACCGCCGTGAAAATCTAGGAGAACCGATGGCGCAGGTCTTTCGTGCGCTGCGACGAGTAATTACTGAACAGCCGCAAGCCCGCTTGATTTTTCCAATGCACAAAAATCCGGCAGTGCGGCAATTGGCCCAAGAAATTTTAGGCGAGTTGCCACAAGTTGAATTGATTGAGCCGCTGGATGTCGTGGCTTTTCAAAATCTGATGGCGGACTGCCAACTGGTTTTGACGGATTCCGGCGGCTTGCAAGAAGAAGCGCCGGGGCTAGGGGTACCAGTTTTGGTGCTACGGGAGACCACGGAGCGGCCAGAAGGGGTTGCGGCAGGAACGGTACGATTAGTGGGTACTGATGAAGCCGTGGTTTATCAGGAAGTGACCCAGCTGTTGACTGATCGCGCTGCTTATCAAGCGATGGCTCATGCTGCCAACCCATATGGAGACGGTCAAGCTAGTCGCCGTATCGTTGAAGCGATCGCCTATCATTTCGGCATCACCCAGCAGCGACCGGTTGATTTTCAAGTATAAGAATATGACAGGAAAAACCCGAAGTTGCAGCCAGATCAGGTTATAACTTTGGGTTTTTCCTGTCGTCGCTTTTTGGGCGGAACAATGAGTGGTTCACCAAGCGGCAACACAAATTTCAGTGGCAAAAATTGCAACAGTAAACTTATTAATTTTAGTCTTTTGTAGGACTGAAAAGGGCACAAATTTCCTCAATCGGTTGTAAAAGGGCGGCCTAAACTTGTGGCTCTTCGTCAAATAGTGT